>JAFWYM010000003.1 GCA_017517705.1 Alistipes sp.
GTTACTTCGATTGGAGATTTGGCATTCCGTGTTTGCAGCTCGCTGACAAGTTTTTATGGCAAATTTGCATCAGAAGATAATCGTTGTTTAATTGTCGATGGAAAACTGATAGCATTCGCACCTGCTGGTTTAACAGAATATACTATTCCCGATAGCGTTACTTCGATTGGAGATCATGCACTCTCTTGGTGCGACTCGCTGACAAGTGTAACTATTCCCGATAGCGTTACTGAGATTGGAGATTGGGCTTTCTATTATTGCACCTCGCTGACAAGTGTAACTATTCCCGATAGCGTTACTGAGATTGGACTTTATGCATTCAGTTATTGCAGCTCACTGACAAGTGTATATTGCAAGCCGACAACTCCACCAAGCTTGGGAGAGGGTGCTTTCAAATGGTATGATGGTAGTTGGAATTTGGTCAATATTGGGTGCACGATTTATGTCCCTACAGCTTCTGTTGAGGCGTATAAGTCGGCAGCATATTGGGGCGATTATGCGTCAGATATCGTTGGCTACGAGTTTTAGCTTAACTACTTAATAAACAGCATCAATGGTGACGCGGGTATATAAAAGTATACCCGCGTTGCTTTTGCTCACTCCGCCCTCTCCAACGCTCCCTCCCGCTCTTGCGGGTATTATTTTTAATACCCGTGATGTTTAGGGAAGGTATGATGTGGGTGATGAGTTACTATAAGGCACCTTGTCATCCTGAACGTAGTGAAGGATCTCAAAAAGGGACTACAGAGACGATAACGACCTTTCGGGCAGATTCTTCACTTCGTTCAGAATGACACTCTGGGGCAACCCCGCCCCTTGTCATCCTGAGCGGAGCGTTAGCGTAGTCGAAGGATCCGGAAGAGACGACGGGACGCATAATTTAGAGCGCAGCCATGGGGAGCCAGGGTAGACTGGGTAGACTGGGTAAGGCGCTATCAGGGTGCTACCCATACTACCTATACTACCCATACTCCCCATATTACCCTCCCCCGAGTAACAGGAGTAACAGGTACCCCCACCCCTGTTACTGCGTTACTAAGGGGAGGATGCGAAAAGTGGGGATTTATAGGTTTTGTAGGGCTGGCGATACATATAAAGCCGTCATCGCGAAGAATTGCATCCGACGGCTACACTGATACGCACTCATGCTCTATGCAATTCTGTGGCGATCTACCTTTGTTTAGCTTCCTCGCTGATACTCACTCCTACAACACCACACTCCGCAACGAGGTATATTCAGCGGTAGATGCCCACGTTGGGGCATGGTAGCAACCAACACTCCTCACCGTCACGGATGCCCCTCCTCGGCATGACGAATTTATTTATACTCCACCGACTTTTAGACTGCCCCCATTGCGACAGTCCCCGCTCTTGCGGGTATATAAAAGTATACCCGCAGCCACTCCCCACGATGCCCCCCCTCTCACCCTCAAGTTACCCTCATATTGCGGGTATTATTTTTAATACCCGTGATGTTTGATGGGTTTCTATGGGGTACGATGTGTTCCTGTGAGTTCTGATAAGTTACTATGTGGCACTTAGTCCCCAAACAAAACGGGGATGACAAATTTACTTTTTAGTCATCCCCGTTGTTTGCAACTATCACGTTGTTAGCGCTTATGCTTCTTGCGCAGGCGCGTGATGCCGTCGATAAAGCACAAGGGGTGTGTGGGTGCGCCCGGGAGCCACAAATCGACATGGTACTTATCTAAGAACGTGCGGTCGACAGCGGGGCTATCAGCAAACAGGCCGCCCGATACAGCCTCGGAGCCGCAGACAACGAGAATCTTAGGCTCGGCGATAGAGTTATAGCATATATCGAGGGCCTCGGCCATATTTTGGCTTATGGGGCCCGTGAGAACAAGGCCGTCGGCATGGCGTGGTGAGGCGGTGAAGCCCACACCATAGCGGCCGAAGTCGAAGTTCACGTTGCCCGTGGCGTTGAGCTCCATCTCCACAGAGCAGTCGCCACCGGCCGACACCTCCCTGAGTTGCAGCGCGCGACCGAAGTACTTGGCTATCTCGGGGCGTATGGCTGCAGTGTCGAACTTTGGCGCTGTCTGTCCCACCTCGACGATGAGGTCCTCGCGGCGCGTGGCAGCAAGGCGGTGCTCGTTGGTAAACCTGATATTCTTGGGTGCGCACTTCTGGCACTCGCCACAGAAGAGGCATTTTCCTAAATCCAAGGTTAGCGGCTTTGTAGTGATGGCGCCCGTGGGGCATATCTTAGCAGCGCGCTCGATGTCGGCGCTATCCTCCGTGGCTGTGAGCAGCGGGAAGCCGCGGAACTCCTCCGTGAGGGTCACAGCGTCGAGGTTGGGGATATATTGCCTGCCGTGGCTGCGTAGTATCTTTGCTTTTCCGAATAACATACCTTATTACTATTATAAGTCGTGACCACAGTACGATAGATTAAAACTCTTATTGTTGATGGGGAAGTCCGAGATGCCCTCCGAGCGTACCGCGATGGCGAGGCCGAGCCAGTTATGCACGCTCGGATCCTTAATCTTATACTTCGTGATACGTCCCTCACTATCGGTGAGTGCTACGTGGCATATCTCGCCACGCCAGCCCTCGATGAGCGAGAAGGCGAGGGTATCGCCCTGGAGCTTGGCGTCGTAGTTAGGCGCTGCGATCTCTCCCGTAGGCTTATACTCTGCCAGTGTAGCCTCGATATAGTCGGCACTCTGCAACACCTCGTCCATACGTGTCGCAAGGCGCGACATGACATCGCCATCGTGCTTGAGTATAGGCTCGTGCTTAAGCTCCTCGGCATAGAACCCCGAGGGGTGCGTGGCGCGTATATCGCGCTTAAGGCCGCTGGCACGTGCCGCCTGACCTACACCACCGATGCGCTCCATCTCGCTCTTGGGAACAAGACCACACTGCTCGAAACGAGCAAGGAGCGTGGGGGCCTCAAGGATATCCTCCCTGACCTCGTTATAGCGACGGCGCACGTCGGCAATATTCTTGCGTATGAGGGCTATCTTCTCCTCCGTGAGGGGGTGGTTCGTACCCATGGGGCGTATGAGGCTCTTGCCGAAGCGATTGCCGCACCACGCCTGTGTGGTGTTGATGACGACGGTACGTAGCGCCTCGCATGCCACCTGATATAGCTGGAAGCCTATATCCGTAGCCAAAGCACCCGTATCGGCAAGGTGCATGGCGATACGTTCGAGCTCGATGGCTATCATACGCTCGCGCTTGAGGTCGTCGCCGATGTCGGCATTGGCGAACTTCTCGATAAGCTCGGCGTAGGCCGTGGCGTGCCCCACAGCGGTATCGCCCGCCGTAGACTCGGCGATAAGCGTCTGGCGCAGGCGGTTATCGTTGCGTAGCATCTCGCTCTCTACACCACGGTGCTGATAGCCGAGGGCTATCTCGAGGTGCAACACCTGCTCACCATCGCAGATGAAACGGAAGGCTCCCGGCTCGATGATGCCGGCATGTATGGGGCCCACGTTCACCTCGTGGAGCTCGTCGCCATCGATAGTATAGAAGGGGTAGCTCTCCATCGTCGACTCCCTGTCGCGCCTATCATATGGAAAGCGTAGGGGCTTAAGCCATGGGTGGCTGTCGAAGGGTATGCCGTAGAGCTCGTGCATCTCGCGCTCGAAGGGGTGAAACTGCGGGTGCAGGGCTGTGAGCGAGGCGAGACCCTCGGCATAGTAGTCGGGGACGAACGAAGTGATGAGCACCTCGCCCGTGGTGTCGTCGAGGATGATGAGGTAAAACTTCAAGCCGCAATCTATCTCCGTGGCGAAGTAGTGTGCCACATGGTAGCGACTGTCGGTCATACGCTCCTTGAGGTCGTTATATAGGTCGACATACTCCACAACGGGGATGTCGGCGATGGCTACGGCCTGAGCGTTATTGTTTGTTATGTGGTATAGTTTCATACGTCTATCCTATATTTACTATTGTGTCGATAGCCTCCCTGAGGAAGTCGGGCTGCCACATGCCTAAGATGATGGCAACAACCAAGAGCACGGCTGCCGAGTATGACAGGCGGCGATTGACGGCCGACAGATGCAACTCATCCTGATTGGAGTGGTAGCCGAGGCGTAGTGTGCGGGACCATATTGCGTAGATGACGACGCACATGAGTATGAGCATCGCTGCGAGGAGCCACCAGCTGCCGTTAGCGACAATCTCCGAGAAGATCATCACCTCCGAGAGGAAGAGTGGCGAGGGGGGGAATGCCAACAGTACGAGTGTGCCGAGGATGAAGCCCACAGCACCTACGCGGTTGATGTTCATGTAGTTGCCTATGCGGTTTATGCTGTAGCTGTCGTATATATGGCGCATGATGCCCACCTGGAAGAACATCGAACTCTTAACCAACGTATGGCATATTACGTGGAAGACGGCAGCCCAGAGCGCCACACCGCCGATACCCATGCCTATGGCTACGATACCCATATTCTCCACCGTAGAGTACGACAGGAAGCGTTTGTAGTTGTTCGTGCGGCGCAGGAACATAGCGCCCACGGCCAACGAGAGGATGCCGATGAGTATCAAGACGTGGCGTGCCCACTCAAAGACCTCGGCCGAGGCATAAAGCGCGTATATGCGGTAGATTGATACGAAGCCTGCATTCACAAGTGCCGTAGATATAAATGCCGAGGCGGGGGCGGGGGCGGCATAGTTGGCATCGACACCCACGGTGTAGAGCGGGAAGATCTCCATCTTGCAGCTATAGCCCACGACGATAAGCAGGAAGGCAACCTTCAAATATAGGGGGTTGCCATTGACTATGGCCATACTCATCGAGGCGTAGTCCAAGGAGCCGTGCTCAGCAACAGTAGAGAGTAGCAGGATGCCGAGGTATGCCATGGCGATACCCGTAGAGCATACGAAGATATACTTCCACGTGGCCTCCAGCGACTGCTGGAACTCGCGGTGGTAGATGATACCTGCCGAGCAGATGGTCGTAGCCTCGAGGAATACCCACGTCATGGCTACATTGTCGGAGTAGTATACGCAGGTGATGGCTACCGCCAGGAGCATAACGAGGGTGTAGTACGCCTTATACGAGCGCGTGGATATACGTTCAGCCTTAAGGTACGACGACGAGTGTACGAGGACGAAGCCCAGGACTGCCGTCATAAGCGTGTGGAATACCACGGCGATGGTGTCGGCGCGGAAGATCGAGAGCATAACGCCATCCATAAGCCCGAAGCCAAGGATGAGGCCTATGCCCGCAGCCTGCACCACGAAGAAGAGGGCTGCGATGATGTTGGTGGCACGCTCGGTGCGCACAACAAGAGGTAGCACGGCCAGAAGTATCGAGATAACGAGATATATAAGCATTTCCATCGTTGTTAGTCTTTAATAGAGGTTAGGGCATCAGTCTCGTCGGTATGTATGTCGTCATCCATACGGCGGAGGAACATACCGAGGATAAGTATCGAGATAAGGATATCGAGCATGATGGCGAGGTTGATGAGTATGGGCAACTCGACGCCTATGGCCATCGAGAAGAGGAATACGCCATTCTCGATAACGAGGAAGCCGACCAGATGTGCGAAGATACGCTTACGCATGACAATAAGGATAAGTCCCGAGAGTAGGGCATAGAGCGCAACGCCGAAGAATATCATGTCGGTGCGGTTGTCGGCCATATAATATGTTATGGTACAGCTGGCTACAAGTGCCACGATAGACATCACGAGCGCCCCGAACTGCGATGAGGACGAATGTATGCGGTTGATCTTCGTCTTCTGTATCACGCGCATGAGGATAGCCGGGATGACGATAGCCTTAAATATGAGTGTCTCGACGATGATAAAGCCCATCTCTACGGGGTGGAAGGCGTGGAGGCGTGCCATGGCGATGCCGAAGAGCAACAAACCCTGGATGGCCAGAATCGTCGTGTGGTTTCTGAAGCGCTCAGCGATAGATAGGTATATGAGCGTCAGCACATAGAGTATTATGAGTGATAGTACCATAGCTGCTTAGATTTCGATGTTTTGGATTAGAAGGAAGCCGGTGAGCAATACCAGTGCCGACATCGCCACGATGGTGAGGATGAAGGTGGTGTTGCGCGAGAGCTTATTACGCGCACGCAGCGACTCGACGATACCTATTGATAGTCCGGCGCCAAGGATGGCCAAAGGCACGGTAAACTGCCAATGGAACGAGATGGCCACCGACACGGCATTGGCGGCGATGACGGCGAAGATGGCATTCTTAAGCCAGCCCGCGATGTGTATCATCGCCATGTCCACGCCCGAGTAGTCGAGGCACATAACCTCGTGAATCATCGTGAGCTCGAGGTGTGTCTTGGGGTCGTCCACGGGCACACGTCCCGCCTCGATAAAGAGGATGATGACAAAGACGTAGGCGACCAATAGGAGCACCACCGTGAGGTTCATGTCGAGCTCCTGGGCCGTAGAGAAGATGTCGGCAAACGACGAGTATCCGCAGAAGAGCGCCAACGTCGCCATCGCCATCATCAGCGCGGGCTCGACAAGGGCACCATAGAGTGCCTCACGTGCAGCACCCATACCCTCGAATGAGCTTCCTGTGTCCATTGCCGCGAGGATGAGGGCCACGCGCGAGAGCGCCAAGAGGTAGGCAACAAGGATGATGTCGCCGTGGAACGAGAGTATAGGCTCGAGGTCGGCAACGGGGATGAAGAGGAAGGCAACGACCGCAGCACCGAGGTATACGCAGGGTGCGATGCGGAAGAGGGCGGTAGTGGTGGTAGAGTATACCGAGCCCTTACGCAGCTGTAGCTGTACGTTGTATATATGCTGGAAGAAGCGAATACCCTTACGTCCGGCAAGCACAGCGCGTGTGCGGTTGATGACACCCGTAATCGAGAGTGCCACAACAATCATAAGCAGTGTATTGAGTAGTTTTATTAACATAGCCAATAGTTGATGTTAGGGTTAGAGTATACCTACGATGGTGAGTACGAGTACCACAACAAGGAATGCTAAAGCGAAGGTTATGTAGTTATTCACACGGCCGGTACGCAGGCGCATGACATACTCGTTGATGCGGTGCATCATCTTCACCCACCACTGTCCCAGTAGCGAGTCGACCTTATCCTTGTGGCGTATGCGGTAGTTGTGTGGCGAGGGGAATATCTCGCCCTTGTCTACAGCGCGACCATCGACCGTATCCTTCATCAGGGGCTTACCGATGCTCTCCAACCCCTCCGAGAACGACTCGCCCGTGTACTGCATGCGTACGTTTGTCGCCGTGAAGCCGCAACCCCACGTCGGGCCACTCTCGACCTTGCGCGTGCTCTGAGCCTTATGTTTGATAACAAAGAGTATGATGACTACGGCAAGCAGTGTCCACCCCGTGGCGCTTAGTGCCTCGAGTGTCGGGGCAAAGTGGTTTAAGGCGATGCTGTTGTCGGCGCCACTTATCGACTCCGCAACAATGGCAATGGGGCGTATGGCATACTGAGGCAGGAGACCTATGAAGAGGATGAATGCCGCGGGTATGGCCATGGCACCTATGCGCGCGTTGTCCACCTCGGTGCTCTCGGCAACATGTGTAGAGCGTGGCGAGCCGAGGAATACGACGCCATAGAGCTTTGTGAATGCTAAGACGACAATGCCGCCAATGAGCGAGAGGGCGATGATGCCGGCAACAGAATAGAGCACCTCATGGCCATCGCTCACGCCATTGAACATACCGATGTATATAAGCAACTCCGACACGAAGCCGTTGAGGGGTGGGAGTGCGCAGATGGCAACCGTAGCAAGGAGCATAAGTATGGCAGTGATGGGCATGTGCTTGGCAAGGCCTCCCATCTGGTTCATTGCCGTGGTATGAAGCTTCGAGTATATGTTTCCGGCGCTGAAGAAGAGCAACGTCTTAAACAGCGAGTGGTTGACGGTATGCAGCAGGGCACCACAGAGACCACACATGCCGATGAGCGAGCTGCCGGCAGCGTGACCTACGGCTGCGATGCCGAGGCCTATGAGTATCACGCCCACATTCTCGATACTCGAGTATGCCAACATACGTTTGATGTCGTTCTGCATGGCTGCGAGGATGACGCCCCAGAGACCTGTGATGATGCCCGAGAGAAGAACGATAAGACCTATGGTATACAGGAGCTCGATGTTCTGGTCGATAGACTGCAGCAGACGCATAATGCCGTATACGCCCGTCTTAATCATCACGCCCGACATTATGGCCGACACGTGCGACGGTGCTGCGGGGTGAGCCTCAGGAAGCCAGATGTGCATGGGGAAGAGACCCGCCTTCATGCCGAAGCCGATGAAGAGGATGATAAAGAGCGGCAGGGGCTGTGCTACCTTGAAGTAGTCGACGATGGCGGTGAAGTTTGCCGAGCCCGTAACGCTATATGTCATCACGAAGCCTGCGACGAGGAACATGAAGCCTATGTGCATCATCACAAGGTAGTTAAGTGCCGCACGGCGTACATCCTGACGCTCGGCCTCGAAGAGTATCAACAGGAATGAGGCTATGGTCATCAACTCCCATGAGAAGAGGAACGAGAAGCCTCCGCTCGACATCACCACGAGCATCATCGACACCACGAGCACCACCAATGAGGTGTAGTGCAGCGAGATGTGTGCCTCGGAGAAGCGCTTGAGGTAGCCCTCGACGTAGCCACGCGAGTATACAACCGTCGCTACCGAGGCGATGGCTATGATGACCAAAAAGAGCGATGATAGCTTATCCACCGAGAAGAACTCCGCACCGAAGAAGGGGGTTGAGAACTCGGCTATGGCTATGGGCTCTGTGCTGGCAAAGGCTCTGATCGCCAGACCAATAGCGGCAATGGCGGCGCAAGATATCGCGCCCGTTGCCATCCACACCTTATGTCGTTGGGGTGTGAGGAAAATAGCTACAATGACGACAAGTGCCGCCAAGAGTGTGTACAAATACATACGTATGCTTAATTGTTGGGTTAAAGCTTATTTATTGTTGCGGTTACAACGGTGGCTACCACGGCGGCCGTCTCTGTTCGGAGACGCTCCTTACCGAGGCTTATAGCCTTAAATCCGTTTTGCACCGCAAAGGTAATCTCTTCTTCCGAAAAATCACCCTCCGGCCCTATTAAAATGAGCGTTCGCCCCCCTTTTTTTATCAGCGAACCGAGATAGGGGCGCTCACCAAAGGCGTCGTTGCAGTGTGCGATGTACTTCTCGCCGGTGAAATCCATCGCTATAATCTTGCGCACGTCGGTCAAGGGATGGAGCGTGGGGTGGTAGGCCTTGAGTGACTGCTTAACCGCCGAGGTGATGACCTTCTCCTCGCGCTCGGCCTTTATCTGTCGGCGCTCGCTATGGTCACACTCAATGGGATATACCTCTGTGATGCCCACCTCCGTAGCTTTTTCCAAAAACCACTCGTAGCGGTCGATATTTTTTGTGGGAGCCACCGCGAGGCTCAGTTCATAGCTCATCTTCTCGTATTCGGGGGTGCTGTCGACGACCTCCACGGTGCAGCGTTTTGCGTTGTCATCCACCACTTTACAGCGATACAACGTGCCACGACCATCGGTCAAATGAAGCTCGTCGCCAACCCTCATGCGCAGCACGCGGACGCAGTGTTTCGACTCCTCCTCCGAGAGCGTATAGCACGGAAGTGAAATTTCGGGAGCATAAAATAGTTGCATTGGTCAATAATTTTTTTAACTTTGCAAAGTTAATTAAAAAATATTATAGATGAAACGCCTTTTAACATTATCGACACTATTGTTTGTTATGATTATTAACTCAGGCTGTAACGAGAATGCGACGGTTGCCACGGGCAACCCCCTCTTGGACGAGTGGACCACCGAGTATGGTGTGCCCCCATTCGACCTCATCAAGACGGAGCACTTCAAGCCCGCATTTGAGGCTGCAATGCAGATGCACAACCAGGAGATCGATGCCATCGTAGCATCGACCGAGGAGCCTACGTTCGAGAATGTCATCGTTGCGATGGATAGCGCCGGTGTGAAGCTCGGTGAGCTAAACCTCATCTTCGGCATGCTCTCGGCATCGGACTGCGACGAGCAGATGCAGGCGCTGATGAACGAGATAGCCCCGATGCTTGTGGAGCACTCGAGCACCATAATGCTCAACGAGGCACTCTTTGCGAAGGTCAAGAGCGTATACGACAAGCGCGCGACGCTCGGCTTGGACGACGTGCAGATGCGCCTTGTGGAGAAGACCTACGACGACTTTGTACGCTCGGGTGCGCTACTCAATGCCGAGGATAAGGCTCGTCTTGTGGAGATCGAGTCGGAGCTCTCGTCGCTCGGCATCAACTTCGGCAAGAATCTCTTGGCGGATAATGCGTCGTTCTACCTCGAGCTCAACTCTACACAGGTTGCCGACCTCCCCGAGAGCGTGCGTAGTCAGGCTGCGGAGGCTGCCTCGGCAATGGGTAAGAGTGGCTATGTCTTTACGTTGGCAAAGCCCAGCATGCTGCCCTTCCTGACGTACTCGACAAACCGAGACCTGCGTCGCCAGCTCTACGATGGCTACACGAAGCGTTGCGACAACGACAACGATACGGATAACAAGCAGATCATCGAAGATATGACTCGCCTCCGCGTAGAGAAGGCGCATCTGCTTGGCTATAAGTCGTACTCGGAGTATGTGACGTCGGATCAGATGGCAGGAAGCCCCAAGGCTGTATATGCCCTTTTGGACGAGATATGGGAGCCTGCGTTGGAGTCGGCCAAGCGCGAGTTGGAGGATATGAAGGAGCTCTTCGAGAAGGATCACCCGGGTGAGACATTCGAGAAGTCGGACTGGTGGTACTATGCCGAGCAGGTGCGCAAGCAGAAGTATCAGCTCGACGAGGAGGCTGTGCGCCAGTATCTCTCGTTGGATAATGTGCGCGACGGTATGTTCTACCTCGCCAACCGTCTCTATGGCATCACATTCCGTCCTATCACTGTGCCTCGCTACCACGCCGAGTGTACCGTATACGAGGTTCTCGACCATGACGAGTCGCATATTGGCGTCCTCTACATCGACCCCTATCCCCGCAAGTCGAAGCAGGGAGGTGCTTGGTGTGGTAACTTCACGGAGCAGCGTTATGTCGATGGTAAGCGTAAGGCCCCCGTTGTGGGCATCGTGTGCAACTTCACGCCTCCGGTGGGTAAGACGCCGTCGCTCCTCTCGCTCGACGAGGCTGAGACTATGTTCCACGAGTTTGGCCACGCGCTGCACTTCCTCTTTGCCGATGTGCGCTATCGTGGCTTGACGGAGGTTGAGGGCGACTTTGTGGAGCTCCCCTCGCAGATTATGGAGAACTGGGCATTCGAGCCTGAGATTCTCAAGAAGTATGCTACGCATTACAAGACGGGTGAGGTTATCCCCGACAACCTTATTGCCAAGATGCAGCGAGCCTCGCTCTTCAATCAGGGCTTCGTGACCACGGAGCTTACAGCGGCAGCACTCATCGATATGGACATTCACACGATGGAGACATTCACCGATATTGATGTCAACGCCTTCGAGAAGTATAACCTCGCTACACGTCGTGGCCTCATCCCCGAGATTGAGCCTCGCTATCGCTACACCTACTTCTCGCATATCTTCGATGGTGGCTACTCGTCGGGCTACTACTTCTACCTCTGGGCCGAGGTGCTCGACAAGGATGCCTTTGCGGCCTTCAAGGAGCGCCGCGATATATGCGACAAGGATCTGGCTACGAGCTTCCGCTACGACCTCCTTGCTCAGGGTGGCCAGCGTGCCGGTATGGATATGTATCGTAAGTTCCGCGGTGCAGAGCCCGATAAGATACCTATGCTCAAGGCGCGTGGCTTGTGGACGGAGCCCGAGCCCGTCGACACTCTCGTTGAGGCGCCGGTTGCAGAGCCCGCCATGGAGAGCACACTGCCGGCGATTAACCGCCCGTTGGTCGACTCAAAGGTGCGCCCAAAGATGAGAACATCAGAGACTACCATCAAGTCCAAGCCCGTTAAGAAGTAAATGTCGAAAACCTTAATACATAAAATTTAATTATGACAACAAAATCAATCATTATGTCAGCAGTGGCACTTGCAACCGTGGGCACTACGACACTTCAGGCCGAGGGCCTCGTTATGCCCGAGGAGCTCAAGGGTAATCCCTTCGCTAAGGAGTGGACTACGCCCCACCAGACACCTCCGTTCTCAGCTATCAAGATCGAGCACTATGAGCCCGCCTTCGACTATGCTATTGCGGAGAACCGCGCCGAGATCGAGGCTATTGTAAACAACCCCGAGGCTCCCACCTTCGAGAATACCATCGTAGCCATGGCCCAGTCGGGTCAGATGCTTGGCCGCGTGTCGGGCGTATTCTTCGTGCTTAACAGCAGCTGCACATCGGACGAGATGCAGCAGATTGCCATGAACGTAACCCCCAAGCTCACTGAACTATCGAACGACATATCGCTCAATCCTGAGCTCTTTGCTCGCGTAAAGGCTGTTTACGACAAGCGTAAGAAGCTTAAGCTCGACAAGGAGGATATGATGCTTCTCGAGGAGACGTATAAGAGCTTCTCGCGCTCGGGCGCACTCCTTGAGGGCGAGGCTAAGGATCTCTACCGCAAGTACTCTACGGAGCTCTCGCAGCTCACGCTCGAGTTTGGCCAGAATGCCCTTGCTGCAACAAATGCCTTCGCGCTCAACATCACCGACGAGGCTAAGGTTGCCGAGCTCCCCGACTTCGTCAAGGAGGGTCTTGCTGCCGAGGCTGCGGCACGTGGCCAGCAGGGTTGGACCGTTACGCTTCATGCGCCGAGCTACGTACCCTTCATGACCTACTCTACGCAGCGCGACCTTAAGGAGCAGCTATACCGTGCTTACAACTCGCGCGGTGTGGGTGGCGATGCGGATAATATGGAGAACATACGCAAGATTGCCAACCTCCGTCTTAAGATTGCCAATCTCCTCGGCTACAAGTGCTATGCCGACTACGTATTGGAGGATCGCATGGCTGAGAGCCGTAAGATCGTAAATGGCTTCCTCGATGAGCTCTGCGATGCTACGCTCGGTTACGCTAAGCGAGATGTTGAGGCTATCACGGCCTATGCTCGCGAGAATGGCTTTGAGGGTGACCTCCAGCCTTGGGACTTCAGCTACTACAACGAGAAACTCAAGGAGGCGAAGTACTCTATCAACGACGAGCAGATTAAGCCCTACTTGCAGCTCGAGAGCGCCAAGGAGGCTGTATTCATGCTTGCAAACAAACTCTATGGTCTCAGCTTCACTCCCGCTCCCGAGATTGAGGTATACCACCCTGAGGCTATGGCCTACGAGGTTAAGGACGAGAGCGGTAAGGTGTTGGCTGTCCTCTACATGGACTTCTTCCCCCGCGAGTCTAAGCGTCAGGGTGCCTGGATGACGGAGTTCCGCGGTACGAGCATCGTCGATGGCGTTGAGCGCCGTCCCCTCGTGTCGCTCGTAATGAACTTCACGAAGCCCACGGCTACGACACCCTCACTCCTCACGTTCGATGAGTTTACCACCTTCCTCCACGAGTTTGGCCACGGCCTCCATGGCATCCTTGCCAAGGGTAAGTACGAGTCTATCAATGGCACATCTGTTAAGCGCGACTTCGTGGAGCTCCCCTCGCAGATTATGGAGAACTGGGCTACCGAGAAGGAGTACCTCGACCTCTGGGCTAAGCACTACGTTACGGGTGAGGCTATGCCCGCCGAGCTTATCGAGAAGCTTGTTGCTGCCAAGAACTACCTCGCAGCCTACTACAACGTGCGTCAGCTCTCATTCGGTATGCTCGACATGGCATGGCACAGCATCACCACACCCTACGAGGGCGACGTTATGGCCTTCGAGCTTGCAGCATTGAAGCCTACGCAGGTTATGCCCTTTGTTGATGGCTGCGCTATGGGCCCCGCCTTCACGCATATCTTCAGCGGAGGCTACGCTACGGGTTACTACGGTTATAAGTGGGCTGAGGTTCTTGCAGCCGACGCCTTCTCATTCTTCAAGGAGGAGGGCATCTTCTCTAAGACCGTGGCCGACAAGTTCCGCTATGAGGTTCTCGAGAAGGGTGGCCACGAGCATCCCATGACCCTCTACGTCAACTTCCGCGGTCATAAGCCTCAGACCAAGGCCCTCATCGACCAGATGAACCTCGAGTAATTTTCGACTATAAGTCCGCATCTGCGGCATGCCTCAAATAGAGTAGTCCTCGGGCTGTACGATTTAGTACCATCCCGAGGACTACTCTTTTGCTGTGCGCTGCTACTATAGTGCAGCGTTGCCGTATCTTAGTTTGTCGAGTTACAAGGTCTTGAGGTATTCCGCGACGTTGCGCTCGATGCGGGCCTCGACATCGTCAGCCTCGGCACGCACGAACTTCTCGCCCGTGACAGCCTCGTAGAGCTCGATATAGCGCTCCGTGATGCCGGCAACAACCTCCTCGGTCATCTCGGGCACCTGCTGTCCCTCCAAGCCCTGGAAGCCGTTATCCATAAGCCACTCGCGCACGAACTCCTTAGAGAGCTGCTTCTGCTTCTCGCCCTTAGCCAAGCGCTCCTCGTAGCCCTCCTTATAGAAGTAACGCGATGAGTCGGGTGTGTGAATCTCGTCCATGAGATATATTGTGCCGTTCTTCTTGCCGAACTCGTACTTCGTGTCGACAAGGATGAGGCCCATCTTTGCGGCAATCTCGGTGCCACGCTGGAAGATGGCGCGTGTATATGCCTCCAGCTGCTCGTACTCCTCGCGTGATACAAGGCCCTGAGCTATGATCTCCTCTTTAGATATATCCTCGTCGTGGCCCTCGTCAGCCTTGGTTGTGGGGGTGATGATGGGCTCGGGGAACTTCTGGTTCTCGACCATACCCTCGGGCATAGCCACACCGCAGATGGTGCGCTTGCCGGCCTTATACTCTCTCCAGGCGTGACCCGAGAGGTAGCCACGGATGACCATCTCGACCTTGTAGGGCTCGCAGCGATGACCTACCGTAACCATGGGGTCGGGCACGGCAATCTTCCAGTTGGGGAGGATGTCGCTCGTGGCGTCGAGGAACTTGGCAGCAATCTGGTTGAGCACCTGACCCTTGAAGGGTATACCCTTGGGTAGCACCACGTCGAAGGCCGAGATGCGGTCCGAAACGACCATAACGAGGTAGTCGTCGTTGATGTTGTATACGTCGCGTACCTTACCTACATAGTGGCCCTTCTGGCCCTCGAACTGAAAATCGTTCTTTACAATAGCGTTCATAATATTATTTGGTAGTTTATATATTAATTTTTCACTAATTACTCACTACTCACTGCTCACTACTCATTGGAAATTAGTACATATAGTCGTACTGCGAGTAGCTCTTGTCGTACTTAAGGTCGGCCAGCGATGCAGCCTTTACGCCGATGTTGAATGCCCAGCTGCGGTGGTTACCGAAGGGTATCCACGTGAAGGACATCTGCCAGCAGTGCAAGTCGCGCGTGATGGCTATGGATGTCATCGACATCTTGCGTGCTGTGAAGTCGTAGCCCGACGTGGCTGTAATCATCAACTTGGGCGTGAGTCGGACGCTGGCGTTTAAGTTGACCGTCTGTTGCAGGTTCTTCTTATATCCCGTTGTGCCGTTATTCACCAGCTGTGCGCTATAGCTGAAGCTGTAGTTGAAGCCTAAGTTCCACGGTATCGAGAAGTCGTAGTATTGTCCTGCCATCCATTGTCGTCGCATTGCGGGGTTGAGCTGCCCGTAGGGGTCGCTCCACGAGTTGAAGTACTCGGCAGGGATGGAGGTGATGTCGTTGCCCGCAACACGCGATTTGTCATCGCGCGACTTGAAGGTGTAGCCGAAGCTCCAACTTGCCGACTGTATACGTCCCGGTAGGCCACGGCTCCACATAAGCTTATTGTAGCGCACACCCTGGGGCGACACCTCGTAGGGGTCGAGCGTGATCGAGAGGTTGAGGGCTATATTCTGGTAGATGGTCGTACGCAGCTGTATCGGCAGTGTCGACAGTCGCATAGAGTCTGCCAAGAAGTTGTACGAGCCGTTTATCGATATCTGGTCGATGAGCTTAACCTTCTTGACCGTATCTTTCGTGCGTATCTTGGCCTCGAGCGTCTGCGATAGGCCGAATGTGAGGTTTAGCTGCTGTCCGCTGCCCGGCACGCCGTAGGCGTTATCCGTGAAGGGGGAGTATACCTTGAACCTACCCGTCGTGTCGGTCTGCACCGTCTCGTAGAAGCCGTACTTCTGGCTGCTGAAGTCGGGGGCATAGCTGAAGCCTATGTTGGGGGTGAGTGTGTGGCGCACAGCCTGGAGCTTGCGCTCCTTCTTCTTCGCTACGTAGGTACCATACACCGTAGTATTTGCCGATACCGAGGCGTTGTAGTTATATAGGCGCCAGAAGCCATATTCCGGGGCGAGGGTCTCGAGCGTGCGCGTCTCGTTGTTCCACTGCTGGCTCACCTTCTTGAAGTACCAGCGCTCGGTGTAGTTGAACGAGGGGCTCACGTTGATGTAGTTGAAGAGCGATAGCGACGTAGACACGGGTATGGTGTGCTGTATACCGTTCTTCATATTTTGGAGTGTCTCCTCTGTGAACACCTTATCCTCGGTGGTGTTTACGGTGTTTGTCATCTTCATCGAGTAGCTCATCTTGATCTTCTCGTACCAGCGTGTCTTGCCTATGGCCTCCTTACGCTTGAAGGGGTTGAAGCTGGCGACGTTGAAGGTGATTGTCGGGAGCGTCACGGCGATAGTCTTATTCTTAGAGTTCTGCGACACCGACATATTCAGCGACAACGAGAAGGGTGTGCCCTCCCAGTTCTTCGAATACGAGATTGAAGAGTTGGTCTGCGTGGCGAGGATGTCGTTGACGTTGGTTGCCGAGTAGCGGCTGTAACCACTCGATGTGAGGTTCACCGATGCCGAGAATGTCGAGCCGGGGTTGGCCTTGGCATCCTGCGAGTGTGTCCACTGTATCTTGTAGTTATTCTGCTGCACGAAGTCGGCCTCGCCCTTCTCACCCGTGCGTATTGCCGAGTACTGGAGGTTGAAGTTACCGCGGAACTTATATCGCTTGACGTACTGCGATACGGCAGATACCTCCCACGAACCGAGGGTGTAGATGCCACCACGTATGGCTAAGTCCATATGCTCGCCTAAGGTGAAGTAGTAGCCTAAGTCGCGGATGAAGAAACCCTTGGCATCCTCACCGTATGTCGGCATGAGGATACCCGACTTTGGGCCCATGTGTATCGGGAAGAAGGCCTCGGGGATGCCGGGGAAGTAGATGGGCACATCCTCCATCACGAGGTAGGCATATCCCGTGACAATCTTCTTGCCGGGGATAACCTTCGCCTGTGTCATTGCTAAGTAGAAGTGGGGGTGGTCGGTGCAGTCGCACGTGGTGTACATACCGTTGCCGATATGTATCGTCTCGTCGGGGTGCATTTTCACGCTGCTACCGATAAGCCATCCGTCGCCCTCCTGTGTTGCGATACCCTTAATCTTGGCCTTGCGTGAGTCGAGGTTGTAGGTGATCGTATCCATCGAGTAGGGTGCGCCTCCATCGGTGAACTCGGGGTGTGTCTTTGTGGGCTTGCCATCGACCGTATCCGAGGGGTAGCCGTGGGCGAAGATATCCTTCGTCTGCATATCTACGCGCATAAAGTCGGCCTTGAGGTTCATACCCTGATATGTCACATCGCCTGTTTTGTAGCTGTATATCATCTTATTCGTGGCGTCAAAGACGACGGAGTCAACAGCCTTACCCTCGATGATGTCATCGAACATCGGTGTGGAGGTGCGACGACGGGTCGTATTGTCGGCAGATGTGTCCCTTTGGCCCACGGGTGTGTCGACGCTATCGCGGCTCTGGAATAGACCAAAACCGCCCGCACCGGCACTTGAGAGGCCGAATGTGAGGCACACGAACGCAGCAACGAGCAGCGCAGATGTTAGATATTTTAAGAATAAATGTCTCAAAATTCAATAATTTTTTGTAACTTTGCCGACGATGTCGGCAAAACAAACCGGGCGTAGGGTTTTGTAGCTATCCCGGTGGTGGTCTGTGGCCGATATCAACCGTGTTACAACCCGCAAAGATAGTAAAATTTTTGCATTAAATTGACTTATTTATGAGAAATCTCATAATTGCCCTTGTGCTCCTTGTTCTACTACCCGTAGGTGCTAACGCCTCAGTGTCGGAAAATGTTGCGCCCGAGGGTAGGAAAAGGGTGGTCGTCATAGATCCGGGCCATGGTGGTCCGCGTCCGGGTAAGGTGATGAAGGATATCGCCGAGGAGGACTACGTGCTGGATGTCTCGAAGGAGGTGCGCAGGCAGCTCAGGACGAAGATGTCCAACTTAGATGTATATCTCACGCGCTCGTCGGACTCTGCCTACCACGAGAAGCAGGCCGAGGATAACAAGCGTCGTGCGGAGTTCGCGAATCGTAAGGGTGCCGACCTCTATGTCTCGATACACGCCAATGCCCACGAGAAGACGACGGTCAATGGTTGTGAGGTGTGGGTGCTCACGCTCAACGAGCGTCTTATGAATCAGAATCAGGGACAGGCGGCGCGCTATGCCGACGATGGCGACTTCATCGACCCGAAGGATATAGACCGCACGTCGCAGGGCTTTATGATGGCGGTGGCGCGACAGCTCGAGAATGAGCCCTTCAGTCGCTTCTTTGCCCAGGAGTGTTGTCGTAATATGTCGAGCTATGGCCTTAAGAATCTGGGAGTCAAGGCGGGGCCCGTCTTTACGGTGCTCTACTACTTCGAGGGGCCGGGTGTCATCGTTGAGTTGGGATACCTGACCAATAGCGATGACTACGCCTACCTATCGAAAAAGGGCTCTAAGACAGAGATGGCCACGGCTATAAGCGATGCCATCGTAAGCTATTTCAAGGCGTTGGATGGTAATGTGGAAGAGGCGCCCAACGAGGAGCCTGCTGCCGAGGAAGAGGAGACCATGGAGCCCGAGTCTCTCACGGAGGGCTATACCATACAGCTTCTGTCGAGCACCGTGGAGGTCGACAAGAACGACTATCAGTTCAAGTCGTACAAGGGTCGCGTGGCGTTATATATGGGCACGGGACGCTACAAATACAAGTATTGTTACGGTAGCTATGCTACACGTGAGGCCGCTGCGGAGGAGCTTGCTCGCGTGCGTGAGACATTTAAGGATGCCTACGTGGTGCGATTTAAGGATGGAAATATAGTTACGAAATAGGCGTGAAGCAAGGAAATAATTAAAACAAAAGGAATATGAAACTGAGAAGAGAGTTTAAGATTGGCGTATTTGCCGTGATCGTCATCTGTGTGGCGTGGTGGGGTATTAAGTGGCTCGGAGGTCAGAATATCCTCCTTCAGAGCAACATCTACTATGTGTACTACGACGATGTGTCGGGCTTGCAGGAGTCGTCGCGCGTGAAGCTGCGTGGTGTCGAGGTGGGTAACGTCCGCGATATCAGCCTCGAGAAGGAGCGTGTGAAGGTGGAGATTGCCGTCGAGAGTAATTATGCCTCGATGATTCCCGCAAATTCGGTTGCCGAGATTGGTGCTGCGGGTCTTATGGGTGGCGTGGAGATCGTCATCATCCAGGGTGATGCTGCTGAGCCGATAAAGAAGGGTGCTACGCTCGAGGGACGCATAAAGCCCGATATGATAGGCTCGTTGGCGGATAAGGGCACGGCGCTTATCGATGGTCTGAACGAGACGGTTGATGGCGTCAACCAGCTTATCAGCAGCAACAGCCAGAATATCACCGACCTTGTGGCTAACTTAGAGTCTATGTCGCAGTCGATAGATGGTATTCTTGCGGCTTCGGCTCCCGATATCAACAAGGCTGTCGACGATCTTAGTACTTTCACAGCGACGCTCTCGGCCAACACCGAGCGTGTGGAGTCTATGCTCGAGAATCTCGATACCTTCACGGGTGACCTCGCGGAGGCGGATGTTATCAACCAGCTCACTACTACCGTGGCATCGCTCAACCAGGTGCTTGCTGCCATCGAGAATGGCGAGGGCTCTGTGGGTAAGCTGCTTACGGATGAGGAGCTCTATAACTCGCTCACGACGGCTGGCGACAACCTCGGCTTATTGCTCGAGGACTTGAAGGCCAATCCTATGCGCTATGTACACTTCTCGCTCTTCGGACAGTCTGATGAGAAGGCTGCGAAGAAGGCAGCAAAGGAGGCGGCAAAGGCTGAGAAGAGGGCTGCAAAGGCACTTGAGACCGTAGAGTAGTATCACACCATTGCTGTAGGCAGAGATGATATATCCGTCGAATTTTGAGCAGAGGGTAGGCTTCGATCGTATTCGTGAGGCTATCATCGAGCGTTGCACCATGCAGTCGGCACGCGATGTCATTGCGGGTGAGGTCTTCACGCGCTCACGCCGCGAGGTGGAGCGTCGTCTGGCCCTTGCCGACGAGATGCGCCTGATGCTCACGATGGAGACGGGTGTCGCCATAGGCGAGCAGGAGGATCTGCGCGCTATCGTCGATAAGGTTGCTGTTGAGGGCTCGTATCTCACGGTCGAGGAGGCTGTGACGCTTCTCGGTGGCTTGCGCTCGGCAGCAGCAATCGTAGGCTTCATTCTCTCGCGCAGGGAGCCTAACTATCCCTCGCTGAGGGCTATAACCGCGGGCGTCACGGTATTCCCGGAGTTGCAGCGCGAGATTGAGCGTGTGGTGGACGATGCGGGTGAGGTGCGCTCGTCGGCATCTGCGGAGTTACAGGATATACGTCGCGCCATACGCGAGCATGAGGGCCTTGTGGCCAAGCGCCTGCAGCAGGTGTTGCAGAGGGCAAAGGCTCAGGGCATCGTCGAGGCCGACGCTATGATATCGATACGCGATGGCCATGCCGTGATACCCGTATCGGCAGCCAATAAGCGTAAGTTGTCGGGATTCATCCACGATGAGTCGGCCACGGGGCGTACCTTCTATATCGAGCCCGTTGAGGTGGTGGAGCTGAACAACGAGCTTAGGGAGCTGGAGTATGCCGAGACCCGCGAGGTGGTACGCATCCTCACGGAGCTCACGGCTGTGTTGCGCCTCGATGTTGAGGGGCTTGCGCGTATCGAGGGCTACCTTACGACCATCGATGCTCTTAGGGCTAAGGCACGCTGGGCGATGGATAATGGTGCCGTGAAACCCATAATATCTACCGAGGGGCGTCTGTTGCTACGCAAGGCTCGCCATCCTCTGTTGGAGCGCACGTTGAAGGAGCAGGGCAAGGCTATCGTGCCGCTGGATATGGAGCTCAATGCCGAGCAGCGCATACTCGTAATCTCGGGCCCCAATGCCGGAGGTAAGTCGGTATGTCTCAAGACTACGGGTATATTGCAGTATATGGTGCAGTGCGGCTTCCTGGTGCCGGTGTTGGAGAACTCGGAGTTCCCGATGTTCGACTCACTGATGATAGACATCGGCGATCAGCAGTCGTTGGAGAACGACCTCTCGACATACTCGTCGCACCTATTTAATATGAAGGCTATGCTGCAGGAGGCCTCAGAGCGCACGTTGATACTCATCGATGAGTTCGGCTCGGGCACGGAGCCCACCATAGGTGGCGCCATATCCGAGTCTATCCTCGAGCGTTTCGTGGAGCGTGGAGCCTATGGTGTGATTACGACGCACTATGCCAACATCAAGTACTTCGCATCGCGCAACGAGGGTGTGGCAAATGGTGCTATGGCCTTCGATGTTAAGAATATACAGCCACTCTTTAGCCTTGAGATGGGTAAGCCCGGAAGCTCGTTTGCTATCGAGGTGGCACGAAAGATAGGCCTGCCGGAGGATATCGTCCGCAAGGCTATGGATAAGGCGGGCGAGGATCATATAAACCTCGAGAAGCAGCTTCGCGAGATTGCCCGCGACAAGCGTTACTGGGCGGAGAAGCGTGACCGCATACGCCAGACGGATAGGAAGGTGGAGCAGCTGGAGCAGACATATAGCGATAGGCTGCAGAGCATCAAGGATGAGCGCCGCGAGATTATCGAGCGGGCACGTCGCGAGGCCGAGGAACTTATCGCCTCGGCTAACCGCCAGATAGAGAATACGATACGCACCATCCGCGAGTCGCAGGCCGAGAAGGAGCTCACGCGCTTGGCACGCAAGGAGTTGGAGACGTTTGCCGAGGGTGTTGATGGCCGAAGTGGCGCTAAGGATGACCGCATAGAGCGCGAGATGGAGCGCTTGGCACGTCGCAGGGAGCGCCGTGAGCAGAGGGCAGAGAATCGCCAGAGGGGCATAGAGCCGGCAAGTAAGCCCGCGGAGCCTAAGCCTCAGGTGATAGAGGTAGGCACGAAGGTTAAGATGGAGGGGCAGACGGTGCCCGGCATTGTGGAGTCCATCAAGGGCAAGCGTGCGCAGGTGGCCTTCGGAAATATGCGCATGACGGTGGAGGTGGCACGCCTCAGGGCTGTGTCGGGTGCCGAATATAGGGAGGCTACACGTCCCACGATGGCACGCACGGTGGTGTCGGTCGACATACGCGAGCGCAAGCTCAACTTCCGCGACACGATAGATGTGCGCGGTATGCGTGCTGTGGAGGCACTGGAGGCTGTCGAGGATCTTGTGGATGATGCTCTTATGGTAGGTGTGGGCAGCGTGACGATACTTCACGGCAAGGGCACGGGAGCCCTCAAGGAGGAGATACGTCGCTATCTGCGCACGGTAAAGGATGTGGCAACCATTGCCGACGACCACGCTGACCGTGGTGGTGCCGGCATCACGCTTGTCACGTTCAAGCAGTAATAAGGATATAAAGAACTATAGATATGAATTACCTATTGTCGGAAATAGCCCGTATTGTGGGCGGAGAGCTTCAGGGGGCAGACCTCAGGGTTCGTGAGGTGGCCACCGACTCGCGTAGCGTTGTAGCTAGCGAGGGTGTCGTATTTGCTGCCATCGACGGCAAGAACCACGATGGTCATAACTACATACGTCGTATGTCGGAGCGTGGCGTCGAGGCCTTTATTGTCGAGCGGGATGTGGAGCTGCCGACAAAGTGTTGTGGCGTCGTGCGTGTGGACTCGACGCTTGATGCGTTGCAGCGCCTCGCGGCGTATCACCGTAGCAACTTCAAGGGTACGGTGGTAGCCATCACGGGCTCCAACGGTAAGACTATCGTCAAGGAGTGGGCGGCACGCTCTATGCCCGATAGGGTGCGCTCGTTCGCCTCGCCCAAGAGCTACAACTCGCAGCTCGGCGTGGCGCTATCGCTCGTGATGCTCGAGGGCAACGAGGAGGTGGCATTCATCGAGGCGGGCATATCGCAACCCGGGGAGATGGAGCGCTTGGAGCGTATGATACGCCCCGACATCGTTGTGGTGACATCTATAGGTGATGCTCACTCGGCAAACTTCGCGTCGGAGCAGGAAAAAATCGAGGAGAAGCTCATCTTGGCACGCGAGGCTAAGACAATAATATATAGCAGGGAGTATCCCACGTTGGCGTCGCGTATTGAGGCGCGCTATGGCGATCGTGAGCTTATAGACAGCAGTCACGAGACGGTGGACGATGCCATGGAGCTCAACGACGCCCTTATGGTCGATGCCTACCACGTGCAGGCGTTGATGCGTAAGCTCGGCTATAGTGTCGATGGCGCTATATTCTCGGCAAAGGTGGCGATGCGCCTGGAACTTAAGGAGGGCATCGACGACTCGATGATTATAGACGACACCTACAACTCGGATATCAACTCCGTCATCGTGGCACTCGACGCCCTGCATCTGCAGTCTATGGGGCGTAGGCGTGTGGCTGTAATATCGGACATCCGCCAGAGCGGCATGGAGCCTGAGGAGTTGTATGGTCGTGTGGCGGAGGCTGTGCGTAAGGCTGCTGTCGACCATCTTATATGTGTGGGCGAGACTATTGCTCTGTATCAGAGCCTCTTCCCGCGCGGCACGTCGTTCTACCTCACGACGGATGAGCTCATCGAGAACTTCTCGCGCGAGCGCTGGGCACACTCGGTGATACTGGTTAAGGGCAGCCGTGATAGCCGCTTTGAGCGTATTAGCCGCCTCTTGGAGCGTAGAACGCATACTACAACCCTCGAGGTTGACCTTGCGGCTATGAAGAAGAACCTCAATTACTTCCGTCGTCATCTGCCGCAGCACCACCCCATGGTTGCTATGGTCAAGGCCTCAGGCTATGGTACGGGAGATGTGGAGGTTGCGCGTATGCTTCAGCACGAGGGTGTGCGCTACCTTGCTGTGGCGTTTGCCGATGAGGGTGTGACGCTGAGGTCTAAGGGCATAACGATGCCTATTGTCGTGCTTAATGCCGACGAGGAGAGCTTCGATGTGATGATAGCCCACGACCTTGAGCCCGAGATATATAGCTTCCACTCGCTCGATGCCTTCCGTCGTGCCGTGCATCGTGCGCATCGCGAGGCGTACCCCATACATGTGAAGCTCGATACGGGTATGCACCGCTTAGGATTTATTGACGACGAAGTAGACCTCTTGGGTCGCGCCATACACCACGACACGGCGCTCCACGTGGCATCGATATTCTCGCACCTAAGCTCTGCGGATGTGCCCGAGGAGGATGACTTCACGCGACGACAGATTGCCGACTTCGACTATATGAGCCAGCAACTCACCGAGTGGCTCGACTATAAGCCGCTGCGCCACATTGCCAACTCGGCAGCCATCGTGCGCTTTGCGGAGGCATCGTTCGATATGTGCCGCTTGGGTCTGGGACTCTACGGCTATGGCTATGAGCATACCGAGGAGCTTATCCCCGTGGCGACGCTCTCTACACGCATCGTGCAGGTGCGCACGCTCGGCCGTGGCGAGAGTGTAGGGTATGGTCGCTCGGAGCGTACCGAGCGTGAGACCACGATAGCGACAATCCCTGTAGGCTATGCCGATGGCCTCGACCGTCATCTCGGTGGTGGCCGCTGGGAGGTAATCGTGGGTGGCAAGCGAGCAAAGATCATAGGTCGCGTATGTATGGATAGTGCGATGATCGACATCACCGACATTGCGGGTGTGACCGTAGGCGATAAGGTGACGATATTTAGTGCCGAGAGGGGCAATACGTTGGAGGACATGTCGAGGGTGCTCGACACCATACCTTATGAGATAATGACCTCTATATCGTCGCGCGTAAAGCGTATATACACTGAGAGATAATGAAGGGAACGATATATATGATACCCTGCCCTATAGCAGATACACGCCCTCTGTGGGATGTGCTTCCGCGGGCTAACTACGAGGTGATGAACAGTCTCGATTACTTCATCGTCGAGAATGTACGCTCGGCACGTCGCTTTCTCGCGAAGGCGGGTGTGGAGCGTAGAATCGAGGAGCTGGAGTTTGTCGAGCTCAACGAGCATACAACCAAGCCCGAGGATGTGGAGCGCATGCTCCGCCCCGTGTTGGAGGGACGCTCGGCGGGTGTCATCTCGGAGGCGGGGGTGCCGGGTGTTGCCGACCCGGGTGCCGACATCGTAGCCTTGGCGCATCGCCACGGCATACGTGTGGTGCCGTTGGTGGGCCCCTCGTCAATACTTATGTCGGTGATGGCCTCGGGACTCAATGGCCAGTCGTTTGCCTTCGTGGGCTACCTCCCCGTGAAGGAGGGTGAGCGTGAGCGCCGTCTGAGGGAGCTCGAGCGCCGAGCACAGCAGGAGCGTCAGGCACAGCTCTTCATTGAGGCTCCGTACCGCAATGTGAAGCTCTTCGAGGCATTGCTCAAGATTCTGTCGCCGAAGATGCGACTGAGCGTGGCTACAGATATCACAGCCCCCGAGGAGTATATCCGCACGCTGCGTGTGGAGGAGTGGCGCAAGGTGCCTATGCCAGACATTGCGAAGCGACCTACAATATTTTTATTAGGCATATAATTTGTTCATTATAATATGAAACAATTTAATTTTAAACGATTTATGAGCAAGCAAACAACTGATAAAGAGAGAGATATGGCAGAAACAGCAGAGGCTCTGAATGTGGAGGAGCCTATGGCTACGGCTTTCGCGGATGACAATGTGGCAGAGGAGGGCGATGCCGAGGCTGACAATGTGTCAGTGGAGCCGACGTTGGAGGAGCAGATAGCCGTATGGCGCGATAAGTATATGCGTCTGCAGGCGGAGTTCGACAACTTCCGTAAGCGTACCGTGAAGGAGAAGATGGAGCTCGTGGAGCGCGGCTCGGAGGGTGCGTGGAAGGCTATACTCCCCATCCTCGATGATATGGAGCGTGCCGTGGCAGCATCCGAGAAGAGCGATGATATCGCTGCATTGCGTCAGGGCGAGGAGCTTGTGATGAAGAAGTTTGAGAGTGTGCTTGCCACTGCGGGCATCGTGCCTATAGAGTGCGTAGGTATGCCCTTCAACGAGGACGAGCAGGAGGCTGTGGCTCGCTTTGCTGCGGGTGAGGATAAGCACGGTCTCGTTATCGACTGCGTGCAGCGTGGCTATAAGATGGGCGAGCACGTGTTGCGCTATGCGAAGGTTGTTGTGGGCGAATAAGCCAATATTTTAGACTATTATGGCAGAGAAGAGAGATTATTACGAGGTGTTGGGCGTCGAGCGCAATGCCGATGCCGATACCATAAAGAAGGCCTATCGTAAGGCCGCCATCAAATATCACCCCGACAAGAACCCCGGGGATAAGGAGGCTGAGGAGAAGTTTAAGGAGGCAGCTGAGGCTTACGATGTGCTGTCGAACGATGATAAGCGCGCACGCTACGACCGCTTTGGTCATGCAGGCATGAATGGTGCCGGCAGTGGTGGCTTCGGTGGCTTTGGTGGCGCCGGAGGCTTCACCATGGATGATATATTCGAGCAGTTTGGCGACATCTTTGGCGGTGCCTTTGGAGGCTTTGGCGGTGGTCGCTCGAGTGGTGGCACGCGTCGTCAGAGGGTCAACCGTGGTAGCGATATACGTGTTACGGTGAAGCTCTCGCTTAAGGAGATCGCCGAGGGCGTAACGAAGAAACTCAAGATAAACAAGACCGTGGCGTGCGATAAGTGTGGCGGTACGGGTGCCAAGGATAAGTCGGCATATACCACGTGCCCCGACTGTAACGGCTCGGGATATGTCATCACGGTGCAAAACTCCTTCTTCGGTCGCATGCAGACGCAGAGCGTATGCCCCAAGTGTCAGGGCGAGGGACGTATCATCAAGGAGCGCTGCGATAAGTGTGGCGGCGAGGGTACGGAGCGCGGTCAGGAGGTCGTGGAGGTTAAGATTCCCGCAGGCGTCGAGGAGGGTATGGCTCTGCGCGTCGAGGGTCGCGGTAATGCGGCACGTCGCGGAGGTGTCAATGGCGACCTTATCGTCGTTATCGAGGAGGAGCCCAATGCGGAGTTCCGTCGCGATGGCAACGACCTGGTATACAACCTCAATATCACCGTCACTACAGCCATCCTCGGTGGCGAGTTGGAGGTGCCGACCATAGATGGCCGTGTGCGCATCAAGCTATCACCCGGAACACACGCAGGCAAGGTGCTGAGACTTCGTGGCAAGGGACTGCCCAGCGTCAATGGCTATGGTAAGGGCGACATCGTGATACTTGTGGATGTGACTATCCCCGATGAGCTCACGAAGGAGGAGCGTAAGCTCGTAGAGCAGCTTGCCGAGCAGCCCCACTTCAAGCGTGCCGAGAATGTCGAGAACCAGAATATCCTGGAGAGGATGAAGAGCTTCTTCCGCGGATAACTAAATGTAAATTAGCGTTATGTCATTCTTCAGACCACCGAAAACGAAGCCGCGACAGTTCAACTACATCCCGCGATACTACGACCCCTTGAAGGAGGAGCGCGACCGTCGCCGTAGGGAGCTGCACGGCACCTCGGCAATGGACGATGAGCCCTACGCCCCCGGAAAGTATATACGCACGCAGCGCGAGGCGCGTGATGCGTCGCGTGGCGACCGCAGTAGCCTTGCAGGCGTAGGACGCATAGTGCTTATCGGTGTTTTGATGGTTGCGGCCATCATCTTCTTCCTGCCGCGCTTTGTGAGCTTCGCGGAGCGTGCCGCAGAGGAGAAGATGGCGTTGAGCGAGCAGCCCGCTGCTATGCACGAGGGAGACACTACATCCGTGCCGCGCATAATACTCTACGAGAAGCACGGCGATATCGACTTCCGCGAGTATAAGAGCCTCACACCCGAGGTGATTAACGAGATTGAGGAGTGGAACAGACAGAATCCCAATATAAACATCTATGATGACGATGTGAAGATTGTGGATGGTAAGAGGGTGATAGAAAAGTAGGGTGATGTAACAACCCTCGGACGAGAGAATAGGTATGAATAAAATAAGACTGCTACCCGAGATTGTGGCAAACCAGATTGCCGCGGGAGAGGTGGTGAATGCCCCCTCGAATGTCGTCAAGGAGATGATGGAAAACTCGCTTGACGCAGGGGCGCAGTGTGTCAAGGTGAACTACCGCAATGGCGGTAAGGAGCTTATACAGATTGTCGACGATGGCTCGGGTATGTCGAGCGAGGATGCGCGTATGGCCTTTGACCGCCATGCTACGTCGAAGATAACATCCATCGAGGATGTTTACCGACTGCACACCTTCGGCTTCCGTGGCGAGGCCTTAGCCTCGATAGCTGCCGTGGCGGAGGTGGAGCTGCGCACACGTCGCCAGGATGATGAGATAGGTACGGTGACGTTGATATCGGGTGGCGAGTTCCGCTCGCAGATGCCCGTGGCATGCTCTAAGGGCTCGCAGTTTATGGTGCGCAACCTCTTCTACAACGTGCCCTCACGCAGGAAGTTTATCGATGGCGATAACTCGCGCCTCGGCTCGCAGATAAAGAGCGAGTTCCAGCGTGTGGCGCTCTGTAACCCCGAGGTGGAGTTCGAGCTCAGGCAGAACGACGCCCTGGTATATTCGTTGCCACCGACAAATCGTCGCGGACGTATCGTCGATGTCGTAGGTAAGCACGTGAAGCAAAACCTCCTGGATGTCGAGGTGGACACCTCGGTGGTACGCATCGAGGGCTTCGTGGGTCGACCGCAGGCCGCCAAGAAACGTAACAACGAGCAGTATCTCTTTGTCAACGGACGCTACTTCAACTCAATACCTATGCAGCGCACCATCGTGCGTGCCTACGAGAGGCTTATCCCCGAGGGGTGTATGCCCTCGTATTTTATTTACCTCACGGTGGACCCCGATAGGGTAGATGTGAATGTACATCCGCAGAAGACGACCGTCAAGTTTGCCGACCACGATGTCATCCTCGAGATACTTCAGGCGGCGGTGCGTGAGACGCTTGTAAAGACGGGTGCCGTACCCATGATGGACTTCCAGACGCAAAGTGTCGATATCCCCGTCTTTGGCGCTGAGCGACATAGCTATGCCGAGCCGCGCATAGCCACGCGCAGCGACTACAACCCCTTCCGCGATGAGTATATAGACCCTACGGCACCCATGCCCGATGTACCATTCACGGGCTTCGATGTCCCCTACGACGATATGGTGGGTGTGAAGCCCAACGCTGTGAGCGATGGCTGGAAGGCGGGAGGCAGCCTCGTGGAGTATATCGACGAGGAGGCCGAGGAGGAGACCCTCTTCGATGTCATAGAGTCGACGATGGGTACTATGGCCGAGTGTCGCACCTTTGGCGAGGCTATGGTACTACCGGGGGGCTATGCTGTGGCTACGTATGGTGGCCGTGGTGTTGTCGTGGCATTGCAAAGAGCGTATGAGTGTGTGCTGTATGAGGATATTATGGCGTCGCTTGGCGCTGGCAGTGCCCCCTCGCAGCGTATGTTCTTTGCCGAGGAGTTGGAACTCTCGGCTGAGGAGTATGCCCTTATGGAGAGCCACGCTACGGAGTTTGCAGCTCTCGGCTTCGAGGTCGAATACTGCGGTGGCGGACGTATCTCGGTGGCGGGACGCCCCGCAATGCTCGATATGGCCACGCCCTTAGACGAGCTGCTGTACGAGTTGTTGCACGGCATCGAGGAGGGTGGTATACCCTTAGATAAGGAGCGCGAGCGTATGGCCGAGCTCATGGCACGCCGTGGTTGCCGTGGCTATGGCCGTGGTATCACGAGCGCCGAGGCTATGGAGTTGCTACGTCGCTTGGAGAAGTGCTCGAATCCGAGCTTCACACCCTCGGGCTTGCCCGTCATGGCGGAGCTGACGACCGAGGAGCTCGCAGCAAAACTGATGAGATAAATGATTAAATAGGATTGTTATGGCACCGTTTAGAACAAATAATACAACACCTCCCGTGGTGATGAACCTGATGATTGCTAACGTCGTTGTGTTTGTCGCTACGATGCTTATGGAGTCGGACTTGATACGCTTCCAACTCTTCAACCTCGACCTGCGTAGCGGGGCACAGGAGCTATGGATGGCGATGACCAGCGCCAGTGCGAGCTTCGACCCCAACTGGAGTCAGGCGCACTTCAGCCTATGGCAGCCGCTAACATATATGTTTATGCACGGCGGCTTCTCGCATCTCTTCTTCAATATGTTCTCGCTCTGGATATTTGGACGCACGCTGGAGATAGAGATGGGATGGAAGCGCTTTCTCACCTACTATCTGGCGTGTGGCGTAGGTGCCGCACTCTTCCAGATGGGCGTGGCGCAGATCGACCTATCGCACATGGAGGTGGGCTCGTTGGAGTGGCAGGCATATATGAGCACGCCGACGGTAGGTGCCTCGGGTGCCATCTTCGGATTGCTGCTGGCCTTCGGTATGATGCACCCCAACGCTATAATATCGCTCATATTCCCACCTATAGCGATGAAGGCTAAGTGGTTTGTCATCATCTATGGCGCTCTGGAGCTTCTCTTAGGAGTCTCGGGCACGATGGACAACGTGGCACACTTCGCCCACCTCGGAGGTATGTTCTGGGGTTGGCTGCTCATACTATGGTGGCGCCACAGAGATAGAAATAGAGTATACTACTTCTAAGTAGAAATATAGAAACGATTAAGGACACACAAACTATTAACTGAGCACGCCCCGTGTTCGTAAAGAAACTACATTATGTCGAAAAAACGCGAGAATTACAGCAACCAACCATTTGGAACACCGCGACGTCGTGCCAAGCGCACGTTCCTCGGCGCGCTCTTTGTCATCGTGCTTCTGGCCGTGACCATATCCTTCACTGTGGCTCTTGTCATTGCCTACCTCACGCCCTATGTCTCTCCTTCGACATTCGGGTCGCTGACGATTGTCGGCATCTTCGCCCCCATACTATATGCTGCTGTGGTGGTGTGTATGCTGCTATGGCTCGTCACGGGACGTTGGAAGACGGCACTGCTGGTCGCTATCTTCCTTATCCCCGGTGCCTTCCGCATCACCGACTTCTACAACATAGCATTCATGCGCGAGGTGGAGCAGAAACACTCGCGTAACGACCTCACGCTGCTGACATACAACGTGCGTGGCTTCTACGACGATGATGCCAAGCGCTCGGTGCGCGGCATCGTGGATTACATCGACGCTATGGAGGCGCTCGATGTGGCTTGCTTCCAGGAGTTCGACACTACGGCATCCGACATCGAGAGTCTTGACTCGCTGATGGAGGCTCGCAAGCTCATATATAAGCACGACGTCAAGGAGTTTGGCGATGTGGTGCTCCGCTCGTATAGCCGCTATCCTATCATTGCTGCGGGCGACATTGCGGGTGAAAACCGTGGTACATCGCAGTGGGTAGATGTCGTCGTTAAGCGTGGCATCGAGCGCACGGCCGATACTCTGCGCGTATTCAACAACCACCTGCACACTATGAGCATCTCGGCAAACGATAGCGAGGATATCGCCGAGGGTAAGATACTCCAGGATGGCGACCGTATGCGCAGCATCGTAGACCGCATAGCCAACAACTCGACAATACGTGTAGACCATGTCGACACCCTCGATATGGTCGTGAGGAACACCCCCTATGAGCATGTCATCTGTGGTGACTTCAACGATACGCCTATGTCGTACGTCTACGGCAGGCTCGTGGAGAGTCATAGCGACGCCTTCGTGGAGGTGGGTAAGGGTTATGGCTACACCTTCCGCCCTATGTATGGCACGCTGCGTATCGACTACGTGCTCTACTCTAAGGGCATAGAGGCCACGAAGTACCTCGCCGACGCTAATGCCGAGTTCTCGGATCACCTCCCCGTGATCGTGACGCTCAAGGTTAATAGCACCGAGGAGCAGAAGTAGCCTTGCAGTGGTCTGGGGCGTGGAAGCCATAATCCGCCACAATTAAAATTGTTGGGATAATTTTGCAAAATAGAATATTATTCTTACCTTTGCACGCTATTATTAACTAATTTAACTTTTGTAACAATGCCAAAGATGAAAACAAATGCCGCTGCGAAGAAGCGTTTTTCTTTCACCGGCACAGGTAAGATCAAGCGTAAGCACGCTTATCACAGTCACATCCTGACCAAAAAGACTAACAAGCGTAAGCGTAACCTTTGCTATTCAGGTACCGTTTCAGCTGCCGATGAGGCTAAGATCAAGCAGTTGCTCGTGAAATAATCGCGGATAATTGCAGAGTAGCACAACACTTTTTTTTAACAATCGGAGCGCAGTAGCCCCAAAGAGTGGGAGAGAATCACACCGCTACCAGCTCTATCAAAAACTTTAAACTATGCCACGTTCAGTCAACGCTGTTGCGTCACGCGCAAGAAGAAAGAAGGTTTTGAAACTTGCCAAGGGTAACTTTGGTTCAAGGGGAAACGTATGGACAGTTGCGAAAAATACTGTCGAGAAGGGTTTGCAGTTTGCCTATGCACACCGTCGTGAGAAGAAGAGAACATACCGTTCATTGTGGATCGTTCGTATCAACGCCGCAGTACGTATGCACGGTATGACCTATTCTGAGTTTATTGGCAAGATGAATGTTAAGGGTATCGCCCTCAACCGTAAGGTGTTGGCCGACCTCGCCCTCAACGAGCCTAAGGCATTTGAGGCAATAGTTAATGCAGTAAAGTAATAGACCTATATATATAGGGTAGGGCTGATTCCAATGGAGTCAGCCCTTATTGTTTGTGTTGGCGGAGGGGCGATGTGGTTGGGGGGGGTATAAGGAGCTTAGGGAGTATAGGGAGTGTGGGGAGTTTAGGGAGTTTAGGGAGTATGGGGAGTGTGGGGAGTTTAGGGAGTTTAGTGAGTTTAGGGAATATAGGGAGTTATCTGATAGCGCTCTCCTTAAATTCCCTAAATTCCTTAAATTCCCTAATCTCCCTATGACTGCGCTTTTAGTTCCGTCTCTCTTCCCCCCCCCTCGCTCACTTAGCTCACTACTTCGGCGTTTACCTTCACGTAGTTGTAGCCCAAGCGTCGGAGGGCGACGGCGACGCCGGCCTCGAACATAACCTTCGTCGTGCGGGCGAAGACATGGAAGGCCATGACGCTCTGTGCCTCGACCTGCTCCTTGCGGATGAGCGACAGCGCACGCTCGGCTGTCGTGCGTATGAGGTCCTCGAGCTCCTCGGCACCCTTAGACTCCAACGGTAGGGCCATGAGCACCTCGGTGATATATTCGTCCATGCAGTCGAAGCCGCGAGGCTCGGTAAACATCTTATGGAAGTCATCCGTCGTGGCGTAGCGGTTCCACTCCTTATCCCACAATACGGCGGCACCCATGCCCTCGTACATAGCCCATGCTATGGCTACAAGCGGGTACTTGCCTATCTCGGGCACGGCATCGGCCATATATGAGGGTGCCGACGTGCGCCACTTCTCGTTGAGCTCCTCGACCTCCAGAAAGCGACCATCGAGGGCCTTTTTCTCCGTGAGGTGCTTGGTGAGGGTGTCGCGTAGACCCTCCTCGTATCTATTGAGTAGTTCGTGCTGCTGTTCTGTCATTGTTATTTGCGTTTTTTCGTTGTCTTCTTACGTACCGACCAGCCGAAGTGGCCGATGAGCTTACCCAAGGTGTAGTACTCGCCGTGGGAGTATACTATGGGCGCAGCCTTGTCCAAGTGGAACTTGCCTGTCGCGGGGTCTATATACCTGTCGTCGGCCTCGATGCCCACAACGTCGGCAATGAACATATCGTGCGTGCCGAGCTCCACAACCTGTCGCACGCGGCAGCATATCGAGAGGGGTGCCTCGGCAATAATCGGGGCACTCACGTGGTCACACGTTGCGGGGGTGAGCCCCGTGGCCTCCCACTTATTCACATCGCGGCCCGACTTGACGCCACACCAGTCCGTGGCACGCGCCATAGCCTCCGTGGTGAGGTTCAAGACGAACTCCCCCGTGCGGCGTATGATGTCGTACGAGTGGCGCGACTTGCGCACCGAGATATAACACATGGGTGGCTCGGTACATATCGTTCCTGTCCATGCCACAGTGAAGAGGTTGTACTCCTCGGGTGTGGCACCCACGCTCACGAGCACCGCAGGCAGCGGGTAGATGAGCGTGCCTGGTTTCCAGCTCTGCTTTGCCATACTCCTTATCTTTTAGTTTCCGTCGTAGCCGCTATCTTCGAGGAGGTTACCACCGAGGGCGGCAGCCACGGCAAGCTCGTCGCAGCGGTTGTTCTCCACCGTCGAGGCGTGGCCCTTGACCCACACGAAGCGCACGTTATGCTTGCGGTAGACGCGTAGGAAGCGCATCCACAGGTCGGGGTTCTTCTTCCCCGCGAAGCCCTTACGCTCCCAGCCGAAGACCCAGCGCTGGTTTACAGCCTCGATGACATACTTCGAGTCGGAGTAGAGCGTGACATTCGAGCCCTCGAACTTCAACGCCTCCAGCGCCACGCATACGGCCATGAGCTCCATGCGGTTGTTTGTCGTCAGACGGTAGCCTGCCGAGAGCTCCTTGCGGTGTATGCCCGAGAGGAGGACTATGCCATAGCCCCCCGCTCCCGGGTTGCCGCGTGCCGAGCCATCGGTATATATCGTTATGTCGGCCATCGTTAGCTTAGAGCCTCGATCTGAGCCTTCAGCGCAGCAATCTTAGCCTCGGCATCGGCCTGCTTGGCACGCTCGTTCATGACAACCTTCTCGGGTGCCGACTGCACGAAGCGCTCATTCGATAGCTTCTTCATCACCGAGGCGAGGAAGCCCTCCGCGTACTCGAGGTCGGCGCGTAGCTTCTCTAACTCGGCCTCCTTGTCGATGGAGCCCTCCATGGGCACGAAGTACTGCGTGGTCTTGACGATGAAGGCTGCGGCAGCAGGGTCCTTCTCCGTCGTAGCCTCCACGGCCTTGAGGTTGCCCATCTTGGCGATGACGGCAGCATACTCCGCAGGGTAGTTCTCGTCGGTAATATAGCGCAATGCGAGAGCTTCCTTCTGTGCTATATTCTTCTGCTTACGTATGTTACGTATGGCGGTGATGACCTCCTCAGCGAGGGCGAAGCGTGCGAGAATCTTCTCGTCGGCCTTGCGCTCGGCCTTGGGCTCGCGGGCGATGACGATAGACTTAACATCGGCCTCGGGCTTGAGGTCCTGCCATATCTCCTCCGTGACGAAGGGCATGAAGGGGTGCAACAGGCGTAGCAGCTGGTCTACATAGTGCTTCGTGCGTGCGAGCGTCTGGGCATCTATGGGCGACTGATATGCGGGCTTCACAATCTCGAGGTACCAGCCGCTGAAGTCGTCCCAGAAGAGGCGGTAGAGCTCGGTGAAGGCCTCCGATATGCGGTACTGCTCCATGTCGTGGGCTACGCGCTCTATACGCTCGAGCATGACCTCGTCGAACCACTCTATGGCCTGCTTGGCAGCCTCGGGCTGCGCTATGGTGCTATCCACCTCCCACATGTTGATGAGGCGGTAGGCGTTCCATATCTTATTGCAGAAGTTACGTCCCTGCTCGCAGAGGGCCTCGTCGAACATCACGTCGTTGCCCGCAGATGTAGACATGAGCATAGCCACACGCATGCCGTCGGCGCCATACTTGGCGATGAGGTCGAGCGGGTCGGGCGAGTTGCCGAGCTGCTTGGACATCTTACGGCCGAGCTTGTCGCGCACGATACCCGTGAAGTAGACATTCTTGAAGGGGCGCTCGCCACGCCACTCGTAGCCCGCCATAATCATGCGTGCCACCCAGAAGAAGATGATGTCGGGGCCCGTGACAAGGTCGTTGGTGGGGTAGTAGTACTCTATCTCGGGGTTGTTGGGGTAGCGTATGCCGTCGAATACCGATATGGGCCATAGCCACGATGAGAACCACGTGTCGAGGACATCCTCATCCTGGCGTAGGTCGGCCATGGTGAGCGAGGCATCCTTCTCCTCGGCGAGCTTCAACGCCTCCTCCGCAGTCTCGGCCACGACGTAGCCACCCTTGGGGAGGTAGTAGGCGGGGATGCGCTGTCCCCACCACAGCTGGCGCGAGATGCACCAATCCTTGATGTTCTCCATCCAGTGGCGGTAGGTATTCTTATACTTCGCGGGCACGAACGATATGACGTCCTCCATCACGGCCTTCGTTGCGGGCTCGGCAAGACGCTCCATCGAGAGGAACCACTGCATCGAGAGCTTAGGCTCTATGGCCACGCCCGTGCGCTCCGAGTAACCCACATTGTTGGTGTAGGGCTCGACCCTCTCCATGAGGCCTGCGGCGGTGAGGTCTGCCTCTATCTGCTTGCGGCAGTCGAAGCGGTCGACGCCTACATAGAGGCCCACCTTGTCGTTTATGGTGCCGTCGTCGTTGAAGATGTCGATGCTCTCCAAGCCGTACTTCTCGCCAAGCATATAGTCGTTCACGTCGTGCGCGGGTGTCACCTTAAGCGCTCCTGTGCCGAACTCCACGTCGACATACTCGTCGCGGATGATGGGTATCGAGCGCCCTACGAGGGGTACGATGACGCGAGCATCCTCCTTGAGGTGCTTGTATCGCTCGTCGTTGGGGTTTACGCAGAGGGCCGTATCGCCGAGGATGGTCTCGGGGCGTGTTGTCGCCACGACGATATACTCCTCCGAGCCCTCGAGCTTATAGCGCAGGTAGTAGAGCTTGCCGTTCGACTCCTTGTATATCACCTCCTCGTCCGAGAGGGCTGTCTTTGCCGAGGGGTCCCAGTTGACCATCCTCACGCCACGGTAGATGAGACCCTTGCGGTAGAGGTCGACAAAGACCTTAAGCACACCCGCGGTGCGTGCCTCGTCCATCGTGAAGCATGTGCGCTCCCAGTCGCACGAGGCGCCGAGCTTGCGCAGCTGGTTGAGGATGATGCCACCGTGCTTCTCCTTCCACTCCCAGGCGTGGCGTAGAAACTCCTCGCGTGTGAGCGACGCCTTGTCTATGCCCTCCTCCTTGAGCTTGGCCACAACCTTGGCCTCCGTGGCTATCGACGCATGGTCAGTGCCCGGCACCCAGCAGGCGTTCTTACCCTGCATGCGCGCACGACGCATGAGCACATCCTGCAACGTGTTGTTGAGCATGTGACCCATGTGGAGCATACCCGTGACGTTGGGTGGCGGTATTACGATGCAATAGGGCTCTCGGTCGTCGGGCTCCGAGTGAAATAGGTTCTCTTCGATCCAGAAGTCGTACCACTTCTGCTCGATACTTTCGGGTGAGTACTTGTCTGCTAACTGCATAGTATATAATGTTTTAATCGTTTGTATGCTTATGCGTAGGCGCACGTGGGCGCGCATAATCGGACAAAGATACAACTTTTTTCTGAATTTTTAATCAGTAATGAGGATTTAGTGGGGAGATTGGGGAGAGTGGGGAGAGTGGGGAGAGTGGGTAGGACTGGGTAGGATGGGTATAGTGGGTAGGAAGGGTAGGATGGGTAGAGTGCTATCAGCTACCCATATTACCCATACTCCCCATACTCCCCATTTAGTAACAGCAGTAACAAGAGTAACAAGAGTAACAGGAGTAACAGGAGTAACAAGAGTAACAGGCACCCCCACCCCTGTTACTGTGTTACTCCTGTTACTCCGTTACTCGAGGGAGGAAGTATAGGGAGTTTAGGGAATATAGGTAGTATGGGTAGTATGGGTAGTTATGGGTAATTATCTGATAGCGCTCTACCCAATCTCCCCACTCTACCCATTCTACCCAGTCTCCCCATAACTGCGCTTAAAATTATAGGTAGTATAGGTAGCTATCTGATAGCGCTCTACCCTGCCTCCCCACTCTACCCATTCTACCCAGGCTCCCCATAACTGCGCTCTAAATTATGCGTACTGTCGTCGTCCCACGCCTTAATAGACTCTATGTTAATATATCTATTAAGGTATTGTACTATATATACATAGCCTCCTTGGGATGGCTATACGACAGCCCGCTATGCTAAATATATATTTAACATAGTGTTGACTATTAGTGTGTTGTCGCTGTGTATGTTGCTGTTGGTATATGGCGATTGGCATCCCTACCACACTGCAAATATACAACATTCTAAGGCTATTGTCAAGTATTTTGACATAAATTATTTCTATTGTTTTAGAAATAATGGGGGCGTGGGGAGTGTTGGGTAGTTATGGGTAGTTTAGAGAGTTTAGGGAGTTTAGGGAATATAAGGAAAACGATAATTCACTAATTTCCCTAAATTCCCTAATCTCCCTAAATTCCCCTATAACTTAAAGCGCAGTTATGGGGAGCCTGGGTAGAGTGGGTAGAGTGGGTAGGCTGGGTAAAGCGCTAACAGATAGCTACCTATACTCCCCAGACTCCCCAGACTACCTATACTCCCCATAAATAAAAGCGCAGTTATGGGGAGCCTGGGTAGAGTGGGTAGAGTGGGGAGATTGGGTAAAGCGCTATCAGGTAATTACCCATACTACCCATACTACCCATATTCCCCATTCTCCCCATCCACCCCTTAGTAACGGAGTAACGGGAGTAACGCAGTAACGGGGGTGGGGGTGCCCGTTACTCGCGTTACTCCCGTTACTCCCGTTACTCCCGTTACTCCCGTTACTCTTGTTACTCTTCGTCTGCCTTAAAATTCCTCACTCCTCACTCCTCACTACTCGTTAAGTTTTACTTAGAATGTTGCGTGTTTCACATTTTTTGCTTATATTTGCAAGAATCTATCTCGTGCGTGCGTTATGTGTTTGGGCGCATGTGTGCGAGAGGGTGGAAATATAAACGTGTAAATAATTATAAAACAATAAGATAGTATTATGGAAGATTTGCAGAAGCTTATTGATACGATAGTTGAGGCTATGGACGACAAGAAGGCGCAGGGTATCGTGTCGCTCGATTTGTCGGGTTTTGATGGTGCCATTTGTTCGCATTTTGTGGTCTGTCATGCAGACTCTACCACGCAGGTAGATGCCATCTCGGCAAGCATCGAGGATAAGGTGTTTGAGGTTATGGGCGAGTGGCCCGTGCGTGTTGAGGGACGTCAAAATTCGTTTTGGGTGGCGATGGACTACACGGATGTCATCGTCCACATCTTCCAGACGGAGTTGCGCGACTTCTATCGCTTGGAGGAGTTGTGGGCAGATGCTCCGATGAAGCGTTATGAGTTTGGTGAGTAAGAATTTTTGGGGATAGTTTATGGCTAATGGAGTAAAGCAGCCCACTATGCGACCACGCTTTAACTTTATGTGGTTCTGGGCATTTGTAGCCGTTGTCATCATCGGCTACTCGTTCATGGGCGACTCGGAGGGTCGTCCTGTTGATGGCGATTGGAATATGGTCGATGAGCTTGTAGCCGAGGGCTACGTCGAGCGCATCGAGGTTAAGGATAAGGAGAAGGCGAGCATCTACCTGCGCGAGGGGGCTCACGAGGAGCTCAAGGACGACGAGCGCTTCAAGCATATGCCCAAGACGGGTGCGCAGGTTGTCTTTAACACCGGTGGCGATGTTCAGTATTTTGCCGAGCGTCTTGCTGCTGCCGAGGCGCGTGCTCGCGAGGCGGGTGAGGATGTTGAGGCTGTCGTTGTCAAGTACGATCGCACGGAGAAGGGGTGGATGGACTATATGTTCGAGTTCCTGCCGTGGATTCTAATCATCGCCGTGTGGATATTCATCATGCGCTCCATGGCACGCAATGCCGGTGGTGGCGGTGGTGGCGGCATCATGAATGTAGGCAAGGCACGCGCCCAGATGTCGGATAAGAATGCTAAGCAGCGCGTGACGTTCAAGGATGTTGCGGGCTTGGAGGAGGCCAAGGTCGAGATTATGGAGATTGTCGACTTCCTCAAGCATGCCGATAAGTATAAGGCCTTGGGCGCCAAGATACCCAAGGGAGCACTTCTTGCAGGCCCTCCGGGTACGGGTAAGACGCTGTTAGCCAAGGCCGTTGCGGGTGAGGCTAACGTGCCATTCCTCTCAATCTCGGGTTCTGACTTTGTCGAGATGTTCGTGGGTGTGGGTGCCTCGCGTGTGCGCGACCTCTTCGAGCAGGCCAAGAAGGTGGCGCCGTGTATCGTCTTTATCGACGAGATTGATGCCATAGGCCGTGCTCGCGGTAAGAACTCGGGATTCTCGGGTAACGACGAGAGGGAGAATACGCTGAACCAGCTCCTCACGGAGATGGATGGCTTCCAGACAAATGCGGGCGTCATCGTGCTTGCCGCAACAAACCGTGTCGACATCCTCGATAAGGCACTCATGCGTGCGGGGCGCTTCGACCGTCAGATAGAGGTGGGACTGCCGGATGCTAAGGAGCGTAAGGCAATCTTCGATGTACACCTGCGCAAGTTGAAGCTCGACGATAAGCTCGATAGGGAGTTCTTGGCTAAGCAGACCCCCGGTTTTGCGGGTGCCGACATCGCCAATGTATGTAACGAGGCAGCGCTCATTGCTGCGCGTAACAACCATAATGTCGTAGAGCAGAGCGACTTCCTCGCAGCCATCGACCGCATCGTCGGAGGCTTGGAGCGTAGAAATATGCCTATGACGCCTGCCGAGCGTAGGGCTACGGCGATACACGAGATAGGCCACGCCACTGTCATGTGGCGCCTGAAGAACTGCGACCCCGTGCTGAAGATTACGATTATCCCGCGCGGACGCTCGTTGGGTGCTACGTGGTACCTCCCCGAGGAGAGGGTCAACCATAATGCCGAGCACTTCGTGCATAAGATGGCGGGGTTGGTTGCAGGACGTGTTGCCGAGCAGCAGCTCTTGGGCATCACCTCCACGGGTGCGCTCAACGACCTCGAGCGCACGAGCAAGATGGCATACGCCATGGTTGCCTACTATGGCATGAGCCCGAAGGTGGGTAACATCAGCTTCTACGACGCCTCGGGGCAGCGCGACATGTTCACCAAGCCCTTCTCGGAGCGCACGGCAGAGCTTATCGACGAGGAGGTGCGACGCCTTGTGGATGAGGCTGTAGCCATTGCTCGCGACATCGTCGAAACGGAGCGCGTGAATATCGAGCGTCTGGCTGAGGTGTTGCTCGAGAAGGAGACTATATTCTCGGAGGATGTCGAGGCGGTGCTGGGTAAGAGTGCTCAGCAGATAGCGAAGGAGGCCCTCGAGGCTGCCACGGCTGTGGAGGCCACGGATGAGGCTAAGGATAAGGCTAAGAATGAGGATAATGGCTCGGACGAGGTGACCTATACGGTAGTGCCCGCCGAGAGTAACGATAACGATAAAACGGAGTAAGAGATGAGTGATAAGTTGAAGAACTTTGTTGTGCGCACACTTAGTGGTGCTGTGCTTCTGGCTGTGGTCTTGGCTGCCTCGATGTCGTTTGAGACATACTGGATGCTGCTCCTTACGATTGCAGCCGTCGGTATGTGGGAGTTCTATATGATTGCTGAGGCTGTGGAGTGTTTCCCGCGTAAGATACTGGGCATGGCCGCCGGCATCACGCTCTTTGCTACGGCTCTCTTGGTGGCTGTGCGGATTGAGGGTATTGCCTTCGTCGCCACGTCAGCCATTGCGAGCTTCGCACTTTTCCTGGTTCTTCTCTTCGCCATCTTTGCTGTCGAGCTCTTTACAGCCTCGGAGTACCCCTTGCGTAATGTGGCAAGCACGATGCTCGGCATCCTCTATGTGGCAGTGCCCATGTCCCTGATGATATTCATCCCGCTGCTGCTCTCTGGCTGCGGGTGGTCACCCTGGTACTTCCTCTTCTACCTCTTCATCGTCTGGGGCAACGACGTCTTTGCCTACCTCGTGGGCATCACGCTCGGTCGTCACCGCTTGTGTGAGCGTATCTCGCCCAAGAAGTCGTGGGAGGGGTTCTTTGGTGGCATCGTGGGAGCCTTGGCTGTCGGTGCTATTGCTGCATACTGCCTCGGTGATAGCTATGTGCTGTGGTTAGGTCTTGCGGCCGTTGTTGCTATCACATCGGTCGTTGGCGACCTTGTGGAGTCGATGTTCAAGCGCGAGGCGGGCATCAAGGATTCGGGTAGCATCTTGCCGGGACATGGCGGTGTGCTTGATAGGTTCGATGCACTCATCTACTCGGCACCCTTCGCATTGGTCTATCTCATCATTGCGGAGTCCTTAAAACTGTTATAACCTAAACTACTATACCTATGAAGATTAACAAAGAGGGTTACGTAATAATCGGCACTACGGGACTTATATGCCTGGCTATATGGTTGATTGTCTACTTCTTCATCGAGACCGAAGGGGCATGGGACTGGTTTATGGCGGGCTTCCTTGTGGTGTTCTGGTTCTTCGTTGCCGCCTTCTTCCGTGAGCCTCGCCGTGTGCAGATTCACGACGAGGAGCTCATCTTCTCGCCGTGCGATGGCCGTGTTGTAGTCACGGAGGTGGTACACGAGAAGGAGCATGTCGACTGCGAGATGATGCAAATATCTATCTTTATGTCGGTTACGAACGTACACATGAACTGGTTGCCCGTGGGTGGCGAGGTGGAGTATACCAAGCACCACCACGGTCGCTTCCTTGTGGCGTGGCATCCCAAGTCGTCTACGGAGAATGAGCGTGCTACGACTGTTGTGCGCCTGAAGAGTGGCAGTCGCGTGCTTCTGCGCCAGATTGCGGGCTTCGTGGCGCGACGTATTGTCACCTACGTCAAGCCTGGCGATGTCGTCGACCAGAATAGCGTCCTTGGCTTCATCAAGTTCGGCTCGCGTGTCGATGTGCTCATACCTAAGGATTCGGAGCTCTTCGTGGAGATTGGCGACCCTGTTATCGGCTCGCAGACGCCCATTGCGCGCCTTAAGCGTAGAGATTAGCTGTGGCGTATGACTGTCGAGAAGATCATTAAGAGCGTTGCTACGCTTGCTGTCGTTGCTGCGGTGTTGTGTGCCATAGGCTACCTCGGGAAGGTGGTCTTGTATGTCGTTGTCGCTGCCGTGCTTGCCATCGTCGGACGCCCGCTTGTCAACCGCCTCCTTAAGGTGTCGCTCTCGGGACATAGGATGTCGCGGTCTGTGGCTGCGGCCATCACCCTTGTTGCCATGTGGGTTCTCTTCGGCGCGTTATGCTGGCTCTTTGTGCCGCTCCTGTTTGGCAAGGTTCACGAGCTCGCTGTTGTCGAGTGGGATGGCGTTGTGGGTGTCATCGAGCGAGCCTTGGTCGATGTCGAGTTGTTCATCGAGCGCACCTTCTCGGTGGAGATTACGGATATAGGCCTCACGTTCAAGCGCTTTGTCTTGGGCTTTATAGATGTGGACTACGTTAAGACCTTTGCAAATGTGGCGTCGGTGGTCACCACTGTGGCCATTGCCTTCTTCTCGATATCGTTCATCACGTTCTATTTCCTCAAGGAGGATGGTCTCTTCTATCGCCTTGTCGCCCTCTTCTTCCCCGACCGCTACCGCACCAATGTCTTTAACGCGCTGAACTCCATCACGGCACTCCTGTCGCGCTATTTCGGAGGCCTCATGGTCGAGAGCCTGCTGCTTATGACCATCATCTCCGTAGTTATGATGCTCTTTGGTATGGACGTTAATGATGCTCTCTTGGTGGGTCTTATTATGGGTGTTATGAATCTCATCCCCTATGCCGGCCCCTGCATCGGATGCCTCGTGTCGGTCTCTATGGGTATTCTCTCGCCCATCGATGGCGATGTGGCGTATACGGCCATTGTCATTGTGTCGACTATCGTTGCTGTCAAGCTCGTTGACGACTTTATCATACAACCCTCGCTCTACTCCGCACGTGTGCAGGCCCACCCCTTGGAGGTCTTTCTTGTGATTCTTATTGCGGGATATGTTGCGGGTATCTGGGGTATGCTCCTGGCCATACCTATGTATACTGTTGTGAGGGTTTTTGCCCGCGAGTTCTTCTCGGAGTATAGCCTCGTGCGCAAGCTAACAAGCCAGATGACTAAGTAACAACTATATGATAGATATCGAAGCAGAGGTTATCCATGGCCGTAAGATAGGCCGCGCCTTAGGCTTTCCTACGGCAAATATGACCCTTGATGGTTACGACGCTGTCGAGCGTGGCGTCTATCGCTCGGAGGTCACCATTGATGGCACCACATATCGGGCGATGTCGAATGTGGGCATCCGCCCCTCTGTCGGAGGCAAGGAGCTCCTCTTGGAGACCCATGTCATCGGCTTTACGGGCGACCTTTACGGTCGCATCCTGCGTGTAAGGCTTGTCGAGAAGATACGCGACGAGAAACGCTTCTCGTCGATTAGCGACCTCAAGGATCAGCTTATGCGCGACTACAACATGATTCGCCGATAGTGGCGCGATACATATATTGTACATATTATAGATATTGACGTATGACCCAACAAGAGTTCTATAGCCGCTATAGCTATGACCCTACTACCGACTCGCTCGGTAGTGGCGGTTTTGGCTCGGTGTATAAGGCCTACGACAATGTCGACGATCGCTATGTAGCTCTAAAGGTATCTCCAGTTAATCCTCAGCATCCAGAACTACGTCTTCGTGAGGAGGTGAATAAGGCTAAGGGTATGCGACATACTAACGTAGCACGCTATGAGGCTTGCTATACTTTTCCTACCTTTTCTGGAGAGATAGATATAGCTGTAATGCGCTACTATGAGGCTGGAAGCCTTGCTACGGTTATGCATTCGGCAAAACCTACCCAATCAGAGTGCTATGATATACTAAGGCAGATACTTCGTGGTATAGAGTTTCTGCATACACATAATATCATACACCGCGATCTTAAACCCCAGAATGTGCTTATAGTGCACCATGCAGGTCGCTATATCCCCAAAATTACAGACTTCGGCATATCAAAGCAACTTGAGGATGGTGTGACCTCGGCTGTGAGTAATTCGGTGCTTGGAGGCACACGCGCCTATGCCTCACCAGAGCAACTTAAGGAGTCGAAGATACGCAAGAATACCGACCTATGGAGTTTTGGTGTTATTGCATACCAGATGCTTACGGGTGAATTGCCCTTCAATTCTGGAAAATTCTCTCCCACAAGTGAAGAGGGCCGTCAGGAACAATACCGTCAGATGATCTCAGGAATACTTCCTGATAGGTTATGTAGCGTTGTAGAACCCTGGCAGAGACTTATTAGAGAGTGTCTTATTGTGGATAATACTAAGCGTCTTGCTCATGCTGAGGATTGCTTGGCTATCCTAGATGGAGATGATATTGAAGAAGTCGTAGTTGAAGCAACTCAATTCGATGATTTAAGTATTGCATATCATTTGGAACTCGAGCCCGAGCCGGAGCCAGAGCCCGAACCTGAGCCAGAACCCGATCCCGAACCCGAACCCGAGCCCGAACCCGAGCCCGAGCCCGAACCAGAACCCGAGCCCGAGCCCGAGCCTGAACCCGAGCCTAAGCCTGAACCCGAGCCTAAGCCTGAACCCGAGCCTAAGCCTGAACCCGAGCCAGAGCCCGAACATGAGCCCGAACCCGAGCCCGAACCCGAGCCCGAGCCCGAACCTGAGCCAGAACCCGAGCCCGAGCCAGAGCCCGAGCCTGATCCAGAGCCTGAACCAGAGCCTGAACCTGAACCCGAACCCGAACCCGAGCCTGAACCAGAGCCTGAACCTGAACCCGAAC
>JAFWYM010000004.1 GCA_017517705.1 Alistipes sp.
ACCGTCCATCTGAGCAGCACCAGTTACCATGTTCTTCACATAGTCGGCGTGACCGGGGCAGTCTACGTGAGCGTAGTGACGACCTGCAGTCTGGTACTCTACGTGAGAAGTGTTGATGGTGATACCACGCTCCTTCTCCTCAGGTGCGTTGTCGATTGAGTCGAATGAACGAAGCTCAGACAAACCTGCCTTTGCAAGAACGGTAGTAATAGCCGCAGTAAGAGTAGTCTTACCGTGGTCAACGTGTCCGATCGTACCGATGTTCACGTGCGGTTTCGAACGATCAAATTTTTCTTTTGCCATAGTACTATAAGTATTTAAGTTTTTAAAGTTACTTATTTCTTTTCTTTACATATCAATCGCGCGATGCCGACATCCACCTCTTCTTTAGAGGCGACATCACATCACACGCATCTGTGAGCGGAAGACGAGGCTCAAACTCGCGACCCATAGCTTGGAAGGCTATTGCTCTATCAACTGAGCTACTTCCGCAAAAATACACCGTTCGGAGGCTGCCTTTCGTTCCTCATTAGAGGCTTTCGCATCTAACGCGGATCTTGCAACTCCAACCGGCGTCGTAGTGGGAAGAGATGGATTCGAACCACCGAAGGCGTGCGCCAGCAGATTTACAGTCTGCCCCATTTGGCCACTCTGGTATCTTCCCGATATTTGAGCCGATGGAGGGATTCGAACCCCCGACCAGCTGATTACAAATCAGCTGCTCTGGCCAACTGAGCTACATCGGCATTGACCTTATCGAGTTGCAAAGGTACGAACTTTTTTTTAATCTCCAAATTTTTTGGATATTTTTTTTTTAAAAAACTTTCGTAACCTACTCATCCTCCTTTCAAAGAACTATCCGTCACCTGCTTACAAAGCACTAAACGGAAAATCGACTGCAAATATACAACTTATTTTTTAATCGAGAAATAGTATGCCTACTTTTTTTACATTGAACATCGTTTTTTTACATTTAACCTCCACAGCCAGCCTATACCTATATTTATATATACGCACGCACACGCTTAGACGTCGAGCGTAATTGGCAAATGAGAGAAAAATTAATATCTTTGTCCCACAAATGCAAGCAACACTAATTACCGAAGATTAAAGGATTACCAATATGAGACGTATCGCATATCTCCTCTCGGCCATTCTAATGTGTGTAATGGCATCCTGCGAAGATAGCTCAATGACCGCGGGCAAGATAGTCATCACCTCGGGCAACGAGCTCAACATATCGATGAACGGAGGTAGGGCTACCATCACCTACACCACCAAGGGTGACGTATCGCCCGAGGATATCGCGATAACGACAACAGACCAGTGGCTCAAGATTGTAGATGCTAAGCGTCTGGGCGAGGTTGTCGTCTCGGCTGCGGCCAACACTACGGGAGGTACACGTATGGCTGCCGTAAGCATAACGGTAGGCTCGCAGGTTTCTACCGTCGTCATCAATCAGTCGGGCACCCCCGACGAACCCGAGATTACACCCACGTCGTCCACAGCCATAGACCTTGGCCGCGCAGGACAGCCCGTTGTCATCACCTACGAGCTCGAGAATAAGAGGCCCGAAGGTTACACCTACGTCAAGTTCGATGCCGAGTGGATCTACGCCGTCGACACCAACATCGAGGGAGAGGTCACACTCCTTGTTGCCACCAACGCCACAAACGAGAGCCGCACGGCAAACATCTCTGTTGGCTATGCCGATGCCTCGTTCGATGTCGTACTCACACAGGCGGGCGAGGGCGACTATAACTTCACCGCCACATCCTTTAGTGGCGATTACTACGGCGATACCTACACCGCGGGTGCCGGCAACTACTTCCTCAAGTTCTCCGACCGCGGCTTCACCAGCGAAGGCGCCACCCTACCCTTTGGCACATACTACCGCATCGACGCCTATGGCACTGTCGTAACCGAGGAGGGGACGATTACTATCCCCGAGGGGGAGTATACCTACGATCCTGAGCGCACATATACGACGTGGACGTTTGTTGCCGACGCTACCGACTTCTTCGTTAACGACGAGCATGGGAAGCACCAGAAGCAGCCTATCGAGAGTGGCAAGATGGTTGTCAAGAGCGACTCTATAACCTTAGAGCTTATCATCAACGGGGATAAGCACCACGTAGTCTACAACGGCAGCACCGTAGTCGGGGATCTCCGTGGCGATATTAACATTCTCTCTACGCTCGAGGATGACTACACGCTCGAACTATCGCACCACTCGATGATATATGCCTGCCAGGGCGACTGGTACGACTATGGCTTTATGAATTGGGTATTCCAGATTAAGCCCGACGATGGCGTTGGCGACTGCCTACAGATCGACATCATCACCGAACATAGCGACGAGGAGAGTGGCTTCGCAGGCAGATATACTGCATCGGAGGTGCTCGCCACGAATGCCTTTATGCTGGGCTGGATATATGGTGGCTACCTGGAGTGCAGCTGGTTCTTTACGGTCGATCAGGAGGAGATAGCGCCACTACGCGGTGGTGAGGTGACGGTAAAGCATAACGACGACGGCACCTACACCGTGGATATTGACGTCACGGACGACCTCCACAACCGCATAAGTGGTACATGGACGGGCATAGGCCAAGCACAGATAAAATAATCGACGCTTATTCGGCAATAAGAAATAATAATACAAATTTATCGGGCTTAAATTTGGCATATCCGCCATAACCCCCTATCTTTGCACACGCTATACGAGAGAATTCGAATAACTAATATAATTAAAACTAAGAGTACTATGAAGGTAGAGATGAATAAGATGATCGCCGTAGATTATAAGCTCACGGTAGATGGCGCTATTGCAGACCAGTCACAGCCCGGTCAGCCCTTGGAGTTTATCGCAGGCATGGGTATGTTGCTTCCCAAGTTCGAGGAGGCAATCATGGGCAAGGAGCCCGGCGAGAGCGTATCGTTCACGCTCGAGGCTAAGGATGGCTATGGCGAGGTTATCGCTGAGGCTATCGTTGAGTTGCCCAAGACCGTGTTTATGATGGATGGCAAGGTTGCCGAGGATATCCTCTTCGTGGGCAGCCAGATACCTATGTCTACGGCTGATGGTCAGCACATGATGGGCCTCGTTAAGGAGGTTAAGGATGAGACCGTCATGATGGACTTCAACCACCCCATGGCAGGTAAGACCTTGAACTTCGACGTTACCGTTGTCTCGGTACGCGACACCACACCCGAGGATCTCGCTAAGTTTATGGGTGGCGGCTGCAGCTGCGGTGACTGCGGTGGTGGCTGTGGCGACCACGAGTGTGGCGAGGGCTGCGACTGCGGTGGCTGCAACTAAGATAGAGCCTCGGACATGGTCCTAATAAAGTAATAGCGAGCAACCACAAGGTTGCTCGCTATTACTTTAGGCCTTACCGATTTACTCGATAACCACCAGCGGCTGGTCAGCCTGAACGGTGTCGCCCTCAGCTACGAGGAAGCCGAGAATCTTACCCGCATAGTCCGACGAGATAGAGTTCTCCATCTTCATAGCCTCGAGGATAAGTAACTCCTGGCCCACAGCGACGGTATCGCCCACCTTAGCCTTGAACTCGATAACGCGACCGGGCAGCGGTGCGTTAACGGTCTTGCCGTCGGCAGCCGTAACCTTATGCTCAGCGCCAGCATCCTCAGCCGTATCCTCCATGGAGTCGGCAACCTCGATAAGGATGGCATCCGCAGCAACGGTGTCGCCCTCGGCTACCAATATCTGCTTAACGAAGCCGGCATAGTCGGTGGTGATAGAGTTCTCCATCTTCATAGCCTCGAGAATCATAACCTCCTGGCCCGAAGCAACCTTATCGCCAACCTTAACCTTAAGCTCGATAACACGACCGGGCAGCGGCGCACATACGGTCTTACCCGTCACGGGACGCTTAGCAGCAGCACCGGCACCAGCCTTAGCGCTCTCAATCTCTATGATGACACCCTCGGCCTGAACAGTATCACCCTCCTTGACGATGATCTGCTTAACCTTACCTGCGAAGTCCGAGGTGATAGAGTTCTCCATCTTCATGGCCTCGAGGATAGCAACCTCCTGACCTACTGCCACGCTATCGCCAACCTTAACCTTAAGCTCGATAACGCGACCGGGCAGCGGTGCGCAGATGGTATCACCCGTGATGGGCTGGAGCTCCACCTTCTCCTCCTTCTTCAACGAGGGATCGGCAGCCACCTTCTCGGCATAAGCCGCCTTCTTGACACCCGTGAGGTAAGCCTTAGCAACCAAGGGGAACAACTCCAACAAGAGCTCCTCCTTCTCGTTCTCGGCCAAGAGCACACCACCGGCCTCCTCCAATGCGGGGTTGGGCTGCTTCTGATACTTCGACGTGTCGTAGGGGCGCTCCTCTCTGAAGCCACAAATCTTCTCGCGGAAGTCCTCGCTGATCTTCACCGGTGTGCGACCGTAGTCACCCTTCACAAGACCTACGAACTGTGCCGACTTATTTGTATACATGGCACGACCCGCCTTCTCATCCATAGCGCAGTTTACGGCCTGAGCACCTACAATCTGCGATGTGGGCGTTACGAGAGGGGGAAGACCTGCTGCCAAACGCACGGGAGGGATAAGCTCCATAGCACGAGGAAGGATATCCTCCGCGCCGAGCTGCTTGAGCTGCGCAACCATGTTAGAGTACATACCACCGGGAATCTCGGCATCCTGAACGAGCTTGTTGGGCGCGGGGAAGCCGAAGTAAGCCTCGATAGCCTGCGATGCCTCGAGAAGCTCATCCCAGTTCTCCTCCTGGGCAGCCTTCACGCAGCGGTCGAGCAGAGCGTCAACCTCAGCCGGTGTCTCGTCCGTAAGGGGATTGAAGGCCTTGGGCAGGGGCTTCTCGGCACCGAATACCGACAACTCGAGCTCCTTGCGTATATCCTTCAACTCGACGTTAATCTTAGCCACAGCCTCCATGTTTGCACCAAGCTCGATGCCCAACTTCTTACAGAAGAGGTAAACAAGCTCTACGGCGGGAGCACCCGTGCCACCACCAAACCACCAGCAGTTGGTATCTACGATGTCGACACCTGCAACGATAGCTGCATATACCGAGCCGAGACCGTAACCAGGCGTACAGTGTGTGTGGAAGTCGACAGTCACGCCGAGCTCCTTCTTCAAGAGCTTGATGAGGCCTGCCACACGTGCAGGAGGAATCAAGCCCGACATATCCTTGATGGTAATCATGTCGGCACCGAGCTCTGCCATCTGGCGCGCCTTGTCGAGGAAGTACTCGTCGGTAAACACCTTCTCGTGCTCCTGGCCGTCGGTGTACTTAGGATCTACGGTGTAACATACGGCGCAGTCAGCGATACCGCCATACTGCTTGATATACTTGATTGTCGACTTAACATTGTCCACATCGTTCAAGGCGTCGAAGATACGCATGATACCCAAGCCGCTCTCGATGGCGTTGCGCGAGAAACCGTCAATAATCTCATCCGTATAAGGGGCATAACCGAAGAGGTTACGGCCACGCGACAGAGCCGTCAACTTTGACACATCACCCACAGCCTTCTTGATAGTCTCAAGACGTGTCCAAGGGTTCTCGTTAAGGTAGCGCATAACCGAGTCGGGCACAGCACCACCCCATACCTCCATAGCATAGAAACCGGCATCCTTGTAGTAAGGAAGGCAGCGGTCCACCTGCTGCTGAGTCATTCGTGTTGCGAAAGACGACTGCTGACCGTCACGCAACGTAAGATCGCGAATTTTTAAGATCTTTGCCATAGTTTTCTTTTAAGGTTTTATGTAGTTAGTTTTAAGTTGTCTGCCACCAATAACAGTTTGTCTGTTATTCGAATAACAAATATAACATTTTTTTTCTAAAATTCCAAATATTTCGTCAAGAAACTACAAAAAAAAGCCATCCCGCGCAGTATACACCACGCGGGACGGCCGAAAAATACCTATATTACTATGATTGATTAGTCGCGAACAAGAACGATATAGTCGTGAGCAGCGAGCTTAGCGCTATATGTCGAGCCGAGCGTAACAGCGGCATCGGTCATAAGGTTGCGCCAAGTGCCGGCCTGAGGCACATTCACCGTCGTTGTAGTCTCAGCGTTGGTGAAGTTGGCAATTACGATAACCCTATCCATAACAAGAGTCTTGCCACCCATATCGGCATCTCCCGCCTTCCATGTTATAGTCTTAAGGTTGTCCTGACCGTAGTAATCCTCATTCTCGGTACGCCAAGAGATAACCTTAGACATAGCATCGTACAGAGCACGACGGTTAGTATCGCTGTAGTACTCCCAACGTACGGGCTTGCGGTGCGTACGATACTCGTCACCATTACCTACAACACCCTCATCGTTGGCGTTGATCGACACGTCGTAGCCGAGCTCGCCGAACTGCCACATCATCTTGGGATAGGGGGTGAGGAAATGGAAGGCATAGGCCGCCTGGAGACGCTTAGAGAGAACACCCCAGTCGCTCTTGACGTATGTCTGGCCGTACTCAACAGCCTTGAAAGCGATACGCTCCTCGTCGTGGGTCTCGATATTGTTCATACGACCACGCTTGAAGTCGGCGAAGTTACTCTTGTTGCTGCCAGTCCATCCCATGACAGACTCCTTATAGCCCTCCATGGCATTATTGTTCCAGCAGAGAGCCTTACACTTGGTGTAGAGAACGCTCTCCTCGCTCGAGTCGCAGAAGTGCTCGAAAATAATGTAGGCATCCTCCTCGACATCACGTATAGCCTTGGCATAGTCGGTGAGAATCTCGATACGCTCCGCAGAGTAACCACCGGCATCGTAGTTGCCCGGATTCTGCACAAAGCCCTTGGTGAGGTCGAAGCGGAAGCCGTCGAGGTTGTACTCCTCCAACCAATACGTAAGAACCTCCTTGAAGTACTCGCGGGTCTTGGGATAGAGGTGCTTGAAGTCGTGGTATACGCTAAAGTTGTGCGGTGCCGAGACATTGAAGAAGGGGTTATTGGACGTCGTGCAGTTCTTCGACGAATCCCACCACATCTTAGCCCAGGGGAACTGACCTGTGGCGTGGTTGAACACAACGTCGAGGATCACGGCAATACCGCGCTTGTGGCACTCGTCGATAAAGCGCTTGTATGCCTCCTCCGTACCGTATGCCTTATCGGCAGCGAAGTAGAAGCAGGGGTTATAGCCCCATGAGTCGTTGCCGTCGAACTCCTGAATAGGCATAAGCTCTATGGCGTTGATGCCGAGGGTCTCGAGGTAGTCGAGCTTAGCCGTAACGGCATCGATAGAGCCCTCCTCGGTAAAGTCGCGGATGAGCAACTCATACACTGCCAATGAGTTAACCTGAGGACGCTGGAAGTCGGTAACAGTCCAATTGTAGGGGGTGTCGTCGAGGTCAAAGACGCTGACGATATCCGTAGTATACTCCGCGGGGTACTCCTTGAGGTTGGGGTATACCGAAGCATCAATCCACTTATCGTTCCATGGGTCGAGAATCTTCGTAGCGTAGGGGTCACCCACCTTGATGGTACCATCTACGAGATACTGATAGCCATACTCTTTGCCACTCTCCAAGTTGTCGATAGTAAGCCAGAAGTAGTCGCCATCGCGCTTCATAAGGTAGTCGTTCGAGGGGGCATACTGGTTGAAGTCACCAAGCAATACCACCGACGACTTACCCGGAGCGTAGAGGACAAACGTCGCCGACGTGCCTTCGATGTTTACGCCATCGTGTAGATTACCCGGGCGTGCAGCATCAACCGTAGCGCCGAGAACGGCAACCTTGATGCTATGCTCTATGGTATCCGTACCATCGGTAGCCACAGCCTTGAAGATGATATCCTCCTCGACGGTGGGCGAGAACGAGTACTCGAGTGTCATCTCCGTGGTATTCGACACCTCGGCATCGTTGCGATATAGCGAGAGCGATGTTGCCGACTGAGCATTCACCTGCACGGTATACTCCTCGCCGACAGTAAGTATTGTGCCGTGTGCCGGCGATATGATTCTCACCTGAAGACCCTCAGCCGCAGTCTCGATAAAGATATCCTGACCATCCTTCTTTATCTCCTTCGTGCCATCATCCGAGCGGAATACGAAGGCAAGCTTCTGGATGTGCTCACCCTCAGGTACGCCGTAGTATGCGCGGGGGCCACCCTTGATTAGGAGTGTCCAGATGTTGTTGCCATGGCTCGTAAGCTTGCAATCGGGGATATTCTCAGCCCAATCTGCCTTAACATACTTCCAGTCGCTCGAGTTAGTACTTGCAGGGGTGATAACACCCGTGTGGGCATACATATCACCGCTGTAATCCTTCAATGCTGTGCCCTTAGCATTTACGATGATGTATACATCCTCCGTAGTGTCGGGCGAAATAAACTTAGGCTCGGTAGAGATCAACGGATAGTCCTTCGTAGGGTCGATAACGAACTCCTCATCCTCCGTACCATCACCGCCCTCCGTGCCACCATCATCGGGCTTCTGCTCATCACCACCGGGATTAACCACACCGCTTGTAGCATCCTCGGTACAACTCGACACCGTAAACGCCACAATCAAAGCGAACATAAAGTAACGTAAAATCTTCATCTGTTGCAATATTTTATAAGTTAATTGTTTGTCCCTATTGTCAGCTGCCTGCGTCGCGCGATGCGCACACATAACACTGCAAAGTTACTGAAAATATCCGACAACGAAAGAGACCGTCGCGATAATTTACCCGACGGTCTCTTTTTTTGTACGAATGGCCCGAATACGGCTACGAATGGACGAGGTACTCCTCGAGTTTCAGCCTCCACTGCTCGGGCATAGCCACCGTCTGCTGCAACTCGAAGTCGAAGGCCACCATCACCGACGAGCTCTCGGTGAGCACCCTCTCTCCCGACATGATACGCTGGTGCAGCGTCATGCTCTTGGTGCCTATGCGCGAGACATCCGTGACAACAACGATATCATCCTGCAGGCGTACCTGCCCGAGGTAGTCCGTATGTGTCGAGGCGGTGATAATGCGCAACTTATCAAATACTCCGGTTATGCCCAAGACCTGCTGATAGAAGTCGGTCTTGCCCATATCGAAGTAGCTCTGCTGCCAGATGTTATTCACGTGCATGAACGAGTCGACATCCGAGAAACGCTTCTGCACAGGTGTTATCAACTGCTTTGCCATACCTCTAACTCCTTATTACCTCCACTTCTCCGCCCTCGCCAAAGGCTATGATGGCGCTCGGCTTGAGCGTGGGCTTACCCTCAAATCGAGGATGCACGACATAATCGACACCCCTAAGTATCGCCTCGTCTACATCCTTCAGCCTCTTCGCTGCGGGCTCCCCCGAGATGTTTGCCGACGTCGAGACTATCGGTCGGCCAAACTTGCGCAACAGCGCCTGACAAAAATCGTGCTGCGGAACACGCACACCGAGAGTCCGAGCCTCGGGTATGAGGTTCGGAGCCACACCAACAGCACCGGGGAGTATCGCCGTGAGCGGCTTATCCGACATCTCCATAACCTCGAAGGCGATGCCCGGAGCGCGGTTTACATATCGCACAATCATATCGGCATCGCGACATAGGCACAACATCGCATGCTTATCCTCGCTACGCTTCAGGGCGTAAACCTTAGCCACAGCCTCCTCGTTCGTAGCATCACACCCTATGCCCCACACCGTGTCGGTGGGATAGAGGATGATGCCTCCCTCGCGGAGCACCTTAACGCACTCATCTACAGCTCTCTGCATACCCTACTTCTTACCTCTAAGTTCATTAAAGCAGTGGCGACATATCGGCTGATAGGTATCGTGAGCACCCAAGAGCACCTGCTTGTCATCGGCCGTAAGACGATGCGAGTGGTGCGCAAGGTCACCACAGCGCACACATATAGCATGCACCTTTGTCACATACTCTGCCGTAGCCATAAGTGCAGGCATAGGGCCAAAGGGAACACCCATATAATCCATATCCAAACCGGCAACAATAACCCTCACGCCGCTATCCGCCAACTTACGACACACATCCACAATACCCTCGTCGAAGAACTGCGCCTCATCAATGCCCACAACGTCGACATCCGATGCCATGAGCAATATGTTCTGCGCCGACTCCACGGGCGTGGAGAGTATAGCATTAGCATCGTGCGAGACAACCTCCGCCTCCGAATACCTCACATCTATCGAGGGTTTGAATATCTCCACCTTGAGATTAGCAAACTGCGCCCTCTTCATACGGCGGATGAGCTCCTCGGTCTTACCCGAAAACATCGAGCCACATATCACCTCAATCCACCCCTTGTGCTTGTTATTCTCTAAAAACATATTTAGACTACGTTTATCTTATTACTTATCTTTTTCGTTTCAAGCCAATTGCATCGCCTTGCAGACCTTATCCTTGGAATACGCCTTTCAGACAAATAGTATCACCACGCAGATCATACTTCAAGCCAATCGCACCGCCTTGTTGGCCTACTCGTCCAGACGCATAATCTTGGCACCCAGCGCATTGAGGCGTTTGTCAATATCCCTGTAGCCACGGTCTATCTGCTCGACGTTCTGTATCGTACTCGTACCCTCGGCACTCATCGCAGCGATGAGCAGCGCCACGCCGGCACGTATATCGGGTGAAGTCATATTTGCCGCACGCAACGAGTGTTCGTGGTTGTGGCCTATGACCGTAGCACGGTGCGGGTCGCAAAGGATGATCTGCGCACCCATATCTATGAGCTTGTCGACGAAGAACAGGCGACTCTCGAACATCTTCTGGTGTATGAGCACCGAGCCCTTAGCCTGCGTGGCTACGACAAGGAATATCGAGAGCAGGTCGGGCGTGAGTCCCGGCCACGGAGCATCCGCAATGGTCATAATCGAGCCATCGATGAAGCTCTCGATGCTATAGTTCTCCTGCGTGGGGATGTAGATGTCGTCACCACGCTGCTCAAAGTGGATACCCATACGCGCAAACTGCTGAGGTATGATGCCAAGGTTGTCGTACGACACATTCTTAATCGTGAGCTCCGAGCGCGTCATTGCTGCCATGCCTATGAAGCTACCCACCTCGATCATATCGGGCAACATCGTGTGCTCCGTGCCCCCCAACGACTCCACGCCGTCGATGGTAAGGAGATTAGAGGCTATACCCGAAATCTTGGCACCCATACGGTTGAGCATCTTGCACAGCTGCTGGAGGTAGGGCTCACATGCAGCATTGTATATCGTCGTGCGTCCCTCGGCCAGTACCGCCGCCATGACGATATTTGCTGTTCCCGTCACCGAGGCCTCGTCGAGAAGCATATATGTACCCTTCAACCTCTTGGCCTCGACCGTATAGAACTCATCGCTAAGGTCGAAGTTAAAGTCGGCGCCGAGCTTCTGAAAGCCGAGGAAGTGGGTATCCAGCCTGCGACGACCTATCTTATCGCCACCGGGCTTAGGCATAAAACCTACACCGAAACGCGCCAACAGCGGGCCTATCATCATCACCGAGCCACGTAGCCTGCGACAACGCTTGTGGTAGTCGGCCGTACGCAGATACTCGAGGTCTATCTCGTCAGCCTGAATGGCAAAGTCGTCGTCCGAGAGACGCTCAACCTTGACACCCATCTTCGACATAAGCTCCAGGAGCTGCATAACATCCGCAATGATAGGCACATTGTGCAACACCACGCGCTCAGACGTGAGCAACGCAGCACATATAATCTGTAGGGCCTCATTCTTTGCGCCCTGTGGTTGTATCTCGCCCTTAAGACGATGGCCACCCTCTACTATAAACTTTGCCATACGCTCAATTTTTTCCAAAGATACGAAAAATTCGACGACAACAGCAAATTATCACACAATAAGTTTTCAACAATCGACACTTATTTCACCTTTAGACTACACACCATATCGCTAAGTATATTACTCTATTGGTAGATATTTAACTCATTTTTTACACCTATAGCACACTAATAATGTTATATTGGTCGAATTGGATTTTGTTAAACAATTTAGTTTTTGTTACTTTGCACCACACAAGCGAACGAAACAATAAATTATATATGGTATGAAGCGATTTTTTGAACACTTTGACATTGATTGTCAATACGACGAGGGCATAACCATCGGAAACGATCTTATGCTCATGCCATTCAAGGCAAAGAATCCCCAGCCCATCGTACACGAGCCACAGAAGCTGACGAATGCCGTCATTGCCATTTGCACAGCGGGAAACTGCCGCCTGAAGATCAACCTCAACGAGTATGAAGTGGAGGCCCCAATGCTCCTATCGCTGCTCCCCGGGCAGATCATCGAGCCCATAGAGCATAGCACCAACATGGAGGGTTACGCCATAAGCCTCTCGCGACGCTTTATCGACATGCTCAACCTCCCCGGATGGCAACAGCAGTATATGCTTATGTACAACAATCCGCTGAGCCCCATCGATAGCGAGAGGCTCACCGCAATACGCATATTCTACGCCATACTATACCGCGCAGCAGCCAACGAAGAAAACCCCTTCCGTCTGCAGGTCATCGAAAACCTTATCCGCGTATTCTACTACGGCGGCGTCTATCAGTTCAAGAATCACGAGACAAAGAGCTACGCCACGAAGAACAATATCGTCGAGCGCTTCATACGCCTTGTGGAGGAGAACTACCGCCAGGAGCGCCTTATAGGCTTCTATGCCGACAAACTATGTATCACGCCCAAGTACCTCTCAAAACTCGTCAAGGAGACCACCGGCCGCTCAGCAGGCGAGTGGATCGAGAGCCACGTGATACTCGAGGCTCGCGCCATGCTCCAGTCGTCGGATATGACGATACAGCAGATTGCCACCTCGCTCAACTTCCCCAACCAATCCTTCTTCGGCAAGTACTTCAAGCGCGCCACAGGCCTCTCGCCCAAGCAGTATCGACGAGGATAGCACCCGCGAATAATCCATAATCGTTTACACCACACACCAAGCCTCTGCCCCCTTTAAGAGCAGAGGCTTGGCATACCTAAACGCACCTGCTATTCAGGAATACGCACGACATTGCGGAGTGCGGCTCCTAACAAGAAGTGAAAAGCTTGGCGCTGTGCCCCAATTCAGGTATACGCACATCACTGCGGAGTGCGGCGCCATACCAATATGCAAGAAGTGTAGCGCTGTGCCCCAACATCAAGGCCTCCACGCACCTCCCTCATAGCGTAAAATATCGTTTTTTTATGTCGTCGTATAGATCGGCAAGAGTAAGCATTATGCCACACTCCACAACACCTCCGAGGTCGTCGTTGCGATAGGCATCGAATGTCTGCATCGTGGGAGATAGACGCATATACGAGGATATCATCGGTGGCACGGCACGACGCATCTTACGCATGCGACCGAGCAGAATCCTATAGTTGTCGCGAGGGCTCTCAGCCACAAAACACCTACGCAGCCACCGACGACTAAGACCCACCGCCAAAGGCTCACGCGCCACGAGCCAGCGCTCGCTTGCGGGGAATACGTAGCGCATAAAACCCACGATAAGATTTCGTGCCCGCACGCCGAGCGCCGGATAGAGCGTAACGCGCCCAAAGAGATAGTCGGCATGTTCACGCTCTACAACACGGGCAAGACCCTCCCATAGCGAGTCCAACACAAAGATACTCTTGGTATTAGCACGTCGCTGATACTCCACGCTAACAAACGAGCGCCCAAGCTCCACACCCCGAGGCAACACCTCGCCACGGAACCGCTCCGAGAGACTAAAATAGCGGTATAAGGATAGTCGCTCGACCTCAGCCTTACGCCCCACAGCATAGCGATAACCACCGACAATATGGTGCTCGCGGTTGTCCCAAACGATAAGCTGGCGATAGGTGCCATCGAGGTCGGCAGCATCCACCGCCTCACGCTCACACATATCCACGCCTACACCTCTAAACGCCTCCATTCTCAGCCTCCCGACCTCGGCCATGAGCGTCGTAAGCCGCCCGCCATCGAAGCTGTATATCGTAGCATCGAAGTGCGTGGCGCGACCCAGACGTGTAGCACACAACAACTCCCTACAAAGGCTTGAGGCGTCACATCCACACCCCGCCGAAATAGTAAAAATATGGTCTTTTTGCATTGTCTTAATTATATAAATTTACACACTCAGTCGATTCTGTTGCACGCAGAGAGATAAGTTTTACCTCACGAAACATCAAAATTGGCTCGATATATTTGTCTCTTTCGTCGAAAATTTCGTATCTTAGCGCCGTTATTTTTTACTTTAGTAAAAGTCGCGCAAAATGGCTGCTGAAACATATCATATACCTGTGATGCTTGGCGAGTGTATCAATGCGCTCGACATCAAGCCCGATGGCATCTACGTAGACCTCACGATGGGTGGCGGTGGCCACACACGCGAGATACTGAAGCACCTCGGCCCCGAGGGTCACCTCTACTCCTTAGACCAGGATCCCGACGCCCAGGCCAATGCCCCGGTTGATGCTCGCCACACCTTCATTGCCTCGAACTTCCGCTTCCTGCGCGGAGCGCTACGCCTGCGTGGCGTCGAGCATGTTGACGGCATCCTCGCCGACCTCGGAGTATCGTCGCACCACTTCGATGCCAAGCATCGTGGCTTCTCGTTCCGTGGCGAGGCACCTCTGGATATGCGTATGAATACCCGCGGGGGGCGCACAGCGGCAGACATCGTCAACACATACACAAATGATGCCTTAACGCGCATCTTTGCCGAATATGGCGAGCTCGACACCACGTGGAAGATAGCAAACTGCATAGAGCGCGCCCGTAGCCAGAAGCCTATAACGACGACAGCGGAGCTGGTCGAGGCGGTGAAGCCCTGCACGCCACCGAAGGATGAGGCCAAGTTCCTCACCAAGCTATTCCAGGCGCTACGCATAGAGCTCAATGGCGAGATGGAGGCGCTCAAGATGGCCTTAGAGCAGAGTCTCAAGATACTCAAGCCCGAGGGGCGTCTGGTGGTAATGTCGTACCACTCACTCGAAGACCGCATCGTGAAAAACTTTATGCGTAGTGGCAATACCGAAGGGCGCATAGAGAAGGACTTCTTCGGTCGCCAGAATACACCCTTTAAACTTATAACTCGCAAGGCCATCACCCCTACCGCCGAGGAGTTGGAGCGTAACACACGCTCGCGCAGTGCCAAGCTGCGCGTAGCAGAAAAGATCGACATCGAATAGTTATGACACGACACATCAACGACATAGAAGAGACTGGGGCGACTCAGGAGGCTACACGTGACCGCATACGTCGCGAGGTTATCTTCGTCGATACTGAGAGCCACGGCGACGCAGACACTGAGGATGACGCAGTGACTGAGAGCAATGAGGAGAGCGCCGGCAGGGCAGCGACACAGAAGCAGGAGAGAGAGGAGAAGCCGTGGATGATATTTACCACCGGCTCGATACTCACCGACGGCACACTCCCCTACCACCGCTACTTCATCGCTATCGCTGCGATGTGCTTCTTGAGCATCTTCCTCACATTCATGTCGCTGAATGCCGACAGAGAGTATCGCCTGCGTGAGAAGTACGCCTCGGTACTCAAGGAGCGCGCCGTACTCAAGGAGGAGGAGCGCTACGGCCTATCATCGAAGAATGCCGTGCAGAGACGCCTGAAGGAGCACGGCATAGAGTTGATAGACCTCTCGAACGATAGCAGGCTCATAGAACGCAAGTAAAAACACCCATGCGCAACATGAACAAGAAAGAGACACGTGGGGGCAAGCCCTCAACACACGATAGTACAACAGGAGCCAAGAGGAGCACCAAGAAGGGCGTAGCCAAGCGCGACATCATCTCGCGCGTGAAGTCGCTATATGCCGCCTTCATACTCATAGCCCTCTTAGTCGTAGCGCGCCTCGTTTGGGTCATCTGGATAAGTCCCTCGGTGCGTCACAACGCCGAGGTGATGAACGAGGGCATCTACCGCTACCAGCCCATCAAGGCACACCAGGGCACAATATTCTCGCGCGACGGCGAGCCATTAGCCATCTCGAGCCTACGCTACGACGTGGTGCTCGACTTCCGCTCGGAGGGTATGCGCGAGGCCGACACGGAGGCTTATGCCGCGAATGTAGACTCTCTGGCGCAACTCCTTGCCAGCTACTTCAGCAAGGAGGATGCTGCCGAACACAACTACACATATATCTCTGCCGAGGAGTATCGCCAGCGCCTACTTCATAAGCGCGAGGAGGCTCGCGACCGTGGCTTCAGGGTCATGCCCCGCATCATTACCATCGACGAGTGGGATATGATGCGCCGCAGCTACCCCATCTTCAACGGTAACATGGGCTACGTGTATAGCGCCAACCCTGTGCAGAAGCGTCTATACCCCTCGGACGATGTGGCACGACAGACCATAGGTCGCCACGACACACTCGTGGTCGATGGCAAGAAGGTGCCGGGCACGGGACTCGAGCTTATGTATCACGATGAGCTCAATGGCAGCGATGGTCTGAGCAAGGAGCAGTGGATAGCCCACGGCTTCTGGACACGTGTCAGCGACAAGCACAACCGCCCCGCGGTCAATGGCTGCGACGTGATAACGACGATAGATGCCGGCCTGCAGCGCTTAGCACACGAGCGTCTCGACACGATGCTCCGCCGCCAGCACGCCTCGTTTGGTGTGGCTATAGTAATGGAGGTGGAGACGGGTAACATCCTCACGATGGTGAGCCTCGGCTCGGGCAAGGAGCGTGGCACGACATATAGCGAGAGGGTCTTCAACCACGCCATAAAGACCAAGATGTGTCCCGGCTCGACGATGAAGCTCGCAACGACAATGGCGCTCCTGGAGATTGGCGACTACACGCTCGACACGAGGGTAGACCTCGAACACTCACGCCCGGGACGCCCCTTGCGCATTGGCGCCGTCAGGGTGGAGGACTCGCACGACGTGGCGGGCAAGGATAATGACAGCCATGTGACGCTGAAGGAGGCCTTTGCACACTCCTCGAACGTATACTTTGCCAAGGCCGTATACGACAAATTCAAAGACGACCCTGCGAAGTATACCAACTATCTCGCCAAGCTCGGCTTCACCAGCGACGTGGGCCTCGCGGAGTATGGCGAGCCTAAGGGGCAGATGAAGATGGCCGGAACCACGGAGTGGAACACCGATGGCAGCACAGCCTCACGCCTCCCGCGCTTAGCCTACGGCTACGAGGTGGAGGTGCCACCAATCCACATGATCACCTTCTACAACGGCGTGGCTAACGACGGACGCATGGTCGCACCACGCCTCGTGGATCGTATCGAGCGCGATGGTAAAGTGGTTGAGCGCCCACCCGTGGTTACGCTCAATAATCGTATGTGCTCGAAGAAGACATTGGCATTGCTCGACACCTGCCTTGCCGCAGCATCCCTACGCACGGGCACCAAGTTTCGCGACCTGCCCATACCCTTTGGCTGCAAGACCGGCACCGCGCAGGTATGGTCCAACTTCGTGTCGCAGGGCATCATCGACCATGAGCAGATGGCCAACGGCATGACCCCCAGCGACGACCACTACTACTACGGCTCGATAGTATGCACTATGCCCCAGGAGCGACCCAAATATACGATTCTTGTTGCTGTGTGCAAGCAGCAGACCAAGACACACCCCTCGTACTACGGCATCGATCTCGCGGGCCCCGTGGCGGCAGATATTATGGAGTACATATATGCCACTGACCCCTCGCTGCACGCAACGATAGAGACACCCCCCTCGCCCTATGCCCCCACACACATCAAGGGTGGCGACACACGCTACGTGGCGAAGGTGAGTCACACGCTGGCATCGCAGACCCAGAACGATAGCGAGGGTAAGGCCTGGAGCACGACAACGACAGATGTTGGCGGCCACACAACGCTCACGGGCATAACCACACAGAAGGGCATCGTCCCCGACGTGCGCGGCATGGGTCTCTCGGATGCCCTCTACCTACTCGAGAGCATGGGTCTCACGGTGACACACTCGGGGAGCGGACGCATAAAGACACAGAGCCTCCTTGCGGGTTATAGGACGGACGCGGAGGAGAGAGGTACGATACACCTGACACTTGAACGATGATATACCCCCTAAGATTTGAGATACAACTACGATGAAACGACTGAATGAGTTGCTCGACGATGTTCGAGCCATAGAGATAATAGAGGCGGGAAACCCCGCAATTGAGGCCCTCACATACGACTCGCGTGCCGTGGAGGCGGGAGGTTGCTTCTTCGCCGTGAAGGGCACGGCGAGCGATGGACATAGCTACATCGACGCAGCCATCGAGCGTGGCGCCGTGGCTGTGGTGTGCCAGATAGTCCCGGAGCATCGCGCCGAGGGCGTGACATACATTCGCGTGGAGGATAGCAACATAGCTATGGCAGCTATGGCAGCAGCATTTTACGGCCACCCCACGCGCGAACTTAAGCTCGTGGGCGTGACCGGCACAAACGGCAAAACCACAACAGCAACGCTCCTCTACGATATGTTTACGGCTATGGGCTACACCGCGGGACTCATATCTACGGTGGTATACCGCATAGGTAGTCGCAGCATTGCCTCGACACATACCACGCCCGATGCCATACGCCTCAATGCCATGATGCGCGAGATGGTCGACGAGGGGTGCGACTACTGCTTTATGGAGGTGTCGTCGCACGCCGCAGCGCAGCACCGCATCGATGGTCTGCACTTCACGGGGGCTCTCTTCACAAACCTCACACACGACCACCTCGACTACCACGGCACATACAAGGAGTATATACGTGCAAAGAAATCCTTCTTCGACGCGCTGGATAGGGATGCCTGGGTGGTGACCAACAGCGATGACCGCAATGGCGACGTTATGGTGCAGAACTGTCGCGCGAGGGTGCGCCGACTGTCACTGCGCTCCATGGCCGACTATCGCACGAAGATCATCGAGATGCACACCGACGGTATGCTTCTAAACATCGATGGCGAGGAGCTGTGGGTTAAGTTCACGGGGCGCTTCAATGCCTACAACCTTACGACGGTATATGCCGCAGCGACACTTCTCGGCATCGATAAGATGGAGGTGCTCACGACACTCTCGATGCTCACACCTGTGAGTGGTCGCTTCGAGACCATCACGGCGGCGGATGGCACCATGGCCATCGTGGACTATGCCCATACACCCGATGCGCTGGAGAATGTCATCGCCACCATCGAGGAGGTGCGCACCGACGATCGAAAGCTTATTGTCGTGGTGGGCTGTGGTGGCGACCGCGACCGCACGAAGCGCCCGGAGATGGCAGCCATAGCCGTGAAGCACGCCACGACGACGATATTTACCTCCGACAACCCGCGCACGGAGGATCCCGAGGCCATCCTCGACGATATGATTGCCGGCGTGGGCGACAGGCGCAACTACCTACGTATCAGCGACCGCAGGGAGGCGATACGCACCGCGGCAATGCTTGCCGGCAGGGGCGACATCATCCTCATTGCCGGCAAGGGACATGAGGACTACCAGATTATAGGTACGCAGAAGCACCACTTCGACGACCGCGAGGAGATACGTGCAGCGCTTCTTACATCACACAACTAACCTACACTACCCAAACAGTTAAAAACTTACACACAATGCTATACAGACTTTTTGAGTATCTCAACGACAACACCGACCTGCCGGGAATGCGTATTGGCGAGTATATATCATTCCGCTCGGCAGCGGCCATCATCCTCTCGCTGCTTATCGCCATCATCATCGGCAAGCGCATCATACGCTTCTTGAAGCGTAAGCAGATAGGCGAGGATATACGCGACCTCGGCCTCGAGGGTCAGCTGCAGAAGAGAGGCACGCCGACCATGGGTGGCATCATCATCATCGCTGCTGTGGTCATCCCCGTGCTACTATTTGGCGACCTTGAGAATGTATACATACAACTCATGCTCATCTCGACGTTGTGGCTCGGCTTCATCGGTGGCTTGGATGACTATATCAAGGTCTTCCGCCATAAGAAGGAGGGACTCAAGGGGCGCTTCAAGATTGTCGGACAGGTGGGCCTGGGTATCATCGTGGGCACGACAATGTGGCTCTCGGAGGATATCGTCATCCACGAGAAGACCTTCGAGACCAACAACTACACCATCATCGACAACGAGACCGGCCGCGAGGTGGATAGCTACACACAGAGGGTCGTGGTGAGCACCACGGCAGAGAAGAGCTCTAAGACCTCCATCCCCTTCCTCAAGGATACGGAGCTCGACTATAAGATACTCACGGGGGGCAACGACACGTTGGCATGGCTGCTATATATCGTCGTAGCCATCTTTGTCATCACGGCCGTGTCGAATGGCGCCAACCTCACGGATGGCATCGACGGCCTGCTTACGGGCGTCTCGGTGCCCATAGTCCTTGTGCTCGGTATCCTTGCCTACCTCTCGGGCCATATCATCTACTCGGACTACCTCAACATTATGTATATCCCCGATAGCGGTGAGCTCATCGTCTTTGCTGCGGCCTTTGCGGGTGCGCTCATAGGCTTCCTGTGGTATAACTCCTTCCCTGCGCAGATATTTATGGGCGACACGGGCTCGCTCACCATCGGTGGCATCATCGCCGTCTTTGCGCTCTGCATACGCAAGGAGCTGCTCCTACCGCTGCTGTGCGGCGTCTTTCTGGTGGAGGCGCTCTCTGTCATGGTGCAGGTGGGCTACTTCAAGTACACAAAACGCAAGTATGGTGAGGGGCGTCGCATACTCCTTATGTCCCCCATCCACCACCACTACCAGAAGAAGGGACTGTTCGAGACCAAGATTATGATGCGCTTCTTTATCGTATCGCTTCTTCTCGCAGCCCTCACACTCGTAACACTCAAGATTCAGTAACCGACAAATCGCAAATATATGAAACGCAAGATAGTAGTTCTCGGAGGTGGTATCTCGGGCTATGGCTCGGCGATACTGGCCAAGAAAAAAGGATTCGACACATTCCTCTCGGATATGGGTACGATTGCACCCAAGTTTCGCGAGAGACTCGACGAGTGGGGCGTGGAGTATGAGGAGGGCAGGCACACCGAGGAGCGCATCCTCGATGCCAACGAGGTGATAAAATCGCCCGGCATACCCGACACAGCACCCATCGTAGTAAAGATTCGCGAGCGCGGTATACCCGTAATCTCGGAGATAGAGTTTGCAGCGCGCTACAAGGGTGTGGCTAAGACCATCTGCATAACGGGCTCAAACGGCAAGACAACGACAACATCGCTCATATACAAGATTATGCGCGATGCCGGACGTAAGGTGTCGCTCGGCGGTAACATAGGCGAGAGCTTCGCATACTCCGTAGCCACAGAGAAGCACTTCTGGCATGTCTTGGAGCTCAGTTCGTTCCAGCTCGACGGATGTTTCAAGTTCAAGGCCGACATCGGCGTATTGATGAACATCACGCCCGACCATCTCGACCGCTACGACTACAAACTCGAGAACTACGCCCGCTCGAAGATGCGCATAGCGGAGAATCAGACCGCAGCCGACGCCTTTATCTTCTCGGCCGACGACGAGCTTACGCAGCAGATGCTCGCCGAGATGGATAACGGCCTACGTGCACGTCAGCTACCCTTTGCCATAAACACGGCCATAGCCAGTGGCGATGGCGATGCCATACTCGAGGGTCACACCTTCACCGCCACCGTAGGCTCCAAGAGCGTGACGGTAGATACGCGCAAGATGCAGATCGAGGGTATGCACAACGTATACAACGCCATGGCTGCAGCCCTCGCAACACTCGCCGCGGGCATCGACCCCAAGCAGATAAAGCGCTCGATATACGACTTCTCGCCCGTGGAGCACCGCTTAGAGCCCGCAGGCACGGATAACGACATACAGTGGGTGAACGACTCGAAGGCAACGAACGTAGACTCGGTATGGTATGCTCTCGAGAGCATGAAGCGCCCGACGGTATGGATTGCCGGAGGTACGGACAAGGGCAACGACTACACTCCGCTCAAGGAGTTTGCCCGCAAGAAGGTCAAGGCGCTAATATGTATGGGCGTGGACAACACCAAGCTCCTCAGGGAGTTTGAGGGCATCGTCCCCATCATCCATGACTGTCACACCTTCGAGGAGGCGATGATAGCGGCACGCAAGGAGGCCACGGAGGGCGACACCGTGCTCCTCTCGCCTGCGTGTGCGAGCTTCGACCTCTTCCGCAACTACGAGGAGCGCGGCCGTATGTTCAAGGCGTGGGTCAAGGAGAACGTACTCAACAAATAGTCGGCATATATGGACGATAGACGAGAAAGAACAGGCGCCGAGGCTGCCGAGGAGCTTCTCACCTCGCGCCGCCGCATACTCGAGGGCGACCGCACGCTATGGATCATATATGGCGTGCTGCTGGTGGTGTCGATCCTCGTGGTCTACTCCTCGACGGCGAAGATGGCCTACGACATAACGTCGCGAATGACGACGACGGACTCGCTACGACAGCAGCTTATGCTCGTCGTGGCGCTCTCTATGCCCGTGATATTCATCGCCCACAAGATAAACTACACCTTCTACCGTCGCTGGACGCCGGTGCTGTACTACCTCTTCGTGGTGCTCACACTCGCGACATACTTCGTGGGCTCGACAACAAATGGCGCGGCACGCTGGCTACCCATAGGCCCCTTCCAGTTCCAGCCCTCCGAGGGACTCAAGATATTTACCATACTGATGCTCGCGCGACGTATGGAGAAGCGCCAGGATAGCATCAACAACATTAAGTTGCTGCCTACATCCTTCCGCCTCAAGGATGAGAAGCAGAAGCAGATACTCCGCGAAAATACGCTGCCAATACTTGGCCCCGTGATTCTCTCGTGCGTGGTGATACTCCCGGCACACACATCCTCGGCCGTGCTCATCTTCCTGGCCTCGGTGATAATGCTCTACATCGGACGTGTGGCTAAGAGCGAGATTATGAAGTTCACGCTTCTGGTCGTTGCCGCAGGCACCATAGGTCTTACACTCCTATCGATGGTAGGCATAGGCCGTGGAGACACCGCCAGTGGACGCCTCTCGACGTGGGTGAAGGAGTGGACGACGGATGGTAAAAAGGAGTATGTATACGAGCTCTCGGACACCGAGCGCGCGATGATAGCCATACGCAATGGCGACATCTATGGCGAGGGTGCAGGCCATAGCACCTCGCGTGCCGTGGTCATACACCCCGAGAGCGACTACGCCTACGCCTTTTTCACATCGGAATATGGACTTATCGCCGCCGTGGTGCTCATGCTCCTATATCTGTGGATAACATTCCGCTCGATAGAGATATGTCGCCGCTGCACGATGGCCTTCCCTACGCTTATGACCGCAGGCCTTGGCCTCCTGATAACGTGCCAGGCGCTACTACACATCCTCGTGCAGGTGAACATCATACCCGAGACGGGACAGACGCTGCCTCTTATCTCGCGTGGAGGCTCGTCGCTACTGTTTACCTCGATGGCTATGGGTATGATTCTTAGCGTCAGCCGCACGAACTCTTATAACCAAGAAACGACAAAGTAATGAGCGACATACGATTAGACAAATACCTCTGGGCCGTGCGTGTGTTCAAGACGCGCAGCGATGCTGCCGATGCCATACGCCAAAACCGCGTAATGGTAAACGACGCCTATGCCAAGCCCTCGCGCGAGGTGAAGATTGGCGACCGCATATCGGTGCGCCGCGAGAGGGTGACATATAGCTATAAGGTGCTGGAGCTCGTATCGAGCCGCCAGCCGGCAAAGAATGTACCCCTCTACTGCCTCAACTGCACGCCACAAGAGGAGCTCGACAAGCTCAACGTGCCACACGAGACGATCTTCGTCTTTCGCGACCGTGGCACAGGGCGCCCAACGAAGAAGGAGCGTAGGGACATCGATGCTCTGATGGATGGCTTCTACGTCGATGAGGCGTGGGACGACGACGAGGATTAACCAAAGTGTAACATAATATAAATCAAATAAATAACACAGCAATTATGGAATATAATTTTAGAGCCATCGAGCCTAAATGGCAAGAGGAGTGGCAAAAGGAGGGTACCTACCGCGTAGATGTGGATCCCTCGCGTCCCAAGTTCTATGTTCTCGATATGTTCCCCTACCCTTCGGGTGCAGGTCTGCACGTGGGTCATCCCCTCGGATATATCGCTTCAGATATATACTCGCGCTACAAGCGTCAGAAGGGCTTTAATGTGCTTCACCCCATGGGTTATGACGCCTTTGGTCTCCCCGCCGAGCAGTACGCTATACAGACGGGACAGCACCCTGCGGTGACAACAGACCAGAACATCGCACGCTACCGCTCGCAGCTCGACAAGATAGGCTTCTCGTTCGACTGGTCACGCGAGGTGCGCACCTCGGAGCCCGAGTACTACCACTGGACACAGTGGGCCTTCCTCCAGATGTTCGACCACTGGTACAACAATGCAACCGCAAAGGCTGAGCCTATCAGCGCCCTCGTTGCGCACTTCGAGGCACACGGCACGGAGGGTATCGACGCTGCCGAGACCACACACCTAACGTTCACTGCCGACGAGTGGCACGCCATGACAGAGGCCGAGCGTGAACAGGCGCTTCAGAATTATCGCCTCGCCTTCCGCGCCGACACCATGGTAAACTGGTGCCCGGCACTCGGCACTGTGCTTGCCAACGACGAGGTCAAGGAGGGTCTCTCGGTACGCGGTGGCCACCCCGTGGAGCAGAAGCGCATGAAGCAGTGGTTGCTGCGCGTATCGGCATACGCCGAGCGTATGCTCGAGGGCTTGGAGCGCCTGGAGTGGAGCGACTCGCTGAAGGAGATTCAGCGCAACTGGATAGGTCGCTCGGTGGGTGCTCAGGTATTCTTCGACGTTAAGGACTCGGAGCGTAAGTTGGAGATATTCACCACACGCCCCGACACCATCTATGGTGTTACGTTTATGGTCATCGCCCCCGAGCATGAGTGGGTCGAGGAGCTCACCACCGCGGAGAACCGCGAGGCTGTGGAGGCGTATATCGCCGAGACGAAGCGTCGCTCGGAGCGTGAGCGTATCGCCGACACCAAGCGTGTAAGTGGCGTCATGACAGGCTCGTATGCCATCAACCCCTTCTCGGGTCGCGAGATACCCATCTACATCTCCGACTACGTATTGGCGGGCTATGGCACGGGTGCTATCATGGCCGTTCCTGCGCACGACTCGCGCGACTACGCCTTTGCTCGTCACTTCGGCCTGGATATTATCCCCGTAGTCGAGGGCGGCAATCTCGAGGTCGAGTCGTACGATGCCAAGGAGGGTATGGTTATCAACTCGGACATAATCAACGGCATGGATGTTAAGGATGCCATCCTCTTCATGTTCGAGGAGGTTGAGCGCCGTGGCCTCGGCAAGAAGCTCATCAACTACCGCCTGCGTGATGCTATCTTCTCGCGCCAGCGCTACTGGGGCGAGCCCTTCCCCATATACTACAAGGATGATGTAGCCTACCGCCTTACGGACGACAAGCTACCCCTCACGTTGCCCCCTATCAAGGACTTTGGCCCCACGGCTGAGGGTGAGCCCCCCTTGGCACGTGTCGAGGGTTGGCATACCGAGGAGGGGTACCCCTATGAGCTCTCCACGATGCCGGGCTTTGCCGGCTCGTCGGCATACTACCTCCGCTACATGGATCCGCACAACACGGAGGGTCTTGTAGGCAAGGAGGCCAACGACTACTGGCGCAATGTAGACCTCTACGTGGGTGGTATCGAGCACGCCACGGGTCACCTTATGTACTCGCGCTTCTGGAATATGTTCCTCTACGACCTCGGCTACGTATGCGAGGAGGAGCCCTTCAAGAAGCTCGTAAATCAGGGTATGATCCAGGGTCGCTCGAACTTCGTATACCGCATCATCGGCACAAATAAGTTCGTGTCGCTCGGACTAAAGAGCGCGTACGACACGCAGGAGATACACGTCGACGTGAACATCGTCAAGAACGACATTCTCGACATCGAGGCCTTCCGTGCATGGCGCCCCGAGTTTAAGGATGCCGAGTTTGTGTTGGAGGATGGCAAGTATATCTGTGGCTGGGCCATCGAGAAGATGTCTAAGTCGATGTTCAATGTCGTGAACCCCGACTATATCGTCGAGGCTTATGGTGCCGACACGCTACGTATGTACGAGATGTTCCTCGGCCCATTGGAGCAGTCTAAGCCATGGGATACCAACGGCATCGATGGTGTACATAAGTTCTTGCGTCGCTTCTGGGGTAAGTTTTATTCGCGCGAGGGCGTGCTTATGGTTAACGACGATAAGGCTACGCCTGCCGAGCTCAAGACGCTACATAAGACCATCAAGAAGGTTGGCGAGGATATCGAGAACTTCTCGTTCAACACCTCTGTTGCAGCCTTCATGATATGCCTCAACGAGCTTGGCGACTGCTCTAAGCGCGAGATTCTGGAGCCCCTCACGGCACTCATCGCCCCCTTTGCTCCACATATCGCCGAGGAGCTATGGAGGGAGGCTCTCGGACATACTACCACGGTGTGCGATGCTCAGTTCCCTGAGTTCAAGGCCGAGTACCTCGTCGAGAACTCGTTTGAGTACCCCGTGATGATCAACGGCAAGCTACGCTTCAAGCAGGAGTACGCTCTGGATAAGACACCTGATGAGATTCAGCGCGACATTGTCACTACGGAGGGTGCTGCAAAGTGGCTTGAGGGTAAGCAGCCGAAGAAGATTATCGTGGTTAAGGGCAAGATTATTAACATCGTACTCTAAACGTATGAGACACTTTATCTCTATGTCGGTATATGCCGGTCTTATGATCGGCATTGCCGGCTTGGTATACCTGCGTGTGGGTGGCTTGGCGGGCGCTGTGCTCTTCGCCTTCGGCCTGCTGTCGGTAGTGATGTGTGGCGCACAGCTCTATACGGGAAAGGCGGGCTACCTGCCATATAAGGAGTCGTGGAGACTCATCCCCATGCTCCTGGGCAACGCCCTCGGCGGCCTCGCTGCGGCCTATATCGCCACCTACGTCGCTACGGATGCTCTGCACAGCAACCTCGATGCCATCCTCGCGGCACGCCTTACGGCCTCGTGGCACGGTCTTGTGGTGACGAGCATAGGCACAGGCATGATTATGACCCTCGCGGTCTATGGTGCGCGTAGGGGTCACTATCTCCCTCTGCTCTTTGGCGTGCCTGTGTTCATCATGTGTGGCCTGCCACACTGCGTGGCCGATGCCTTCTACTATGGCGTGGCACTGCTCTTCGATAAGGCCGAGTGGTCGATGCTGGGCGCATGGGCGTGGGCGATTGTTGGCAACTATATCGGTTGCAACCTCCCCCGCTGGTTTATGGGCCCTAAGTTCGAAGCGTAGCCACACACCTAATATAAAATAGTACTGCGAGGCGCCTACATGCACCTCGCAGCACTACGTAGGTAGTTCACCGCCTCGGGGCCCTCGCACATAAGAAGGTCATAAATCGAGAGGCGCGGCACGAACTCCATCCTGTCGCTAAAGACCTGAACGTAGGGCTCTAACATATATATATGTTCGGCACGCTTCGGGCGTAGGTCGATGTCGCCATCCGCAGCTACAACGTAGCTCTCGGAGATAGGTGGCACAGCGACCTTTAGCGTGGAGCATACGCGCTCCATGATGGCCATATTCAGCTCCACAAGATGCTTCCACTCGCGCTCGTAGAGTGGCACAAAGCGGTCGGCATAGTAGTCGTAGTAGGGCGACGAGCGGTAGGCCGACTCCATAGCCACAAGGTGCTGGTGCTGCCAGCGCTTTGAGTAGTCCACGCGCATAGAGCCTATAGGCTGGCGCGGGCGGTTGGCATGGGCGAGTTGCACGGATAGTTGCATAACGCCCCCCGAGGTCATAATCTCCGTGCGGTTGCGCTCCGAGCGCTTAACATAGTGCTCGCCGAGGTCGATGACGACATCCGAGCCACCCTGAACGAGGGCAGCCCAATACTCCGTAGAGCCATAATATACTGACGGTAGTATTACCATAACTTACTCTTTGCTATACATTTCTGCCACCCATCCATCCTCATCCAAGCGCTCCACAAGGCTGAGACCACGCTCCGCAGCTGCCGCCTCAATGATAGGAGCATCCTCCGTAAGGAAGCCGCTAACCAGCAGCCTTCCACCCTCATGAAGAGCCTTAACATAGCTATCGAGGTCTCCGAGGATGATGTTTCTGTTGATGTTAGCCACGACCATATCGTAGCATCTACCCTCCACGGCCTCTACGGTGCCCAGCACCACCTCGAGCCTCTCACCGAGGGCATTAAGCTCCGCGCCTGCGCGGGCACTCTCCACCGACCAGGGGTCTATATCCACCGCCGTGGCGCGCTCCGCACCACACTTAAGCGCCATAATGGAGAGGACTCCCGTGCCACACCCCACATCGAGCACCGCACCGTGACAGCCCACGCCGTAAATAAGACGACACATCATGCGCGTAGTATGGTGGTGTCCCGAGCCAAACGACATGCTCGGGCGCACGACAACATCGACAACCGCGGGATTCTCGGGCGCCGCGTGGTACTCCGAGCGTATCACTATACGACCATCTATGTCTACCCTCTCGAAACTCTCGCGCTCCCAGCGCTCGTTCCAATTTCTATCCTCGATTATCAACTCCGAAGATAGCGAGCCGTAACCGTCGATGGCCGCAAGCGCCTCATCGCGACACTCGGCCCACGCCTCACGAAGGATGTAGGCCTTGACAGCAACCCCCGCGTCGCTCTCAACGGTATCGAAGGTCTCGAAGGGGTAATCCGAAAGGAAGGCTACGACGATGTCGGCCATCTCCGTATCGGCACACCCGATAGTTAGGTTAATATAGTGTCGCATAACGGCTTTTTATTGTCGGTTTGATATTATGTAAAATAATTTTTGTATCTTTACCACAAAGATAGTAAAAAGTAGCAAGTGAGCAACACGTGATACTTTGGTTAGATGTAAAACATACCTGTAGTAAGACCGTCGTTACGACGGCAAAGATACGAAAAAGTAATAAGTGTACAACACGTGATACTTTAGTTAGATGTAAAACATCCCTGTAGTAAGACCATCGTTACGATGGCAAAGATAGGAAAAAAGTGTGGACCTTGCACAACTTAAGATAAAGATTTTGCGAGGATATAGATGTAGACAAGAGAGTAAGATTATGGTTGATAATAAGAAACGGTGGGAGAGAGTTAAGGTCGAGTACCTACGATATATAAAGGCTGAGAGGCGCCTCTCGGAGAATACGGTGGATGCCTACACGCGCGACTTCGACAAGTTCATGCACTTTATATGTCGCCACTGGGATATCGCACCCGAGAAGGTCGAGGGCTCTATGATTGAGCGCTACATGGCGTGGCTATACGACCAGGGCGACAGCAGTGCCTCACAAGCACGACATCTCAGCGGCATAAAGAGCTTCTACAACTTCCTGCTCCTTGGTGACCGCGTGGATAAGCTCCCCACGGAGTGTGTCGACACGCCCAAAGCCGACCGCCTGCTTCCCGACGTGCTCACCATCGAGGAGGTAGATGACATGCTTCAGACCTTCGACCTTACGACATCCAAGGGGTGTCGCGATAGCGCCATTGTCGAGGTGCTCTACTCAACGGGGTTGCGCGTCTCGGAGCTTACGTCGCTACGCATCAACGACCTCTTCTTTGGCGAGGGATATGTGCGCGTTGTGGGCAAGGGCGACAAGCAGCGCGTCGTGCCCATAGGCTCGGCAGCACGCGATAAAATACAGCTATACATGGAGTTTCGTCGTCCCAAGCACCGCACGGAGGCCACGCTCTTTCTGAACAACCGCGGTGAGCCCCTCACACGTGTCATGGTATTCAATATCATACGCAATGCCGCTGCCCTCGCCGGCATCGACAAGCACATAAGCCCTCACACGCTGCGCCACTCCTACGCCACACACATGCTCGAGGGTGGCGCCAACATACGTCAGGTGCAGGAGCTCTTGGGCCATGAGAGTATATCCACAACGGAGGTCTATACACACCTCGACCGCAAGCATCTGCGTGGCGTCGTGGAGGATACGTTCTCAAACATAGACATATAAGCACTACAGCAATGAAGAGATTATATTTATCAGCAATACTTATACTTTGCTCCGCCTTGGGCTGTTATGCCGCCGAGGAGGAGGTTGAGATAGCGGCATCGTGGGGCACCATATCGGCCACGCTTGCCACACCCGAGGGTGGGAGCGACACCGCCATCCTTATCATCGCAGGCTCGGGGCCTACCGATCGCAATGGTAACTCGAGCATGAATCTCAACACCTACACCTACAAGATGCTCTCGGACGGCCTCACTGCCGAGGGCTTTGCTGTCATGCGCTACGACAAGCGCGCCATAGGCCTCAGCCACTACCCCACTGAAGAGATCCCAAATATCCTCTTCGACGACTTCGTGGATGACGCAGCATTGTGTGCCGAGTATCTTCGCACACGGGGCTTCAGCCGCATTATCCTTGCGGGACACAGCGAGGGTGGAGAGATCGCCCTCTTGGTGGCTACCGAGAGGGATGTTACGATAGATGGTATCGTGCTACTCTCGGCTGCGGGATTCCCGATGGATGAGATATTGCGCTGGCAACTCACGGAGCAACTTATGCCCGCACACATAGGTCTCCTTGTCACTGCCAACAACCTAATACTCAAGCTAAAGCATGGCGAGTATATCGCCGAGGAGAGTATCCCCAAGGAGCTTCTTTCGCTCTTCCACCCTCGCGTTCAGCCCTTTATCATCAGCTGCATGCGCCACGACCCCCGCGAGATTGCAGCACGCTGCACACAGCCCATGCTTATCATCTCGGGAGGTCGCGATATACAGGTGACCGTCGCCAATGGCGAGGCGTTGCTGGCGGCACAGCCATATGCCGAGCACGTCACGTTCGAGGCTATGAGCCACGTACTGAAGGATGCCGCGACGACCGACCGCATGGAACAACTTGTGAGTGTCTACACTAATACGCAACTACCACTTACCGAGGGCCTTACCTCACGTATAGCACAATTTATAAACAACATATAACATCTTTATTTATGTCACTTCTTTCGAAACTTTTTGGTGGCACACCCGCCACGCCGGCCTACCCTTCAGACGAGCTTGAGGTTAATGGCCGTAGACTACGTCTTACATTCTTTGCCCACGCATCTGTGGCCATAGAGTATGAGGGACGAATGATATATGTCGACCCCGTAATGGGTAATGCCGAGTACGACAAGCTGCCTAAGGCGGATATGATACTCGTGACACACTCGCACTACGACCACTTCGATATGGCAGCCATAGAAGCCCTACAGAAGGAGGATACCCGCATCCTACTGGATAAAACCTCGGCCGAGGGCTTTGCGGGCGACTGCTACACGATGCTCCCGGGCGCTGTGGCCGAGCCCTTTGCGGATATTCGTGTGGAGGCCATTGCCGCCTACAACACCTCGGAGCACCAGTTGCAGTTCCACCCCAAGGAGCGCGAGGACTGTGGCTATGTCGTAACGCTCGATGGTGCCGTGAGGATATACCTCTCGGGTGACACGGAGCCTACCTTAGAGCAGCGAGCACTCCGCGACATAGACATCGCCTTCATCTGTGTAAATCAGCCTTACACGATGACACCCGAGCAGGCTGTCGAGGCCGTGAAGGCTGTGAACCCCAAGATATACTACCCCTACCACTATGGTCAGGTGGAGGAGCCTACCGACGTAGAGGCGCTCAGCAAGATGCTCGAGGGCATCACAGAGGTGCGCATACGTCCGTTAGCATAGCGCTATGGCATCGTGGCGCACGAGAGTTAGCCTTGCAACACTGGGGCATCGCCTACAAGCGGTGCCCATGTTGCTTATGCTCGTGCCCTTCACGCTCGGCATCGTCCTCCACGAGAGCTACCTCATACCCTTAGGTCTCGCCATCGTAGCGATGCTCCTTACGGCACTCGCCACGTGGCTGCTACTACCGCGATGGTCGGCATGGTGCTATGCCGCTGCGACACTACTACTCTTAGGCTATGGTGTGGCAGAGCTCCGCGCACCGCACTCATCGACGCCGTACAACACCACCATCGACATGGTGGTGCAAATTGAGAGCACGCCACGTATGCGCACAGGATACAGCGTGGCGGATGGGCGCATAATATCGTGGCAGGGCGATGGAGATAGGCATCATGCCGACGACAAAGTGCTCCTTTGGCTGCGTTCCGACAGCATAGCCTATGGCCATAGGCTAACTATAGCCTCGCGCCTCACACCCCGCATATCGCGCCACGAGAGCTACGACCACCTGATGCATCGTCGTGGCTATGTCGGAGGCATCAGCATCGACGACCACAACATCCTATCCTATAGCCACGCAACGCCCAAGCCCTCGCTCCAGCAGCGTGCCACGGAGCGACTACGCCAACATCTGCGCGATAGCTCGTCGTATGCCGTCGTCGAGGCCATGGTTGCAGGCTCAAGGGAGTATATGCCACCATCGCTACGCGAGACATACGCCACAACAGGACTTGCACACCTGATGGCCGTATCGGGTCTGCACCTCGGCATTGTGATGGTGATAATCACCTCTCTGCTACTACCATTGCGCCTCCTACATAACGGCCACCGCATAGCCAACGCCATAGCAATTGCGGCAATATGGCTGTTTGCCGTAATGAGTGGACTATCCCCCTCCGTAGTGCGCGCAGCGTTGATGCTCAGCATCCTGCAGATAGCTCTTATGGGCACCGTGCGCTACAACTCGCTCAATGCACTGAGTGTCGCAGCATTCGCAATGCTGGCATACCGTCCTAACTACCTCTACGACATCAGCTTCGAGCTCTCGGTGATGGCCGTGGCGGGCATCCTCCTCTGGGCCATACCGATAGTCGGGAGGCTTCGTATAGGCCGAGGGCTGCCACGCATCCTCCTTACGGTCATAATTATAGGCTCGGCAGCAACACTATGGACGCTACCCCTCGTGTCGCACACCTTCGGTAATATCCCCATCGCGAGCATTGTGCTAACGCCCATCGTTATGATCTTTGCCTACATCATCGTCATCTGCGGCATACTATCGCTGATACTGCCCACAACCCTTGCATCGGCGACAATGGCCGTTGCGGAGTGGGGCGCACAGATACAGAATAGCATCGTCGAGTACTCGGCAACACTCCCCTATGCCAGCATCGACCACACGATGTCGGACGCAGAGGTGATGATGTGCTACGCCACATATATTGCAATTACGTTGCTCGCAGCGAGCATAAATCGAAAAAAAGTGGTAACTTTGTCCTATGTTGACACTCCAAGAGATAGAGCGCCTCAAGAGTGAGGAGGTGCGTAAGGCAATAGAGGATAACATCGAGCGCGACCCTGCGGCCGTGGCTCTCGATAGTCGTATACCCGAGGCTCGCCTTGTTGCCACCGAGGTTAAGTACCTGCAACGTGCGCGCCACAAGCTGCCACGCCTATACCAGGCGCGCTGCATCATACCGCCACGTGCCTTCGAGCAGTCGTCGAGCGAGGAGTGCGCACGCCGTAAGGATATATCGGGATGTCGCCTGCTCGACCTAACGTGCGGCCTCGGCATCGACACCATAGCCTTTGCCGAGCACTTCGCGAGTGTCGTAGCCTTGGAGCGCGACGAGGCCTTAGCCGAGGTCGTACGCTACAACCTCACACTGCTCGGCATCGACAATGTGGAGGTTGTGACCACCGCGGCCGAGGAGTATGTTATGGATACCGACGAGCGCTTCGACTGGGTATTTGCCGACCCCGACCGTCGCTCCGACAAGGGGAACAAGATGGTATGTCTGGAGGATTGCTCGCCCAATATCGCAATGCTGCTACCTCACCTGCAGCGCATCTCCCGACGTATAGGACTAAAGCTGTCGCCCCTGTTCGATGTGGATGAGGCCTTCAGGCTCTTTCGCGGTGCGGAGGTCGAGGTAGTATCGCTTGGGGGCGAATGTAAGGAGGTGAACATATATACGGGTAGTGAGCATGAGCGCCTCACCATCGCCGCCATAGGCCTCGGCACATGGCACTTCTGCCGCGAGGATATGCACGCCACGGCTACAGCGGAGCCCTTCACTCCCGAAGAGTATCGCTACCTTCTCATCCCCGATGTGGCACTACAGAAGGGGCGTGTGGCCATCGCAGCGCTCAAACCCTATGCCGATATATGGAGTAATAACGGCTACGCCTTTGCTCGCGAGCTACCCCCAGAACACGTAGGAGCACGAATATATGCCATCGAGAGCATCGAGCGCTACCACCCACGTGAGCTCAAACGCCGATATAAGGGTGTGGGCATCGAGATACTCAAGCGCGACACGCCCCTCGGCATCGAGGTGTTGCGCAAGGCGTTAGGGGCACGCCCCGGCAGGGAGCGGACAATAGCCCTCACGAACATAGCAGGCGAGAGTTGGTTTATAGAGCTTAAAAGTTGATTTACAATGAATAGGGAGAGTATAAGCATCGTTATCGTAGGCTCGGGCAATGTTGCCGAGGCTCTCGCCCTACACTTATGTAGGAGCGAGGGCGTGGAGCTACGACAACTATATGCCCGGAATGCTGAGCGTGGCAGCCATATAGCGCGCCTTGCCAACACCGAATGGTCGGCCGAGGCCCTTGCCGTGGCAGATATATACCTTATTGCCGTGAGCGACCGCGCCGTGGAGAGCGTGGCAACGACACTACCCTTCCCTCCCGAGGCCCTTGTGGCACACACGGCAGGGAGCATACCCCTTGCGGCAATCCCCGAGCGTGCGGGAGGACGCGGTGTATTCTACCCCTTGCAGAGCTTCTCCGCAGGGCGCAGCGAGGCGATAGAGGGTGCCCCCATATTCGTCGAGGGCGACACTGAGGCTACGTGTGACCGTCTGCTGAACCTCGCCAAGCGTATGGGCCTCGATGCCCATATCGCCAACTCGGAGCGTAGACGCAGGCTCCACCTCGCAGGGGTCTTTGTAAATAACTTCGTCAACCACCTCTACGCCACAGCCACGGATATTGTCACCCGCGAGGGTCTCGACTTCGAAGTATTGAAGCCCATAATCCGCGAGACGGCAGCCAAGGCTATCGCCACGGCCAACCCGCACAGCGTGCAGACAGGCCCCGCACGTAGGGGCGATAGAGCAGTCATCGAGCAGCACCTCGAGATGCTTGCCGACGACGACACCAAAAGAGAGATATATAACTATTTAACACAGAGTATATGGGAAACTTCAAAGAAGATATAGCACGTGTCGAGGCCATTGTCTTCGATGTCGATGGCGTTATGACCGATGGGGGCATCATCCCCACACCCGATGGCGACTTCATCCGTCGCTACAATGCCAAGGATGGCTACGCCATAGCCTCGGCCATACGCGAGGGCATGAAGATATGCGTAATCTCGGGTGGTCGTGGCAATATGCTACGCCACCGCCTCGAGATGTTGGGCGTAACGCGCATGTACCTCAACTGCATGGATAAGAGGGCCGCCCTCAGCGAGTTCCTCGCCGACCATGGCATTGCGGCTGAGAATGTGATATATATGGGCGATGACATCCCCGACTTGGAGTGTATGCGCATGGTGGGCATACCGGTATGTCCCGCAGATGCCGCCTCGGAGGTTATCGAGGCCTCGCGCTATGTCTCGGAGTATGATGGTGGCCATGGTGCCGTGCGCGACATCGTCGAGCAGGTCATGCGTGCCCAACAAAAGTGGGCGAAGAACCTTAAGGGTGTGCTCGGCATACCCACCAAGTAGCATAAGTAGATAATATATGAGGGCATCCCTTTCGGAATGCCCTCATATATTATCTGCATATTTCGGTTACATCACCTCGTCGGCAACCTCTACCTCAACCTCGGGCTCGGGCTCGGCGATGACAAGCTCCTCACCGCGCTGGAGGCGGTAGGCGAGGCGTATTATGGTGTTCGAGTACTCTACATTTGCAATCTCCTTACTCTTAGCCTCGATCTTAGCCTCAAGGTCGCCCATGGCGTTAAGCATAGACTCGGGATAGCCCGCATCGACAATGTCGATGGCAAGCTGCTCCTTCTCTGCAACAAGAGCCTCGAGCTCCACACTCTTAGCCTCGATGGTGGCATCGTTACGCTCGATAGCTGCCACAACATCATCGTCGCTACCAAGCTCCATCTTCCACGCCTTATCCATATCGCGAAGCTTATTATTGAAGGCTGCCTGCTGCTCGGCGAGGTACGCCTCAGCATTAGCATACTCCTCGCGACGATCGCCCGCCTCGTCGAGGATGGGGTCTACAAGGGTGCGGAAATAGAGCGCCTTAGCACCGCCATAGCTCCTACGATATGCCTCCTCGTAGTTGGCACGCATCTTCTCAACGACCTTAAGCTCAGCCTCGCTATGTGCCAACTCGGCAAGCTCGGCAATATGCTTAGCATCGCGCTCGGGCGTGGTGAGGTGCACACGCGACTCGCATCGTGTACCCAACAGCAACAATACAACAAAGGCTGTGTAGCCACAAATATATAACAAACGGCTCTTTCTACTCTTCTTCATAACACCTGACATTAAATTTCATTAAGCACTGCATTACTCTCCTCCAAAAATATGAGATACGAATCGCCACCTATCTGCGTACGGAAGGCCTCCTCATACTCGCGGAGCTCCGCAGCAGCAGCCTTATACTCCTCGTAGCTCGTAGCATTCACAACCCTCTCCGAGAGGTCATAGCTCTTCTCGTAGGCTATATTCTCGTGGTTCTGCTCGTCTATAACGATGCCCTCACCACTATTGCAGCACGCCATAGAGACCACAGCCACCGCAATGATAATCAATACTCTTTTCATCTACTATAGTGTTTATTTTATGTATGTGTCAATCTACAAAACGCCCTTATGCCGCCTACCGTCCACTACTCGACATATACGACCAAGCCCTTGAGGTACTCGCCCTCGGGGTGGTAGATGTTTATCGGGTGGTCGGCAGGTTGCGTGAGCTGCCCAATGATGCGCACCTTGCGGTGTGCTATGGCCGCAGCCGTAAATATCGTCGTGCGGAAGAGCTCACGGCTCACGGCCTGCGAGCACGAGAAGGTGAAGAGTATGCCTCCGGGGCGTATCTTCTCCAGCGCACGCGCGTTAATCTTCTTATACCCCTGCAGGGCATTACCCAGCACCTTGTGATGCTTCGCAAAGGCGGGCGGGTCAAGGATTATAAGGTCGTAGCTGTCGTCTATATCGCGCAGATACTCCACGGCATTTGTTGCTATGGCCGTATGCGGAGCATCGGCGCCAAAGTTAAGCTCCACGTTCTCCTCGGCGAGCTTCACGGCACGCTCCGAGAGGTCGATAGATACCACCTCCTTGGCGCCACCACGCAGTGCCGCCACGGAGAAGCCTCCCGTGTAGCAGAAGGTATTGAGCACCTTACGTCCACGAGCATACTGACGTACAAGGTCGCGGTTCTCTCGCTGGTCGATGAAGAAGCCGGTCTTCTGCCCCTCCTCCCAATTTACATAGAACTGCATATCGTTCTCCAGGACGATGCTCTTTGCTGTCTCGGCACGTCCCCAGAGATAACCATCGATAGCCCCAAGGTCAGCCTTGAAGGGGAGCGTCTGCGAGCTCTTGTCGTATATCGCCTCAATCCTCTCTCCATAGGCGCGACGTATAGCCTCGGCTATCATCTGTCGCTCGCGGTACATGCCGACAGAGTGACACTGCACAACAGCCGTACGACCATAGATGTCCACTACCAAGCCCGGGAGTAGGTCTCCCTCGCCGTGGATAAGGCGGTAGCACGTTGTCGAGATATTCTCCGTCATACCCAGAGCGTCGCGCACACTCTTAGCCATAGCCACACGGTGATCCCACCACGCCTGGTCTATAGCCTCGCGCTCGAAGCTCAGCACACGCACAGCGATGGAGCCTATCTGGTAGTGACCACGGGCGATAAACGCGCCCTGCTTCGTGACTACATCGACAACATCGCCCTCCGCCAGAGGTCTATCCCCCTCGACGATATGATCAATGGCACCCGAGAATATCCATGGGTGATGACGCTCCAGCGACTCCTCCTTGCCGCGACGTAGATGTACTACGGCTAATCTCTCCTGACTACTCATATATATTATTAGTTTTCTCTCTTCATCACGTGACTACGATGACGCTGTGACGCACGGCGGTGTCGCGTGCGCTTGGCGCTCTCCACCTCCTCCGCCCCTGCGACAGATATTATCGTGAGCTCACCCTCGGGCTGCGCCACACGCTGCATCTGCTCCAATATACACGGACATACCCACGCATCCGTTGCGGCATACTCCCTCTGTTGCAGTGTGAGTGTGCCCGCCTCCCAGTTGCTCAGCCTCTGCGCCTTGGATATGCGCTTGCCAAGGACTATGGCCGAGAGCTTACGCAGGCTCTTCTCCTCGATACCCCAGCGCACAGCCTCCCTCTGCAGGTCGACAAAGCCGTCGGCCTTGAAGTCGCGCAGGGCGTGCAACGAGCGTATGTCACCCGTGACATCTGCCCCCACCTTGAGGATGCGTCGTGAGCCGAGAATCTTGAGGATACGGTTATCCAAACGTATGCGGTTCAGGCGAAAGAGGTAGCACACATCGGGTGTGGATAGCTGCAGCAGCGCCACCTTATACGACACGCCGGCACGGAACGATGGGCGCGTCTCGGTGTCGAAGCCTATGACATCGTAACGCGCAAGGTCGGCACACGCCGCCTCGACACACTCCTCCGTGTCGACAACGACAATACGCCCAGCAAAGAGTGCCGCGGGCATCGCCGCAACAGTATCGTTATCTATAGTGCTTATAAACGCCATAATACCCTTCAGCCTTTACATCTTACAAAGTTAGCGATTAATTTTTAGTTTACCGCTTAGGTCGAGAGAAATTTTTCCTTCAGCAACCATTTTATCTACTATTTCGACCACATCCATATCCCTCACCTGCAACTTGGCAACAAGCTCCTTTATCGTCAACTCGTTATCCTTCAATAGGCTTACGATGCTATCGGCAATACTCTGAGGGTTACGTCTATGCGCACGCTCACGGAGGCATATATCGCAGACGCCACAAGGCTTAGCCTCCGTGTCGCCAAAGTAGCCCTCGATGATGCGACTGCGACACTCCTCGTCGTTCTGCGCATATTGCAGCATACTCTTTGTTCGCTCAAGTGCTATGTCGTAGCGACGGCTGTAGCTGTCGGGCGAGATGTAGACATCGGCCGTAGGCAGGCGTTCGCTGTCGAAGAATATCATTGGCGAGCGCGATGCCGGGATGTAACGTATGACCCTCATACGCCATAACATCTGCAGCAGTGCGTGTACGCGGTCGGGAGCAAGCCCCGCAGTCGAGGCCAGAAGCAGCTCGTCGATATATCGGAAGGAGCTAAAGACTCCGTTGTAGGTGCGTAGTATTGCTCTAAGGAGCGCATCCATGTCGTTGCCTCCGGCGTTGAGCTTATAGAGCGCGTCGCGACTACACATAAACATCAGTCGCGCGGGATTGTCCTGCTCATCAACAAGCGTAAGCAAGCCGTTGAGCTCCAGTATCTTGAGGGCGCTCGTCACACGACCATAGGATAGGTGCATAACGTGACAGAAGTCATAGATATTGAAGAGGAACGAGGCCCCCTGACCATCGCCAATGGCCACCTGTAGGTAGCTGCACACCTGCTCGTATATACGTTTTATATCCTCTATGGGCGGGAACTCGGCCTTGAAAAAGAAGGACAACTTGTCGAGATCATCCTTAGAATATAGCATCACGGCATAGCTACGACGCCCATCGCGCCCGGCGCGCCCCGCCTCCTGGTAGTAGGCCTCGAGCGAGTCGCACGGCGCATAGTGTATGACAAATCGCACATCGGCCTTGTCGATACCCATACCAAAGGCATTCGTGGCGACCATCACGCGCACACTACCCTCGAGCCACTCATCCTGACGCATCGAGCGCTCTACGGCGGGGAGTCCTGCGTGGTAGTACTGCGCACTTATGCCATCTGTCTTGAGCCTCTCGGTGATCTGCTCGCACGCCTCACGTGTACGCATATATATTATGCCCGCGCCCTCGACATTGTTTACCACACGTAGCAGATGCTCATATTTATCCTCCACCTCGCGCACCACGTACGAGAGGTTTGGTCGCGCAAAGCTTGTGCGTATGACATGCTCACTGCGGAAGCCGAGGTGAAACATTATATCTTTGGCCACACGCTCCGTTGCCGAGGCCGTGAGTGCCAATACCGTAGCATCGGGAGCATACTCCCGCAGTTCGGCAATACGCAGGTACGAGGGTCGGAAGTCGTAGCCCCACTGCGATATGCAGTGTGCCTCGTCTACGGCGATGATGCTTATCCTCATACGCCTTAGGCGCACACGAAAGGCATCCGTTGCGAGGCGCTCGGGAGCTATGTATAGTAGCTTCACATCGCCATAGGTGCAGTTGTCGAGGGCTATCTCCACACGTCGCGACTCCATCCCCGAGTGTACGGCTACGGCCGATATGCCACGGCGCGTGAGCTGATCTACCTGATCCTTCATAAGGGCGATGAGGGGTGTCACGACGATGGTGAGACCCTCGGACATGAGCGCCGGAATCTGATATGTCAGCGACTTGCCACCACCCGTGGGCATCAGCGCGAGGGTATCACGCCCCGCAAGCACCGCGTCGATAATCTCGCGCTGCTTGGAACGAAACTCGTCATAGCCCCACCACTGCCTAAGCACATCTTCGGGGCTCTGTCGCTTGGTATTTTCGCTCGTCGTAATCACATCACAAAGATAACCCTTTTTGTTGTAACGACAATGCCATGAGCCTTTTTATGGGATTTAGTGGAAGGGGGTTTATAGGTTTTTGTAGGTTCTTATAGGGTTATATGATAGCTATGATACTTGGCGAGGGATTAATTTAGCATCAGAGCGGTGCAGTAGTGGCGCTGACATGAAAAAGCCATGGATGGATAGTACTTAGACGTACATTCCATTCATGGCTTTGATTGAAGCGCCGCTAATGCGCCGCTATCATGCTAAATTACGCCATGCAACGACATATAAGGTTACGATCACCATAACCATTGTCAATCTTCGTAACATAGGGGAAGAACTTACCCTCGGCAATCCACTCCAAGGGGAAGGCTGCCTCCTCGCGGCTGTAGGGGTGGTTCCACTCGCCTGCAAGCTCACGTGCGGTATGCGGAGCGTTGACAACAACATTGTCGGCATTGCCACTTGCTGCGGCAGCCTCGCACTCGCGCTTAATCTTCACCAGAGCCTCGATGAAGCGATCCATCTCGGCCTTAGACTCCGACTCCGTAGGCTCGACCATCAAGGTCTCGTGTACGGGGAATGAGAGCGTAGGAGCGTGGTAGCCATAGTCCATAAGACGGTGAGCGATATCACCACAGTCGATGTTGTAATCGTGCTTGAAGCGTGTGAGGTCGAGGATCATCTCGTGACCCACACGTCCCGTCTCGCCAGAGTAGTATGTGCGGTACTCATCCTTCAATGCCGACGACATATAGTTGGCATTGACGATAGCCATCTCGGTAGAGCGGCGCAAGCCCTCGAAGCCGAGCATGCGGATGTAGCCGTAGGTGATGGGGAGCAACATTGCCGAGCCCCAGGGTGATGACGACACTGCGGTGATACCCTCCTCGCCGCCTGTCTCCGACAATGAGTGCGTAGGCAAGAACTTAACGAGGTGCTCAGCAACGCATACGGGGCCTACACCGGGGCCACCACCGCCATGAGGCATGGCGAAGGTCTTGTGGAGGTTAAGGTGGCACACATCAGCACCGATATATCCGGGGTTGGTGAGACCCACCTGAGCATTCATGTTAGCACCATCCATATATACCTGACCACCAGC
>JAFWYM010000005.1 GCA_017517705.1 Alistipes sp.
GTTTATTTGGGTGGTGTAGTCTGCCGACTATCAGATGTCGTGAGGGAGAGTGCTTTGTGAGCAAGCTCCCGGCCTCTCCCTCACGACATCAACGCTACGCGTTACACCACCCAAACAATCAAGCCGTTTAGGGCACTGCTCACAGGATAGGGGTTGAGCCGATAGGGTTATAGTTTATTGCTCGCCATTGTCATGGCTGCGCTTTTTTAGAGGTATCGGCTCCACGGCTTCGCCGTTCGAGTCCCCCTCAAGGCTCAGGGTGCCGGATATGGCGCTTATGTTTGGAATTGTTAACCGCATCGTTATGGTGCGGTTTTTTTGATGTTTATCTGGGTGGTGTAGTCTGCCGACTATCAGATGTCGCGTGGGAGAGTGCTTTGTGAGCAAGCCCCGACGAGTGCCCCACATATTCCCCCTTAAACGAACAAAAGAGCATCCCGAAGCGGGATGCTCTCAGATAAGATGTGGCTGGCTAATTTACGTTTTAGCCCCACCATATATATTATACTCGACTCGCTGACGTGATTAGCAGTTCATCGCGCCGCAGCAGTGGATAACCTGGCCACTAACATACGACGAGAGGTCTGAGGCGAGGAACAATGCCACGTTGGCAACATCCTCGGGAGTACCGCCACGACGCAAGGGAATCTGTGCGGCCCACTGATCCTTGATCTCCTGCGACAGCTGGTTGGTCATCTCGGTGATGATAAAGCCCGGAGCGATGCAGTTTGCACGGATGCCACGGGGACCCATCTCCTTGGCGATAGACTTGGCCAAGCCGATCATACCGGCCTTAGATGCCGAGTAGTTACACTGGCCGGCATTGCCACTAACGCCCACAACAGACGACATGTTGATGATCGAGCCACTGCGCTGCTTAGCCATAATGGGTGTCACAGCGTGGATGAAGTTGAACGCCGACTTAAGGTTTACGTTGATAACGGCATCCCACTGTGCCTCCGACATACGCATCATAAGGCCATCCTTGGTGATGCCTGCGTTGTTTACCAGCACGTCGATACGGCCGAAGTCCTCGACAACCTGCTTAACGACATCGTGTGTCTCGTCGAAGTTCGCGGCGTTAGAGGCGTAGGCCTTAGCCTTGACACCCATAGCCTCGAGCTCCTTAACGGTCTGCTCAACAGCCTCGTTGATAGCCAAATCGGTGAATGCTACATCGGCACCCGCCTCAGCATAGCGAAGAGCAATAGCCTTGCCGATGCCACGTCCGGCACCCGTAACAAGTGCCACCTTACCTTCAAGAAGTTTCATAACTCGCTAATTTATTTTTTGTAGCCGTAATTACTAATTACTCACTACCAATTACTCATTACTAATCGTTAACTATTTGTTCTCCCACTTGCGGAGTGCTACGCAGGCGTTGTGACCTCCGAAGCCGAGGGATGTAGAGATGGCAACGGTGAGGGGTGCCTCCACAGCCTTCAAGGGTGTATAGTCGAGGTCGCACTCGGGGTCGGGGTTGGTAAGACCTATGGTAGGTGTCACCACGCCGTGGTGGAGCGACAGCGCTGAGGCGATGAGCTCCACGGCACCCGTAGCGCCGAGCATATGTCCTGTGATAGACTTTGTAGATGTGATCTTTGCCTTCTTGGCGGCCTCCTCGCCCATGGCGAGCTTGATAGCCTTAGTCTCGGCAACATCGTTCAGAGGTGTACCCGTGCCGTGTGCGTTGATGTAGAGGAGATCCTTCTCGCTATCGAACTGAGCCTCGTCGAGGGCCTGCTTGATAGCGCGCGATGCTGGAACGCCATCGGGGCGGGGTGCTGTGAAGTGGTGAGCATCGCAGCTGTTGCCATAACCCACAACCTCAGCGTAGATCTTAGCACCACGCTTCAGGGCGTTCTCCAACGACTCGAAGATCATCACACCGGCACCCTCTGCCATGACGAAGCCGTGGCGGTCGGCAGAGAAAGGAAGCGATGCCTGGAGGGGGTCCTCCGAGCGTGACAGCGCCTTGCTATTGGCGAAGCCTGCAATAGAGAGGGGGTGTACTGAAGCCTCAGCACCACCGGTGATGATAGCATCTGCGTAGCCGTGCTTGATGGCGCGGTAAGCCTCACCTGCAGCATTCGTACTTGTAGCACACGCCGTAACTACGGGCAAGCAGATGCCCTGGGCGTTGTGCGAGATAGCCACGTTACCCGAGGCTATATTCGAGATCATCATAGGCACAAAGAAGGGCGAGATGCGGTGCGCACCCTCCTCCAAGAGCACCTTGGTCTGGTTTACGAAGGTCTCCATACCTCCGATGCCAGAGCCGATATATACGCCGAGACGCTCGGGGGCGATGTTCTCGCCACTCTTGAGGCCCGAATCCTTCATTGCGTCAGCGGCCGCTGCCATAGCGTATACACAGAACTTGTCGCTACGACGTGCCAAGCCAGCATTCAACTCATACTCCGACTGGTCGAAGTTCTTAATCTGACCAGCAACCTTCACTGGAAGATTATACTCATCGAAACCCTTGAGGGTGTCAATGCCACAGTTGCCCTCCACGAGGTTCTTCCACGTCTCTTCAATGTGATTGCCTACCGGGGTAATTGCACCAATACCGGTGATAACTACTCTCTGTTCCATTGTTTTCTTCTATCTTTTATCTTTTGTGGCGCGAGCGCCTTGATTTAATCCTAATTCTTTACTCTGGTTACTATTTTGCCCACTCTATAACACATGCACCTGTTGTGAATCCTGCACCGAAGGCGCTGAAGACGAGCTTGTCGCCCTTTTGTAGCTTGCCTGCGCGGTTGAGCTCGTCGAGCAATGCGGGGAGTGCCGCCGACGAGATGTTACCGTAGCGCTCGACATTGTGGGGCACCTTCTCCTCCTCGACACCGAGGAAGTTGCGTATCGAGTCGATGATACGACGATTTGCCTGGTGAAGGACGTAGTACTTTATGTCGTTAGCATCAATGCCTGTCTCGTTGAGGAGCTTTCTGATGTCGCGACATGAGTTTGTCACGGCGTGCTTGAATACCTCGCGACCCTTCATTACCAAGGGCTCGAAGTTCTCCTCCTTCGAAATGTAGGGCGTAGGCTCGAGGCTACGCTGATAGTAGAGCACGTCGGTAAGTGACGATGTAGTGAGGCGTATGGCCTTGAGCTCGTCGCCCTCGGTAACAACAGCGGCGCCGGCACCATCGCCGAACAGCACACATGTGCTACGATTCTCCCAGCTAACCATACGCGAGGGCTCCTCAGCGCAGACAATAAGTATGTTCTTAGCCTTCTTGCACTTGAGCTTATCCTCGGCAATGTCCATTGCGAAGATGAAACCGGCACACGCAGCGTTGATGTCTACCGTGGGGCAGGTAGCACCAATCATTCCCTGAATGATACAACTTAGAGCGGGTGTTACGTATTCATTCACCACGTTCGAACAGATAATGAAATCAATGTCCGCAGCTGTCAATCCCGCATTCTCCAACGCTCTGTTGGCGGCAGCAACCGCCATATCCTCGAGCTTCTCCGACGAAATCACACAACGCTCTTTGATACCGGTTCGTTCGGTAATCCACTCGTCGCTCGTGTCGAGAAACTTTTCGAGCATCTCGTTGCTCACTGCGCACGAGGGATGTGCCGATCCTGTTCCAATAATTTTCATCCGAAATATTGTGTTAGTTTAACAATAAGTTCTACTCTTTTTTCGACTATCAGTCGCGCCAGAACACAGGCAATGGCGTCAACTCCATCTGACTGTCGCTCGAAACAAGAGTGCTACCTCTGGTTTTGAGCCTCGCAAAGATACGTTCTACGTTTGTACGCGCACGCTATTTGTGGCGAAAGTTGCTATTTTGTGGTGAAAATGCAATATATGTGGTGAAAATTTTGCACATAAGACGAAAAATTGTACTTTTGCAGAGAAACAATTAAAATTATTTAGAAATGTCATATAGTGAAATACCTAAATTTTTGGTCTCGCGACGCTATATTTCGCTGGTCATTTCGTTCATCGTGCTCTTCTCGGTGATCTTCTTGTTGCTCTATCGTCCATTCTCGTTGGCGGTATGGTTTAGTACCAACGACACGCTGCGTTTTGGGTTTACCTTACTCTTCTACGTGGGTGCTATCGTAATACTTATCTTCAGCCGTTGGTTGATGAATGCCTTGCAGGATAGGTTGACCGTGACCTCCTCAACATATATATGGTGGATTATGGGCGAGAACCTGCTTATCTCGTTGTTATACACACTTATTACGGTTAAGCTCTTCCCTGTTGAGGGGGTCGCTACGCCCGCTATTGCCGTACGAGCGTTGCTCTGTGTGACGCTCATTCTTGCCATCCCTAACGGTATCATCGCTCTCTATGCTGCCTACCACTCCAAGTGTGAGGAGCTTGAGGCTACGCAGTATCAACTTCAACAAATATCTACCGACTATAAGATTCTTAAGAATTTGAAGGATAGTGAGATACGTTCTGCTGCCGAGGCGTTGCACATCGCTAAGCAGACAAACATGCCACGAATGGTCAGCCTCTATGATAATAATAATACGTTGCGTCTGACAATCAATATTGATTCGCTCTACTACTTAGAGTCGGAGGATAACTACGTCAAGGTTCACTACAAACACAACGATAAGATCACTTCGTATATGTTGCGTTGCCGTACGAGCACTATAGAGAAGAGTCTCGAGGGCACGACCATGGTACGTTGTCATCGCTCTTATATCGTGAATATCAGCAAAATACGTTTTCTTGGTGAGGAGCATCGTATGCACTATCTGTCGCTCGACGATGAGAGTATACGTCACATTCCTGTGTCGAAAACCTACTATGCCTCGTTGCTCGATGCTTTGAATAATACACTTCCTAAGGCTTAGTACCTTGATAATATTATACCTTTTTTGGTTATAGTTGTTTTAATTTTTATATATTTGTATCGTGAAAAGGGGGATACCACACTTGGGTTTAGGGCGTACGAGCCCACTTCTTCGCACTCTTATTGGGTGCGGAGTCCTTGTTGTGCTCTTCCTTGTAGTCGTTCTCTTTAGGTTGTGCTCATCGGACGATACCAAGATGCACGACCTTGACCGCGCCCGACGTCTCGCTCCCGCTCAGCCTGATAGTGCCCTCGAGCTTGTCATGGGTCTTGATGCTGATGCCTATGTATCTGAATATGAGCGTGCTCATTATGCTCTTACCTATAGTGAGGTATGTTATTATGCCGGCAAGGAGATAAGCGACGATTCGTTGACCCGTGTTGCCGTGGACTTCTTCGCTGATAGCGATGATTATGAGAATCGTGTGCGTGCCTACTACTATCACGGTCTCGTTATGCACGAGGTAGGTAATCTCCCTGAGGCGATGTTGTCGTATATGGAGGCCGAAAAATCGTTGCAACATATTAATGATCCGTATCTTAAGGGTATAGTATGCCGCGGTAAGGGCGATATCTATGGCGAGGGTTGCCTCTATAGTAATGCCTTCGATGAGTATCTGCGTTCTAAGACATGCTTCGAGCGTGCGCACATGCCAGAGCACGTGGCTTATGCCAACTACGATTTGGGTCGCTTTGCTCTTGCTCAGCGCAACTATGAGGATGCCGAGCGCTATCTGCTCGAGGCTTACAACTATGCCATGGAGTCTGCTGATCACGGCTTCCTTCAGATTATTATCTACGACCTTAGTGAGTTGTATGTACAATTGGCTGAGTATGAGCGTTGTGCCGAGGTGCTAAATATGCATAAGGATTGTGGTTTCGAGATTTTCGACCTCTCCCATCACTACTCGTTGATGGCTGTTGTCTCTGCCACGCGCGACGATAGGGATGCGGCATACAACTATATTGAGCTTGCGGAGTCTGCCGAGCCTCAAAATGAGGCGCTTATAAGCTATGCCAAGTATTGCGTAAATCGCATATTTAATAATGATAGTGAGGCACTTAAGTGGTTGGAGTGGACTACTTCGCGACAGGATAGCACCATCCTCAGTGTCCTTGAGCAGCCCGTGTTGAACTACCAGATAGGTATGCTCCAGAGCACGCTGGAGAGTAAGGAGCGCGAGGCATTGTTGCGTCGTCAGCGTAACATTGCGATATATGCCATTATCGCTGTGGCTGTCGTGTCCATATTTGTCTATGTGCTTAGTTGTATCCGTAAGAAGAATCGCGATATACAATATTATATGGAGACTATCAACGAGTTACAGCTCACGCGAAGTGATAGCTCCGCGCCTATGGCTGAGGCTGTTGACCGCCTCTATAACGATCGCCTCACGGATCTCAACCGTCTGTGTGAGACCTATTACGACCATAGCGACACGTCGCGTCACGCCACTAAGGTCTTTGAGCAGGTGCGTCAGACCATCGAGGCTATCAAGAGCGATGAGGCGCGTATTGCCGAGCTTGAGACCCTCGTGGATAGCTGTCGTGGTGGTCTTATGTCGAAGCTCAGAAGCCAGTGTCCTAAGCTCAACGAACGCGAACTAAGAGTAGCGTTATATAGCTATGCTGGTTTTTCTTCACGTGCAATTTGCATCTTTGTGGAGAGCAATCCTGTGGCTTTGTCGAAAATAAAGTATCGCATCAAAACTAAAATCAAAGAGAGCGCCTCATCTGACGCAGAACTTCTAATATCGGCAATGAGCGACCGTTAGGCGCTGATTATCAGCGTTTTGTGTTCTCATTCCCGCCGTGCTTCTCTATATCCTCGTAACTCGCTGATAATCAGCGTGGAGAAAAAATCAAAAAAATAATATTTTCAACGTGTTGATTTTCAGCGCGTTGCAAATGGCCTCGGGAAATCTTTTCACGCTAAAAATTTGGCTACTTATACTCTTCGCTCTACCTTTGCAGTAGGTGAGATGGGGTAAGTGGCAGATATTTCATGGTGCTACTTACGATTTCGGGCGATATTTGTTTTTTCGTCTTTTATCTCGCCGCGGTGATGTCGCAGGAGACAAGTCCGTGGCTCCGTGTTGGGGTCGAAACTTTGAGAATAACGCTATGCAGGTTGACTGCATGGTTGATTGGAGCAGAGATATTTTTGGTTAATGTAATATTTGAGTGTGTCCCGATGCTACGCCAAACTCTTCCCCACGTGAGTGGAGAGTTTCGCGTAGCACTTTTTTGTCGTTGTGGAATAACCTTTGGTGGCGCGGATCTATCGCGCTATCGTCCCCAATTCTCGCGGTCGAGCGAGCGGTAGCCTATAGCCTCGGAGATATGTGCGGGGGTGATGTTCTCTATGCCCTCGAGGTCGGCAATGGTGCGTGCCACCTTTATGATACGGTCGTAGGCACGTGCCGAGAGATTTAAGCGTCCCATAGCGCGCTCGAGGAGCTCAGAACACTCGCGACTCAAGGGTGCAAAGCGGCGGAGCATAGCGCTATTCATCATGGCGTTGCAGTGTATGTCCAGTCCCTCGAAACGACGTAGCTGAATGTCGCGTGCCGCGATGACGCGCTTGCGTACCTCGGCGCTCGTCTCCGCAGGCTCCGCAGTCGACATCTCGGCAATAGATACGGGTACAACCTCGATGTGTATATCTATGCGATCCATCAGTGGCCCCGAGATATGTGCCATATAGCGATGTACGGCAGCGGCTGAGCAGGTACACTCCTTCGTGGGGTGGTTGTAGTAGCCACACGGGCAAGGATTCATCGAGGCAATAAGTGTGAAGTTCGCGGGGTAGTCCACGGCATACTTGGCGCGCGATATGGCTATATGTCTATCCTCCAACGGCTGGCGCAGCACCTCGAGGACGTTACGCCCGAACTCGGGCATCTCATCCAGGAAGAGCACGCCATTGTTCGCCAGCGACACCTCACCGGGCTGTGGCGACTGTCCACCACCGATGAGTGCCACCTGCGATGTGAGGTGGTGCGGGGCGCGGAAGGGGCGCGATGTGATAAGGCCACGATGTGTGCCTATCTTGCCCGCCACGGAGTGTATCTTCGTCGTCTCGAGCGACTCCTCGAGAGTCATAGGTGGCATAATAGTCGGCATGCGACGTGCGAGCATCGTCTTACCCGAGCCCGGGGCGCCCACCATGATGACGTTGTGGCCTCCGGCTGCGGCAATCTCCAAAGCGCGCTTCACGTAGACCTGACCCTTGACGTCGGCAAAATCCTCGCTATACTCGCTACCGATGCCATCCTCCACGTCGCTATGTGTAGGCTCAGCAACGCTATAGGGCATGCGCCCCATGAGTATCTGGCATAGCTCGACGAGCGATGCTATGCCCACGGTCTCAATGCCCTCGACGACGGCACCTTCGGCGACATTATCCTGGGGCATAAATACACGCTTATATCCCGCGCTGCGAGCCATAGCCACGAGTGGCAGCACACCCTTTACGGGGCGTAGTGTGCCGTTGAGCGAGAGTTCGCCGATGAACATCGACTCCTCGAGCATCGTTGTCGTTATCTGCTCCGTGGCTGCGAGGATGCCCACAGCAATGGGGAGGTCGTACTGCGAGCCCTCCTTGCGCAGGTCGGCGGGGGCGAGGTTGACGACGGTCTTCTTCGCCTGGAGTCTATATCCCGAGTTCTCGAAGGCCGCCTGTATGCGCTCGTGGCTCTCCTTGATGGTGTTGTCCGGGAGGCCGACGATGAAGAGGCCGATGCCTCCGCCTGCGACGTTGACCTCCACCGTGACCTCCACAGCCTCGATGCCCGCAATAGCGCCTGTATGTACCTTTATGAACACGGCTAATTCAATTAGTAATGAGTAGTGAGTAGTGAGTAATTAATGCTTCCTACTTTTGTATATAGCTTATCCCTAAATCCATAGCAGTCCGATCCCGTTGTTAGAATGGTGCGATGTCGAACTCGTTGGGCACGCCCGACATGCCGCCCGACATGCCATCAGGGGCTATGCCCATAGGTCTGTTGCCACTCGACGAGAAGTCGTCGTAGCTCTCCTGGGGCTGGTAGCCGGCGCCACCACTCATCGCCGTAGCTGTGATCGAGGCGTCGGCATCGGCAAACTTAGCCTGCTCCTTGATGAAGCGTAGCGGCACATCCGTCACCTCGCCATTACGGTGCTTGGCGATGATGATCTCGGCCATGCCTGCCGTGGGCATATTGTTCTCGTCGACCGTGAGGCCGTAGTACTCGGGGCGGTGTATGAAGGCTACAACGTCGGCATCCTGCTCTATGGCTCCCGACTCACGGAGGTCCGAGAGCTGCGGGCGCTTGGTGCCACCGCGGTTCTCGACATTACGGCTTAGCTGCGAGAGGGCTATGATAGGCACGTTGAGCTCCTTGGCTATGGCCTTCAGTGTGCGCGATATGAGCGACACCTCCTGCTCGCGGTTACCACGTGTCTCGGGCGTGGCGGCGGTCATCAGCTGAAGGTAGTCGATGATGATGAGCTGTATGTCGTGCTGCGTCTTAAGACGTCGTGCCTTCGAGCGGAACTCGTATACCGAGAGTGCCGGGGTGTCGTCTATGTATAGTGGTGCGCGACCGAGCTCCACGGTGTTCTTCTCGAGGTGTGTCCACTGCGCTGCCGTAAGGTTACCCGTGCGCAGATCCTTCGAGTTGAGCTGTGTCTCGGCGACAATAAGACGATTCATAAGCTGCACCGACGACATCTCCAACGAGAAGAACGCCACGGGTGTCTTAAACTCTACGGCCATGTTGCGTGCCATGGTTAGCACGAAGGCTGTCTTACCCATCGAGGGACGTGCTGCGATGATTATGAGGTCGGAGGGCTGCCAGCCGAGGGTCACGCTGTCGATGTCGGTAAATCCCGAGCGCACACCGTTATACTCGCCTGCCGTCTTTGAGGCCTCCTCGATCTGTGCCAGCGCCTTGCGTAGAATATCTGAGGCGGCGAGTACCGAGCGCTTGACGTTACCCTCGGATACGCGGAATATCTCCTGCTCGGCAAAGCCTATGAGCTCGGTGACATCCACCTCCTCGTCGTAGGAGCGACGCTCGATCTCCGTTGCTGAGCGTATAAGCTCGCGCTGGACATACTTCTGCGCGATAATCTTGGCGTGGAACTCCACGTGTGCTGCCGAGGCAACCTTCTGCGTTAGCTCCGCCAGATATGCTGCGCCACCGACCTTTTGCAACTCCTTCTGTGCCTTGAGGCGTTCTGTCACGGTGTAGAGGTCTATGGCCTTCATCTCGAACGATAGATCCTGAATGGCCTTGAATATCGTGCGGTGCTCCTCGAGGTAGAATGTTTCGACCTTGACATACTCCTGCACGTCGATGATGGCATCCTTCTCCAACATCAATGCTCCGAGCACAGCCTGCTCAAGCTCTGTGGCCTGAGGTGGTACGGTGCCATCCAGCCCCGTCATGCGAGCAAATGCCTCGCTATTGTTCTCCGATGCTTTCTTATACTGCTTTGCCATAGTTTACAATTTAACACATCCACAAAAGTAGATATTTTCTCGCAAATGGCAACGCTTCGCGCGCGACTATTTATTAATAGTTATTTCGTAGTTATAAACAAGGTTATTAACAATCTCTTTTTAGTGGTGTAATTTCTCCTTTAATGATAACAGTTACAAAAACACATGCGAAAAAATATTTATATAAATAGTTGGAACTTAGATATTATTTTATATATTTGTAGTAGTGAAATAGTCTTAAACATCGTAGCAAAAAAACACGTAAATCGCATAACTCCCTGAGGGGAGGGGTATTTACGTATTCATATTTTTGAAAAAAATATGCAAAGTATGCTTTATTATGGTTATTAATATTTGTAGATGAGGGTGTTTGATAAACTAAAAAGTAAAAATAAAAGATATTTAACAATTAATAAATTACATTATGAAGAGTAGAATTTTATGGTTATTTGCATTGGTACTCGGTGTAGTATCGTGTAGTAAGGATGCAGGAGTGGACAACACGTTGCCTCCTGTTGCCGAGAAGGTTAGAATAACCGCCTCGATGGACGTGACACGTACCTCGTTGGGCGAGAATCTCGAGGTGCTATGGTCGGAGAACGACGTGATATCCTTGTATGGTAATACCAAAAATGATTTCGTCATTGTTGAGGGTGCAGGCACGACGACGGCAGTCTTCGAGGGCTACCTTCCCGAGTCGTCGGATGGCGTGATATATGCCACTTACGGCTATTGGTGGAACCCCACCAATGGTTATCTTGAGAATCAGAACTATGTTGCCGGCAGCTTCGGTACGGGCTACGATAGAGACACTAATTTGGGTGCTGTGCCGATGATAGCAGCCTACAACGCCGAGGACAACAGCCTCGCCTTTAAGAATGTCGCCGGTATCATCCGCGTAGACATCGCAGGTAGCGGTCTGCTGGAGTCGTTGTCGTTGCACGATGCCCTGGAGGAGAACTATCTCACGGGTGACTATATGTTTGACCCCGAGACTCTCGAGATTCCTGATTGGTTCTCTGGCTACTATTATACGAGCATCCAGAACATCAATGTAGAGCTTACGAGCGAGCCTCAGTCGTTCTACGTAGTATGTCCTCCATGTACTATCAACGAGCTTGAGGTTACGATGTACTTCAACAATGCGAATAGCAGCTTCACGGTGACAGCGACAAATGCCGTAACGGTAGAGCGTGGCGTTATTACACCGCTCTCGCCCGTAATCAAGGTTGAGGCCCCCGAGATGCCTACAGTTAAGGATTGGGGCGTTGTAGGTTCGTTCAATGAGTGGGCTCCCGACAACAGCGTCCCTATGGAGGTGCTCAACGATGGCGCTATGGTGGTTGCCTATGGCGTAGAGCTTGTTGCGGGTGACGAGTTTAAGTTTGTACTTGGCGACACGTGGACATACGACAACTATGGCTACAACGGCAATAGCTCTATCTCGGCCGGACACTACTACGACGCTGCATATTATGGCGCCAATATCGTTATTGAGGCCGATGGTACTTACGACCTCTACTTGGATTTGGAGAACGAGCAGTTCTACGTTATGGCTGCGGGCGATGATATTGCTGATGCTATCGCCGGAGAGGTGACATACGGTGTTGTCGGCACTCTGTTGAATAACTCTTGGGGTGAGGATACTGTGATGTCTTACATGGGTGACGGCTGGTATTATGCTCCCAACATTGTATTCACTGCTCAACGCTTTAAGATTCGTATAAATGGTGATTGGAGCACTGCTTTTGGTGTGCCATCGTCGGACATCTACGATACGGATGCTCCCATTGCAGTGTCGTTGACAGACAGCTCTGATATAAATGTAGATGTTATCCCCGGTTTGGGCTACGACGTATGGTACGACAGCAATAAGAGCGAGGTGTGGGTTATGCGCCATAATGTAGAGCCCGGTAACATCCCCTTGGAGTATATAGAGTTCGAGATGCCCTACATGTTTGGTATGGAGTACGCCGAGGATATTAATGGATATGGAATGGAGTGTTCAACACAGTTCTTCCTTACGGACACCCCCATTGTCGAGGGCTGGACAAGTGTAGAGACTGGTAATAACTTCTTGTTTACCATAAGTTTCAACGCGGTAGATAGAACGGCATACCCCAGAACTATAATTATGAATGACCTAACCACAGATGTTGTGATGGCGGGGTTCAACTGGTATTGCACCTCTATAGAAGGAGGTGAGATTTGGGGTGTAGCTTTTGATTCTGCCGTGCTCACAGCTAAGGCTGATGGCATCGAGGCTTATGTAGCCATTGGCTCTGAAATCTACCATATTGTGTACAGCGGAGCTCCGAAGCTCGGCTTCCACGACTTGGATGAAGGTACGGGTGGCACCGAGCAGTTTGTTTTTTCTGAGGAGTTTGACCCTGTGTGGAAATAGACAAGACCATAGCGATAGGATATTAGTGTTGAATAGATAAAAAATAAATATTATGAAAAGAGAGTATAAATCATTGTTTAGAGCTTTTGGTGTCGCTGTTGCATCTGTCGCTCTTATTGTGGGTTGTACCAACGACCCCGTGACTCCCAACCCCGGGCCTGAGCCCGAGCCTGAGCCCGAGCCCGAACCTGAGGAGACGGTGCTTACCGCCACCGTAGAGTCTACACGCACATCGATGAACGATAGGGGTGAGGTGCTATGGTCGGCTAACGACGCGATATTCGTCTTTGGAGATGTGGATGTGCACAGATTCACGATGACGGAAGGCAAGAATACTACGACAGCTAAGTTTAAGGGTGTCTTGCCCGAGAGTGCTACGGGCGACTATGTTGCTGCATACCCCGCAGATATGTGGGCAAGTGCTACGACACTTCTTACACCCGAGGAGCAGACATACAAGCGTGGCTCGTTTGCCAACAACACCAACCCTATGGTTGCGACATTCAGCGAAAATGAGACGGATATCACCTTCCGCAACCTTATGGGTATTATCAAGTTCCAGCTTGTAGGTACGGGTACTATCGACAATATCGTCATCAGCAACAACGATGTAGTGCTTGCCGGCGAGTTCGAGGTTACGCTCGAAAATCTGTCGCTGCGTGCCGTTGAGGGTAGCAAGGTGTTGACCTTGGCGAATGTGGGCGTTACGCTCGGCACGGAGCCCGAGGCTTTCTACGTGCTTGTTCCTCCTGCAACCTACGGCAGCCTTAAGATTGAGGTCAACTGCACCGATGGCACACAGGTTGTCCGCGAGGCGCAGGTCGACGTGGCTATCAAGCGTAACGAGGTGCTTCCGTTGGCTCCTATCGACATCAGTGCAACCCCCGATGTGCCCATGTTTGCGGGTGCTGTTAACGTGGAGCGTAGCACGTGGAATACGGTGTCACTCGACCTAACACGCGCTGAGGAGTGTAATGCTGCATTCGTAGGATGGGCTTATACTTCGGAGTATGAGGAAATGAAGGAGCAACATCCCGATTGGACGATTGTGGACATTTGCAACAATTGGTTGATGACCCAATGGGTAGATAGTGCAACATTTGATGTAAAGGTTGAGCCTAACATGGAGTATACCTATGTATTCATAGGCAGGGATGCTGATGGTAACATCGAGTCGTCTGAGATAACATATACCAATGTTGCCGAGTTTGGCGATGCTGTAGGTGTTGATATAGCTTTTGAGAATATCACGCCACACAGCGTCGACTACACATACAGCTTTACGGGCGATGTAGAGTGTTTCTACAAAGCTATTTATGCTGGCGATTATTTGGAGTTTTTCACATCGAATCCTCAGTTGGTCTTTGCAAATTTGTACGGATATGATAGTTATACTGTCACATCTGCTTCACACACATTCCCGTTGAAGAATCTAACTCCCGCAACAACGTATACTTTTGTAGTCATTGCCGAGGGCGTGGATGGTAGTTTGGCTTATAATGTGAAGACGATGACAACGCCGGAGTATACGCATAGCGATGTGACCATAGATTATGTAGCAGAGTGTGGCGACACATGGATAACGCTTGAGCTTAGCGGCAATTGGGCATCGTATAAGTATACCTGGTATAAGAATCCATCGTTCGACCTCGATACAATCGATAATAATAGTTACGAGGCGATGCTGAATGGTGAAAGTTATGCTCACAACACCAAAAGCACATTAGAGTTGAGGTATGAGAATGCCGACACCAGATATATCATCATGCTGTTGCCCTACGATGCTGATGGCAACTATGGCAACCTCGTAGCCTTCGAGGTGCGTACCGAGACACCACATATCCGTGAGAGCAGTGCTGCCTATAGTAGCTATGCCGGAACGTGGAACATAAGCTTCAATGATTTTGAAGGTAGCTACTATGAGAACTATTCGACGGTGACTATCGAGGAGGAGTATGAGGGCTCAAGCTATATCGTTAAGGGTCTTAGCTTAGGTCATGCAGCCGATGACTCTATGCGTGCTTACTTTATCGACGACAAGTTCTATCTCATCGCAGGTGAGCATATTGCCGATCCGATGATAGACTCTGTTGGCTCGGGTATATTCACTATTGTCAATAATGATAATTACATCAGACTCTATGGCCATCTCGTGGCTACGCTCAATGGCGATACGCTGACGTTTGAGAGTAGCGAAGCCACTGAAGATAAGATGCTGATTTACTACTATGGCTACGATGGCGCAGGCCTTGGCTACTTTGATCCGATTATGGTTAATAGTACATGGACACGTGTATCGAATCCTGATGGCCCTACGGGCGCCTCTCCGGGCGCCTCTACCGAGAACTTCACGCAGGGTAACACGGTAGATGCAGGGTGGATTTAATACGATTTACTGATTAACAACTGATAATGAGCTGGAGCGCTTCGGTGCTCCAGCTTTTTTGGTAATGATGCAAAAAGTGGCGCTTATCGGCGCTAAGATTGGGCGAGAAGATTATTCTTCTCGCTCTCTCTTTTTGGCGACTTTCCCCTGATTACTTTGTAAATACAAATACCATTTAATAAAATCTCTAAAATGGTCGTCCGAGAGTCCTCGGTGCAGTCGTAGATGATCCTTCAAATGACCAAAAA
>JAFWYM010000006.1 GCA_017517705.1 Alistipes sp.
AATGTCTGCATAAGGCTCGGCCTCGCTTCTTCCTATGGTTACCATATCTCCAGTGAAACATATCAAGTCGGGAGAGTGGCTGTTGATTTCATCTATAAATTTCTTAAATTTTTCTGGAGAATCATCAAATGTCGATAAATGCAAATCTGAAATATGCACAATCTTGAAGCCATTAAACGCCTGCGGTATATCCTTGTGGGCATACTCAACTTTGATTGATTCAACCTTCCATCGACCAACGAAATATCCATACGCCATAAGGCTCCAAAATAGCACTACCAGTATAATTGCTAAACCCCCGAAGAGTCTGTACGGTATATGTAAATCTACTATTATGCCAATGCACCAGCCCAGAAACCAAAGAATATGTGGAATCAATGCCAATATAATAGCACCTACAAGGCAGAAACATAGCATTATTTGTGTAGCTTTCATATGTCAATATTCTTCATTGTAACAAAAGTAATCAAAAATATTAGTAAAACGCATTTAATACGACTTTATTGCCAAGAGTAGTTCATTATTTGCAAAAGTCTTTAAATTATTAACTTCTCCACTACTATGTTTATGGTTACGCAAATTTTAGTTAATATACTCATGGTGTACAATAAAAATCCCTAACTGATTGGCGGGTAAACCACTAGATGAATTTGGAACTTTACAGAAATTTCAGTAATTTTGCACCAATGCATTGAGCTACAGCAAGTTAAAAAAAATAACAGGGATTTGGTGTGCTTTGGAAATTGAGTGGAAATTATCATGAAATTGTTGTACACCTGTGATATATTAATAAAATTTTTCTATTCATCCTGATACAATTCATCTTACCCGTAACACAATATCTGTATACTGTTGTGCTGGATATGTCCATAAGCTCGGCTACATCCTCGCATGACAGATATTCCTTTTTAAGGGTAGTGGGGGAAATGTCTGGAAGGTTTTCTTGATGCACAACTTTTTCTAACTTTTGCTCTCGTAGGCGAACCTTGTAGCTTCGCTGTGAACATTTGTGAGAGCAAAACCTGGTACTCAGTTTCTGGGCGATAAATTCTTTGCCGCAAAACTGACAAACTTTTTTAACTTCAATCTTGCTCATATTAGCGATATTTGGGAGGTGTCCACAACCTAGGCGAAATAACCGGCGAAATTTTCACTGACGATGTCCTAGGAGGGATAAATAATACTTTCGTGTAGAATGTAGAATTTATTTCGCCATTTCATTGCAGCCCATTGCACTCCATTGCACCTCGTTGCACTTCATTGCAAAATCCGCTCAATCAAGCACTTAAAATTTTCTTGAATGATGACATTGGACATTGGGGGTGAAATAGGGCGAAGAAATATTGCGTAACGATGATAAACAGTAATAAATGGGTTTTATCACCAAGAACAAAAAAGCGCTCAAAATGAGCGCTTTGTGATAAAATGTTTTATCATCGTTTGTTATTGGCACGCAAATTTACTTCCCGATGCAGAAATGGGAGAAGATGGTGTGGAGGATGTCGTCGGAGGTTATCTCGCCGGTGATTTCGCCCAGGTGGTGAAGGATGCGGCGGATATCTTCGCTTATAAGGTCGCCACTGAGGTTGTTGTCAACAGCCTGAAGGGCATCGCCAAGAGCCTCATGGGCGCTCTTCAATGCCGCATAGTGGCGCATATTTGTGACAACAACACTCCCAGCGTTAAGGCTACTTGTGTCAACAAGAGCGCGGAGATGTTGACGTAGCATGTCAAGTCCCATGCCTCGTTGTGCAGAGATAGGGATAACGTCGCTGTCGTATCTCTTATCCTTGGCGCACGTGTCTATCTTATTCACTACACGCACATAGTGTTGCTCAGGGCCAAGCTCTACATCTTCAAACGTGGGCTCGTCTGCCGTCGTGAGGTGAAGGATGATTGAGGCGTTAGACATAGTACGATGTGTGCGCTCGATGCCCATCTGCTCAAGTCTATCTGTCGTCTGGTGTATGCCCGCAGTGTCGATGAAGCGGTAGCGTATGCCGTCAATAACAGTCGTTGCCTCTATCGCATCGCGCGTAGTGCCCGCGATGTCGGAGACCATGGCTCTGTCATCTTCGACGAGGGCATTGAGTAGTGTGCTCTTGCCAGCATTTGGCTTGCCTATAATTGCCACTGTAACACCATTTTTTAGTACATTACCTAATGCAAAAGATGATGTCAGCGTTGTGAGTTGTGTTCCTATGTTATCGAGGAGTAGTCTCAGTGTTGAGCGGTCGGCAAACTCCACATCCTCCTCCGAGAAGTCGAGTTCGAGTTCGAGGAGTGACGATAGTCGTAGTAGCTCACCGCGTAGCTCTCCGAGTTTTGCGGAGTATCCTCCGCGCATCTGTGTGGAGGCGACGTTATGCGACCAGCGTGAGTCCGAGGCTATGATATCGGCAACAGCCTCAGCGCGACTTAGGTCCATCTTACCAGCGAGGAAGGCTCGGCGTGTGAACTCCCCAGGCATAGCCATCACGGCACCATATTCGATGGCGAGACGGAGGATTTCAGCAGTGATATACTCCGAGCCATGTGCCGTTATCTCCACAATGTCGTCACCCGTGTATGAGTGTGGTGCGCGGAAGAGTGCTACAACAACGTCGTCAATCGTCTCTCCCTTGTCGTCGACAATATGGCCGTAGTGCAGCGTATAGCCCTCGGCATCGCTAAGGGGCCTGCGACCGCGAAAGAGTCTGTCGGCGATGGCTATGGCGCGGTCGCCGCTAAGGCGTATGACCATGACGGCACCACCAGGCGCTGTGGCTGGTGCTACGATTGTCGTTGTCGTGTCAAGGTGCTCGGTAATCATCTCATTAGTTGGGGCTCACGCGGAGGCGTTGACCTATGCGCAGGGTGTTAGCATTCTTGATATTATTCCATGTCATAAGCTGCTTGACAGTGCGGCCATACTTCCTGGCAATGCCACCAAGCGTGTCGCCCTTCTTCACGGTGTAGTATGTAGCAGGAGGGGCTTCGTTGCGCTTCTTCTCGATATTAGCGTGGATGACATACTCCTTGAGGTATGTGGTATCCTTGGCATATATCGAGTCCTGGTGGGTGATAAACTCAGAGACGCGCTCTGCGGGGAGTGTGAGAGGGTAGCTCTTTGTTGTCGCGGGGATTATCGATAGTCGATACTCGGGATTGAGCATCTGCAATACTTCGAGGCTCACATCAATGGTCGATGATACCTGTTCGAGGTGTAGCGGGCGGTTGATCATGATGGTGTCGGTAGCCAATGGCATAGGGGGTGTGGGGTAGTCGACGCCATGAGCTTTGTGGTATGCGAAGGCGTATGTGGCACCCATGTATAGGGGGACATAGTTGCGTGTCTCGCGTGGGAGGTGCTCGTAGACATCCCAGAATGAGCCATCGTAGTCATATTTGTTGCCTCCGGAGCGTGTGATGGCCTTATTTACGTTGCCGGGGCCGCAGTTGTATGAGGCTATTGCAAGTGTCCAATCGCCATAAAGTTGGTACATACTCTTAAGGTAGCGACAGGCAGCGCGTGTGGCAAGACGTGGGTTGCAACGCTGGTCGACGAGGGAGTTTATCTCTAAGCCGTACTCCTTGCCCGTCGACGGCATAAACTGCCATATACCCTTAGCTCCACTGCGCGATTCGGCTAAGGGGTTTAAGCCGGACTCTACGACGGCTAATGTGCGTAGCTCGATGGGTATGCCTGCAATTATGAACTCCTCCTCGATCATCGGGAAGTAGTAGTAGGCATAGCTCATCTTTGTAGCGTAGGCGGGAGCGATGAAGCGCTCGATGGCTGTGCGCACCTCGTGGTTGTACTCTAATGGCACGGGTGACATCAGAGCTTCGAGGCGTGCCACATAGATGGAGTCGATGCTGTCGTTTAATAGTGTCGTGTCGATACGCTCGCTCACGGCGAGGAAGTCGTTGAAGTAGCGCTCGTAGGCCTCCACCGAGGCTGTTGCACGCCACATTGCAATTACGGAGTCTATCTGCTCAGGGGTGTTGCGACGAGGCTCAGGCGCTGTTGTTGAGGCTGAAACTATCTCGGTGATGACGAGGGTGTCACGCGCGATGCTATCGCGCTCGGCCTTAATCTCTTCGGGTGAGGTATACTGCTTTTGGCTACGGCGCCTCTTGGGACGTTGTGCTTCGTAGTCGGCATAGGCTGTTGTGGCGGTTAGCAGTATGAGGAGCCCTACAATCAGGCTCTTAAGCGAGGATAACTTCATCGTATGTTAGAATTTAAGGCTCATGTTGACGCCATAGACAGGTTGCGAACCTACTGGTGTATAATCGAAGTAGGGTTCGAGGTTCATCGATAGGTCGTCCGAGATGTCGTAGTCTTGAAGATGGGCATCAACGTGTGCATCGAGGATGTTTAGGAGGTAGACGCCTGCGGTGAGGATGATACACAAGTCGCGATTACGGCGATAACTGTCCTTCAGGTTCTTGAGGAATGTTGCCGAGTAGGCGCCACGGAATTCGTCGGCAGCACCTCCGGGGTATTTGTCCGGGTTCTTGTCGTAATCCACACGTAGCGTATATGCTGTCTTAAAACGCTTATAACCACGGTTATTCCAGTCTATGGTGTATATTGTCGAGGCCATACCGCCGATGACTATGGGAACACGCCAGTAGCTCTTATTAAACACCTGACCCGCGCCGGGAAAGATTGTTGAGAGGGTTGTTGCCTTCTTTACCTGCGACACCTCGTTTGTCGAGTAGTTCACGGCGGCGTCGCCTATGAAGTATAGATATGAGGCGATGGCAACACCTGCATATATCTGGCGCATGGTGTTGTGGCGTATCATCTTTGTCTGTATCTTATCGAGGTCGGGAGTACGCATATAGCCATTGTCGATGAGATATTGGTCGTACTCTGCCTTAAGAGGCTTGTACTGCCTATTTTCATACACGAACATACCTACCGATGCGCCGACAACGGGGTAGAGGATACCGAGTTTCCAGTATTGCTTGTTGTATATCTGTCCGAAGCCGGGCAGTGGTAGCGATAGCCAGCATACCTTCGACAATCCCATTGAGTCACTTATGAAAGGAGTACGTACCTCCCCGCGCTTATTTAGACGTATGCGTCGACCATCGGGGGCGATGCTGTCGCCCTTGCTATGAATCATAGAGTCGCGCTTGAGTCTTGTGGCAATCACCGCGCGGAGCGAGTCGCGTGTCTCGGCGGGCAGCTGGTCGTAGAGGATATTCTCGCTCGATGCCAACGAGTCGATATGACGATAGTATATCGAGTCGCGGCGTGCTGCAGCCTCGGCCTGAGCACGGAGTATTGCGGCAGAGTCGATAGGCACAAGACCACCCTGATTGATGGTGCGCACGTTGCCCCTCAGTCGCTCACGGTTAAGGTTGAGCTCCTGGGCAGAGACGTCGAACGCCATGGTAGCCATAGCTACGATGGTTAAGACTATGCCTATGATTGTTCCTCTATTCATCTTAGTATTACTAACGAGCAGCGTTACGTTTTATTTTATCTTACCGAGCTTCGTGATAAGCTTTTCCACGTCGGCCTCTGTCGAGCACTCGATGGTTATACGGCAGCTGCCACTCTTTGTGCGCTTGATCGCGATGTTCTCCGCAAGTACGCGCTCGAACTCTACAACAAGGCGCGAGTACGACTCGGGATACTCCTCCTCGCTCTCTATGTCATTGCCACGCACCGACTCCTCGGCCATCTTCTTGGCCAGCATCTCGGCCTGACGTACCGAGAGGCTCTTCTTCACACAGCGCTTAAGAGCCTTGAGCTGCAACTCTGTGTCGAGTGTAGCAATAGCCTTAGCATGTCCCATGGAAATGATACCCTCCTTTAGCGCGAGTTGTACCTCAGAGGGCAGTGACAATAGACGCATATAATTTGACACCGTAGAGCGTTTTTTGCCCACTTTCTCAGCCATAGCCTCCTGTGTGAGGCCACATTCGTCGATGAGACGCTGCATACCGAGAGCTATCTCTATGGCGTTGAGATTCTCGCGTTGGATGTTCTCCACGAGGGCCATGGCGTGCAGATCCTCATCTTCCACCTCGCGGATATATGCCGGGAGATGCTCGAGGCCGGCCATCTGCGAGGCGCGCCAACGACGCTCACCACTGATGATGGTATAGCGACCATCCTTGCGACGCTTGAGCGTGATGGGCTGTATGACTCCGAGTTGAGCTATAGACTCCGAGAGCTCCTTAAGGGCATCCTCGTCGAAGATGCTACGGGGCTGGAGTGGGTTGGGCTCGATGTCTGCGATGGCCACCTCTGCCATCTCCGACATGGGCGTTGACTGCTGTGTGGGGTTTGCCGTGCCGAAGAGTGCATCGAGGCCACGACCAAGACCCCTATTTTTCTGTGCTGTCATAGGTTCTTACTTTTGCGTTGAAGGTTTACGGTTTCGCTTGAGAAACTCACGAGCGAGGTTTAGGTAGTTCACGGCACCCGTTGCCGAGGCGTCGTAGAGCATGATGGGCTTGCCGTGCGAGGGGGCCTCGCCCAGACGTATGTTGCGCTGGATGATGGTCTCGTACGCCATGTCGCCAAAGTGCTCGCGTACCTCGCTCACAACCTGGTTGTTGAGTTTGTTACGCATATACATTGTGAGTACGAAGCCCTCGATGTATAGCGCAGGATTCAGACGGCTCTTGACCATCTTGATGGTGTTGAGTAGCTTGCTCAATCCCTCCAATGCCAAATACTCGCACTGCACGGGTACAAGCACAGAGTCGGCTGCCGTGAGTATATTCACCGTCGTGAAGCCGAGCGATGGCGAGCAGTCGATGAAGATATAGTCGTATGCTTCGCGTACGGAGTCGACGATGCCCTTAATCACGTGGTGGGCATTCTCCATCGTCGAGAGCTCAGTGTCGGCAGCAACGAGGTTGATAGAAGAGGGTAGTATCCATAGCTTCTTGACATCCTCCGAGTGAAGGATTACATCCTCGGCACGCGACTCACCTACTATACACTCATATATGCCCGCAAGGTTTATGTCGAAACCCAAACCCGACGTGGCATTTGCCTGTGGGTCGGCATCGATAAGGAGTACCTTTTTGCCTAATAGTGCCACCGAGGCAGCTAAGTTTATGGCCGTTGTGGTCTTACCAACACCTCCCTTTTGATTCGCTAATGCAACAACTTTTGCCATCTATATTTTGCTCTTTACTTTCTAAACAAATAATACGTGCAAAAGTAGTAAATTTTATCGGATTTAAGCCTACGATTCTGGAAAATTATCTATCTTTGTTTGATTTTTGTCCCCACTGCTCGTAAATGACAGATGTACGGTGTGGGATGCCCGTAACACTATACGTTGAATATGAAGGGTTTTATTAAAAACATTGCGCTGTTGGCCGCATTTATCGTGATATTTGCATTGCTGCAACTCGCCGTGACCATTGGTGTGCTTAGCTTTAGCGATGGGGTAGTGACCGACTATATCTATATGTGCATCTACTTCGTCTCGATGCTCCTATGTTTTACCGCCACAACGCTCCTTGAGCGTGTTACCTTTGGAAGCGTTGTGCCCATCGATAACTCGCGGCGGGGCTTTAACCCAGTGGCTATACTTACGGGTGTCATTCTCCTCTTTGCATTATCTGTGGTGCTCGCGCCACTTAGCGAATTGCTACCTACGGATAGTAGAACATTCCCCGATGGCGCGTTTACACTCATTAGCATTGTTATCCTCGCCCCTATATTTGAGGAGATGATCTTCCGTGGCAGGTTGTACAACATCCTGCATCGCAATAGTTCGCCCTTGACCTCTGCTTCGCTCTCGGCATTGGCCTTCGGTATTGTCCACCTCGAGCCTATAATCATCATCGAGGCTCTTATTGTGGGTGTTGTATTTAGCTACTATTATATCGCACGACGCTCCATTATCGCGCCTATAATCCTGCACATGTGCAACAACGCCTTTGCCTATGCTCTGCACGTATTATCGTATCGCGATAAGTCGTTGCTCGAGCTCCTCGGAGATGGCATGAACCAAACTGTCGTATATGCGACAAGTGCTGTTATTGTCGTGGTATGTTTCTCTATGATGCTCCGAAGAATGTTTGTCGAACGTCGCAACGAACGTCGTGTTGTGGAGGATGAGCAGGAGATAGACGAATAGGGATTCTGTGAAGTAAGGTAATGATGCAAAAAGGAGGCTGAATAATCTATTATTTACATTTATTTGGAATTTACGAAAGGTTTTCGTATATTTGCGATAGATAATATGATATATTATGCGTAACCTCACCAACATATCTTTGCCGTTGTCGGCTTCGATAACTTCTTTTAGGGGGGGGGTATAGCGTTGTAAATCAAATAGTTACAAATTACAGGCAGGAGAGTGTCCGAGAGCATCTCTCCTGCCTTGCTGTTTTTTGTCGTATCCCTCAATAGATGTTTAACCCTAAATATTTAAGTATTATGAAAAACTATCTACTTTTAGCACTCGCAGCTGTGGCGCTGTTGTTTGCGGGCTGCAAGAAGAATGATCCTGGCACGGACAAGCCGAAGGTTGTTGCTGTGACCGGCGTATCGCTCAATACAAACGCTGTCGCACTTGAGGTTGACGATAGTGTCACCCTGACGGCTACGGTTGCCCCTGCGAACGCCACAAATAAGGGCGTTGAGTGGAGCGTAGCAGACGATGCTGTTGCCACCGTTAAGAATGGTGTAGTTAAGGCTGTGGCTATTGGCGAGACTACCGTTACCGTTACCACCGTCGATGGTGGATTTACCGCATCGGCTACGATTACCGTCGCCGAG
>JAFWYM010000007.1 GCA_017517705.1 Alistipes sp.
CCACAAGTCGGTATTCTTGCGTATATTCTTCTCGGCAAGCTGCTCGGGAGAGGCGTAGGCTCGGGTGCCACCAAGCACCGAGTTGCTCACAGCCGAGCTCTCACCATCATCGAGTTGCTTCGAGATGCCGAAGTCGGTGATCTTAGGGATGTAACCACTCGCATGGTGCACGATAAGTACATTCTGGGGCTTGAGGTCGCGGTGGATGATCTTATGTGTATGGAGGTAGTCTATACCCAAGAGTATTTGTCGCAAGATATCGTAGCGCTCCTCGAGACTGAGCTGCGTCGTGCGTATAATAGTCTCGAGGCTGCCCGCCTCGTAGTAGCGCATAACGGCAATATCCTCCTCACCCGAGGTGGTGGGAAAGGTGTAGCAAGCCTCATAGCGTGCCACATTGGGATGGTTCAGCTCCTTAGCCTTCTTCACCTCCTCGCGAAGGCGCAGCTCGGGATTTCGCAGGTCGACCTGCGAAACCTTGAGCGCCACATAGAGGTCGTCAACTTTATCATACGCCTTAAACACCGCGCCAAAGCCTCCCCTGCCGAGCGTATCGGTCATAGGGTTATAGCTATAGCGGCTATAGAACTCTTGTTGGGTCATAGTATTAAAGTGGAGTTTTTATTACGCAAATATATCATTTTTCTGGCAAATAGCCAAATAACAACTAAATATTACACCCGAAAAGCCCTTTTCACGGGGCTAAAGGCTATTTTTTAGCATCGTATGTTTGCTATCTTCATTTAAGTTTGTAACTTTGCGCCAACATTCATAAAGGCATTATGATAGTAGTAACAACTGTAGCTGACCTAAACGCAGCTTTGGCCAACACCCCAAAAGAGGGCGTAGGCTTCGTGCCCACGATGGGCGCATTGCACGCAGGACACCGTTCACTCGTAGAGCGTGCTCGTAAGGAGAATGACACCGTGGTGGTGAGCGTATTCGTAAACCCCACGCAGTTCAACGATAAGAACGACCTCAAAAACTATCCCCGCACACCCGAGGCTGACTGCGCCACACTGGAGGCTGCAGGTGCCGACATCGTCTTTATGCCGACGGTGGAGGTGATATACCCCGAGCCCGATACCCGCGTGTTCGACTTCGGCCTTGTGGACAAGGTTATGGAGGGTGCCACACGCCCCGGTCACTTCAATGGCGTGGCTCAGGTAGTAAGCCGCCTCTTCGACCTCGTGCGTCCCGCACGCGCATACTTCGGAGAGAAGGACTTTCAGCAGATTGCCGTGATTAAGGCTATGGTCGAGCAGCTCGCTATCGACATCGATATTGTCGAGTGTGCCATAGTCCGCGGTGACGACGGCCTCGCGCTCTCGTCACGCAACGAGCTCCTCACTCCCGAGCACCGCAAGGCTGCACCCCACATCTACGCCACCATCAAGCAGTGTGCCGAGCGTAGCGCCACGATGAGCCCCGCAGAGCTCACCGAGTGGGTGATTGCGACCATCGACTCTAACCCCTTGCTCAAGACCATCTACTTCGAGGCTGTCGATGCCCGCACAATGCAGAGGGTCGAGAAGTGGAGCGATGCCGAGCGTATTCAGGGCTGCTGCGCCGTGCAGGCAGGCAACATACGCCTCATAGACAACATCAAGATTAAGTAACGAAAACGACCCAAACTATGTATATCGAGAGGATGAAATCGAAGATTCACCGCGTGCGCGTCACGGAGGCGAATCTAAACTATGTCGGCAGCATCACCATCGACGAGGACTTGATGGATGCCGCAGGTCTTATCGAGGGCGAGAAGGTACAAATCGTCAATAACAACAACGGCGAGCGCATCGAGACGTATGTCATACGTGGCGAGCGTGGCAGTGGCTGTATATGTCTAAATGGCGCTGCGGCACGTAAGACCGCCGTGGGCGACATCGTGATAATCATGGGCTACGGCTTCATGGACTTTGAGGAGGCCAAGACCTTCCAGCCCAAGGTTGTATTCCCCGACGAGCGCACAAACCGCCTGCTGTAAGGCGATAGACCATGATATAGCAATAGAGCCAACCTCTCGGTTGGCTCTATTGCTATATCATCTTACGCAGATAGTGTCCCGTATAGCTCTCCGCGGTATTCATAATATCCTCAGGGGTACCCTCAGCGACGATGCGACCACCCTCGCGGCCACCCTCGGGGCCCATATCTATAATCCAGTCGGCGACCTTCACCACATCCAGGTTATGCTCGATGACGATAGCCGTATTGCCACAGTCGACAAGGCGGTTGATGACATCCAACAGCTGGCGTATATCCTCGAAATGGAGTCCCGTAGTAGGCTCATCGAGGATGTAGAGCGTGCGCCCCGTATCGCGCTTGGCAAGCTCAGCAGCAAGCTTAATACGTTGCGACTCGCCACCCGAGAGCGTCGTACAGGGCTGGCCGAGCGTGAGGTAACCCAAGCCTACCTCCTGAATGGCACGTAGCTTCTGATATATCGAAGGTATATGCTCGAAAAACTCGACAGCCATATTTATCGTCATATCCAGGACGTCGTTGATGCTCTTACCCTTATACTTCACCTCCAGTGTCTCGCGGTTATAGCGGCGACCACCACATGCGCGGCACTTAACATATACGTCGGGGAGGAAGTTCATCTCGATAGTCTGGTGTCCCGCACCACGACACTCCTCGCAGCGGCCACCCTTCACGTTGAAGGAGAAGCGCCCCGCCTTATAGCCACGAATCTGTGCATCGGGGGTCTGCTCGAAGAGCTTACGTATATCGGCAAAGACATTGGTATATGTCGCAGGGTTACTACGTGGCGTGCGCCCTATGGGCGACTGGTCGACAACCACGAGCTTATCGACATGTTCAACGCCCTCGATAGCCGCATACTTCAGCGGCTGATCCAACGAGCGATACAATAGGCGCGACATAATAGGTCGTAACGTGCCATTTATAAGCGACGACTTACCCGAGCCCGAGACACCCGTAACGCACACAAGCTTACCGAGCGGTATGCGCACATCGACACTCTTGAGGTTGTGACCCTCGGCACCACGCAACGTGAGCCACTCGCCACTACCCGCCCTGAGAGGCTGTGTGCGCTCAATCTTACGTCTGCCCGTAAGGTAGTCGGCCGTGATACTGTCGCTCTTCAATATATCCTCGAACGTACCCGCTGCGACAATCTTACCGCCACGACGTCCCGCCTTGGGGCCCACATCTATGATATAGTCTGCCGCGCGCATCATATCCTCGTCATGCTCAACGACGATGACCGAGTTGCCCGCATCGCGAAGGTTGCGCAAGCTCTCAATAAGGCGGTGGTTATCCCTCTGGTGTAGTCCTATGCTCGGCTCATCGAGGATGTAGAGCACGTTGACAAGCTTCGAGCCTATCTGTGTAGCGAGGCGTATACGCTGAGCCTCACCACCCGAGATTGTGCGCGAGGCACGCGAGAGCGAGAGGTAACCCAAGCCCACATCTACGAGGAAGCCCGTGCGCTCGCGTATCTCCTTGACAATATCGCGCGCGATAGCACGCTCCTTATCGTTGAGCCACTGCTCAATATTCTCAATCCACTCCCTAAATTCGAGTATCGAGAGCGCCGACACATCGGCGATATTCTTGCCTCCAATCTTAAAGTGCAACGACTCGGCCTTAAGGCGTGTGCCACCGCACTTAGGACATGTCTGCATGACGAGGAACTGGTCGCGCCACTTCTGACCACGCTTCGACTCCTCGTCGACATCGCGCATAATCCACTCCGAGAGACCCATCCACTGCGACAATTGATTGCCCCCGAGCGACGAGAACTCCGAGAGGTTGATAGTCATAGGCTCCGAGTCGCCATACAAGATGGCATTCATACCCTCCTCCGAGATTGTCGATATAGGGTCGTCGAGCGTGAAGTCGTAGCGACGGCCAAGCATCTCCATCATAGCAAAGAGCATATTGTTGTGATGCTTACCCAGAGGCTCGATGCCGCCATCACGTATCGACATGCTATCGTCAGGGACAATCTTACGCATATCGAATACCGGGCGCTCGCCGAGACCGTTACACTCGGGACATGCACCCTTAGGCGAGTTGAATGAGAAGGTATGAGGCTCAGGCTCGGCAAAAGCCACGCCCGTAGTGGGACACATAAGGTTGCGCGAGTAGTAACGCAGACCCTCCGTAGCGTAGTCGTAGAGCATCATCGTGCCCTTGCCCTGACGCATAGTCTCGGCCATCGATGTGAGCATACGCTCGCGATGAGCCTCGCCAATGACGAGCCTATCGATAACCATATCTATGGTGTGAATCTTATACCTATCGAGCTTCATGCCTGCCGAGAACTCGCGTATCTGGCCATCGATGCGTGCATAGATATATCCCTTGCGCGACATCGTCTCGAAGAGTTCGCGATAGTGACCCTTACGCCCCTTAACTACTGGTGCAAGGAAGGCTACCCTACGGCCATCGAAGCTTTCAATCATCAGACGGCATATCTCCTCGTCCGTATAGCGCACCATCTGCTCGCCTGTATATGGCGAGTAGGCGCGCGAAGCACGCGCATACAACAGACGCAGGAAGTCGTTAATCTCCGTAACGGTGCCAACTGTCGAGCGCGGATTCTTGTTCGTCGTCTTCTGCTCAATAGCTACAACAGGGCTAAGTCCCGTAATATGATCCACATCAGGGCGTTCCATATTGCCGACAAACTGTCGCGCATAGGCCGAGAGGGTCTCCATATATCGGCGCTGACCCTCGGCATATATCGTATCGAAGGCCAACGACGACTTACCAGAGCCCGAAAGTCCGGTGATGACAACGAGCGAGTCGCGCGGAATGGTCACATCCACGTTCTTAAGGTTATGCACCCTCGCACCCGTTACCGTTATCTCCTTCTTAGCCATCCGTTAGAGCATATTCGAGAGCATCGTCTGAAGCGATATCCACCCCATAAGGTCGATGAACGACACCACAATGATTGCCAGCGTAAACCACTTAACAAACTTCACGCCCCAGCTCACAGCCCAATGTGAGGCAAGCACCGCACCAAGGATGTTGCCCGCGCCGTGCAACAAACCCGCGGTATAGTCCACCTGGCCATTATACATAAAGACAGCCAAGGCAAAGGGCATAGATATAAATATAACGCACCCCTTAAGGACATTGGCCGTGACGATATCGAGATTCATCGTCCATATAGTCACCGCGAGAATCAAGAAGCCAAGGCCGATATAAATGTAGCCACTATAGAATCCCACAAAGAAGAATAAGAGGTAGTGCCACCAACGTATTATGAGTTTGTGGCCCTCACGCTTAGGCTCCTTATTTCTATCCAAAATGAGATATATGAGGATGATAAAGAGAACGACACTCAAGCATATCTTAAACGTCGTCTCGCTGACATCTATCGCAAAGAGCGAGCCGGCTATGGTACCAAGAATCGTAGGGATGCCCAGAAGCAGGCTGTTCTTTATGTCAAGCATATTTTTACGCATAAAGGCAATTGTTGCCGAAAGGTTCTGCATAACCACAGCAATACGATTTGTGCCATTGGCCACAGCCACAGGCATACCCATAGCCATGAACAACGCCATCGTTATCACCGAGCCACCGCCACCAAGCGTATTGATGATGCCCACAATGATGCCCGAAATGAGCAATAGTAACACCTCGTTATAACCTAAATCCTGAAACCACTCCATAATATATCTCCATCTATTTAATTACAAAACTATCTGCATCGGCCAACACGTTGAAGCGCACACGGAACGCAGCCAGCGCATCCATATCGAGCTCCACGACCTCGACAGCCTCGCCCTCAGCAAGGTCTGCCATCGTGCGGCCATAGGCATCCACCACAGCCGAATCACCGGCATACTCCAATCCCGGCTCCGAGCCTATGCGGTTTACACCGATGACGTATGCCTGATTCTCGATAGCACGCGCCCTCAGCAACGTGCGCCACACCTCCCTGCGAGGCTTAGGCCATAGCGCCGAGTAGATTATGGCATCGTAGTCGCCACGCTGACGACTCCACACCGGAAAGCGCAGGTCGTAGCACACCTCCAAGAGATACCTCACGCCACGCCACTCCACAACCCTACGCTCAGTGCCATGCACGAAGTTATCCGCCTCGTCACCAATAAAGAGGTGGCGCTTATCGTACCATGCAACATCGCCCGTGGGCTTCACGAAGTACATACGATTATGGTAGCCATCTGTCTCCTTCACAACCACAGAGCCTACAATGGCGGCATCCAAGCGCTCGGCCATCGTCACCATCCACCTTAGCGTCGCGCCATCATCAGCAACATCCGCCGGCGTGGTGACAAAGCCCGTCTGAAACATCTCAGAGAGGACAACGACATCCACACGAAGGCCCTCAAACATTCGCTCCAATGCTCGAAGGTTACCCTCCACATCTCTCCACGCTATATCGCGCTGAACTATCGCTACCCTACTTTTCATCCCTTATTTCGTTGCCACATAGAAGAGATCAAAGCACTTATCGTTGACCTCCGTAATACTATAATCCTCCATCTGTATTGTCTCCGTGAGCGTTCTATTCGCCCTATGCAGTCGACGACGATTCAGACGATTCATAACATCGTATGGCAGCTGCAGCAACCATCGCGGCAACCACCACTGCATACGCAACACATCGAAGCGCATGATGCGATGCACCGAAGCACGATTCTTCTCGTAATACTCCCACACACGCTCGTTGCCCGCAACACCGAGCCTACGCACATCAGTAAATGCCGAGAATAACTTGTCGAACTCCTCGGCCGTATACTCCCTCACATGCCAAGGGTTACGCGTAAGAGACATAGGTTTATTCGGTGTACTAACAATGAATTTACCACCCTTACGTAGCACTCTCAGTACCTCGGCAACAAAGGCCCTATCGCGTTTGATATGCTCTATCACCTGAAACGACACCACGCAGTCGAACGACTCATCATCGAACGGTAGTGGTGGCACCTTAGCCTCGCGAAATTCCACATTCGAGGGCATCGTACCGAGCTCATCAGAGCGAGTCTTATCGATAGTGGTAAAGTACTCTGCATGCGGAGCAATGATGTCGACGCCATAGCCCGTGCCCGTACCTATCTCCAGAACACGACCCGAGACGCGCGTTGCCGCCTCGACATACGCCAATCGCGAGCGCTGAAACACGAAGTTGTCCGACACCTCGCGCGATACCCTCTCCGCCGTCCTTACCGCCATAACTAACGCTTAATAGACTCAATGCCCGTCTCGGTCTGTCGCACCTTACCCTGCTTGAGCAACATGCCGAGCGCACGCTTAAACACCTTCTTGCTCATACCCGTAATGCAGGCGACATCCTGCGGATCGCTATGGTCGTTGACAGCAAGTACACCGCCACCATCCTTGAGCATCTTCTCCAACTTAACCACCGAGCTCTCCACCTCAGCCAAGCCCTGCTGCTGAAGGCTCACATCGATACGCATATCCTCCGTTATCTTACGTACCCAGCCACGGCATCTATCACCCACACGTATCGGGCGGAAGAGCTGATTCTTGTATATCATACCCCAGTGGCGATTGTCGATAACCACGCGGTAGCCTATAGGTGTCTCGAACGCCACCAACACATCAACCTCGTCACCAACAGAGACAACCAACGGATCCTCGTTATAGATAAAGGGTTTTATCTTATTGGTGGCCACACAGCGTCCCGTACGATCGTCGACATACATATATACCACCGTGAGCTGCCCCGCGATAACACCACCCTGCTGATTGCGATTCGGCAGGAAGAGGTGCTTGCCCGAGAGCCCCCAGTCGAGGAAGGCTCCGTGGATGCTCTTATCCACAACCTTCAGCGCGGCAACCTCGCCAACCTTGATGAGCGGCTTCTCTGTCGATGCCACAAGTCGATCTTCAGAGTCGTGGTAGACAAAAACCTCCACCTCGTCACCCTCCTTCATATCGAGCTTCGTGAATCGATTCGGTAGCAACACCTCTACGCCTTCATCGTCCTTAAGATAAAGACCATAGTCCGAGATGCGTGCCACCGTAAGCCTCTGTATTTCGCCTGTTCTCATAATTCATTAATATTTATAAGTGTGTAAAGATAGTCAAAAATTATTAAAGAATGAAGCGTATATCATATTTTTTCGTATATTTGCAAGAAATGGAGCATATACGCCAACATATAAAGGAGCAGGTCGCCGCACTGCCACACTCGCCAGGGGTCTATCAATTTGTCGACCGCAACGGCGTGATAATATATGTGGGTAAGGCCAAAGATCTGCGTAAGCGCGTATCGTCATACTTCGTCGAGAACCGCGACCACTCGGCAAAGGTAATCGTGTTGGTGCGCCAGATAGTCGACATACGGCACATCGTCGTAGACACCGAGCAGGACGCCCTACTACTCGAGAACTCACTTATAAAGAGCCTACAACCGCGCTATAACATCCTCCTCAAGGATGACAAGACCTACCCGTGGATAGTCATTCGGCGTGAGCACTTCCCGCGTGTGCAATCTACACGCCAGCTCGTACGCGACGGCTCGCAATACTTCGGCCCCTACGGCTCAATATCGACACAGCGCTCCGTGCTGGAGTTCATACGCGACGTTATGCCACTAAGGACGTGCAAGCTAAACCTCACACCCGAGAATATCAGCCGTGGTAAGTACTCCGTATGTCTGCAGTATCACCTCGGCAACTGCAAGGCCCCCTGCATTGGCGCCGAGAGCGAGGAGGAGTATGCCAAGAGCATCGCCCTCGTGCAGTCGACACTCAAGGGCGACCTGCGCCCTGTGCGAAAGTGGCTCGAGAGCGAGATGATGAGTGCCGCCACAGAGCTTAAGTTCGAGGTGGCCGAGCGATACAAGCAACGTCTGCGCGCCTTGGACGAGTATCAGTCGCGCTCGGTAATTGTGAGCTCAAAGATTGTTGACACGGATGTGTTCTCACTACTGAAGGACGACGATGTAGCATATTGCAACTTCCTAAGCATACGCCACGGCTCGATTGTAGCTGTGCAGACCATACGTCTTAAGCCCGGCGTGGAGACCACCGACGAGGAGCTGCTATCACGCGCGATACAGCACATCGCCAGCACCCTCTCGGGAGAGCTTGCGCGCGAGGTCATAGTGCCTCTAATACCCTCAGCGGCAGTGCTCTTCGACGGTGTTACCTTCACCATACCCAAGCGTGGCGAGAAGGCTGACCTTTTGGAGTTCTCACTCAAGAGTGCGCGAATATATCGTGCCGAGCGTCTCAAGAACCTCGAGATAAAAAACCCCGAGCGACATACCAGCCGTCTTATGCAGGCTATGCAGCGCGAGCTGCGCCTCGATCGCGAGCCCCGGCATATAGAGTGCTTCGACAACTCCAACCTTCAGGGTACCAACCCCGTAGCCTCGTGTGTGGTATTTCGCGACGGAAAGCCCTCACGCAAGGAGTATCGCCACTTCAACATAAAGAGTGTCGAGGGCCCCGACGACTTCGCCTCGATGCGCGAGATTGTCTACCGACGCTACTCGCGCCTTCTGGCCGAGGGTGCCGAGCTCCCCGACCTTATCATCGTCGATGGTGGCAAGGGTCAGCTATCGAGCGCCTACGCAATACTTCAGGAGTTGGGCATAGAGCATCGCGTGCCCATCGTCGGTCTGGCGAAGCGCCTCGAGGAGGTATTCTACCCGGGCGACCCTGAGCCATACTATCTCTCACGCATGGGCGAGCCCCTAAAGGTAATATGCCACATACGCGACGAGGCACATCGTTTTGGTATCACCTTCCACCGCCAGAAACGCACAAAGGCATTTATCGACAGCGAGCTAAGTCATATCCCCGGCATCGGCGACAAGAGCCTCACCACACTCCTAAGGAGATTCCGCACCGTGACAGCCGTACGTAACGCCACGATGGAGGAGCTAAAGGCCGCTGTTGGCGAGAGTCGCGCGAAGGCCATAAAAAGCTATTTTGGCGAAAATAGCGAGAAATAACGTCATCATTTCACCGCATAATTTTGTCGGTTCACCGATAGCACAGAGGTCCAATTTTTAACCCGCAAGCAGCCGTAACTACCTCTGTGGCATAGATTTTGACCAACGACGTGCAAGAATTTCGGACGTGGCACCACAACGACAAAAGAGCAACAATATTTTGCAGATTAAAAATTTATTTATATCTTGCAGTCGAAAACAAAGTTATTAACCATTAAAAACCGCATTGCCTATCGAAGAAATTCTGCTCTGAACCAATAAAAAAAGAGGAGTATGAACGTGACAGCATTGAGCGACCGTGTGTTGCTTAATAATTATCTTTCGGGCGATAGGAGTGCTATATCTGAACTTATCGAGCGTCACTCTCGACGTGTACGTGGCTACATCGGCATGATGGTTAAGGACGATGATGTGGCAGACGATATTTTCCAGGAGACATTCATCAAGGCTGTGAAGGTTATAGACGAGGGTCGTTATACCGACACCGGCAAGTTTCTTTCATGGGTGCTACGCATAGCGCACAACCGTGTCCTCGACCACTTCCGTAGGGAGAAGTCGAGCCGCCAGGTGAACGAGGCCGAGGCAGGCTACGACGTCATAGGCACGCTACGCTTTGCCGAGCCTACGACAGAGGATATTATGGTACACAACGAGCTGGAACAGACCATACGCAACCTCATAGACCTCCTACCCGAGGAGCAGCAGGAGGTTGTGCGCCTGAGGTACTACTCGAAGTTATCGTTCCAGGAGATTGCCGAGCAGACAGAGGTGAGCATAAACACCGCCCTGGGGCGCATGCGCTATGCACTTATCAACCTACGCAGGATGATAAAGGAGAAAAATATCGTATTAAATTAACGTATTGGCACAATATAGGCACAAGCGTAAGCGTTAGTAGCACAGATGTCCCACCCCGGGGCATCGGTGCTGCAACAACAAACCTTAAAACTATTGATGCCTATGAGTGAAATAGACCCACGCACATTACAACTCTACAACGAGGAGGGATACCTCTTCAACGAAGTGACGGCCGGCGAGGCAGATCTACTGATGTTAGACACCTATCTTACCGACCTATTTAAGACAAAACAGTGCCAATAATCGCGGCACTGTTTTGCTTTATATGCTGCCCAAGGCAAGGAGCACCATGCCTATTAAGATCAACACCAAATCTATAATCTTCGCCTTAAGATTACGCTCGCCAAAGAGTAGAGCACCACAAAGGAAGGTGACAACCACAGATGAGCGACGTATCATGGCCACAACGGCAATCATCGCCCCCTCGGCATCGAGGGCGTGGTAGTAGAAAAAGTCGGCAGCCGACACAAAGAGCGTGATGAGCGGTATGCTCCACACCCAACGCAGGGGCTCCGAGGAACGACGCGGAAACCATATCACCACAGCGATAAGCGTCATCATAATCAGCTGGTAGACACCAAACCAGCTCTGCACAAAGAGCGGATCGAGCGAGTGTGACGAGATGATATACTTATCGTACAGGCCACTCACCGCACCGAGCATCATGGCAGCAAACAACGCCCACACATAGCGGTTACGTCTAAAGTCGATACTCTCATGTTTACCCGCACGGCTAAGCAGGTAGAGCGAGACGATAGTAAGTAGCACACCACCCCACTGCAACATATTGAGTCGCTCGCCAAAGAGCAAGAATGCACCTATAAGCACCATAACAGGGCGCGTAGCATTCACCGGGCCAACGATCGTTAGCGGCAGGTGTTTGATGGCGTAGTAGCCACACAGCCACGACGACAGTGTGATGGCCGCCTTGAGAGCCACAAGAGCGTGCTCCTCGGGGCCATAACTCACCGAAGAGAAGTGTGTGCCATCGAATACCCCGAGCGATAACTCGGCATCGAGGATGATGGGGAGAAATAAGAGCGTAGCAAAGAGGGTATTGAGCCATAGCACTGCAACAACAGCATTTCCCGACAACGAGCGCTTCTTAGCGACATCGTAGAGACCGAGTAACAACGCCGAGATAAACGCAGCACCAACCCACATACCTATCCGTAAATCAACAGATTAGCAATAAGGCATACCGCCAACGACATGCTTGCCAAGGCGTTCAATGTGCCAAAGGCTATGCCTATGTTACGCTGCTTCGTGGGCGTAACAAGGATATGCTCCAAGGCAAGGATGGCAGCAAAGAGAGCACAGCCAAGGTAGAGCAACCATGTGTGTGGCTGAAACGACGCATACCACACCAGTAGAGCCACACTCGCTATATGCAAGAGTACACTTATGGCTAACGATGTGCGCACAGAGAAGCGCGATGGTATGGAGTGAAGGCCACGCTCACGGTCGAAGGCGGCATCCTGAAGGGCATAGATTATATCGAAGCCGGAGCACCACGTCATAACCACAGCAGCCAATATCCAGCACTCAACGGCAGAGTGTCCCATAACCGCCATATATGCCCCCACGGGAGCAATGCCGAGCGAAAGGCCAAGAACGAGGTGTGCCATAGAGGTGAAGCGCTTGCAATAGCTATAGAACATAACGATAGCCAGAGCCACCGGCGAGAGCCATCCACAAAGAGCATTAATCGTAGCCGCAACGCCTATAAAGAGCATGGCGTTGATAACAACAAAAGTAACGGCACCACGAGCCGAAACCCTACCTGCTGGTATCTCGCGGTCGGCCGTACGTGGATTCGCGGCATCGATCTTACGGTCAGCCCAGCGATTAAAGCCCATAGCCACATTGCGGGCAAAGACCATACAGAGCACTACCTGAAGAAGTAGTACCCAAATGTTAAGCTCAACAGCATGTCCCACAACAGCATAAGTGAACGATAGTAGGGCAAAGGGCATAGCGAAGATCGTATGCGAGAACTTCACTAAGCGCATATAATCAACAATACTACTCATCGCTCTAACTATTAAACTCTCGCTCCAAAACCTCCATAAGCCACTCAGGAGCACGCTGCGGACGACGTGTGAGGTGATCGATAAAGCCGAGTGTCGTAGAGCCCGAGGCTATATCACGACCATCCTCGCCACGTACCTCATAGCGGAAACTCATACGTGCCATAGGCAACTCATCGACAAAGGCCGTAACCGAGATAAGCTCGTCGTAGTAGGCGGGATGGCGATAGTGTATCTGAACATCTACAATAGGCATCATAACACCCCTACGCTCCATCTCAGCATACGTGAGGCCGATAGCACGAAGCCACTCGGTACGTGCCACCTCGAAAAATTTGATATAGTTGGAGTGGTGTACAATACCCATCTGATCGGTGTGATGATACTCCACACGTATCTTTGTCTCAAAACTCTTCATATCAACAACACATTTATTTTACACATTAACGTATACGGTCGAGAGAACGCACCAGAACCTCATCCTTGAAGATGCTACGCGCAGCAAGGAAGGCCATAACCAACGACAACAGCGGCATTATGGCTGCCCAGCCAAAGCTACGATGCTCGACACCCACATTCTCCAAAGCATTAGCACCCGAGAGCCAATAGTAGATGCCAACGAATACGATGGCACCAATGAGCAGTACAACCTCGGCACCACATAGACGTAGCTGCAACTGACGATTCTTAAACAGGAAAATGGTCACGAGCGGAAGCACGGTAGCCAAGACCAGAAGGATGCCCATCCATATCGTGCTCTGCGACTGCTGACCATTCGACAGCTCGAATGCCGAGAGCGTATATACATCGCCTGTGGCAACCGTGAACGTAGCAATGGGAGCAAAGAGCGTGATAGCCATAAGAGATGTTATCACGACAAGGTAAAGTGTCTGAATACGCTGAATCATACTATTTTATTTTTTCGTTATTATCCGTAGTTCTATCTATAAGGTAGTGGTTGCGATCCGACGAACGGCGGTTTATAAGCTCACCAATGAAGCCCGCAAGGAAGAGCTGCACACCAAGCACAATGGCCAAGAGCGCCAAGTAGAAGAGCGGTTGCTCCGTAACGCCACGCCACTCAAGACCGTGCATCTGCGAGTAAATCTTCTCGGCAATAACCCACACAGTTGTGACACCACCAATGAGGAACATCACCGTGCCCAACCCTCCAAAGAGATACATCGGAGAGCGTCCGAAGTGTGACATAAACGACACGGAGATAAGATCAAGGTAACCCTTGACCATACGCTCGAGACCGAACTTAGACTTACCATACTTACGTTCGTGGTGCTCAACAACCTTCTCGCCTATACGCCTAAAGCCGGCGTGCTTGGCAAGGATGGGGATATAGCGATGCATCTCGCCATATACCTCTATACTCTTAACCACCTTACGACGGTAGGCCTTAAGGCCACAATTGAAGTCGTGGAGCTTGATGCCTGACATTATACGTGCCGTGAAGTTGAAGAACTTACTCGGCCAGCGCTTACCTATGGGATCGTAACGCTTACGCTTCCACCCCGAGACGAGGTCGTAGCCCTCCTCGATAATCATCTTTCGCATAGCGGGTATTTCATCCGGAGAGTCCTGCAGGTCGGCATCCATCGTGAAAACCACATCTCCCTCAGCCATATCGAAGCCTACATACAACGCTGCCGACTTACCGTAGTTGCGCATAAAACCCACAGCACGAATAGCGGGATACTCACTACGAAGCTTCTCGATCACATCATACGAGCCATCGGTAGAGCCATCATCCACCATAATAATCTCATAACTGAGGCTATTATCACGCGCCACGCGGTCGATCCACGCTACGAGTTCGGGAAGCGACTCCGCCTCGTTGTACAGAGGCACTACAATCGATATATCCAACTTATTACTCATTATCTTCAGTATTGATTATCTGGGGCTTAATGCGCACAAATGCAGAAACGACAAGACCTATAATGCCTCCGGCAAAGAGGTAAGAGTTGAAACTCGAGAATATGGTGCTGAGCATAGATGGCTGCTCCGCACTACGCAAAGCTGCAACCATCTCGTTGAAGCTCGAGTCGAGCGTATCGATATTCATCTCGACATACAACGCACGCATCTCATCGACACGCCCTACCATACCATCGATATAGGTATCGTAACCCATAGTGCCAATGAAGATGGTGTTCGTGGCACCTACAATAATGCCCGCCAACATCGAAATCATAAGGATGTAGGAGAGTGCCAAAGTGTAGCTGTAGCCATATTTCGGATCCATAGCTGCAGCACGTCGCCTCGAAAAGCGCACAAGCAACCACACAAACACACCTGCAGCAACAAGCCACTCCAACAAGAAGTATATCGACATCGTCGCAATATCGACGCCACTATATGCCAACAGATACAACTCTGCGATATGCGACAGAGCCATAACAACGCCAAGGATAGCACCCGAGCGTAGCACATCATACCAAAAGTCTCTGTTTATCATAATATTACACTATCTAATTTTCATTCTATTCAAAGCACGATGATAGGCATCGGCATTGCGATTATGCTCCGCAAGCGTCTTTGCGAAGTTGTGACGCCCGTCCATCTCGGGGCGCGCACAGAAGTAAAGGTAATCGTGATCCTCGTAGTTAAGCACACCCTCGACGGCCGCCATATCGGGCATGGCGATGGGCGTAGGCGGAAGACCCGCATACATATATGTATTATAGGGAGACTCTATCTCCTTATGTCTATCGAGCACACGCTTGATAGCAAAGTCCCCAGCAGCATACTTAAGCGTAGGATCGGCCTGCAGGGGCATGCCGATTCTGAGACGGTTGATATATACGCCCGCAACGCGTGCCATCTCATCACGAGCGTTGGTCTCCTCATGCACAATAGATGCAAGCGTCATAACCTCAAAGGGGGTGAGTTCCACTCTTGCCAGCAGCTTCTGGCGCTCGGCATCACTCCAATACTTATCCGACTCCTGCTTCATACGACGCACCAAGGCCTCAGGCGATATGTCGGCATAAACGTCGTAGCTATTGGGAAGGAATATGGAAAACATAGCCTCAGCAGAATCGAAGCCCATCTCCTCGATAAGTGCCTCGTCGCGAAGAGCTGCGACAACAGCAACCGAGTCAGCCTCAATCTGGCGAGCAATCTTACCCGCCAGAATCTCGGGAGTGCGTGCATTATTAATCGTAAGACGCACGCTGTTATCCGAGCCGAACTTAAGCGTACGAACAGCCTCGATGACGTTCATACCCTCCTCGAAAGTATAGGCTCCGGGCTCGATGCCACCATCCAAACCTAAATATCGAGCATAGAAGTCGAACGCCCAATCGTAGGCGATGCTACGCTTAACCTTCTCCGTCATCTCGGCATAGCTCTCCTCGTCACGCAACACCACAGTGACGCGCTCCTCGACGGCAGGGCCATAGAACATCTGGTAGCCCCATGCGCCCAAAATACCAACAAAAGCGACTGTCACAATTGCTATAACTATAATTTTCCTTTTCATTTTTCTATTTTTTTTTGCAAAGATACATTTTTTTTGTACTTTTGCACCCGGGTAAGTCTTATACGACCAGCTCCTGCAGAACCCCCCAGGCGAGGAATCGAGCAAGGGTATGCGGTTGTAGCGGTGCGATATAAGTAGCTTACCCTCTTTTTTTTACACCATAATCCTCTATTACACAATCATCTACTACGCCATACCGGCATACACGAAGTCTATCGTATAGCTCGAGAGGAACATCGAGAGCGCAAAGGCAATGACATAGACGATAAACACCAGCGCACCGCTACGCGACGTAGACCTACGAAAGGCGCAATAGCCCCAATAGAGATACCACACAAGTACCACGGCCGTAAATATCGACATAAGCACAGCATAGATGGGCGCATGATCGAAAAGTATCTTGGGGTTATTCATAAACGTAGAATAGTCCACCTTATCGCCCACAATCGCCGGAAGCACCAACAGCGTAACGGGCCAATGGGCAAAGAGCATACGTCCAAAGAGCTCCGTAGTAGATACCTTGCGATTGAGCAGTACCGCGAAGGCAAAGAATATCACCGTCGACGATATCCACATAACAAAACCAAGCACCGTCTGCCATGCAAGCGACGTCACACCCCATGTATACCCAAACATCGAGGTGGGCACAAGGTCGGTATACCAGCATAGTATTATGCCTACAATGAGCCACGCCAGACCCCACATAAGTGCCATATTTCGATCGTTCGTGGCAGGACGATTGACCATGCGACTGAAGAACGACCCACCGCCAGACACTCCTCTCCTTACTCTTCGTGACATACAATATCGTTGTTATCGTTTAGAAATCGATCTTCACACCCGCCATAAAGCCCGCTCCATTGCGGTAATAGTAGGCATAGTCATAAATGTTGGCACCAAGGAGATTATAGCCATCAGCATATATCTCCACGCGCTTCGATGCCTTAAAGCCGATACCCGCACGGAGGTCGATAGTCGCGTTAGCCTCAAAGGCAATGGGCGCCTTGCCACTCTCCGCATCGATAGCCCCCGACCATGCACGCTTACCCGTGAAGTCGCCCGAGACATATAGCTTCCAGCGCTTGATCACGTACTCCACCCTAAGGTCGGCCTTAAGAGGCGCATCGCTAACCACATAGGGCGACTTACACCCATCCTTATGTGCATAGAACGAGCCCTCGATAAGCAGACCGCCCACGGGCTTATACGCCAACTCGACGCCTACAAATAGACGGTTGTTGTTGTCGGCAGCAACACCAAACAAACCGGGGGCATTGACATACCACAACACCTGATCGCGCATAAAGTTGGCACCCAAGTAGAGGTGGTACTCCAAGCGTGACGACGCTGCCGAGCCCGAGAAGCCCAAGGCAAGGTCATAGCTGCGCGTATTAGGCATAGCCATAAGCATATCGTGCGATAGGTTGTAGTTTAGGTAGGGATTCTCGCGATACAACGCCGAGACACCATTCTGCGACACCGCAGTGCGTAGCTCCACATATGGTGAGATATACTGCAGGCCTGTGTCGAATATCAACTTTGCACGCGGCATAAAGAAGTGCGAGGGCTTTGCGCGTCCTGCAACCTTATCGTACATATATCCCAGAGCAGCATCGACATCTATAAAGCCGAAGTGACGAGCATAGCCCGCCGTGACCCCAAAGCGCGAATCTCGATAATCACCCGAGACCATCTGCCACATGTCGTACTCGCCCTTGAGCTCCACCCTATTTTTACCGAACTTACGCGCCAAGCGCACTGAGCCACCGGCGCTAAACTCCGAAAGAGGATTGTACTCGTCTACCGCAGCCAGATGTGTATGTCCCCAAAAGCCACCGTGAGCCTCAATGGCAAAATTAAGACGTTGGAGGTTCACGAAGTCGTCGCCATAGCGTAAGCTGAGATCGGCATCGTGAAACTGTAAATTGCCAGGCTCGGCAACATCCATAGCATAGGCGTTGAAGATGTTATACTTATACTCCAACCCCGCCTCGAACATCTGATTGCCGGCAAAGACTCCACCACCGACATAGAGACGATTCCGGATATCATAGCTATCAGCAACGGGACGCAACACACTTGTTGCCGAGCGCTTCCTCGCGAAGTTACCCTCATGGTCTAAGCCACAACCGAAGTATCCGAGGCGCACATTCTCCGTAGCATAGTGCAACGTTCCGCGCGACATGAGAGGATAGCCCGTAGCTAACTGCGCATAGAACTGCTTGGGGCGATGGAAGTCCCAGAAGCTCGACTTTGTAGGGTTGATTCTGAAACTCTCGAGCTCTATCTGCCACGTCTCGGGCGTAATCTTATAGCCTATCTCGGGCTCGATGACAGGGCTATCGGTAATATCCGTAGGTACAGGCAGCTTCTCGGCAGTCGACACCTCGGGATTGTAAGTCGTAGTAACCTCCACGCGCTTATACTCCTGCGCAACAACGCTCTCCGACGGAGTCATCGCCACGAGCGCTGCTACGCATAATATCGTTATTCTCTTCATAATCTCTCGATTTGGGTTTATATCATTACTTTGCTAACGATGCGATACGCCTCTTTGCCTCATCGACAATGCCGTCATCCTCGGGCGAATAGCCATCGACAATACTCTGGTACGTAGCTCGCGCCTGGAAGGTGTTACCCTTCTTGGCAAGCACATTGCCGAGGATAAGGAATATCTTTGCCTGCCAATACATCGAGCCACACTCACCAAGAGCATATACCCTCTGCTCGGCATCGTCATAGTTGCCATTACGGTAGTCGTTCTCCACAAGACGATAATAGGCCTCGGCACCCTCGGCCGTGGCGGGTGTGGCAGCGAGGAAGGTGTATACCTTCATTGCCTCACTACGCCTATCCGCCTCTCTCAGAGCATCGGCCTTGGCCTTCATTGCCTGGCGCTGTGCCCAAGGTGTTGCATCGGCCATCTTCGACACCCTCTCGGCCATATCTATGAGCTTATCGCCCGAGGCATAACGCACCATAGCATCGACATAGCCCTCCGAGGCAACCATACGTCGCTTGACATCGTATGCCGTATCGTATAGTTCGAGGTAAGCGTCCGCCGCCGACTCGAAGTCGCCCTGGTCGTAACTCATACGCGCATAGACATCCAGCACGCGCTCCGTATACTGTGTATGCCCGAGGTCGAGGAGTTGCTTCATGGTGCTGAGAGCCTTAGCGCTATTCCCGAGGACAACATAGCAGTCGCTCAGGTAGAACAACGCCTCAGTGCGGTTATAACCCCTATCAAAGCTATTCAGATAGGCATTAAACTTATCTACAGCAAGCTCCATATCACCATTGAGATACAAGCCCTTTGCCGAGGCAAACGTCAGCGAATCACGTGCCGCAATACTCATATCGCTCTGCACGCCACTACGCTCGGCATAGGCAAAGTAGTCGTCGATGCGACCCTCCGAGACATATATCTCGCGAATACCTCGCATAGCCTCCAATGCCGATGACGACTGCGGATCGTCGGCAACAACACGCTCATAACAACTGCGGGCATCGCTCTTACGTCCCGTATTATAGTAGGCTAAGGCTAAGTCCGAGAGCGCCTTGATATAGTATGGTGATGATGTGTCGTTGTCGACAAACGTCTGCAACGTGGCAGCTCCATCGGCATAGCGCTCAGCAGCGATATAGGTACGTCCAAGCTCATACCACGCATCGTCGACATATTCACCCTCACCATCGGTGACAATGCCCTTTAAGCGCTCTATCTTGCTCGACGTCTTATTCTCGATACCATCGACCAGAGCAAGTTGATAGATAGCATAGTGACGCTCGGGGTATGCCGACTGCGCTGCGATGCTGTACACACGGCGTGCATCCTTAAACTCACGAAGCGAGAAGTGAGCATCGCCCAGGCGATTATGGGCATCGTAGAGGTAACTGTCGCGCTTAGTGTAGCTACGAACAAACTCCTCGAACGACTCAGTAGCCTCCTTCATCTGCTCGAGAGCAAAGTGAGCATATCCCTTACCATAGTTGGCATAGTGATACTCGATCTCGCTCTTCGGAGCACGACGAATATAATCCTCATAGCGTTCCTTGGCACGCTCGTGGTCGCCGAGGTTGTAGGCCACCTCGCCCTGCCAATAGAGCGTAAGGGCATTATACTTAGGCACCAATGCTATCTTCTCCGCCTCTTCCAAGAGGGTCGAGGCAAGCTCCCATTCATGACGCTTGACAGCCTCCACAGCGCGGAATACCGCCACCTTCTGCAACACAGCACGAAGCTCACGATCGGGCTCGTCAAATTCGTGAAGCGCAACGTAGGCAGCATCGTAATCCTTAGAGTTATAGTAGGCAGCAATGAGCAGCTGCTTAACCTCAGCCTCGTATGCCGAGTCGGGGTAACGCTGAAGATACTCCTTAAGGATGTTTATGGACTCATTAAACCTACCGCCACCAAGCTCATACACCAGACGACAATAGTTGAGCATGGCATCCTCGGCAATCTTCTCATTGAAGCCCTCGACCGACGCCATACTGAAAGCCTCGGCTGCAAGCCTCTTGTTCTTCAGGCGAACATAGCAGTCGCCCAGATGGAATGCCGCATTCTGCGTAAGGGCATCCTCAGCGCCGCAAACGGCCGAGAGGGGCTTTACCGCATCGTTATATCGCGCCATGCGATAGTATGAGTAGCCCTTGATGTAGTTCTCCTGGCGCGAACACTTATCCTCCGGGTAGTTAGCCATATAGCGTATGGCATTAGCGTAGTCACCCTTAACGAAATAGCTTTCGGCAATGATACGCACAAGGTCGGCATAAGTCTCCGTCGAGGCCTTCTTCAGCAGCTGCTCGCCCTGCGCAATTACCGAATCGTAACGTCCATTACGATACTCTATCTGGAGCATATAGTATGGCGCGAGATCGGCATATATATCGTAGGCAGCAAGCTCCTCAAAGCCCTTGTAAGCCTCGCTGCTACGATCCTGCTTGTATGCGATATACGAACGATAGTACAATGCGTGAGGGTAGTACTCGCTAAGTCGCGTAATCTTCCTAAAATGCTTCTCGGCAGCAACATCGTCACCATCGACAAAGCGAATATATCCCACGCGGATATCGTAGCGCTCCTTCTCCTTCGAGTTAAGACCCTTGTAGTCCACGTCGTCGAAGATCTCACGAGCACGACCCATATCCCCGCCATCACACACGTAGCAAGCCCGCATAAAGGTTATGCTGTTGCGATAGACACTCGCCGGGTAGTTATTAATAAAATCCTCCATCAGCAACTCCGCATCGGAAGCACCAAGCTCCACAGCACAACGTACCGTATGGTAGCGCGACCACTCGATGTCGCGCACATCCTTGATAGGGTCGAGGTTTCGGCGATACCTCTCCAACGCAACACGAGCCTCACCCCAACGGCCACGCTCGAGCATAGTCTCAATATCGGCCACGCGCTCACGATGCGCAGGAACTTGAGCCACCGAATCCACCGCCGTAACGGCAGATAGCAGCAGTATGGCAAAACTTATTATAGACTTCTTCATAGTGATATATATAATATAGGGCAAAGATATAAAAAATTTCGCTAATCGGCACTATACATAGGAACGATTATTGCCTCCATTTTGGTGTATTAACCAAATATTTTTCACTATGGTACAGAAAATATCCCTCACTCTGACAGCAGAGCACCATTTTGTGCTCGACCCAGAGCGACCCCTCGAGAGTCTAAACCCCAAGGAGATGCTCCTCTACGCCACGGCAGATTGCGCCGGACGCACAATCGTCGGACTACTCAAAGAGCATGTCAACGACCTCCTTCGACTGTCGATATCCATCGAGGGCAGACTCTCCACAGCCACAGTAGTAGCCGAGAGTACATATAGCCACTTCAATATCGTCTACGCAGCAGAGTGCAAAACACTCAAGGAGCAAATCGTAGTAAGCCGAGCCATAAACCTCGCCCACGACAAGTATTGTGGCATGCTACAGATGCTGCGACGCATAGCTCCTCTATCGCACGAGACATCGATAGTAACAACAGGGGAAACAAACAGTTAGACACCTCTACCTCATCTGCCACTCCACCGCTGTGATACGACGGTAGGCTGCTATTGCGAGCGCATAATCGAAGTGTGCCGCAATAGCATTTTCGTATATCTGCAACCAGCTGAGCTGCGCCTGGAGGACATCGAGAATCGTGGCAAGACCCTCATGATAGGAGTAGGTGCTAATATTGAGATTCTCGCGTACCAACGATAGATTTCGTCGTGCCGCCTCGACACGTGCCTCAGTAGACAGGATGTTTGTCCAGCCATCACTCTCCTCGAGCGATATTCTATCGATCACATCCTCGACACCCAGAGATGCAACACGTTGAGCACTACGCGCCGAGCGGAGCGCAACCCTACGCTCGCCGAAGTGAAAGATGGGCGTACGAAAGGATAGCGCCACACCTCCATCAAGGCGTGTGCCCGCACCCTTAACATTGGGCGTATTTGGTTGCCATATACCAAAGATGCCGAGATTTATCGATGGTAGAAACTCCGCCCACGTAGCACGCACACCCCAGCGGGCATAGTCGCTCTCAGCCACCGATGCCGCATAATCGGGATGGCGCGCAACGACATCCTCAAACATCTCACGACGAGGTCGACACATCGTATCGAGGATACTCTGGCGAAGCGTGACATCGAGCGTAGGCGACTCGCCACGCAACACATTGAAGGCGTGGAGGGCAACAAGGCGCTGTTGCTCTGCCGAGGAGTAGAGATACTCCGCATCGCTAAGGCGCGACTCCACCTGCAGTAGGTCACTCTTCGAGGTATAACCCTCATCGTAGCGGCGCCGAACAACATCGCACAACGACAACACAATATCCCGATATGTCGACATTGCCTGCAGATAAATGTCGGCACGCGACAGTGTCCAGTATGCCACCACAGCATCATACTCCACATCGAGCATGGCGCCACGCTCACGACTCTCCACCACGCCATAACGCGCCTCTGCCTGCTTCGCGGCAGCACGAACACTACCACCATCAAATATAGGCTGACTAATATCGGCACGCATCGACCAACTAATACGTCGCTGCCCTCCATGTTTACGAAACGCATAGCTCATATTGCGATCCATATCGAGCGACGGAAGGTAGCCCTTACGAGCACGCCTAAGGTCGGCATCAGCACCCTCGGTGGCAGCCGTAGCTGCAGCAAGCGTATGGCTATACGCCACAACAGATTGCAGGTATTGCTTAACATCAACCTGAGCATAAGATAAAGTGACGTAACACAAGGATAATAAAAGAGATATGCACCATTTCATAGACGTATTCGGTATAAGAGTGAATAGACAATAGGAAGAACGACCAGCACCAGCAACGTAGCAACAACGAGACCTCCCATAATCGTGGCCGCCATACTTCCGAACATCGAGTCGAACAAGAGCGGAAGCATGCCGAGCACCGTAGTTCCCGAGGCCGCAACGACGGGTATAAAACGGTCGCGCGCAGCCTCAATAACAGCGTATGCCGGGGCATATCCGTCGTCACGCAACTCACGTATACGCGAGATGAGGATTACAGCATTCTTCACATTCATACCCACCAAGCCCAGCAGTCCCAAGAGCGAGAAGAAGTCAAACATCTTACCCGTTATACCAAGACCCGCAACAACATCCACAAAGATGAGGGGTAGCATAAGCATAACGGCAATGGGGTCTCGATAGTTACCAAAGAGTATTAATAGTATAATAAAGATAACTATCATTGTCACAGGCAGTTGTCCAAAGAGTGCCGTATTCGACTCCTCGCGGCTCTCCGCCTCGCCATAGATACGCATATCGTAGCCCTCGGGGATGTCAACACGCTTTTGCACAGCATTCCTCAGCGACGCGAGCAACTCTATAGCATTGACACCTCGCTCGGGATCGCACTGCGCCTTCATAACACGCTCCGCATTGATACGCTTAACAACCGACGGAGCAAAGCCAAACGAGAAGCCTGCAGCCGCTTGCGCAATAGAGAAACTATTGCCCGATGCCGAGAACACCGGCATTGTCGTTAGCGACGACAACGAGCCATCGGGCGAAGGTTCGCTGCGTAGAAGTATCGGCATCTGAAGGTCTGCCTCACGATAGGTTGCCACCCTCAGTCCAGAAGTGGCAATCTCGAGCGAGGTAACCATAGAATTGCGCCCCACACCCAGCCTCTGAGCCTTAATCTGCGAGTAGCGAGGTTGCCACAGCGCCACCCTATTACCCCAGCTGTTACGTATGTTTCGCGCACGACCATCATCGCGCATTATGGCTATTGCTTCGGCCGTAAGGCGGCTAAGCGTATCTGCATCTGCACCTACGAAGCCGATCTCAATAGTAGCATCAGGAACGGGCGAGAGGCGAAAGAGCGACGAGCGTAGCCACACATCGGGGATATTCGCCACAACCCACCTATCGAAGGCCTCCTCCACAGCTGCTGCAGCATCTGCGGAATGGAGTTCCACGAGGATATTGCCATAGTTCGGGCGCGACGAGTAGCTGCCACTTGCCAGATAGTAGCGCGGGGGTGTACCCCCTGCCGTCGTCGAGACACGCTTAACATCTCTATGTTGTTTGAGCCATGCGGTCATCTCCTCAAGGCGTCTCTCCGTAGCATCGATATCGTAGCCCTCCGGAAGAATAACATCGGCACGGAAGTATGGCTTCGATAGTTGCGGAAAGAAGTTCTGCGGCATACGTCCTATAGCCCATAGCGAGAGCCCAAAGATAACAACCACGACACCTACCGTAGCCCAACGATGGCGCATCAACCTGCCAAGTAGCGCAGCAAACCACTGCGAGCGAGGTCGCACGACGACCTCGGCACGCACGCGCAATAGCCCAACACCCATAAGCGGCACCTGCGTGAGCGCCAGCACCCAGCTCATAATAAGCGATATTGCCACAACCGCAAAGAGCGGTCGGATAATCTCCGCAACGGACGAGGGCGCAAGCTGTAACGGCAGAAAGGATACTATGGCGATAAGCGTAGCGGCAAGAAGCGCCATACGTGGTTTGGTAGCTGCCGTGACTAAGGCGTCGCTACTGAGCAACCCTTGTCGCATATACGTCGTGGCACCATCGGTGACAACAATAGCATTATCCACAAGCATACCCATAGCAATGATGAAGCCGGCGAGAGATGTACGATTGAGCCCCTCGCCTACATATAGCATTATGAGCAACGTAGCACCTATGGAGAATACCAACGATGAGCCTACGACCATACCGGCACGCCAACCCATAAGCAACATAACCAGGATAATGACGATGGCGACAGACTCCAAGAGGTTGACAAGAAACGTATTGTTTGCCTCACGGGCAATCTCGTTCTCGGGATAGAGCGTAACAATCTCCAAGCCTGCAGGTAGCGATTGTGACAACTCATCGAGACATCGTTGCACCTCATCACCCACAGCCACAACATCCATCTCGGGGTTTGACGCCACGGCAACGCCTATAGCATCACGACCATCGACTCTCACGATAAGCGCCGCAGGCTCTCTATAGCCACGCACCACACGCGCCACATCTCCCAACCTATACTGCTTGCCATCGGCAGCACTTAGCAACTGATTCTCTATATCCTCTATCGAGCTATACGTAGCCCCCTCGACAAGCTCGATGACAAGCTCACCGGCACGTCGCTCGCCAATGGCGGCAACCATATTCTGATCCTTCAATGCGCGTCCTATATCCTCAGGGCGCAACTCGAACGCAGCAAGCGTCGCAGGGCTAAGATAGATGCTTACCTCGGGACTCTGCTCGCCCGAGAGCATAACCTTCTCCACACCAGCAATGGTATATAGGCTTGTCTCAATATCGAGGGCATAGCTACGCAGCTCATCCCACGAATAACCGCCATCGGAGGTCAAGGCATAATACAGCCCATAGACATCGCCAAAGCCATCGTATACCCCAACCGATGTGACACCCTCGGGCAGGCGCGGTTCTACATTGCTAATCTTACGACGTAGCTCGTCCCACGCCTGGGGAATACGCCGTGGCGAGGTCTTGGGGCTAAGCTCCACAATGATACGTGCATAGCCAAAGTGCGCTTCGGAGCTTATCTTATACACCGATGACAGGGTGCGTATCTCCCTCTCAAGAGGCTCAACAACAAGGTGCTCCACCTCCTCGGGAAGAGCCCCGGGATAGCGACACTCCACCACTGCACTCTTGATGACAAAGGTGGAATCCTCCCTCTTACCCATAGCATGGAAGGCATAGATGCCTCCGAGGAGCATCACCCACAGCATAAAGCGTATAACGGTGGGATGAGTTATCGAGTAGCGTGAAATATTAGACATACCAATGCTCATTTAGTTATTCTACAACACGTACACTCTCGCCATCGCTGAGGTGGTATACCCCCGCAACTACAACCCTCTCGCCGGCATCGACACCATCGAGCACAACAACATCACCACCACCCGTAGGCCTGCCAAGTGACACACTGCGACGCTCAACACGATTATCCCCATCGATAATCCACACATAATCCTTATCGCCCAGAGGTGCATATATCGCTGCGAGCGGGAGCGTCACAGCGTGGCGGTCGCTCTCGGGCGTGATGACCGTAGCAATACACGTCATACCCGGAGATATAGGGTAGAGATTGTTATCCACATCCGTAAGACGCAACGACACAGGAAAGCCAAGAGCGTCCGATGAAGTGCGGGCGAAGCTCTTGATAACGGCCGTAAACTGCGTGTCGGGATAGGCATCGAAGCACACCTTGAAGTGCGTGGTAGGCTCCGAGAGCAGGGCGACAAGGCTTTCGGGTGCGGTGAAACCCACGGTAGTGCTTATAGGAGCAACAATACGCACGACGGTCTCGCCCGAGGCAACACGCTGAAACGCATCGACATACGTACGCTCCACGATACCATCGAAGGGTGCGACAATACGTGTATCGTCCAACAAGTCGAGGGCATTTTGATATGCCGAGAGTCGCTGTGTGGCGGCACTACGCAACGACTCCACCTCCTGCTCCGAGATGGCATCGTGCTCCAAGAGTCGCTCAGCACGCTCCAAGCGCGACTGCGCCTCGATATATGCTGCATGTGCGGCCGAGACCTGCAGCTCCACATCGCGCTTGTCGAGCTCCGCCAAAAGTGTGCCCCGCTTGACGAGCATACCCTTAGCAACGGGTATATCGACCACACGTCCAGAAATTTTGAATGCCAAGTTAACGGCATCGTCGGCAGTAGATAGTGCAGCGAAATCGCGACTAACATACTCCGTGGAGGTGGCAACAACAGCCTTTACTGGTTGTGGAGCATGCTCCTTGTGCTGTGGAACACGACCACACGATAGCATGGCGATAAGTAAGAGTGATGTATATCTGCGCATAAAAACAAAAATTGACCGTTCCCTCGGGAATGGTCAATTATCTTGCCAAGTGCGCATTGTACCTTTATAAGGCATCTTTATACTCCACAACGCCATCGTTTACAATCATAACGCCAACCTTCGCACGGTTGATGGAGCGCAGAAGTTGAGCATCGGCATAATACATATCAGTATCGGGAAATAGAGAATTATCGACATCAGCAACAGCCGTAAGTACAACAATGGCACTCGCAGGATAGAGACTATATACGTGTTTGATAGCATCGATGCTATCGGCAGCATCGAGGTCGGCTGCATCGTATATCGTAATCCATGCCACACGCCCCGCACGAGCAAGAAGCGCACAAGCGACATCGTCGCCCGAGGCGTCGTAGACTCTAAAATCGGAGTAGCGAGCAGCGCTACTATTGGCATGCACCATGCGCGCATCGAGATACTCTAAGTCGTCACGTAGCCAACATTCTGTAGCATCCGACGAGAACTCCTCGATCTCGCCCGTTGTGATATTCTTAAAGCTTAAAATAGTATATGAGCTCTCCGCAATACGCTCCGCAGCCACAGCATCACGCAGATCGGTGCCCACCTTGTAGGGCATGAGATCGACAAGAGGCTGATTACTTATGGCGTAGAGGTTTATGCCAAGTGATGAGGCAACGGCAAGGATAGATATTACCACATCACGGCGCGAAGGGCGACAAACATTCGCCTTGTGCCACACGATAAAGGCTATAGGCAGCAACACCACATTCTTGAGGAACGTACCCCACGGCGTGAGGCTCACAACCTCGCCAAAGCATCCACACTCGCCAATAGGGAGTATCGTAGCACTAAGGAGTGTGACAATAGTGAAGATAGACACCAGGATAAACGACAAGAGCGCTATAATACGGTGCGCAACAGCGGCAACGAGCATAACACCCAACGTAAACTCCACAACCGAGAGCACCACAGCAATGGCTACGGATAGTGGCATAAGTGCCTCAAGCGAGTATGTGGCGAGATAGCTTTCAACAAAGACCGAGGTGCCGACAGGGTCGATAAACTTGGTGGCTGCCGAGAAGATGAATACAGCACCCAGAAGCCATCTAAGAGCGTGAATTACATATCGTTGCATACGACATCTATCGCTTTACGAGGGGCTCTACGAAGTTCATTATACGGCGATAAATATCCTCGGGCGATGCCATAGCCCCCTCATCCGTTGAGCAGTCGACAACCTTCAAGTCGTCGTATACATCTGCCGCCTCGAGATATACCTCACGCACGCGACGCTGCAAGTCGAGCGACGCCTCGTGTATATCCTTACCACCCTGGAGGTAGTTGCGATCGTCGCCCTCGCGCGTCTCCGTGAGCTTACGCTCTGTGAAAGCAAAGGGGACATCCAGGAAGAGCGAGAGATCGGGGCGGGGAATATCGAACTCCTCATACTCAGTATGCAAAATCCACTCGCGCAACATCTTACGCGCTTCACCGTCAGCAATCTTTGCGCACTGGTAACCTATATTCGAGTATACGTAGCGGTCGACAATAACAACCTTACCTTCAGCCTGCCAAGAGCGTATCTGTGCTGCAGCATCAGCCCTATCACCGGCATACAGCAGCGCCACAAGATAGGGATTGACACCCTCAACCGTGCCGAGATCACCGCGCAAGAAACGAGCGATAAGATCGCCATATACAGGAGCGTCGAAACGCGGAAAGTGAAGATACTCCGACTCCACGCCCATCGTATCAAACATAGCCCTAAGCTTGGCTATCTGTGTCGACTTACCGGCTCCATCGAGCCCTTCCAATACTATAAACATAACGTCTCTATTTAAGCATCATTACGGCACGCTCAATGCCACGCGCCAAAGTCTCAACCTCAGCCTCGGTATTATACATACCGATTGAGGCACGACACATACCCGTAATGCCAAAGTGAGTCATAACAGGCTCGGCACAGTGGTGTCCCGTACGTATTGCCACACCCAGCTTATCCAAAATCATACCCACATCGTAGGGGTGAGTACCATCAACCGTGAACGACACTATAGGGCACTTATCGTCCGCCGTACCATAGATACGCAAGCCCTCGATAGCACCAAGGCGCTCGGTCATAAGGCGTAAAAGACGCTGCTCGTGCTCCTCAATAGCCTCAACGCCGATGCTCTCGACATAAGCAATAGCCTCGGCAAGTGCCACAGCACCAATGAAGTTCGACGTGCCAGCCTCAAATTTCAGTGGTAGTGGTGCGTAGGTTGTCTTTGCGAACGTAACCTTAACGACCATATCTCCACCACCCATAAATGGGGGCATAGCCTCAAGCAGCTCCCTACGGCCATACAACACACCTATACCCGTAGGGCCATAGAGCTTATGTCCCGAGAAGGCATAGAAGTCGTAACCACGCTCGGCCACCCTACCACCACCATGAACAATACCCTGACAGCCATCGACCATAACAACGGCACCAACACTATGTGCCTTAGCAATGATAGGTTCAAGATTGGGGCACGTACCCAGCGTATTCGAGGCCTCCGTGACAGCGACAAGGCGTGTGCGCTCGTCGATGAGCCCATCCAAGAGCTCCACCCTAAGCACACCTCTATCGTCGAAGGGTAACACCCTTAATTCTGCACCCTTACGCTCGGCAGCCATCTGCCACGGAACGATATTCGAGTGGTGCTCCATCTCGCTAACGACGATATTATCGCCCGCCCTCAAGAAACGCTCACTCCACGCATACGCCACGAGGTTGATAGATGCCGTAGCTCCCGAGGTAAAGACCACCTCCTCACGTGCGCTGGCACCAATAAAGTTGCGCACACGCTCCCTCGCCGCCTCGTACAACTCCGTCATCTTGCCCGAGAGGTGATGGACGCCACGATGTATGTTGGCGTTATATAGGCGCATAAGTTCGTCCTGGCGCTCGATGACAGCCATAGGCTTCTGCGCCGTAGCTCCCGAGTCGAAGTACACCAATGGACGGTTGTTTACCGTGCGCTGCAGTATAGGGAAATCCTTACGTATCTGCTCAATCTCGAAGGCCATAACTACAAACGGTTAAGTTTCTCGGCAACAAGCTCCGAGAGGAGCTCCTCAACATCCTCAACAACACTGTGAAGGATAACATCGCCAACAAAGCCCTCGATCTGCAGGCGCTTGGCCATAGCTAAGTCTAAGCCTCGCTGACGCATATACAAGAGAGCGTCGCCATCCATCTGACCCACCGTAGCACCGTGGCTACACTTGACATCGTCGGCATATATCTCCAACTGCGGAAGTGTCTCAATATGGGCATTGCCAATGGTGATATTACGGCTCGACTGCACAGAGTCGGTACGCTGAGCCCCGGGAGCTACATATACCAATCCCGAGAAGCTGCCGTGAGCCTCACCCGACGCTACGCCCTTATACGACGTATGCGACGCGCACTCCTCAGCAAGGTGGTTGACATCCACCGTGACACTGGCCTTGTCATCCTCCGTAAGCACAAAGGCACCACCGAGCTCGAAGCGTGCACCACGCTCGACTAAGCTCGCTGCAATACGTGTATCCGCAACTGCAACTACAATCTCCGTAACAAGACACGATGCGCCCTCGGCAATGGCCACAGCAATCTGCGAGGCGCTATGCGACGCCACAATATGCAGTAGGCGCAACTCCGCACCCGCCAGAACATCGATATTCATATCGTGGGCGCCATCGCCATCAACGACAACAAGCGTAGCACGCACATTGCGCTCAACAACAAGGTCGCAGTCGGAGCTTAGGCTAAGCCACCACACACCACCCACGATGTTACCATCTGCCGGGAGGGGCTGAGCGCCCAACTTAGTTATAATCTTCTGAATCGCCATAGCCTACTCCTCGTATTCGTTGATAAGCCAATCATAGCCCTCCTTCTCGAGTTTCAGTGCAAGGCTCTTATCTCCTGTATAGATGATGCGACCCTTATACAAGACGTGTACATAGTCGGGGACGATATAATCCAAGAGGCGCTGGTAGTGCGTGATAACGACCGTAGCATTCTCCGGAGTCTTAAGGCGTGTAACGCCCGTGGCTACGATACGCAACGCATCGATATCGAGGCCCGAGTCGGTCTCATCAAGGATAGCAAGCTTGGGATCGAGCATAGCCATCTGAAATATCTCATTCTTCTTCTTCTCGCCACCCGAGAAGCCCTCATTCACAGCTCGCGACGTGAGCTTCGAATCCAGTTCGACAATGGCACTCTTCTCGCGCATCATCTTAAGATACTCCGCAGCCGTGAGAGGCTCCAGGCCTCTATACTTACGCTGCTCGTTAACGGCAATCTTCATGAAGTTAGCCATCGTAACACCCGGAATCTCCACAGGATATTGGAAGCCCAGGAACAAGCCCTTCAGGGCACGCTCCTCGATAGGCAGCTTAAGAAGATCCTCACCCTCAAACTCTACCTTACCCTCCGTGACGGTAAACTTCTCATTACCCGCCAGCACCGAAGCAAGCGTAGACTTACCCGAGCCATTGGGGCCCATGATAGCGTGCACCTCACCAGCCTTAACCTCGAGGTTTATACCTTTCAAAATCTCCTTATCACCAACCGAGGCGTGTAGATTTTCAACCTTTAACATACTCTATATTTCGTTTTTACTCTATTCTTTAATATTCTAACATAAGAAGTTGTATAACAGAAGCTGACTTTAGGCTTACGAAGCTCGAATAAGGCGCAGTTTACTCGACGTAAACGAGCATCTTGGGAGCGAGCATTACTACAAAGCAACCCCATTAGACGACTTCTATCCGACGCTACCCTCCAACGATAGGGACAATAGCTTCTGTGCCTCGACAGCAAACTCCATAGGCAGCTTAGCCAAGACCTCACGTGCATAGCCGTTGACGATAAGCCCCACAGCATCCTCAGTCGTAAGACCACGCTGATTGCAGTAGAAGAGCTGCTCCTCCGATATTTTAGATGTCGTAGCCTCGTGCTCCAACACAGCCGAGGGGTTATGGCAGTCGATAACGGGGAAGGTATGCGCACCACACCTATCGCCAATAAGCAACGAGTCGCACTGCGAGTAGTTACGCGCATTATCCGCCGCCTTAGCCACGCGCACCAAGCCTCGATAGGCATTCTGCGACAAGCCCGCCGAGATACCCTTAGACACGATGCGTGAGCGTGTATTACGGCCTATGTGTATCATCTTCGTGCCGGTGTCGGCCTGTTGGTAGTTATTGGTCATAGCCACCGAGTAGAACTCACCCGAAGAGTTATCGCCCTGCAATATGCAGCTCGGGTACTTCCACGTGATGGCCGAGCCCGTCTC
>JAFWYM010000008.1 GCA_017517705.1 Alistipes sp.
ATATCCGTTTGCCTCGAGATGCTCCTTGACGGTCTGTGTTGGACATTGAACACATTTGCAATGGTTGTAAACCGAACTGCTCCACCACTTATCTACAAGTTTGTTAATGAAGGTGCTTCTTGTGATACCAAGATTTGCTGTAATGTTTTCGGTAAACAGATGATAAGTACCAACACATGGTTTACCTAACTCTTCCGCAATCTTAACAGCCACTGCCTCAAGCGGGAAACCCTCCATAAGATGAACTACATCGGCCCAACTAATAGCCTCTCGCATTGAGCGCTTGTCGATTTTAGAGTATCGAAAGCCATTTTTGCGTACTATTGGCTCAAAAATCGGAAAGACATAGTGTTCCTGGGGATATTCTGGCTGAGGGCCTTGCTTGTCAGGATTCTCGCAGGCAAAGATACGAACATCTATTCCTCTAAGTATCAGACGAGTGCGCAGCGCCACTACTGCCGAGCATAAGCCGTTGCCCTTCATATATGCGTTGTTACATACGATTAAAACCTTCATCGCTATGTAAATTTAATGGATTCATAGCAAATGTAATCTATTCAAATTTGTAAAAAAAATAAATTCAATGAAACCTATCTTAATGATAATAGAAAGAGCGTTTTGAGGGGTATGTAAGAAATTTGTTTACCATATTAGAAACTGTTTGAATTTTATTTCGAGATTATTTGAGAGCTAATTTCGTGTAAATTTTCATTTGGGGTATGCAGGTAATAGTGGACTATTTCCAATTATCACAAATGAAAAGTTGCCGAAAAGAGCCTCAAAGAAGCCGAAACTATCTTTTGTAGCAACGAACAAACTCTTTTAATAAAATTCAAAACAGGTTCTTAATCAAGTGCCACCCTTGCCAGAGATACTTCTAACGCAGGTTTTCAATGTGTATTTACCATAAAGCAAGAGAATGCCATACCCACATCCCTGCGGGTATACTTTTATATACCCGTATCGTGTCAGCCCCAGACTTTTTTACTTAGCCGACATATCTTTTTGAAATATTTTACTTCGGAAATTTTGTTTATTGGAAAATATATTTTACATTTGCAAAGTTTTCCAATGGAAAGTATTTTTTAATTATTTGATAATATACAAGCAAAAAGAGAGTTATGGAGGGCCAGAGAAAGGTAAAGCATCTGATTATTGGTGGTGTTGCGGGCGGTGCCACGGCGGCAGCGCGAATAAGGCGTAATGACGAGAAGGCGGAGATCATCCTATTTGAAAAGGGCGAGTACATATCCTATGCTAATTGTGGGCTACCCTACTACATAGGTGGCACGATAAAGGAGCGCGACGCGCTATTTGTACAGACGCCCGAGGCCTTCGGGCGCAGGTTCAATATAGATGTGCGCACGAAGAACGAGGTGGTAGCGATTGATGTTGCGAGCAAGCAGGTGAGGGTTAAGGATGGTAACGGTAGGGTATATACTGAGGGTTACGATAGACTTCTACTATCGCCCGGAGCAACAGCCGTAAGGCCACCGATAAAAGGTATCGACAGCGAGGGCATATTTACCCTGCGTAACGTCAACGATACGGACAACATAAAGGAGTACATCGAAAAGCACAACGTGCGACGAGCTGTAATCGTAGGTGGTGGCTTCATAGGTCTTGAGATGGCAGAAAACCTACATGCTGCGGGGGCTCATGTCTCGGTCGTGGAGATGGCGCCACAGGTGATGGCTCCAATAGACTTCTCCATGGCGCAAATTGTTCACGAGCACCTTACAGCGAAGGGTGTTGAGCTATACTTGGGCGAGGGTGTTGTGGCATTTGAGAAGAGCAAGGAGGGGATAAGTGTCGTACTAAGCTCCGAGAAGAGTATCGCGGCAGACATCGTCATCCTCAGCATCGGTGTGCGTCCGACGACAGCCTTGGCGCGTGATGCGCAGATAGCACTTGGCGAGGTTGGGGGCATACGTGTGGATAACTTTATGCAGACCTCGGCTGAGGGCGTATACGCAGTGGGCGACGCGGTGGAGTTTCAACATCCGCTACTCAACAAGCCGTGGCTCAACCTCCTTGCAGGGCCGGCAAACAGGCAGGCGCGAATTGCTGCGGACAATATGGTCTTTGGCAACCACATAGAGTACGAAGGCTCTATAGGCACGGCCATTGCCAAGGTTTTCGACATCACGGTAGCATCAACGGGTGTGCCTGCGAAGCGATTGAAGGAGCTCGGCATGCCCTACCTTACAGCGACGATACATCCCAACTCGCACGCACACTACTACCCGGGGGCTATGCCCATGACCATAAAGGTGATCTTTGCGCCCGACAACGGCAAGCTACTTGGCGCACAGATTGTCGGTGTGGAGGGTGTAGATAAGCGTATCGACAGCTATGCCATGGCCATAAAACAGGGACTCAGCATAGCCTCCCTCATGGAGATTGAGCATGCCTATGCGCCGCCATACTCATCGGCCAAGGATCCCGTGGCGATGAGCGCCTATGTTGCAACGAACATCTTGAATGGTAAGATGACACCTCTTTACTGGCGCGAGTTGTTATCGTCAACGAGCCAGGAGCGTACGTTAATCGATGTGCGCACTCCCGAAGAGTATGCTCTGGGTACCATTAATGATGCGGTGAATATCCCTCTCGACGAGCTGCGTGAGCGTCTTGGTGAGGTGCCGCACGACAAGCCTATATACCTCTTCTGTGGCGTCGGCCTTCGTGGATACCTCGCATCTAACATCCTAAAGGCCAACGGGTATGGTGATGTTCGCAACCTTATTGGTGGCATACGCACGTATAACACCGCAACGGCAGACCACACAAACCTAAAACCCTCGGGTGGTGACGATGATGGCACAGAGGAGACCACTCCCACGACGAGCGATATCCCGCGCATGGTTGTCGACGCATGCGGACTGCAATGTCCCGGGCCTATACTAAGACTACGCGAGAGGGTGTCGACACTCAAGGCCGGCGAGTGCATTGAGATTATGGCCACCGACTCGGCATTCACGCGCGACGTTGAGGCGTGGTGTTGCTCGACGGGTAATCGTCTCTTGGCAACAAGTTGCGACAAGGGCATTTACCGTGCTGTGGTGCAGCGTGGCGCAAGTGACTGCAATACGATGCTTGCGACGAAGAACGACGAGAAAACATTTATCATGTTTAGTGATGATCTTGACAAAACTTTGGCTACCTTTGTGCTCGCAAATGGCGCTGCTGCCACAGGCAAGCGAGTTGCGATATTCTTCACATTTTGGGGCCTGAACGCCATAAAGCGTGTAGATAAGCCCCGCGTAAAGAAGGATATATGGGGTAAGATGTTTGGCTGGATGCTGCCATCACACTCAGGGCAACTTGCGCTCTCGAAGTTCAACATGTTGGGTCTTGGGCGCATGATGATGCGACATTTGATGAAGCTCAGGGGTGTCGATTCGTTGGAGAGTCTGCGCCAGCAGGCTATAGATAACGGCGTGGAGTTTATCGCATGTCAAATGTCTATGGATGTCATGGGCATTAAGCGCGAGGAGCTTATTGACGAGGTGAGCGTCGGGGGTGTTGCTACGTATATGGAGCGCGCCGAGAAAGCTGGTGTAAACCTCTTTATATAGGGTATTTTATCGGTGTACGGCATAGTGTTGACGCCGACGAGGAATATCCGGACTAACGAAAGTTGCTAATATGGAGAAGGTAAGATGTATATGCGTGATGCGCGATATAGTATCGGCTATGTCGGAGCTCGAGAATAGTCTAATTGACCAACTTGGCCTCACGCTGAATGAGGCGATGACGCTATGCGCTATTGGCGAGCATAGCGTCGCCGCCTCGGTTGTGGCCGAGCGCACAGGCATGCGGGCATCGCACTGCTCGAAGATTATATCGGCATTAGAGAGGCGTAAGCTGGTATGTAGAAGTATCGACAAGCACGATAAGCGACAGATAAACATGACCCTCACACGCGCAGGCAAAGAGAGCCTTAATGCGCTAAAGGAGTACGAAGTCATCGTTCCCGAGATACTACGCTCCGTGTTTGAGAGCTACTAACGGCCTGACCTCGTAGAGCCACCCAGCTACGCGCTCATAACGTCACACACCCTATTATAACAGAAACAAATAGCGACATAAAATCTTCCAATATAAAATAGGCTTATAAAATTTGGTGGTATGATAGCGCAGCATTATCTTTGTGCGGAGTAAAACTAAAAAAGATAAGACTATGAAGACTATTTTGTATATTCTATTTGCTGCGACGATGATTGTTGGGTGTAATAATTCCAACGCAACGGAGGGTTTTGATTCGGTAGATGCAAAGCGCTTTGCCGAGGTGATCGAGAATGAGGAGGTGCAAATTATCGATACGCGAACACCCGCGGAGTTCAGTGAGGGACATATCCCCGGTGCTGTGAATATCGACATTGATGGTGCGGATTTCGAGGCTAAGGTTGCGGCGTTGGATAAGTCGCGCCCCGTAGCGGTATATTGTCGTGGCGGGCGTAGGAGTAAGGAGGCAGCCAAGCACATGGTAAGCTGTGGCTTGGATGTCACGGAGCTCTCGGAGGGCATCTTGTCGTGGAGTGGCGAGGTGGAGAGGTAACGATCGGCAATTACATATACGACATGCAGCCGAGGCTCGTTGGAGTCTCGGCTGTCGTTTATCATCCTCGCTCGGCGATATATCTCTCGATGTAGGCGAGGGCTGCGGTATGCTTCTCCACGAATCGTATGTGGCCGCCCTCCTTGCCGCGTGCGAGGTTGTGTTTCAGGTCGTTTATCTTCACATTTATGGCCACCTCGTTCCCCGATGTGCATATACGCTCGATATACTCCATATAGGGTGTCTGCTTGTCGTGCGTGAGGAGGCGCAGTGTGGCTATAACCTCCTCGGTGAAGCCCTCTTCGGCCAAATCCTCGAAGGTGTAGGGCGTATCCTCCACCACGTCGTGCAGGAAGCCCACGATGCGCTCGGTGTCGGTGTGTCCCATCATACCCACGGCTAAGGGGTGAAGTATTGTGGGGTTGCCGTCGAGGTCGTAATCTGCGGCGTGTGCCTTCGAGGCGAGCTCTATCGCCTTGTCGATGTCCGAGCGCGAGTCGTACTCCTCATTACGTGCTGCACGTGGCAGGTATAGCGACTTGTTGCACCCCACAAAGTCGCGCCACGCTATCTCCAGCCTGTCGGCCACCTCCACATCTATCCTCTGGCCCGAGTGCCCCGTGCGCCACGCCACCTCGGGAAACTCGCGCTCAAGCTCCTCGGTGGTGAGTATCTCCGAGCGCTCGGGGTGGAACACAGCCTCGAAGTCGAGGTCGGCATAGTACACCTCGCGCCCCTTGCCTGCCCAGTCCTCGCGGAGTTCGGGATTCGAGGCAAAGCGCCCTGCGGCGAAGATTCCCGTGTTACCCTCACCCACGCGCAGCATGAAGAAACGGTCGCCCTTGCGTGCCCTCTGCCACTCGTATACGCTCCAGTCGAAGTCGTAGGGCCAATAACCCTTCGCCCACTCCTCCATGTCGCTGTCGAGACGCTCCATTGTGTACGACGATACCGCGGGATTCCATCTGAGTATGAAGGTGTTGCGCTTAAAGTCGTGCTTCTTGTTAATCGATAGTTTGATGTCAAGTTCCATAATAGTAGTATGTTTTTATGTTTTTCTTTGGTGCAAAGGTATCCCTGCTTTTTGACAATTCTCGTCAAAGATGGCGTGCGTGAAAAAAATTAAACATTTTCGGGGAGAATCTTCGTTGTGATGGTGTGTAGAATTTTGGTATTCTACACGAACAATGCCCCCCGTGAGTGTTGTTCGTTTCGGAAATAATGCTTAATTTTGTAATGCTGTCCGTGAGATAGCAGACATATTGAAAGTGTTTTTCGCACTCCTTCTAAGAAAATACGGAAATCGACTCCACACTTTCTTAGTTTATAAGCATTTCCATTTAGGGGTCGGATGGTTGTTTGGTGCGTACAAAACTATTAACAATTTATACTACTATGAAAAAACTATTTCTACTGCTTGCACTTGTTGGGATGGTTGCCACGGCGTGCGAAGATGATGGCGTAAACGAGCCAACCATTCCGGAAGATAAGACACAACCGATAAAATTTATTGATAATAGGGTTAAAGCATTATGTGTCGATAGTTGGGATACGAATGGCGATGCCGAGTTGTCATACGAGGAGGCGGCCGCTGTCACCGATATTGGCACCACGTTTGAGGGTTATAACATAATCTCTTTTACGGAGTTGGCATATTTCACAGGCCTGAGTTATATTGCAAATGGAGCCTTTCAGTTGTGTGAAAGTCTTAAGGAGATAGAGTTACCGCATAATATAACTTCGATTGGAGGGGCTGCATTCTATCGTTGCGACTCCCTGACAAGTGTAACTATTCCCGATAGCGTTACTTCGATTGGAGATTTGGCATTCCGTGTTTGCAGCTCGCTGACAAGTTTTTATGGCAAATTTGCATCAGAAGATAATCGTTGTTTAATTGTCGATGGAAAACTGATAGCATTCGCACCTGCAGGTTTAATAGAATATACTATTCCCGATAGCGTTACTGAGATTGGATGGTATGCATTCGATGATTGCACCTCGCTGACAAGTGTAACTATTCCTAATAGCGTTACTTCGATTGGAGATTATGCATTCTCTGGTTGCGACTCGCTGACAAGTGTAACTATCCCAGATAGCGTTACTTCGATTGGATATTCTGCATTCCAAGAGTGCAGCTCGCTGAAAAGTTTTTATGGCAAATTTGCATCAGAAGATAATCGTTGTTTAATTGTCGATGGAAAACTGATAGCATTCGCACCTGCTGGTTTAACAGAATATACTATTCCCGATAGCGTTACTTCGATTGGAGATCATGCACTCTCTTGGTGCGACTCGCTGACAAGTGTAACTATTCCCGATAGCGTTACTGAGATTGGAGATTGGGCTTTCTATTATTGCACCTCGCTGACAAGTGTAACTATTCCCGATAGCGTTACTGAGATTGGACTTTATGCATTCAGTTATTGCAGCTCACTGACAAGTGTATATTGCAAGCCGACAACTCCACCAAGCTTGGGAGAGGGTGCTTTCAAATGGTATGATGGTAGTTGGAATTTGGTCAATATTGGGTGCACGATTTATGTCCCTACAGCTTCTGTTGAGGCGTATAAGTCGGCAGCATATTGGGGCGATTATGCGTCAGATATCGTTGGCTACGAGTTTTAGCTTAACTACTTAATAAACAGCATCAATGGTGACGCGGGTATATAAAAGTATACCCGCGTTGCTTTTGCTCACTCCGCCCTCTCCAACGCTCCCTCCCGCTCTTGCGGGTATTATTTTTAATACCCGTGATGTTTAGGGAAGGTATGATGTGGGTGATGAGTTACTATAAGGCACCTTGTCATCCTGAACGTAGTGAAGGATCTCAAAAAGGGACTACAGAGACGATAACGACCTTTCGGGCAGATTCTTCACTTCGTTCAGAATGACACTCTGGGGCAACCCCGCCCCTTGTCATCCTGAGCGGAGCGTTAGCGTAGTCGAAGGATCTGGTCGAGATGACGGGACGAAGAGGCACATAGTTTAGAGCGCAGCCATGGGGAGCCAGGGTAGACTGGGTAGACTGGGTAAGGCGCTATCAGGGTGCTACCCATACTACCTATACTACCCATACTCCCCATATTACCCTCCCCCGAGTAACAGGAGTAACAGGTACCCCCACCCCTGTTACTGCGTTACTAAGGGGAGGATGCGAAAAGTGGGGATTTATAGGTTTTGTAGGGCTGGCGATACATATAAAGCCGTCATCGCGAAGAATTGCATCCGACGGCTACACTGATACGCACTCATGCTCTATGCAATTCTGTGGCGATCTACCTTTGTTTAGCTTCCTCGCTGATACTCACTCCTACAACACCACACTCCGCAACGAGGTATATTCAGCGGTAGATGCCCACGTTGGGGCATGGTAGCAACCAACACTCCTCACCGTCACGGATGCCCCTCCTCGGCATGACGAATTTATTTATACTCCACCGACTTTTAGACTGCCCCCATTGCGACAGTCCCCGCTCTTGCGGGTATATAAAAGTATACCCGCAGCCACTCCCCACGATGCCCCCCCTCTCACCCTCAAGTTACCCTCATATTGCGGGTATTATTTTTAATACCCGTGATGTTTGATGGGTTTCTATGGGGTACGATGTGTTCCTGTGAGTTCTGATAAGTTACTATGTGGCACTTAGTCCCCAAACAAAACGGGGATGACAAATTTACTTTTTAGTCATCCCCGTTGTTTGCAACTATCACGTTGTTAGCGCTTATGCTTCTTGCGCAGGCGCGTGATGCCGTCGATAAAGCACAAGGGGTGTGTGGGTGCGCCCGGGAGCCACAAATCGACATGGTACTTATCTAAGAACGTGCGGTCGACAGCGGGGCTATCAGCAAACAGGCCGCCCGATACAGCCTCGGAGCCGCAGACAACGAGAATCTTAGGCTCGGCGATAGAGTTATAGCATATATCGAGGGCCTCGGCCATATTTTGGCTTATGGGGCCCGTGAGAACAAGGCCGTCGGCATGGCGTGGTGAGGCGGTGAAGCCCACACCATAGCGGCCGAAGTCGAAGTTCACGTTGCCCGTGGCGTTGAGCTCCATCTCCACAGAGCAGTCGCCACCGGCCGACACCTCCCTGAGTTGCAGCGCGCGACCGAAGTACTTGGCTATCTCGGGGCGTATGGCTGCAGTGTCGAACTTTGGCGCTGTCTGTCCCACCTCGACGATGAGGTCCTCGCGGCGCGTGGCAGCAAGGCGGTGCTCGTTGGTAAACCTGATATTCTTGGGTGCGCACTTCTGGCACTCGCCACAGAAGAGGCATTTTCCTAAATCCAAGGTTAGCGGCTTTGTAGTGATGGCGCCCGTGGGGCATATCTTAGCAGCGCGCTCGATGTCGGCGCTATCCTCCGTGGCTGTGAGCAGCGGGAAGCCGCGGAACTCCTCCGTGAGGGTCACAGCGTCGAGGTTGGGGATATATTGCCTGCCGTGGCTGCGTAGTATCTTTGCTTTTCCGAATAACATACCTTATTACTATTATAAGTCGTGACCACAGTACGATAGATTAAAACTCTTATTGTTGATGGGGAAGTCCGAGATGCCCTCCGAGCGTACCGCGATGGCGAGGCCGAGCCAGTTATGCACGCTCGGATCCTTAATCTTATACTTCGTGATACGTCCCTCACTATCGGTGAGTGCTACGTGGCATATCTCGCCACGCCAGCCCTCGATGAGCGAGAAGGCGAGGGTATCGCCCTGGAGCTTGGCGTCGTAGTTAGGCGCTGCGATCTCTCCCGTAGGCTTATACTCTGCCAGTGTAGCCTCGATATAGTCGGCACTCTGCAACACCTCGTCCATACGTGTCGCAAGGCGCGACATGACATCGCCATCGTGCTTGAGTATAGGCTCGTGCTTAAGCTCCTCGGCATAGAACCCCGAGGGGTGCGTGGCGCGTATATCGCGCTTAAGGCCGCTGGCACGTGCCGCCTGACCTACACCACCGATGCGCTCCATCTCGCTCTTGGGAACAAGACCACACTGCTCGAAACGAGCAAGGAGCGTGGGGGCCTCAAGGATATCCTCCCTGACCTCGTTATAGCGACGGCGCACGTCGGCAATATTCTTGCGTATGAGGGCTATCTTCTCCTCCGTGAGGGGGTGGTTCGTACCCATGGGGCGTATGAGGCTCTTGCCGAAGCGATTGCCGCACCACGCCTGTGTGGTGTTGATGACGACGGTACGTAGCGCCTCGCATGCCACCTGATATAGCTGGAAGCCTATATCCGTAGCCAAAGCACCCGTATCGGCAAGGTGCATGGCGATACGTTCGAGCTCGATGGCTATCATACGCTCGCGCTTGAGGTCGTCGCCGATGTCGGCATTGGCGAACTTCTCGATAAGCTCGGCGTAGGCCGTGGCGTGCCCCACAGCGGTATCGCCCGCCGTAGACTCGGCGATAAGCGTCTGGCGCAGGCGGTTATCGTTGCGTAGCATCTCGCTCTCTACACCACGGTGCTGATAGCCGAGGGCTATCTCGAGGTGCAACACCTGCTCACCATCGCAGATGAAACGGAAGGCTCCCGGCTCGATGATGCCGGCATGTATGGGGCCCACGTTCACCTCGTGGAGCTCGTCGCCATCGATAGTATAGAAGGGGTAGCTCTCCATCGTCGACTCCCTGTCGCGCCTATCATATGGAAAGCGTAGGGGCTTAAGCCATGGGTGGCTGTCGAAGGGTATGCCGTAGAGCTCGTGCATCTCGCGCTCGAAGGGGTGAAACTGCGGGTGCAGGGCTGTGAGCGAGGCGAGACCCTCGGCATAGTAGTCGGGGACGAACGAAGTGATGAGCACCTCGCCCGTGGTGTCGTCGAGGATGATGAGGTAAAACTTCAAGCCGCAATCTATCTCCGTGGCGAAGTAGTGTGCCACATGGTAGCGACTGTCGGTCATACGCTCCTTGAGGTCGTTATATAGGTCGACATACTCCACAACGGGGATGTCGGCGATGGCTACGGCCTGAGCGTTATTGTTTGTTATGTGGTATAGTTTCATACGTCTATCCTATATTTACTATTGTGTCGATAGCCTCCCTGAGGAAGTCGGGCTGCCACATGCCTAAGATGATGGCAACAACCAAGAGCACGGCTGCCGAGTATGACAGGCGGCGATTGACGGCCGACAGATGCAACTCATCCTGATTGGAGTGGTAGCCGAGGCGTAGTGTGCGGGACCATATTGCGTAGATGACGACGCACATGAGTATGAGCATCGCTGCGAGGAGCCACCAGCTGCCGTTAGCGACAATCTCCGAGAAGATCATCACCTCCGAGAGGAAGAGTGGCGAGGGGGGGAATGCCAACAGTACGAGTGTGCCGAGGATGAAGCCCACAGCACCTACGCGGTTGATGTTCATGTAGTTGCCTATGCGGTTTATGCTGTAGCTGTCGTATATATGGCGCATGATGCCCACCTGGAAGAACATCGAACTCTTAACCAACGTATGGCATATTACGTGGAAGACGGCAGCCCAGAGCGCCACACCGCCGATACCCATGCCTATGGCTACGATACCCATATTCTCCACCGTAGAGTACGACAGGA
>JAFWYM010000009.1 GCA_017517705.1 Alistipes sp.
AGATTTTATTAAATGGTATTTGTATTTACAAAGTAATCAGGGGAAAGTCGCCAAAAAGAGAGAGCGAGAAGAATAATCTTCTCGCCCAATCTTAGCGCCGATAAGCGCCACTTTTTGCATCATTACCCAAAATAGGAGTCTCAACGAAACAAAAACCCGCATTTATTTTGCATATTGATTTTTTCTATTTATCTTTGCACCTCGAAATCTAAACCACCCATCGGGATGTAGCGCAGTCCGGTTAGCGCACCTGCTTTGGGAGCAGGGGGTCCCAGGTTCGAATCCTGGTATCCCGACAAAGAGCCGAGAGGCTCTTTTTTATACGATGAGAGTAAGGTGGTGGAGATTTATAACATCGTTCGGGATGTAGCGCAGTCCGGTTAGCGCGCCAGCTTCGGGAGTTGGAGGTCCCGGGTTCGAATCCCGGTATCCCGACATCGTTTTGAGCAAGTGACGTCTACGTCACTTGTTCTTGTTTTATTATACACATGGCTCAAGTACCAGTCTACAAAGTTACGATGTGTTCATAGCACTGGCATAGTTTATGCCCCGAAGCGTAGGAACGCTTAAACATTTACGCTTATGAACACAAAACACTCAACAGCAACAACAGCCGTATATGGCTCGGAGGAGATGGTGCGCCCTGCACCCACGATGACAATACCCGAGGAGATGACAACGCCCGAGATTGCCTATCGCATGGTCAAGGATGAGACATACGCACAGACGCAGCCGAGGCTCAACCTCGCAACATTCGTGACGACATATATGGACGAGTACGCCACGAGACTGATGAACGAGGCCATAGCGATGAACTACATCGACCAGACGGAGTATCCGCGCGTGGCCGTCATGGCGAGTCGCTGCATCAACATCCTCGCAAACCTCTGGCACACACCCGAGAAGGAGGAGTCGAAGAGCGGTGCTCTCGGCATAGGCTCATCCGAGGCGTGCATGCTCGGAGGTGTCTCAGCATGGCTACGCTGGCGCAAGCGTCGCCAGGCCGAGGGCAAGCCCACGGATAAGCCCAACCTCGTGATAAGCACCGGCATGCAGGTAGTATGGGAGAAGTTCTGCCAGCTATGGCAGATAGAGCTACGTCAGGTGCCCCTCACGGCCGAGAAGCGCACGCTATGTCCCAAGGAGGCTATCAAGCACTGCGACGAGAACACCATCTGCGTGGTGCCCATCGCAGGTGTCACATGGACGGGCCTCAACGACGACATCGAGGCCTTAGACAGGGAGCTCGACGCCTACAACACACGCACGGGGCACAACATACCGATACACGTAGATGCCGCCTCGGGAGGCTTCATCCTTCCCTTCGTGAGCCCCGAGACAAAGTGGGACTTCAGGCTTAAGTGGGTGGCATCAATATCTACCTCGGGACATAAGTTCGGCCTTGTATACCCGGGTATCGGCTGGGTAGTGTGGCGCGATAAGAGCATGTTGCCGGAGGAGATGTCGTTCTCGGTGAACTACCTCGGAGCGGAGGTCACACAGGTGGGACTCAACTTCTCGCGCCCCGCAGCGCAGGTTCTCGGCCAGTACTACAACTTCATACGCCTCGGTCGCGAGGGCTACACCCGCGTGCAGCAGAACTCCATGGAGATTGCCCGCTACTGCCATAAGCGCATCGGCGAGATGGAGTGCTTCGAGAACTACTCCACGGAGGTTGTCAACCCGCTCTTTGTGTGGTGCCTAAGCGAGGAGTATCGCAAGAAGGCTAAGTGGACACTCTACGACCTCCAGGCTGTGCTGCAGCAGAGCGGATGGATGGTGCCCGCCTACTCGCTCCCGCGCGACATCGACGACATCGTTGTTATGCGCATCGTCGTGCGCCAGGGTATGTCGCGCGACATGGCCGACATGCTACTCCGCGACATCGAGGCTGCCGTCAAGGAGCTCGATAGCCTGAAATACCCCACCTCGTCGCGCCAAGCCTTCGAGAAACAGGAGCGCCAACTCGGCAAGATATTTACGCATTAGCGCACTACGAAGCAACCTCCGCGCGCAATTTTTCGCGCAAAAACTTTGTGGTTGAGCGATTTATTGCTACCTTTGTTTAATATAACAGATGCAATAAATCACGCACACGATGTATAATACGCTAAATATCAGCATATTACCAATAGGCGACATTGTAACCTTTCGTCGTGGCGCATCATATACTATGCAGTGTAGACCTTAGTGGGTCTACACTGCATTTTTGTTTGCGATAATAACAAAAACATATACTTATGAAGAATGATGTAATGGTGTACACACCACCCGAGGTAGGTATTTTATACGTATCTATAGAGGAGGGCTTTTCTCTATCTACTGGCATCAAAGACTGGGAGGAAGGCAGCAACGAAAGTGGCGAAGCCGAATAACAACCGCACCACAAAACGAAGTATAGGAATCTAAACATATAACACTATGAAACACAAACTACTATTAACCTTAGGCATTGCAGCGCTGGCACTTGTGGGCTGTACTGCAGATGTGGAGGTTATCGTACCACAGACTCCCGCACCCGAGGGGGCTATTGCCATTAACATTAGTGGCTCTATCTCGCAAACCTACACTACCCGTGTTGATGACGGTGGCTTCTGCGATGGCGACCAGATTGGTCTCTATGGTGTGAACTACACCGACAATAACACCACCGCTGGCACACTACTCGACGAGGGCAACCAGGTCGATAATGCCCGCTATACTTTCGATGAAGCTAATTGGAAGTGGGTGTCGAGTGGCAATATCTACTATAAGGATGCCGAGACTCATATCGACCTCTATGGCTACTATCCTTATGGCTCTGTAAACAGCGTTAGCGAGTATGCCTTCGAGGTTGAGCAAGACCAGTCAGGCGGCAATGCAGTTGATGGCTACGCTATGTCGGATTTCTTGTGGGGCAAGACCGAGAATGTAACACCGAGTGAGAATAAGGTTAAGATTAAGTTCAACCATAAGATGGCGTGTGCCAATGTTATCCTTGCTGAGGGCGATGGCTTCGAGAGTGGAGAGTTCGATATGCTGGAGAAGCTCGTACTTGTTATGAATACCACCCGCACCTCGACTATCGACCTCTCTACGGGTAAGGTTACGGCTACGGGTAAGGCTGCCAGACAGGGTATCGTTATGAAGAGTGGCGCCGAGGGCTTCCGCGCTATCGTCGTTCCGCAGAGCGTCGATGCGGGACAAACTCTCTTTAGCATTACTATCAACGGTATTCCTTATACCTTTAAACATAAGGTGCAGAATGAATTGAAAGAGTGGATCCCTGCATCCTTTACCTACGAGGCGGGCAAGCAGAGCAAGTTTACTATCAAAATCAATAAGAAGAAGCACTCGGGCGAGTATGAGTTCATACTTACCGATACCGAGATTATCGACTGGATTGCCGACCTTGACTCTCACGGTGGCGAGGCTCGCCAGTACTATGTAGTTCACTGCGAGGAGCCTGGAACTCTCGAGGAGAAGATTCTTGCCGACAAGAAAAACCCTGCCAAGATTAAGAACCTGAAGGTCAGCGGTAAGATTGATGCTCGTGACTTCTACTTTATGAGACGCAAGATGGAGATTCTGCAGAGCGTAAACCTTAAGGAGAGCCAAATAACTGCTATATGGGGAGTGAACTGTGGATGTAGCAGCTACGATCATTGGTGGTTTAGCGAGACAGAGCATTCTGATATTCATGATTTTATGGCCCAACAACCTGATTTCTGTAACTACGGTTATAGTGGTCTTACTGGCTGGCTTCCGGCAGACGAGATTCCAACTCATGCTTTTTTTGGCAAATCAACCCTTGTAAACTTTGTCTTCCCCGAGAAGGTTACAAAGATTGGACAATCTGCGTTTAGTGGCTGTTCTCTGCTTGCAGGTGCGCTTATTATTCCTGACGATGTAGTGGAGATTGGACAAGAAGCATTCTATCATTGCTCTAATCTTGCCTCGCTTTCTCTTCCTCCACATTTGGAGAAGATTGGTAGAGGTGCATTTTATGATTGTTCAGCACTATCCGGAAACTTAGGACTACCCTCTTCGCTTACATATATAGGTGATAACGCATTTGAGGGGTGTAGAGGATTTACCGGCCCACTGGTACTGCCAGACAATCTCGAGTATCTTGGTGGCGCAGCATTCTCTGGTTGTTCGGGCTTTACTGGTGACCTTGTTATTCCTACATCTTTAACAAAAATCCGCGACAATGCATTCCAAATTTGTTCGGGCCTTAATGGCAGATTGGTGCTCCACGACGGTATTACCGAGATTGAACATGACGCATTTAGATACTGTAGCTTCCAGGGAGAGCTAAAACTACCTGCAAATCTGCTAAAGATTCCTGATTATTGCTTTAGCGGTTGTCAATTTTCAAGTATAGCAGAGTTCCCTAAGGGGCTTGTCGAGATTGGGAAACTGGCTTTTTGGGGTAATTGGCGCCTAATGGGTACACTCGAATTACCTGACGAGTTGGTGGCTTTGGGCGAAGAGGCTTTTTATGGCTGTAGTATAGAGGGCGTTGTACTCCCTGCGGAGTTGGCGATACTCAAGAGCGGCGTGTTTGGTAACTGTTATTACCTTAATAAGATTGTCTGCAAGGCTATTGAGCCGCCGTATGTTCAGGGTGGTGCGTTCGATGGTGTAGCAAAGGATAACTTTGCCGTAGAGGTACCAGAGCAGTCGGTAAATCGTTATCAGAACAGTTCGGGTTGGAACGAGTTTAAGCGTATAGTTGCGCACCACGACTTTACAATCTCGCGCCGACTAATGCGCACACTCAACGCCGAGCATACACGCGAGTTTGTGCTTCGCGCACCGAGTGGTTTTGCGTGGAGCGTTGAGAGTATGCCTGAGTGGGTGACAGTAACCCCTTCGTCTGGCGTAGGCAAGACCGACGTTACCGTAACAGTAGCTGAGATGACCGCTGCTGAGGTTGGCGAGTTTGAGATAAACACAGGCTCATACGACAACCCTCAATACGAGTACAATCGCGGTCGTGCGGGCGAGATTGTATTCCTGCTGGATGGTAAGGACTATCGCGCAACAATGAAGATAGAGCAGTACGACTACGAATATGGCGACGGCGATGTGATTGTAAACCAGAGTGCGACAAAGGGTGGTGGTGTAAACCTCGTCTTTATGGGCGACTGCTTTGATGCTCGCGACATTGCTCGTGGTAGCTACCTTGACGGCATTAATGAGGCTATTGGCTACTATTTCGATATTGAGCCATACAAGACCTACCGCGACTACTTCAATGTCTATACCGTAGTGGGTATGAGTAACGATAGCGGTATGGGAACTGCAAACACCATTCGTGATGCAAAGTTTGGTTCTCAATACACAATTAATGAGGGTGTTTCGCCAAACATCGACACTATTATCGACTACTCTCTCAAGATTGATGCTGTTACAAAGCAGAACTTCAACAAGTCGCTCGTCGTTATGATTGAGAATACAACCGAGTATGGCGGAGTTACCTATATGTACGCCGACGGCTCGGCGGTAGCTATCTGCCCAATGTCAGACGATGCGTTCCCTTACGACTTCCGTGGTTTAGTTCAGCACGAGGCGGGCGGTCACGGCTTTGCAAAGCTTGCCGATGAGTATATCTATACCAATGCATTTATATCGGCTTGTGGTTGTCTTAATCCTCACCTTCCCGATTTCTATTCAGGTAAGAGCCTTGGTTGGTATCGCAACCTTGAGGATACGGGCGATATGGATCAGGTTGGTTGGAGTCACCTTATCTTCCACCCTACCTACTCCAACATTGTAGATATATACGAGGGAGGATATTTCCACACTCGCGGCATATTCCGCTCTGAGCCAAACAGCTGTATGAACAATAATATTCCCTATTACTCGGCAATCTCGCGCCAAGAGATTGTGGAGCGAATAATGCGTTATGCTGGCGAGAAGTTTGACATCAACGAGTTCTACGCAAAGGATGTGCTTGACACCTACGGCAACCAGACCGGTAGCACAAGAGTTGCATCAGAGCCGAATGCTATAACTCTTACAGGTGCAGGCAAGCAGATGCCACCAAAGTTTATGGGAGAGAGTCCGTTTAAGTAAAAAACGCAAAAAGAAGATTATGAAACGATACATAGCAATGGCAGCCCTACTGCTCGGAGCAGTGGCTTGCCAAAAAGAGAGCAATATTGTACAATATGACCCAAGCCAGATTTATGTCGAGGCTTCAGTAAAGAATACTCGCGTGTCGGGCACTTCGTTCGAGGCTGGCGATCGTATGAGCCTTTATGTTGTTGAGTACACGGGTGAGGATGTTGCTAAATTGCAAGTTGCAGGCAACTACATAAACAACGAGCCTATGCTCTACGACGGAGTGCAGTGGAAGGGTGAGCGGCCACTCTTTTGGTCGAAAACTCACTGTGACTTCTATGGCGTATATCCATATCAGAAACCACAGACAGTAACAAATTATCTTTTTGACATTGTTGCAGATCAGAATTCGCCAGAGGTGGATGGGAAGCTTTCGGGCTACGAGGCATCAGATCTGATGTGGGCAAAGGCCGAGAAGATTAAACCACCTTATACAACCTATACCGACGATGACGGAACAGTCTGCACACCGCCAATTGCAGAGGATCACTACTATCCTGTACAGATGCAGTTTAAGCATATGATGTCACGAGTTGTGGTGAAATTGGAGCGCGGAGAGAAGTATGAGGGAGAACTTCCAGAGGATATCACTGTGCACCTCTACAACACCGTAACCACTGCCGAGGTAGATCTCACTAAAGGCTCGTTGCAGCGATATGGTAATGGAGAGAAGAAGACAATCACCATGAAACAACTTTCGGGTGACACCTTTGCTGCTATCGTCGTGCCACAGAACATCGAGCGACGTACGCCACTTGTGGAGGTGACGATGGAGGGCATAGCCTATCTGTTGAGTTACTCAACATCGTTCCGCCCGGGCTATCAGCACACCATCACCGTAACCCTAAACACATCGCCTGATCAGGAGAAAATTGAGATCGAACTTGAGGGCGATATAGAGGATTGGCAGTAGTGCCACAACCCATATACCAACGAATAGGGCTGCCTTTCGGGCAGCCCTATTCGTTGGCATCTCTATTGTTAGCCCAAGTACGACTTAAGCAGATTGCTGCGCGACGACTGGCGGAGCTTGCGGATGGCCTTCTCCTTGATCTGGCGCACACGCTCGCGCGTGAGGTCGAACTTCTCGCCAATCTCCTCGAGGGTCATCTCCGAGCAGCCAATGCCGAAGAAGTAACGTATGATGTCGCGCTCACGCTCCGTGAGAATCTCCAAGGCGCGGTCTACCTCCGTAGCCAACGACTCGCTGATAAGGCCACGGTCGGCATTCGGCGAATCGGTGTTTACCAACACATCCAAGAGCGAGTTATCCTCGCCATCGGCAAAGGGTGCATCGACCGAGATATGACGACCCGCAACACGCAACGTGTCGGTGACCTTCTCCTTCGGGAGCTCCAACTCGTTGGCAAGCTCCTCGGCCGACGGCGTGCGCTCGTGCTCCTGCTCGAAGCGCGCAAAGGCCTTATTGATCTTATTGAGCGAGCCAACCTGGTTCAGGGGCAGACGTACGATACGCGACTGCTCGGCCAACGCCTGAAGGATAGACTGGCGTATCCACCACACAGCATACGAGATGAACTTGAAGCCTCGAGTCTCGTCGAACTTCTCGGCAGCCTTGATAAGACCAAGGTTACCCTCATTGATAAGGTCGGGGAGGCTAAGACCCTGATTCTGATACTGCTTAGCCACAGAGACCACGAAGCGCAAATTTGCCTTCGTGAGCTTCTCCAAAGCCTCCTGGTCTCCCTTCTTGATTCTTTGGGCGAGTTCTACCTCCTCCTCCACGGAGATGAGTTCCTCCTTGCCGATCTCCTGCAAATACTTATCCAACGACGCACTCTCGCGGTTGGTAATCGACTTGGTAATCTTTAATTGACGCATAAAAAATATCTCTTCTTACAATTCCTATTCCGCTTTTACGCTTACATATACGCACGACATATTGTTTTTGTTTCACGATGTCGATAATTTTTTGCAACACTCAACCACTAACTACCCTCTACTATCCTGTAGATAATCGTTAATAATTAAAAAAATTGTATCTCTGCAGTCGTAACGACCACCCCACCACAACAACGAAGTAATCCTATTTTCTACCTCACGTATTGCAGTCTCGCTACTTTTTTCCTATCTTTGCAAGATAATATATACCAAACGCAAGAATTATGGCACATCGCAGTGGCTTTGTAAACATCATCGGCAACCCCAACGTCGGCAAATCGACGTTGATGAACCAGCTCGTTGGCGAGAAGCTATCGATAATAACATCCAAGGCGCAGACCACGCGCCACCGCATTATGGGCATCGTCAACGGCGACGACTTCCAGATTGTATACTCCGACACCCCGGGCATACTGAAGCCAAACTACAGACTTCAGGAGAAGATGATGCAGTTCGTGCGTGGCGCCATAACCGATGCCGACGTGTTGCTCTACGTGACCGACACCGTCGAGGATAGCGACCGCTCGGCCGACATCATCGAGAAGGTACGCCTCTCGCAGATACCCACAATAGTGGTAATCAACAAGGTGGACCTCACAACACCCGACAAGCTCACGGCACTCGTGGAGAAGTGGCAGGCGCTGCTCCCCGATGCCATCATCGCCCCCTGCTCGGCAAAGGAGGGATTTAATATAGAGGGCGTGGTGCGCCTTATCGTCGAGCGTCTGCCCGAGGGCGAGGCCTTCTACCCCAAGGATACCCTCACGGACAAGACCCTGCGCTTCTTCGCCTCGGAAATCATACGAGAGAAGGTACTCCTAAACTACGACAAGGAGATACCCTACTCATGCGAGATAGCCATAGAGGCCTACAAGGAGGAGCCAACCATCGACCGCATATCGGCAACAATATACGTAGCACGCACCTCGCAGAAGGGCATAGTCATAGGACATAAGGGCGAGAAGCTCAAGAAGGTCGGTCAGGCAGCACGCCACGACCTCGAAGCATTCCTCGGCAAGAAGGTATTCCTCGAGCTATATGTCAAGGTGCAGGAGGACTGGCGCAACAACGAGCGTCAACTCAAGCGCTTCGGCTACGAATTGGAATAATAAACACGACCGTTGAAGCGTTAAACAGCCATAAACGACCACGTATGAAGCGAGCATTTGTCGTCATACTCCTTCTCCTCGCGCTACTCACCACAGAGCGTGTTGCGGCACAATACAACCGCAACTACATCTACTGGGTGGGGCAGCAGTGTATGGTCGACGGCAACTATCACGAGGCTATCGACGTCCTGAACGTGCTCATACGCCACGACGAGAAGGACTTCGATGCCCACTTCCTGCGCGGCATCGCCAAGTACAACATGGACGACCTCTTAGGTGCCGATGCCGACTTCTCGCGCGCCATAGAGTTTAACCCCGTATTCACCGGCGCCTACTATTATCGCGCCATAACACGCTCGCGATTAGGTAACTACGACGATGCCCTCAGCGACTTCCAGCAAGCCATAGAGCTACGTCCCGATCTCCCCGACCCATACTATAGTCGCGGTGTCACGCTGCTACTAAATCAGCAGTTTGAGGATGCCATTGCCGACTTCAACAAGTTCATCCGCTTCGAGAAGCGCCACGTTGCCGCCTACATAAACCGTGGCACGAGCTACCTCTACCTCAAGGATACGGCCAAGGCATACGAGAACTACAACCTTGCCATACGCACAAACCGTGAGGACCCCGACGGCTACAACCGCCGTGGTGCCCTATATATGGAGCAGCGACGTTACGAGGAGGCGCGCGCCGACTTCGACAAGGCCGTGGCGTGCGACTCCACATTCCTCCCCGGGTACTTCAACCGCGCCCTGGCACACAACTACCTACATCGCCCAATGCTCTCGCTGGCAGATTTCGACCGTGTCATAGAGCTCGACTCGACAAGCTCGCTTGGCTACTTCAACCGCGCCATCGTGCGCACCGAGATAGGCGACTACAACCGCGCACTCGAGGATTTCGACCAGGTGGCATTGTACTCGCCCGACAATGTCCTTGTCTACTACAACCGCGCGATGCTACAGACACAGCTGGGCAACATCGATGCCGCCATCGACGACTACTCGCGTGCCATAGAGCTATATCCCGACTTCGCAAATGCCTACCTCGGGCGTAGCATCCTACGTCGCTCGCAGCGCGATGTGGCGGGTGCCGAGAGCGACCGTCGCACCGCCGAGCGTAAGATTGCGGAGTACCGCTCGCGCCTCAACGACTCGACATACTCGATATATGCCGACACGTCGCAACACTTCAACCGTCTGCTATCATTCGAGAGCCGACTCCTGGAGCGCAACTTCGAGCGCATAGCATCCTCCGCAACGGCGACAGGGGGCAACAGCCTCGCGCTGATGCCTATGTTCCGCTTCACGCTCATGGATAAGAGCCTCGTGGAGGATGACCGTCGCACCAAGCGCTTTGCCACGCAGCGCGTCAAGGATTTTGTCGCTCACCTGGATGACCAATGTATCGCCCTCGACTGCCGCGCCACAAACCTCGAGCCCGACACTCTCGCCTCTATCGACCTCTCTCTGGCCGAGAGGCTACATACCGATACGGTTACGTGGGAGCTGCTCTTCAAGCGAGGCATGAGTCAGGCGCTTATCAAGCAGTATACCAACGCCGTGAATACGCTCACGAAGGCGATAGAGCTCAACGGCTCAAACCCCTTCCTCTACCTTAACCGTGCAACGACACGTGCCGAGATGATAGACTTCATATCGTCGATAGACAATACGTACCAAAGCATATCCTTCGACTCCGACCCCGCAAAGCGCCTGCACAACAGCGGCACACGCACATATAGCTACGACGAGGCCATCGAGGATATCAACTGCGCGATAAAGCTCTACCCGAGCTTTGCCGAGGCCTACTACAACCGTGCTAACCTCATGGCCATCTCGGGTAACCTTCCCGAGGCCTACGACGACTACACACGCGCCATAGAGCTTGAGCCGGCATTGGGCGAGGCATACTACAACCGCGGTCTGGTGCAGATATTTATGAAGGATACGCGCAAGGGGTGTATGGATCTGTCGAAGGCGGGAGAGCTCGGCATCGAGGCGGCTTACAAGATACTTGCCGAATTTAACATACGCGAACATTAAACCAATAACAATTTATAAACCTTAAAAAACAAACATTTATGACTCAAACAATTCAACGTAAACTTAACGACTCGGCGTTTGTACGCTGGACGGCGTTGATACTCATCGCTCTGATGATGTTCTTCGCTTACATGTTCGTGGATATGCTCTCACCCCTCAAGGAGCAGCTCGAAGTAGCCCTCAACTGGGATAGCAGCACCTTTGGTACGTATGCCGCCTCGGAGTACTTCCTAAATGTATTCTGCCTCTTCCTTATCTTTGCGGGTATCATCCTCGATAAGATGGGCATACGCTTCACGGGACTTCTTTCGGCCTCGTTGATGGTCATCGGTGCTATCATTAAGTTCTACGCCATGAGCGACATGTTCGTAGGCACAGGTCTCGAGGCTTGGCTTAACTCATGGTGGGTGGCATTGCCCGCCTCGGCTAAACTGGCGTGCTTGGGCTTCATGATCTTTGGCTGCGGTTGCGAGATGGCCGGTACTACGGTATCTAAGGCTATAGCCAAGTGGTTCAAAGGCAAGGAGATGGCCATGGCCATGGGCTTGGAGATGTCTATCGCACGTCTCGGTGTATTTGCTGCGATGTGGCTTTCACCCCTGGTGTTCAACAGCTTCGGCCAGAACGTATCGGCACCCGTAGCCTTTGGTGCTGTGCTCCTTATCATCGGTCTTATCTTCTACTTCGTCTTTGTCGTTCTTGACCGCAAGTTCGACAAGCAGCTTGAGGCTGCCGGCGAGCTTACGAAGGAGGCTAACGACGAGGAGTTTAAGTTCAGCGACCTTGGTAAAATCTTCACCTCTAAGATGTTCTGGTTGGTGGCACTCCTCTGCGTGTTGTACTACTCGGCAATCTTCCCCTTCCAGCGTTACGCTCCCGACTTCTTGGACAAGACCCTCAACATCGACAATGGCGCACAGCTCTTCAGCTGTTTCCCCATCCTTGCAATGGTATTGACACCCGTCCTTGGTGCCTTCATCGACCGTAGGGGTAAGGCAGCCTCGATGCTTATGGTTGGCTCGATAATCATGATTGCCTGCCACCTAAGCTTCGCATTCTTGCTTCCTATGTTCCCCTCGAAGGTGTTTGCTGTGGCTATCATCGCCATCCTCGGTGTGTCGTTCTCGCTTGTACCTGCTGCATTGTGGCCCTCGGTACCCAAGATTATCGATGAGCGCATCCTTGGCTCGGCATACTGCGTAATCTTCTGGATTCAGAACTGGGGCTTGTTGCTCGTACCCGTTGTTATCGGCAAGGTGCTCGATGCAACAGGTGGCTACACACTTCCCATGGTTATCTTCTCGTCGTTCGGTGTTCTTGCCCTTATCTTCGGCCTCTGGCTTAAGCGCGAGGATAAGAAGAAGGGCTACGGCCTCGAGCTCCCCAACATCAAGGAGTAACACTACACTATATATATAAGGTAAGGAATCTCGGGGCCGTGGCTCCGAGATTTTTTTTGTGTCCAACCATCACTTTTTCGTGCAAAATTGATACGTCGAATACTTTTTTTATCTATCTTTGCCGAAGCATTGGTTCTTAAGGGGTGGTCACACCTCGGAAAGATTAAAAGGGAATCGGGTGTAAATCCCGAACAGTTCCCGCTGCTGTGAGTCTCACAAGGCTCTGCGACATCATTAGCCACTGGAGGATTCTCTCTGGGAAGGCTTCGCAGACAGAGACGAGTCAGAAGACCTGCCAAGCGTATATAACGAGATTATGCCTGCGGCGAATGGGCGATCTGCGACTTGGTAGATATCAAGTGTGACATGTTAGTATGGCTTAGGAGTGTTGGAGCATCGTCGTATGCGTATCCCAACCATAAGTAGCCACTGCCGCCCGCATAGGCATAATGTCGTTGAGGTTAAAGTTTACGGAGAATGACCTTTTAACAACAACATTATGAGAAAAGTTTTATGCTTGGCCCTTGGCGTAGCAGCTGCGCTAACGGCATTGGTAGGTTGCTCGTATGACGACGAGGCAATCTGGACGAAGTTCGACGAGCTCGAGCAGGAGGTAGACCAAAATCGTGAGGATATAGCTACCCTCACAGCATTGATGGATGCCCTCAGCAACGGCAAGGTTATCACCTCGACCGAGACGACCGAAGAGGGTGTGACCCTCACCTTTAGCGACGGCACGACCGTGACTATCAAGAATGGCGCTGACGGCAAGGATGGCCTAAACGGAGCCGATGGTAAAGATGGCAAGGATGGCCTAAATGGAGCCGATGGCAAGGATGGCAAGGATGGCGACTCGCTGTTTGAGTCTATCGAGGAGAGCGACACGGAGGTTATCATCACGCTTACGGATGGTCGCGTTATACATCTGCCGAAGGCCACGGGCGAGAACGACGGTGGCGAGGAGGAGCCCACATACGAGCTACGCACGCTCACGTTTGAGGATGCTGATGCCAAGTTCACAGGCTACACACTCTATGGTGGGGCGGAGATTAACACGTGGAGCGACCTTATCGACGATGTGCAGTATGGTGGCTCATTGACATACACCGACTTTGTAGAGGATGTATACTACTGGTATGATGAGGGTAACACCGAGCTCTACCACTCGTTCAAGACACCATACTGGGGTGGCGGACACGTGGTATCGAACTACGTTATCGCGGACTACACGACTCTCCCCGAGGGTCACAACGGATGGTATGAGTTGCAGATGGCAAACCCCTTAGGTGGCTACAACGGCTCGGCAAACTTTGCCGTACACAATGGCTACAGCGACTTCTTCAACTCACAGATATACGATGCCTCGTTGCAGACATTGGAGTTTGCCGATGGCGTAGAGCGCGTCATAGACCATATGTACGTAACGAACACCGACTACGTGCTTAACTCGCTCGCCTATGGAGATGGCTTCAATACTCCGGCAACTGCCGACACGTGGATTAAGGTTGTGGCCTATGGCTACAATGCCAACGACGAGGAGACGGGCAGTGTGGAGATTGCGCTATGCGAGGGGGGCGTATTGGTCACCGAGTGGGTTAAGTGGGACTTGTCGCCACTGGGCAAGGTGGCAAAGGTGGCATTTAACTTCGCCGCCTCGGAGGATCAGATAGGCAGCTATGGCATGAACTGCCCTGCGTACTTCGCCTACGACAACGTGGCGGTACGCTTTGAATAGAGAGTGATATATGAATAGATTTTTAGAGTTTTTATTTTTAAGTGTAGCAGTGGTTACAGCCTCGTCGTGCAACATCGACGAGGTGGTAACCGCACCACCCGCCCCCGAGATTATCCTTGAGGATGGCAGCATATATAGCGTGAAGGTGGGTGCCGAGGTGCGCCTGGCCCCCGAGTACAAGAATGTCGAGGATGCCACCTTCGAGTGGAGTATAGCAGGCGAGGTGGTATGCACCGAACGTGCCTATGTATACACCGCTGAGAGCATTGGCGAGGTATATGTATCGCTCACGGTGGCAACCGATGCGGGTAGCGACACCGCCGAGATGCGTATCGACATCCTCGCTCTCGAAACGCCGATTGTAGACATTGCAATGCAAGATATCACCGTGACCGTGGGTTATAGCAAGACCCTCACCGCCGTTGTACGCGACACGGAGCTTGAGACAACAATCTTCTGGTCTCTTAACGGCGAGAAGGTTGCCGAGGGCGAAAGTTACCTCTTCGAGGCGACAGCAACGGGCATATATGTCATCACCGCTACAGCGAAGAACGCCGATGGCGAGGCGAGCGACAGGGTGACCGTCACTGTCGTGGAGCCCTCGGAGATGCCCTTTGCTTACGAGTTTGCCACAACGGAGTATCATACCGTCGTGGGGCGCAACCTACGCATAGCGCCCACAAAGATAGGGGACAACGAGGGTGTAACATACGCTTGGGAGCTAAACGGCACGACAACGGCGTGCAACACCCCCTACTATATATTCAACAGCATGACCACAGGCGAGTATAGGCTCACCGCCACGGCCACCGCAGGCGACAACAGAATAACCAACACCCTCACAATCACCGTATATGCCGAGGGTGAATTTCGTCGCGAGCGCACGGCATCGAGCAGTAGCGATTTTAGCGCCATAGTGGAGTATATGCCCGCACCCGGGCAGTTTATCGGTGACCTCAAGACAGGAGGTTTCACGGGCGAGGAGCTAACGATGACAGCTGCCACGGCATACGCCGAGGAGCGCCTGCGCGAGGGTAACTTCGTGTCACTCGGCGCCTTTGGCGGGTATATCGTCGCAGCCTTTGACCACAGCATCGAAAATCGTGATGGTGCCGACCTTGCAATCACGGGAAACTCCTTCGACGGCTCGTCGGAGCCCGGCATAGTATGGGTCATGCAGGATGAGAATGGCAACGGCCTCGCCGACGACACGTGGTACGAGCTACGCGGCTCGGAGTGGGGCAAGGAGGAGACAATCCTCGACTATGCCGTAACCTACTACCGTCCCTCGGGTACGGGTATGGCCGTGGCGTGGGAGGATAACATCGGCAATAGCGGCACGGTGGACTACCTCAAGAGCTTCCACACGCAAGACTACTACTACCCCACGTGGATTACCGAAGATAGCTACACGCTACGTGGCACACGCCTCGAAGCACGCAACTACGACAAGTCAGGCAACGGCTCACTATGGGTGCAGCCCCACTACGACTGGGGATATGCCGACAATAACTCGCCGACGGACTGCGCCGATGCCGTAAACAGCCTCGACATAGCCAATGCCGTAGATTGCATGGGAGAGAGTGTCGATTTGAACTTTGTCGACTTTGTAAAGATTCAGTGCGCCGTGCAGTCGAAGAGCGGATGGGTAGGTGAGCTATCAACCGAGGTGTGCGGCATAAGCGAGATAACGAAATAGAGACTTATGAGGAAGTTACTGCTACTTTTCGCGCTATTAGCCACAAGCTGCATGGAGTGGGACTACGCCCTGGAGGAGTCGTTCGACATCGAGACCTCGGGGCGCGGCCTCTTCATCTGCAATGAGGGTAACTTCCAATATGGCAATGCCACACTCTCGTACTACGACCCCGCAACGTGTACAGTAGAGAATGAGGTATTCTACCGCGCCAATGCGATGAAGCTCGGCGATGTGGCGCAGTCGATGACGATACACGACAACCGCGGGTGGATTGTCGTGAACAACTCGCACGTGGTCTTCGCTATCGACCTCGACACCTTCCGCGAGGTGGGGCGCATAACGGGGCTCACATCGCCACGCTACATACACTTCCTGTCGGACGAGAAGGCCTACATCACACAGATATGGGATAACCGCATCTTTATCGTAAACCCCAAGCGCTACGAGATAATAGGCCATATCGAGGTGCCGGGGATGACCATGGAACAGGGCTCGACGGAGCAGATGGTCGTAAAGGGTAAGTACCTATATGTCAACTGCTGGTCGTACCAAAACCGCATCCTCAAAATAGATACCGAGACCGACACCATCGTCGCAGAGTTGGAAGTGGGCATACAGCCCACATCGTTAGCCTTAGACTGTAATGGCAAGCTATGGACCGTGACCGATGGCGGCTATGAGGGCTCGCCCTACGGCTACGATGCTCCAGCGCTCTACCGCATAGACCCCGAGGCGATGACCATCGAGGCGACCTTCCCCTTCCGCAAGGGCGATGCCCCCTCGGAGGTGCAGATAAACGGCACGGGCGACACCATATATTGGATTAACGACGACATCTGGGCGATGTCGGTAACCGCCGAGAGTATCCCCGTGCGTCCACTCCTTGATAGTCGTGGCACGATATACTACGGCCTCACCATCGACCCTGTATCGGGTGATGTATACGTCGCCGATGCCATAGACTACACGCAGCAGGGCAAGATATATCGCTACACAGCCCATGGTGAGCTCGTCGACGAGTTCTACGTAGGCATAATCCCCGGATCGTTCTGCTGGAAATGACTATGAGACACATAGCCTCCATATTCATCATCCTCATGGCCGTAACCTCTGTTACAGCCCAGGAGCGCCACTACGATATCGATGCTGTCGACATCGTAGGTGCGCGCACGATAAAGGATATAGGCGTGCAGCAAACGAAGCTCGACTCGCTCATATTGAAGGAGAGCATCGCCCTCTCCATGGCAGATATCCTCGCCTTCAACAGCTCCATCTTCGTGAAGAGCTACGGCCGTGCTACGCTCTCCACCGTATCGTTTCGTGGCACATCGCCCTCACATACGCAGGTGACATGGAACGGCATGCGCATAAATAGTCCCATGCTCGGCATGACCGACTTCTCGATGATACCATCCTACTTCGTCGACGATGCCTCGCTACTGCACGGCACATCGTCGGTAAATGAGACGGGAGGCGGCCTCGGTGGTGCGGTGAAGCTATCGACGACGGCAGCCAACAACCGCGGTTTCGGGTTGCAATATATTCAGGGCATAGGGTCGTTTAAGACCTTCGACGAGTTCCTGCGCCTCGGCTATGGCAACGACCACTGGCAGACATCTACGCGCGTGGTGGTGAGCACCTCGGCAAACGACTTCCGCTACACAAACCGCGACAAGAAGCTGAACGTCTACGACGACCAGATGAACATCGTCGACCAATACTACCCCGTGGAGCGCAACAAGAGTGGTAGCTATCGCGATATTCACATACTACAGGAGGTATACTACACGACGGGGCATGGCGACCGCATAGGGCTCAATGCGTGGTACGTAAACTCCAACCGCGAGCTCCCGATGCTCACGACCGACTATGCCGACGACACGGAGTACGACAACCGCCAACGCGAGCAGACACTGCGTGCCGTGGTATCGTGGGATCATCTGCGCACCAACTATAAGGTGGGAGTAAGTGGCGGATATATACATACCTCAATGGCCTACGACTACCTGCGCGACCCGGGCAACGGCACGATGACACCCATGACATGCTCGCGCTCGAAGATAAACACCCTCTACGGCCGTGCCGAGGGCGAGTACTACATCGGCACGAAGTGGCTCTTCACGGCAACACTTACAGCACACCAGCACTTTGTCGAGAGCCGCGACAAGAGCATCGTCTTACAGGATGGCAACAAGGGTATCGTGGGATATAATCAGGCACGCATAGAGCTCTCCGGGGCGGTGTCCGCCAAGTGGCGACCCACGGAGCGCCTCGGCATCTCGGCGGTGCTTCGCGAGGAGCTCTTCGGCACTAAGCTCACACCCATAATCCCTGCACTCTTTGTCGATGGGGTGGTGTCGAAGCGTGGCAATGTCATCGTAAAGGGCTCACTCTCACGCAACTACCGCTACCCCACGCTCAACGACCTCTACTTCCTGCCTGGTGGCAACCCCAACCTGCGCAGCGAGAGCGGCTGGACATACGACCTCGGAGCCTCGTTTGCCGTGGGACGCACGGGGCAATACTCCGTTAGTGGCTCGGCAACATGGTTCGACTCCTACATATCCGACTGGATACTGTGGCTCCCGACGACCAAGGGCTTCTTCTCTCCCCGCAACATCAAGGATGTACACGCCTATGGCGTGGAGCTCAAGGCCGAGGGCACGCTACACTTTGCCCGCGAGTGGAGCCTTACGCTCGATGGCACCTTCGCGTGGACACCCTCGATAAATAGTGGCGAGCCCCTCACCGAGGCCGACCGCTCGGTAGGCAAGCAGCTACCCTACGTACCCGAATATACGGCAACGCTGAATGGGCGTCTCGCGTGGCGCGGATGGACATTCCAATACAAGTGGTGCTACTACTCCGAGCGCTTCACCATGTCGTCGAACGACTATACACTCACGGGTAAGCTCCCCGAGTACTTCATGTCGAACATATCGCTTGAGAAGAGCCTCACGTTACGCTGGGCAGACCTCTCGGTGAAGGGTACGATAAACAACCTCTTCGATGAGGAGTATATGTCGGTACTCTCGCGCCCGATGCCGGGCATCAACTTCGAGATATTTATCGGCATCACGCCAAAGTGGAACGGCAAATAACAGTGAGGAGCGAGTAATTGTTTTTTTTGACAAGTGGGTAGCATGGGGGATGTGAGTAGTGTGGGTAATAATACTCAATCCCTCTTGGCAAAACAAAAGATCGGGATGACAAGATTGGCTACTACGCAGCTATCGCTGCTTCGCTTAACGCCCATCTTGCTGGCTCCCTTAATAGGCTGCACAAAGCTTTCGTAAGCATAGGTTCTGTCAATACATTGCCACCTTTTTTGTATTCCACAGCCATCTGATGCAAGCATCAAGGCTGTGAAACACAAAAAAAGCCCTCAATCTTTCGATTGAGGACCTCTGCTTACTCAGCTTTGTCGGGATGACAAGATTCGAACTTGCGACAACACGCCCCCCAGACGTGTACTCTAACCGGGCTGAGCTACATCCCGAACTGGTTTTGCGGTGCAAAGATAATAATAATTTTTCCAATAATGCAAATTAATTGCAAAAAAAATGTAACTTTGTCAAATGAAAATTTTAGCAAAAATAGCCATCATCGCCACAATCATCTCATTGTGTGTCTGTTGCGCAGGCGCAAGCAACGATGGTGACGAGGGCTTCAACATAGCAGAATATACGCCCATACACGCCACAGGGTTCTCACTGATGGCCAACGACGAGGGTGCAAAGCTGCTACGTGTGACGCGCCCATGGCAGGGCGATGTCGTTGCGGAGCAGAGACTCGCAATATTCCCGACAAAGGATATGGCCGAGGGGTATGAGGGACAGTATATCGTCGGTGCAGCAGACCGCATAGTATGTATGTCGACAAGCCACATAGCGATGCTTGATGCCATAGGCAAGGCAGATGCCATTGTCGGAGTGTCGGGCAAGCAATACATTATGAACGAGGCTATTAGGAACAACAGCGCCGTCAAAGATGTAGGCTACGACAGCAATATTGACTTCGAGCGAATCGTAGCTCTACGCCCCGACATCATTCTGATGTATGGCGTAGCGGCCGAGAATAGGGCGATAACAGCCAAGCTTCGCGAGTTACGCATCCCATATATATATTTAGGAGACTACACCGAGCAGTCGCCATTAGGTAAGGCCGAGTGGATGGTTGCCATAGCCGAGATTACTGGGTGCAGGGAGCGCGGAGAGAGTCTATTTATGGATATTGTCACACGCTACAACACCATACGCGAGAGCGTTAGCAACGCGACAAAGCCTCGCGTGATGTTCAACACCCCCTATCAGGATGTGTGGTATATGCCCTCGGACGACAGCTACATGGTGCGCCTGGTGGAGGATGCCGGCGGTGAGTATATATACAAGGGCAAGAACCCCACAGGCGGCTCCAAGGGCATAAGTCTCGAGGAGGCTGTTAGGCTTGTGGACAAGGCGGATATATGGATCAACGTAGGTCAGTGTACGACGCTTCGGGAGCTACACGCGATAGCGCCACACTTCGCCTCGAGTGATGTGGTGCGTCGTGGCGAGGTATACAACAACAACCTTCGTCGCACGGAGGCCGGAGGTAGCGACTTCTGGGAGTCGGCGATAGTACGTCCCGATGTGGTTCTCAGCGACTTGGCATCGATAATGAGAGGTGACAACGAAGAGTTATATTACCACCGTAAGTTAGAGTAGCATGCAAACATCCAAAGCACATATCACGCACATCGTACTCTTTGCCATACTTGCCGTGGCACTTGGCGCGCTTGCAATATGCGGGCTCCTCACGGGCACTACGGAGCTACCCCTCGGCGATGTATGGGATGCCCTGATAGGGCGCACTACGGATGTCGGCACGCAGACCATTGTCCTTAAGATGCGTATGCCGAAGGTGCTCGTAGCCATCGCTGCGGGCGCAGCACTCTCGGCAAGTGGACTGCAGATGCAGACGCTCTTTCGTAACCCCCTGGCCGGCCCCTACGTCCTCGGCATCAACTCAGGTGCGAGCCTCGGCGTGGCACTATTCACGCTGGCGATGCCCATGCTTGGCGTAGGCACGGCATCGTGGTTCATGTCATTCGGCATCACAGGCATGGCGTGGATAGGCTCCGCAGCAATCCTCATGCTCGTTATGTGGCTGTCGCGCAAGATAAAGAATATCAACACCATACTCATCATAGGCATGATGCTCGGCTCGGCAATATCGGCCATCGTCGGCATACTTCAATATATGGGCACAGAGGAGTCGCTCAAGGCATTCATCGTATGGACTATGGGCTCACTGGGCACGGTGACCACGGAGCAACTATACATACTCATCCCTGTTGTCATCGTGGGTATGATGCTTGCCATCGTCGCCATCAAGCCCCTCGACGTGCTCCTCCTTGGCGAGAGCTATGCCCGCACTATGGGCATCAACATCAAGCTGACGCGCCTGGTTATCTTCCTCTCCACGACACTCCTTGCCGGCACCATCACCGCCTTCTGCGGGCCTATAGGATTCATCGGCCTCGCCATGCCTCACCTTGCGCGTATGACCTTCCGCACCGCCAGCCACCGCGTGCTTATGCCCGCAACGATGCTCTGGGGCGCAGTCTCCATGCTGCTATGCTCGCTTATGTGCGACATTGTGGCGCGTAGTGGCGTGATGCTTCCGGTCAATACGATAACATCGCTCCTGGGCGTGCCCATCATCATATATGTCGTCATCCGCAATCGTAACCGCCAATGATAGAGCTACGTAACATAACCCTCGCCTTTGGTCATCGCACGCTTATCACGGAGAGCTCGACGCTCTTCGAGCGTGGCAACCTCATAGCCCTGCTCGGACGTAATGGCACGGGCAAGTCTACGCTGCTACGCGCCATGGCAGCCCTTGGGCGCGTCACCGCTGGAAGCATAGCCATCGACGGCGAGGATATCGAGGATATCGCTGCAGCAACGCTGGCACGTAAGATAGCCTTCGTGAATACCGAGCGCGTGGATGTCGAGGCACTTAGCGTTCACGACCTCGTGGCCATAGGCCGCGCGCCCTACACCGACTGGATGGGACGTATCGGCACGGATGATGAGGCCGTCATCGAGCGCTCGATGGAGATTGCCGGCATAGCATCAATGCGTGACCGCAGGGTCGACACCCTCTCGGATGGCGAGTGCCAGAGGGTGATGATAGCACGCGCGCTGGCGCAGGATACCCCCGCAATACTCCTTGACGAGCCCACATCGTTCCTCGACCTCCCCAACCGCTACGAGCTGTGTACGCTCCTAAGACGCCTTGCGCACGAGGAACATAAGTGCGTGATATTCTCCACCCACGAACTCGACATAGCCCTCTCGCTTGCCGACAGCATAGCGTTGGTCGACACGCCACACCTTAAGCATATGCCCACGCAGAGCATGGTGCAGTCGGGAAATATCGAGCGACTCTTCGACAGCGAGCACGTCACGTTCGATGCCGCGACAGGCTCCATACGCCTGAAACGATAGCACTCCGACAGAGCCTAAATTAGCGTTTTAGGGATTTTTTTTTGCATTTTCCTTTGTCAAATAGAAAATTTTGCGTACCTTCGCACCGCTAAATTGCTCGCATAGACTGAGCATTAGTGGATTGGCCCGTTCGTCTATCGGTTAGGACGCAAGATTTTCATTCTTGAAAGAGGAGTTCGACTCTCCTACGGGCTGCACTTGGCGCGTTGCGCATATAGCGCGGTGCGTGCGGTTTAATGTTTTTTAGGAGCGGGCGCTAAGCCTATCCGAGAGCGGCTACGGCCGTAGAGTGTGCAGGCCGATGGGCACAAGAGAATCAGTCGGCAAAGAAAACGAACGCATAAAAGTAAAAAATAAAAAGATTTAAAACTATGGCAAATCACAAGTCATCGGAGAAGAGAATTCGTCAGACCGTAACAAAGCGCGCACACAACCGCCTTTATCACAAGACTACACGTAACGCCGTAAAGGCCTTGCGTAACACCACAGAGCGTAGCGCAGCTGAGGCACTTCTTCCTAAGGTAAGCTCGATGTTGGATAAGCTCGCAAAGCACAACATCATCCACAAGAACAAGGCAGCTAACCTTAAGAGCTCGCTCACGCTCCACGTTAACGCTTTGTAATTGAGCGCGTCTGAATGACAACAGTAAGAGAATCCTTCGAAGGGTTCTCTTTTTTTATTGCTACACGCAAGGGACGGGGGGGGCGGTGGCGTGGTGGGCATCGTCGAAGTATCTTAGGGCTCAGTCTTAATAGTCGGTGGAGTATAAATCAACTCGTCATGCCGAGGCGGGGCATCCGTGACGGTGAGGAGTGTTGGTTGCTACCATGCCCCAACGTGGGCATCTACCATTGTTTATACCTCGTTGCGGAGTGCGATATTGCAGGTGTGGGTATCAGTAAGGTACTATCAACAAAGGTAGATCGCCACAGAATTGCATAGAGCATGGTTACTTATCAGCGCAGTAATCGGATGCAATTCTTCGCGATGACGGCTTTATATGTGCGCCCACCGGAATTTACGACAGAATAAAATTACTCACTCCTCACTCCTCACTACTCATTGTGGCTGTCGGTGGAGTATAAATAAATTCGTCATGCCGAGGCGGGGCATCCGTGGCGGAGAGGAGTGTTGTTTGCTGCCATGCCCCAACGTGGGCATCTACCGCTGAATATACCTCGTTGCGGAGTGCGATATTGCAGGTGTGGGTATCAGTAAGGCACTATCAACAAAGGTAGATCGCCACAGAATTGCATAGAGCATGAGTGCGTATCAGTGTAGCCGTCGGATGCAATTCTTCGCGATGACGGCTTTATATGTGCGCCCACCCGAATTTACGACAGAGCCCATCTTAGGGTGAGGAGCATGGGTAATATGGGTAGTGTGGGGAGTATGAGTAAAGCGCTCTCCCCATACCCAGTATACACAAACCCATGCCTTCTCTTTATAGATCCTTCGACTACGCTAACGCTCCGCTCAGGATGACAGGGTGCCGCATCGCACCCATCATCCCCCCACCATACCCGCCCCCTAAACATCACGGGTATTAAAATTAATACCCGCAATACTGTAGGGCGCTGTGTTTAGTTGTGGAGTCGAACAAAAAAGTATCACGGGTATTAAAAATAATACCCGCAAGAGCGGGGGGGGCGGACGTTAGTGCGGGCGGAGTGAGCAAAAGCAACGCGGGTATACTTTTATATACCCGCGTCACCATTTATGTTGTTTATTAAGCAGTTAGGCTAAAACTCGTAGCCAACGATATCTGACGCATAATCGCTCCAATATGCTGCCGACTTATACGCCTCGACCGATGCTGCTGGAACATAAATCTCACGTCCTAAAGCATTCGAGTAAAACATACAAGAGCCACCAGCTGGCTTAGTTGTCGGCTTGCAATATACACTTGTCAGCGAACTGCAAACTGCGAATGCCCACTTTCCAATCGAAGTAACGCTATCGGGAATAGTTACACTTGTCAGCGAGGTGCAATAATAGAATGCAATCTCTCCAATCTTAGTAACGCTATCGGGAATAGTATATTCTATTAAACCTGCAGGTGCGAATGCTATCAGTTTTCCATCGACAATTAAACAACGATTATCTTCTGATGCAAATTTGCCATAAAAACTTGTCAGCGAGCTGCAATTAAAGAATGCCCACTCTCCAATCGAAGTAACGCTATCGGGAATAGTTACACTTGTCAGTTTGTCGCACCAATAGAATGCAGCCTCTCCAATCGAAGTTATATTATGCGGTAACTCTATCTTCTTAAGACTTTCACAGCCCCAAAAGGCTTCAATTGCAATATAACTCAGGCCTGTGAAATATTCCAACTCCGTAAAAGAGATTACAGCAGATCTCTTAAACGTGGTGCCAAGATCGGTGACAGCGGCCGCCTCCTCGTATGACAACTCGGCATCGCCATTCGTATCCCAACTAACGACACATAATGTTTTAACCGCATTATCAAAAAATTTTATCGGTTGTGTTTTATCTTCCGGAGTATTATCGTCGGGCTTCTCGTCATTACCTCCGTCTGGCATTTCGTCGTTGCCATCGTCGGGCTTCTCGTCGTTGCCACCATCGGGTGTTTCAGTCGGGGTGTTGGTTGGCTCGTTTACGCCATCATCTTCGCACGCCGTGGCAACCATGCCAACAAGTGCAAGCAGTAGAAATAGTTTTTTCATAGTAGTATAAATTGTTAATAGTTGTGTACACATAAAACAACCATCCAACCCCTAAATGGAAATGCTTATAAAAACAGAAAGTGTGGAGTCGATTTCCGTCTATTTAATCGAAGGTTGTGGAAAGACCTGACAGTAATAAACGATACAATGCCCCACACTTGGATAGTATGAGGTATATGCACAGACCGTGCATAGCCACATAGCTATACAAGAAATGAGTGCTGTCCGTTGTCCTACTGTCTTGAAAACTTCCACATTTTCGATTAAGGACTGCGAAAACACTTTCAATATGTATGCTATCTTGCGGATAGCACTACAAAGTTAAGCATTATTTCCGAAACGAACAACACCCGCGGGTACATTGTATTATTTAAGGCCAAAAATATGTAACGAGAAGGTATCATATATCGCATTACACACGATTATCGAAAAAAATAATAGGTAGCATTTTGTATTTTTCGATTCTTTTCACTAACTTTGTGCGCAACATAAAATAAAACCTGATTGCTATGTCTTTTATCGATGAAAGGGTACAGACAACAGGTCTCACATTCGATGATGTGTTGCTCGTACCAGCCTATTCTGAGGTTCTACCTCGCGAGGTGTCGACAGTGGGTCGCTTCTCTCGCAATATTCAGCTCAACATACCCATTGTGTCCGCAGCGATGGACACCGTGACAGAGGCGCCCCTGGCCATAGCATTGGCACGTGAGGGTGGCATAGGTGTGATTCACAAGAATATGTCTATAGCGGCACAGGCCGCGCACGTACGTCGCGTGAAGCGTGCCGAGAGTGGCATGATATACGACCCCGTGACCATCCGCAAGGATAACACCGTGGGCGATGCCTTGCAGCTTATGCAGGAGAACAAGATTGGCGGCATACCCGTTGTTGACGACAACGGCATGCTCATAGGCATCGTGACGAACCGCGACCTGCGCTTCCAGAGCGACATGGGCCGTCTTATCGACGAGGTGATGACCAAGGAGAACATCGTAACGACACACGAGACAGACCTTAAGTCGGCTGCCGAGGTGCTCCTCGCTAACAAGATTGAAAAGCTCCCCGTCGTTGACGACAACGGCAAGCTCGTAGGTCTTATCACCTATCGCGACATCACGAAGCTCCGCGACAACCCCAACGCCTGCAAGGACTCGAAGGGACGTCTGCGCGTAGCTGCCGGCATAGGCATCACACCCGATGCCATGGATCGTGTGGCAGCGCTCGTTGCAGAGGAGGTGGATGCCGTAGTTCTCGACTCGGCACACGGACATACTAAGGGTGTGGTCACGCTCCTCAAGCAGATAAAGGCGACGTACCCTTCGCTCGACGTTGTTGTGGGTAACATCGCCACTGCCGAGGCTGCGAAGTACCTCATAGAGAATGGTGCCGACGGCATCAAGGTGGGTATCGGCCCCGGCTCGATATGCACAACGCGCATCATCGCGGGCGTGGGTGTTCCCCAGCTCTCGGCCATATACGACGCCTCAACCGAGGCTAAGAAGGCGGGAGTGCCCGTAATTGCCGATGGCGGTCTCCGCTACTCGGGCGACATCGTCAAGGCTTTGGCCGCAGGTGGCAACTGCGTGATGGTGGGCTCGATGTTTGCCGGCACGGAGGAGTCGCCCGGCGAGACAATAATATACAATGGTCGTAAGTTCAAGGCCTACCGCGGCATGGGCTCGATAGATGCCATGAAGGCGGGCTCGGCAGATCGTTACTTCCAGAAGGGCTCGGAGGGTAACATCATGAAGCTCGTACCCGAGGGTATCGTCGGTCGCGTGCCCTTCAAGGGTAAGCTCGCCGAGACGGTATATCAGCTTGTGGGTGGCATACGTGCAGGCATGGGCTACTGCGGTGCCAAGGACATCGACACGTTGCAGAAGGCTCGCTTCGTGCGCATAACCGCGAGTGGCGTAACGGAGAACCATCCCCACGATATTACCATCACAAGCGAGACACCAAACTACTCTCGTGGAGAATAAGAAGGTTATTTTGGCATCTACCATGTAGAATAACAACCGAACAAACTATATGACAGAAAAGATATTAATCATTGACTTCGGATCGCAGTACACGCAGCTCATCGCGCGACGCATACGCGAGATGCAGGTATACTGTGAGATACACCCCTTCAACAACGTGCCGGCACTCGATGCCTCGATTAAGGGCGTTGTGCTCTCGGGCTCACCGCGCTCGGTACGCGACGAGGGTGCTCCGCGCATAGACCTCGAGGCCATAAAGGGCAAGTTGCCACTGCTTGGCGTATGTTATGGTGCGCAGTACCTCGCACACTTCTATGGTGGCAAGGTGGAGGCGTCGCCCAGTCGCGAGTATGGTCGCGCACGCATGCAGGTGAAGTGCGCAGCAGACCCCCTCATGGCATCGCTCAGCGCCGAGTCGCAGGTGTGGATGTCGCACGGCGACACCATCACGACAATACCCGCGGGCTACGACATCATAGCATCGACTGCCGATGTTCCCGTGGCAGCATACCGCATAGCCTCGGAGCAGACATGGGGCATACAGTTCCACCCCGAGGTATACCACTCGGAGGAGGGCTTCACCATGATAGAGAACTTCGTCAAAGGTATATGTGGTTGCACAGGCTCATGGACACCCGATAGCTTTGTGGAGAGCACCGTGAAGGAGCTCAAGGAGAAGCTCGGTGACGACAAGGTTGTCCTCGGTCTCTCGGGTGGCGTGGACTCTTCAGTTGCAGCACTCCTACTGCATAAGGCCATAGGCGAGAACCTATACTGCATCTTCGTGGACTCGGGACTCCTACGCAAGGATGAATTCTCGGAGGTGATGGAGTCGTACCGCGGCATGGGCCTCAACGTCAAGGGTGTAGATGCCTCAGATAAGTTCCTCGGCGACTTGGCAGGTGTCACCGACCCCGAGACCAAGCGTAAGATTATCGGCCGCGACTTTGTCGAGGTGTTCGATGCTGAGGCGCACAAGCTACAGGGCGTAAAGTGGTTAGGTCAGGGCACGATATACCCCGACGTTGTCGAGTCGGCACAGGTGAACGGCACGGCCGTGGTCATCAAGTCGCACCACAACGTGGGAGGCCTTCCCGAGAAGATGGGTTTGAAGGTTGTCGAGCCTCTGCGCCTCCTGTTCAAGGACGAGGTGCGCCGCGTGGGTCGCTCTATGGGCATGCCCGAGCGCCTCATCAGCCGCCACCCCTTCCCCGGCCCCGGCTTGGCGATACGTATCCTTGGCGAGATTACGCGCGAGAAGGTTGAGATTCTGCAAAATGTGGATAAGATATACTTGGACATCCTCCGCGAGACGGGCTGGTACGATAAGATATGGCAGGCGGGAGCGATACTTCTCCCCGTGCAGTCTGTGGGTGTCATGGGCGACGAGCGCACATACGAGCGCTGCGTGGCACTCCGCGCCGTGCAGTCGACGGACGGCATGACGGCCGACTGGGTACATATACCCTACGAGATATTGGCACGCCTATCGAACGAGATTATCAACAAGGTACGTGGCGTAAACCGCGTAGTCTACGATATATCGTCGAAGCCACCCGCCACGATTGAGTGGGAGTAGTCGTTTGATGTGATAAGGGGTCATTCTCGACCTCTCAATCATTAGCCCGAATGGGAAATACGTCAAGTATGTCCCATCCGGGCTAATTTCATGTCAGCGCCACTGCTACACTACTCTGACGACAAATTACGCTTTGCAGTGACGACGCGCTACTACCTCTTATAATTTGTGCGGATGTAATCCATCGGTGTGAAGCGTGTCTTGCGCTTCTCGGCGTCGATGCTTTCGACATTTATTGTCGTCTGAAGGTGTTGGCCTTCAATCACATAGTCGCGAATGAACTGCTTGATAAGGTCGCACTTATCTATAAGCGGTGTGCCCGCAAGGCGGTGGTCGGCATACTCCTCGGAGTAGAACATATAGGCAGCATCGATCCTATCAAGTTGCTTGGCGATATACTTCGAGCCATAGAAGCCAGTGCGCAATATAGCAGCCTTATTATAGGGGACATTGCTATCCGACGTGCCATGAAAGAGGAGCATGGGCGCAGGCGTGGTGGCGAACTTAGGGCCGCCATCAGTCGAAAATATAGCACCCGCACACGCCACAACAGCAGCGTAGCGGAAGCCCGCAGGGAGCACAGCGGCGACAGCCGAGCCATTAGCGCGCAGCCACTCAGCCTGAATCGAGGCTATAGCACCGGCACTCGAGCCACTAAGCATGATAGCATCGGTGTTGACGCCCCACGACGCAGCATTATCCACAACATAGTTCGTGGCAGCATAGATATCCTCCACAGCAATACGCACAGCGCGGCTCATAACCTCCACAACATTTTTCACGCCGCCGCCACCATTAAACTCCTTGAGGCCCAAGCGGTAGTCAATAGATAGAACGACGATACCCTCGCGTGCGAGGCTCTCGAAGTAACCGACATAGAAGGGCGTATTGCGCTGGCCACGCACAAAGCCACCACCAAAGGCGAAGATCATACAGGGGCGCTGTTCTTTAACCTCCACATCTGCCACATAACGGTCGAGATAGAGCTCTTGCCCGTCGTGCGTAGCATAATGGAACGTATCGCACACGACATCTTGTGCCTGAAGCTGCGTGGAACAGCACAACAACAGCGCCAACGAAAATAGTATATTTTTCATAATCAGCTTATTACAAATCATCAACACTTAACCACTTACTTCTCCCACTCGCCAATCTCCATATTACATATCTCGCCTGCCTCGAGATCGAACCTCACGGAAGTACGCACACGATGTATGCCATAGATGCCTGCAGCGCCGGGATTTATGAATAGGAGGTCGTAGACAGGGTCGTAGATAACCTTCAATATATGCGAGTGCCCCGCAACGAATATTTTTGGTCGCGCGCCGTGGATATGTTGCAGAGCCTTGGGATAGTAGTGGCGCGGGTAGCCACCAATATGTGTCATGAGCACCTTAGTTCCTGCAACGTCGAAGTAGTTAAACTCGTGGTACACACGGCGAATGATGCCTCCATCGATATTTCCGTAGACGGCACGCAATGGTCGGAATGCCGCAATCTCATCGGCAAGCTCCAGCGAGCCTATATCGCCGGCGTGCCATATCTCGTCGCAGGGGGCGAGAAAATCCTTGAGCAAATCGTCGAACGTACCGTGCGTATCGGAAATAACACCTATCTTCATATTAAATCGTAGCATTGTGACATGCAAAGTTACGAAAAAATATTTTTACCATAACGGGAAAATTCGTACCTTTGTAGAATTAGAACAATGAAGGCTACTAATCCATGAAGCGCATAGGATATATCGATGCACTCAGAGGGCTGACTATGATACTTGTCGTATTCAGCCACCTCTACATACCCAATCGTACGATTATAAACCAGCTGTTTATAAACTTTCGCATGCCGCTCTTCTTCTTCATCAGCGGACTTATATCTATGCGCATCGACCAGGAGTGGAATGGCGGAGAGCTACGCCGTCGCCTCGGCTCGAAAGCACGCACGCTACTATTGCCGATACTCATCTTCGGCACGCTATATAGCTTTGCTCGTGGCTTCAGCTTCGACGAGTTCATCTTCCACGAACGCAAGTTAGGCTACTGGTTCACACTCGTATTGTTCGAGATGCTAACGATATACTACACACTACGTTACACCCTATCGCGAAGAGCCGACACCTCGCACCTCGGACGTGCCGTAGTAATCCTCTTTATTCTTGCCGTAGCGCTCTCGTTCCTATGGTCTGAGCGATGGACAGAGGCGCCGCTACCTACGCTCTTTAGCTTCAGCTGCCTGCTGCGCTTCCTCCCCTTCTTCACCTTTGGTCTCATGGCGGGGTACTATCGCAAGAGGTTTGATAGGCTGGTGGACTATTGGAGCGTGTATCTCGATGCCATAGTCCTCTTCGGAGTGCTCTCATGGGCACGTATGACATGGGATGGCGGCATCGACGTGGTACTATGTCTGTTGGTGGGCTTTGCCGGCATAGTGATGATGTACGGCACCTTCCGTCGCCTGCACAACCACCTCGAGACGACGACGCTCATAGGTCGCAGCATGCAGTATGTAGGACGCCACACCCTCGAGGTATACGTCATACACTACTTCCTACTCATAGGCTTTGGTGCTATGTTACAGCCCTATGTTGCAGCCTCGGCATTCCCACTATCGCCTGCCGTCATAGGCCTACCGCTGGCCGTAGCCATCGCTGTGGCATCGTTGGGCATTGGCTGGCTGTTGTGTCGTAGTAAGTTTATAGCGTATTACGCTTTAGGTAAGAGATAATATGAAAACAGAAGGTATGATACGTAAGATTTTCACATTGCTGCTCTCCCTTAGCACCCTCCTCACAGCTTCGGCACAGCAAAACCTGTGGCAGAGGGACTACTCCACATCGCCCGTTGTCAACGACGACAAGAGTGTGACTCTGCGCCTCTACGCCCCCGAGGCAAGGAGCGTGGTTGCCGAGGGCGACTTCACCACAGAGCCTATGGCTATGATGCGACGCGAGGATGGCGTATGGGAGGTGACAACAGCACCCCTACCCTCGGAGCTCTACACCTACCGCTTCACGGTGGACGGCATGTGCAATGTCAACGACCCCTCGAACTCATACGTCATGCGCGACGTGGGCACGCAGATGAACTACTTCATCATCCCCGGCGAGCGCGGCAATCTCTACGCGGCACAGCAGGTACCTCACGGCACAGTCGCGCGCGTATGGGCAGATGCAGGCGATGGGCGTGAGCGACGCATGGTCGTATATACGCCTGCGGGCTATGAGGATAGCCGTCGCAAGTACCCCGTGCTCTACCTCTTGCACGGCATGGGTGGCGACGAGGAGGCGTGGAGTGCCACGGGGCGCATGGCCGAGATTATGGATAACCTTATCGCCACGCGCAGGGCCGAGCCTATGATCGTAGTGATGACAAATGGCTGCATGAGGCACGTATCGGCCCCGGGATACTCCGAGGAGGGTATGTGGCGCCCATATATGAGTGGCTCGATGGATGGCTCGTTCGAGGCTCTCTTCCCCGGTATTGTCGCGTGGGTAGACAGCCACTACCGCACAAAGGCGAAGAAGGCATCACGTGCCATAGCAGGATTGTCAATGGGTGGATTCCACACGTTGCATATATCTATGGAGTACCCCACGATGTTCGATTACGTTGGGCTCTTTTCGGCTGCCGTGATGCGCCAGAAGGAGGGTGTAGAGATATATGCCCACCTCGAAGAGAAGCTTGCACACCAGTTCGATGAGGGTATGAAACTCTACTGGATAGCCATCGGTAAGGATGACTTCCTATACGAGGAGAATGTAGCCTACCGCGCACTCCTGGACAAGGAGCAATACCCCTACAGCTATTACGAGAGCGAGGGTGGCCACACGTGGCGCAACTGGAGGGTATACCTTGTGGAGTTTGCAACACAACTTTTTAAGTAGATAACACACATTTCCAGGTTATGAGATACTTTACGGATATTGACAGCTACGCTACACCCGAGATTACCATCACGGAGTGCTCTGTGGAGCGAGGCTTCGAGGCCTCAGGCGACGAATATGGCGAGGCGGGTGAGGCTGGTGACGGCTATGAAGATATTTTTAATGGATCGTTCTAAAAAGTTACGTATGAAGAAGTTGATATATGCGCTCTTTGCCACAGCCATGGCTGTAGCATGCCAAGAGGGTGTTAAGAGCGAGGGTGGTGGTGAGCCCACGAGTGAGAGTATAACGATAGCCATAACCACTGCTGACAATACACGCACACATCTCGATACGGAGAGTAACATGGTTCGCTGGGATGGCGCCGATAGGCTTATGGTCATCGAGAACGACATGCGCTATGCCACATCGGGATATGCCCAGGTGGATGACGCCGGGCGCGCACGCTTCGATGTGGTCATGTCGAAGGATACCACTGCCGAGAGCTACTACTACGATGCCATCTACCCTGCCGAGAGCGTCACCTTCGACGAGGGGGTATATAGCGAGCTGGTGAAGGTCATGCTCCCCGCCGAGCAGCACCCTACAACCACATCGTTCGACCCTGCGGCCGACATCCTTGTCTCTAAGCGCCAGAGCTTTACCTCGCAGCCCGAGAGCCTCGACATGCGTTTCAAGCGTCTCGTAGCAATGTGTGCTCTGACGCTCGATAATATGCCAGAGGGCAGCACCATCAAGGAGCTACACTTTAGCGTAGACAACGATGCCATACTTGCCGGTTGCAACCTTATAAACTGCCTCATGGGCACTGTCGAGGAGTATGGCTATGCGTCGCCATCATCGACCATACGCATCATCTACGACACACCCCACGATGCCTCGCAACCAATATACTTCACATCAAACCCCTTGACGCTTGGCCCGAGCGACAGCTTCACACTCCGCATAGATTGTGGCGACGACACAACATACATACGCACGGTGACAATCCCCGCAGGGCGTACGCTCACCTTCGGCGAGGGCGACCTCGCACACTTCACGGTGGATATGTCGACCGAGGATTGCAGTTACCTCTTCCGCCGTACATCGAGCGTCACAAGCGGCAAGAAATATCTCCTTGCTGCCCAGGAGTACATCGCCGTACCGATAACCTCAGCATACGACTATATACAGGTCACCGAGGGCGACAGCGACAATGATGGCGAGATACTCCTCGACAACCTCGATAACGCCTACATCATCACCTCTAAAGATAAGGGCTACACCATACAGCAGCACTACGATGGCAGGTACCTATACCAGCAGAGTAAGTACAACAACTTCAACCTCTCGACGAGCCCCACATCGGGAGAGGTGTGGGATATTGAGTACAGTAGCGAAGATGATAACTTCAGGATTACAAATATCTCAGCTAATAAGTTTATCCAATATCACGGCTACTACAACTCCTTTGGCAGCTACTCATCGATGCAGAGCGAGGGAGTGTTACCCGCACTCTACGAGTGGTGTGGCTACGTCATTGGCACGACGCCTACCCCCGAGGAGCCTGACACGCCCGTAACACCCGACGACCCCGACACTCCGGAGAGCACCATCGCCGAGTGGCTCGAGCTCCCCGCCGAGAGGGGCGATGATGCCTACCCCAATGCCGTGACCGTCACGGTATACGACGGCTCGGAGCGCAACTATACACACTACTACGACCGCTCGACATATACCTCGCTATGGGTGGCATACCCCTTGGAGAGTAAGCACATGGGCTCATTGGGGCGCCCCAACAACTGGGACTGGAACCCCTATATCAGCACCTCGGATCAGGTAGACCTACGCTCACATAGCTACGCCACAGGATACTCGCGTGGCCACCTTATACCCAACGCCTCACGCAATGGTATAAAGAACATGCAGCTGCAAACATTCTACGTGACGAACTCCGTGCCACAGATTCAGGATAACTTCAATGGCGGTATATGGCAGAAGCTCGAGGCCGCACTGCAGGCAATTGGCGAAAGGGAGAAGATATATATCGTCACGGGTGTTGCGTTCAACAAGGTGGGCGAGACCAAGAGCATCAAATACGCCAAGGCTAAGGATGATACGAAGAATATCCCCGTGCCAAACTACTTCTATAAGGTGGCAATGAAGGTTACGACAAATAGCTCGGGTGCCGTTACCGACGCCTGCACCATAGGCTTCTGGTTCGAGCATAAGACCTACACGGATAGCTACACGAACTATACCACTACCGTCGACCAGATCGAGGCGTGGACGGGCTTTGACTTCTTCGCCAACCTCCCTGACAACGTGGAGACCACTGCCGAGGGTAATAGCACGTGGAGTACGTTCAGCGCATTTTAAGCCCCTGCGACCCACAAATAAACTCGTCATGCCGAGGCTGCGCGTATATGGCAATGAGGAGTGAGGAATTTTCTGGGGAGTGTGGGGAGCGTGGGTAGTATGGGTAATAATAATGCCAGCCTACCCAATCGTCCTGTGCCACTGACATAAAAGCCATGGATGGATAGTTTCTTTACGTACATTCCATTCATGGCATTGACTGATGTGTCGCTAATGCCCGCTATCATATTAGTTATAATTTCTTGACAGAAGGGGTTAGATTTGCCTATCACAAAAGAAGAGCCCTCAGGATAGTAGACAAAGTACAGCCCGAGGAAGGTGCGGTTGTGCCGCTCTCTGCGTCTCCTAATATCTCATAATTTTCCTTTACTCGCCGAGCGAGCGAACTACCCGTTAGAAGGCTCCGCCTGCGCACTACCCTTATGCTACTCGTCTCTTGCCCTATATCTCATCTTAACTCGTCGATGAATAAAAAAGCAGTACTACACTCCACAACCATCTAACTGCTTCTCCTCGGAAAGAGGCGTAGAATTACGCTCCTTCTCGAAATTATTGCGCTCTGCGACTAATTTTTATCTTTTAGCACAGCTTTGTTTAACTATCAGATATTCAGTTTTATATCAGAGCAAGCAAGATTATGAATGATAAAAAATATCATTAAAATGGCAATAAATGTTGCAGGTATAAAATTTTTAGCTATTTTTGCAGACGTAACAAAAAGAATATAATATCAATGTTATAGCAGAAAAAAACTATTTAACAACACAACCTATGAATGATAAACTTTACCGACTGCTCGTTATAGTAGTCTTTTCTTTCTTCGCATTGGGATGTTCTACTGATGATAATAATCCCGTCAATCCTCCAGCTCCTCCGACTCCTCCGGCTCCTCAACCTGAGCAGCCTGTAGCCGACAAGGTTGAGACTCAGTTTTCAGGTAATATCGCGCTATTAGCCGATGGTAGTGAGCAGATTGTTGGCTTCCTGCAAAAGCGTTTTACCAATATGTCGACAGAAGTTACGGATTTAACACACGCTGTGTTGCTTAACGAGAAGAGCTCTGCCACTATATTGGGAGATGATGCACAGTTGGCAACCGTAGCCTCTCTATGGGAGCGAGGCGGTGCTGCAATATTTATCAATCCAGGAAAGAGTGCTTTGCAACTAGTGCTTAAGCTCAACGCAGTATTGGTTGGCAGTGAGCCTGCTACAATTACCGACGAGGTTGCAGCATCGTTTAAGGATATAGTAATTATGATTGTCAAGGCGGACGGCGACGCCCTACTTTGCAATAACATCGGTTCGCAGAATAAGGTCTACAACCTAACAACGATTGTAAAGGATGCAGAGGGTGATGAGGCTGTTGAAGACGTGAAAGAGCCAGAGGAGAAGGTCATCACCTTTACACCCTCGGATTATCTGGTAGGACGTCTTGCCGAGCAAGCGTGTGCGTGGCTTAATAGCCACTATAGTGCCAATGCTCAGCCGCTGCATAGTGCCTTTGGAGCAACACGTGGCGACGATGAGAACTCATATAGTGCAACCATAGACTACAAGCCTGTGATTGCTGTCGAGCATGATATGGGTGAGCGCTATGGTTGGTGTGGTGAGAGTGATTGCCCTGACACCGATTACGTTGAGGCGTTGGTGCGTATCTCAGTTATCACTGGCTGGAATGAGAGTGTAGGTAAGGATGTCTACGATTTTACTATCACAGAGGGCTACGACCCGACAGGCTCAATCCACGAGGAAGTGCTAATCCACGAGTATATGGCGTATAACTACCGCTACTCGGGTGGTTTCTACTATGGCCCTACGGTGGAGACACGTTTGACTACTGATGTTAGTGGTTTCTCTATGAGCAGTAACAGTACGATATACTCACCTGTGCCTGTTGCCGAGTCGGGAAGTTACTCTGAGACACACGATCCGGGTAGCACAACATTGGGCGGTGGAATCTCTGTTGCAGGTGGCTCGTCGGGAGTTATGGTAACGGGTAGCTTCAATTTCAGCGTTACACTTCCCAAGACAACCGTATCAGTATCGGTCGATGATATGCCCGTGACCCACGAGACAAATTATAATGACTATATAAATTGGGACTACAGATCTACATATACTGTTCACTCTACGGATTGGGGTACTAATCCTGGCTACAATAAGCCCCCACATATTAACACTTCAAATTGTTTGCTGACACAGGCGGCCACCTATGCTGTGGGTAACTCGTCGGCATTAGGCGAATCGCCAGTATATTTGGATTGCTTAGTTAAATTCAAGACGCACCACGAGTTGGCGCAGGCAGAGATAATATCGGGCAGCTCGCATATTAAGGAGGATATCGAGCACGTCTATGATGTGCCTGCCTATCCGCTGCCTATCGTACGACGTTTCAGCGAGCTGTATGATCCTGTGTGCACCTACAACTCGGGCGACATCGAATCGTGGGAGACGCTACAAGCAGTTTTGGTGCGCAATGCAAACTACAATGCCTTCAACGAGGGTTATAAGATCTGTGCAGCTACTGAGCCAGGTGTAGAGGAGGCCGCAAAGTTGGTGTGGAAGTCGGCATTGGAGGATTTGGTTGAGACAAACAAAGCACACGATGCTAAGCACGAGTATGTCATAATGCTTAAAGATGAGAGCAACAAATATGTTCCTATGGCACTCCATATCAAAGGCAAGACTTGGGAGATTGCAGAGGATGGTTACGCACTGCTCAACGAACTCGACAAATAGAGTTATAGTTATTGCTGGTGATGCCTTGCCAGAGGCACATCGCTAAAAGTAATAGACCTCGGGCTGTACTTCGTGTACTCTCCGAGGTCTATTATTTTTAGGGCGTGGGTGAAGATGACCCCTTATCACAAGAAATTTCTGGTAATGATGCAAAATATGGCGCTGACATGAAACATAATTTCTTGTCAGAAGGGGTTAGATTTGGGGTAATGATGCAAAAAGTGGCGCTTATCGGCGCTAAGATTGGGCGAGAAGATTATTCTTCTCGCTCTCTCTTTTTGGCGACTTTCCCCTGATTACTTTGTAAATACAAATACCATTTAATAAAATCTCTAAAATGGTCGTCCGAGAGTCCTCGGTGCAGTCGTAGATGATCCTTCAAATGACCAAAAA
>JAFWYM010000010.1 GCA_017517705.1 Alistipes sp.
AAGCCCTCTCTCCAATCGAAGTAACGCTATTGCCAATCGTTAAACTTGTCAGCGAGCTGCATTCGCAGAATGCATAATCTCCAATCTCTGTGATATTATCTCCAATTGTCAGCTTAGTAAATTTTGCTTTATAAAGCCAACCGGAAAAATCGTTGGCTGGATAATTATCATAACTATAATCAGTTTCAATAATCTTACTATTAATAATCAGTTCTCCTGAGCAATCATAGAATGCCCACTCTCCAATCGAAGTAACGCTATCAGGAATAGTTACACTTGTCAGCGAGTAGCAATAACCGAATGCCCACTCTCCAATTGATGTAACGCCATTGCCTATGGTTACACTTGTCAGCGAGCTGCAAAAACGGAATGCCTCCTTTCCAATCGTAGTAACGCTATCGGGAATAGTTACACTTGTCAGCGAGCTGCAACTAAAGAATGCAGAATCTCCAATTGATATTAAACTGTTAGGTAAGATTATGCTTTGTAGAGTATCGCGATTGTTAAAAGCATCCTGATTAAGCGCAGTTACATCGCTACTAAAGGTCATTATTCCCATACCATCGACACAGGTATTGGATACCAATGTTCCACCAGAAACAGCACCATCTTTTGGCTCTACAATCGTGCCATCTGTAGATATATACCAAATCTGATTATTAGGAATAACCTCATTAGCCGTAATGGTTGACATCGGGACAATATGGTTGCGCTGGACAGTAAGTGACTTAGAGCTACTCTTGACAATGGGCTCACCACGCTGGCACTCGGCCTTAATATTGATACCCTTAGTGAAGATTTGCGGGGGCACAACAAAATAGAACTCGGTAGGCTTATCGGGATTGAGCTTTACGCCGTCTCCGCAGTCGAGGGTGACAGACTCTATGCAATCGCCCCAAATAAACGAACCACCACCATTAGAATCTCCATATATATTTGAATTCTCGGGATAATAGACAAGGTTTAAGTTAAACTTATCATAGTCGAAATCAGCATCGCCAGCGAGCTGCTCGCCGTTATTACCCGAGAGGGTTATGCTTGTGATTGTAGCATCACCCTCGAGTTGTACGACAATCCATCCACAGAGGCTTCTAAGCGTAAAGTTATCGTCCGTCTCAACTGATGCCATAAGATTTGAACCTACGCCATATGAACCCTCAGCGTAATATTGTGTAGAGGGAATATAAACATCTATCAAACTCTTAGCAGCGTTTAGCTTATAGCTGCTTGAGTAGGGATATAGCAACACAATATTATCAATATCTGTTGTCGCACTGCCCATAGACTCTATTTTAAACTTGCCATCCCTATCGCCAGTCTCGCCATCGAAACGGAACATATTGTTGGCATCACTCATATAAAATGCCGAGACATAATCATCCTTAGTCCAAACAGTTTTGCCACTTGCATCCAACTGAACACGTGTGGTGTCATCGTCGAGCGAGATGGTGATAACATCGGGCATAACTTCGGGGGCAACTTCAAGCAAGGACTGGTTTACCTCCTCAATACCAGCATCAACACAGCCTGAGGCAAGGCAGGCAATGAGTATAAATTGTAAAATTCGCTTCATAATCTTATGTGTAGTGTTGTTACCAATCCTCCTCTTCGTCGCGTATAGGGTCGCTAAAGGAGTAACCCTTCTCGATAGAAATGCTTAAGACCTCGATATCGGGTGACACATAACCGATATCCGCTGATTGATTATCAAAAATCATATTAGTAGTAATGTAGCTTTATCCGTCTCAACTCCTATGGCGGTGGTAGTAATAAACAGAAAGTGTGGAGTTGATTTCCGTATTTTCTTAGAAGGAGTGCGAAAAACACTTTCAATATGTCTGCTATCTCGGATAGCACTACAAAATTAAATATTATTTCCGAAACGAACAACACTCTGCGAGGTCATTGTTAATAAGGAACATAAAAAATCTCGGCCTGTCGAACGACAAGCCGAGAATAATATATATAAATATAAGTATGACTTACTTGATGTCGAGCTTAGCACGCACAGCGCGGAGCATATCCTTGGTCATAGACTCCAAGTCCCACTCGGGCTTCCAACCCCACTCCTCGCGAGCGCAGGTGTCGTCCAACGAGTTAGGCCAGCTACGCGAAATCTGATCCTTAACGGGGTCGACGTTGTACTCCATCTGGAAGCCGGGCACGTGGCGCTCAACAACCTCGCGGATAATCTCGGGTGTGAAGCTCATAGATGCGATGTTGAACGAGTTGCGGTGCTTGAGCTTCGCGGGGTCAGCCTCCATGAGCTCAACGGTAGCACGCAACGCATCGGGCATATACATCATATCCATGTATACGTCGGGAGCGATGTTGCAGACGAACTTATTACCCTTAACGGCCTCGTAGTAAATCTCCACTGCGTAGTCCGTAGTACCACCACCGGGGAGTGTAACGTTAGAGATGATACCGGGGAAGCGCACCGAACGGGTATCTACACCAAAGCGTGTGTGATAGTAGTTCGAGAGGAGCTCGCCCGTAACCTTACATACACCATAGATGGTGTTGGGCTGCATTACCGTATCCTGAGGAGTCTTGTCGCGGGGGAAGTCGCCACCAAAGGCGCCGATAGAGCTGGGGGTAAACACCGCGCAGTTCTTCTCGCGAGCTATCTCCAACGAGTTCTCCAAAGCACCCATGTTGATGCGCATAGCCAACTGAGGATTCTTCTCGCCCGTAGCCGAAAGAAGAGCTACAAGGTTGAAGATAGAGTCGATGTTATACTTGTTGACAAGCTCAGCATACTGCTTGGCATCGAGGGCATCCAACGCCTCGAAGGGGCCCGCCTCGGCCAACACGGCATTGTGTTTTACATCGGTAGCAACGACATTCGATGCACCATAGATTGAGCGAAGATACGGTACCAACTCAGATCCAATCTGACCACCGGCACCCAAAACCAAAATGCGCTTCATTGATAGTTTAACTTAAAGTTATATGTTTTAGGTTCAAATAGTTACTACACGCAGCCCACACAAAGGGCTATAATCATCAACAAAAGTACACAATTTATCGGAAATAGAAGCATCGTCAGCAACTTTTTTCATATTTTTTTTCAAATGTTTCAGGCATAGCAACACCACGGCAATTCGGATAATCGTTTATACCTTTCGGTTTTGGGTTTCTACCGCTCATCAAGAAAGTAGTTAAAAAAGCGGCTATTCTACTTGCATTATTCGTCTAAAATATCTACATTTGTACGATTATGAAGCAGATGAAGAATATAGTATTCGACCTCGGCGGCGTTGTCTTTGCCCGCGATCCGAGGAAGTTTGAGCCTGAGTTTATAGAGTTTTTCTCATACATACTGCTGCCCGAGATGCCTAAGTTTTGGGAGGATTATGACCGTGGTGTTGTCACTTACGACGAGGTTATCGCCTCGCTTGCCGACTACAACACGTGCGAGCGCGAGCTTGCCGAGAGGAACCTACGACGCTCGATACTCACACAAGAGGAGATACCCGCGACGAAGTCGCTCATTGCCGACCTCAAGGCTGCGGGGTACAGCCTTTATGTGTTGTCGAACATGTCGCTGGAGTTCATCGAGTTTCTGCGCAAGAAGGAGGTGTACTCGCACTTCGATGGCGAGGTGGTGTCGTGCATGGAGCATGTGGTAAAGCCCGAGAAGGAGATATACAACCGTTTGGTTGAGCGCTATGGCCTGAAGCCCGAGGAGACACTCTTTATTGACGACCGCGAGAAGAATACGGCTACAGCACGCGAATTAGGATGGCAAGGCTACGACTTCGACCACCGCAATCCCGAGGCGAGCTGCGCAGAGCTCCGTGCGATGCTACTTAAAAAATAGAAACTAACATATAATATATATAAGTATGACACTAAACCTAAGAATGGAGTATCAGACTGCGTATGGCGAGGATCTATACGTAGTTGTTGGCGCATCTAAGGAGAAGGCCTACGCTATGACCTACGTCGGCGGTGGCGTCTGGGATGTACAGCTGAAACTCAATGCCGAGACCGAGCTCGTATATCGCTACGAGGTACGTCGCGGTGCAGATGTGGTACGCAAGGAGTGGGGCGCAAAGCACCACCTCACACTCGATAAGAAACTCACATCGTTGCGCATACTCGACCGCTGGGGCGATATGCCCGCAGATAGGTCGTTCCACTCGTCGATGTTCACCGATGGTGTCTTTGCGCGCGCTAAGCGCAAGAAGGCGCAGGGTGTAGCCGATGGCTACCTCACCATCCGCGCCGACATCGCCGTTGTGCGTACGTCGCAGCACGTCGTACTTGTTGGCGACGGCAAGGCTTTGGGTAACTGGGATGTTAAGAAGGGTGTTGTGATGAACGATGCCGATGCACCCGTGTGGAGTGCCCGCGTGAAGGCTCCAAAGGCGGCCTTTGCCTACAAGTTTGTCATCGTAGATAGTGCCTCGGGCGACGTTGTCGCATGGCAGTCGGGCGAGAATTACTACTTTTCAGAGAGCATTAACGAGGGTGAGGCGTTGGTTATCGACGGCCTCCGTCCTCAGTTCGACATGGCGCCATGGCGTGGTGCCGGTGTGGCTATCCCCGTATTCTCGTTGCGCTCGGAGCAGAGCTTCGGCGTAGGCGAGTTCTACGACTTGAAGCTTATGGTCGACTGGGCTGCGATGACGGGACAGTCTATCATTCAGATTCTCCCCATCAACGATACTACGATGACGGGCACATGGCAGGACTCGTACCCCTACAATGCCAACTCTACCTTTGCTCTGCATCCCCAGTTCCTCCACCTTCCCGCTGTTGGCGAGTTGAAGGATAAGGAGGCCAAGGCTCGTTTCGAGGCTCTCGGTAAGGAGCTTAACACGCTGCCCATGGTTGACTACGAGCGCGTAAACAATGCCAAGAGCGAGTACCTGCGCCTCGTATTCGAGGCTGAGGGTAAGAAGTGTCTCGCATCGAAGGAGTTTAAGGCCTTCATGGCTGCAAACGAGGAGTGGCTACGCCCCTATGCTGTATTCTCGGCACTACGCGATAAGAAGGGCACGCCCGACTTCTCGGAGTGGGGTGCCATGGCCAAGTACACGAAGGCTAAGGCTACAAAATATGAGAAGGAGAATGGCGACGATGTAGCGTTCTACTACTTCGTGCAGTACCACCTCTCGAAGCAGTTGCGCGAGGTGCGCGACTATGCACACTCTAAGGGTGTCGTTCTCAAGGGTGATATACCTATCGGAATTTCGCGCACGAGTGTTGATGCGTGGGTATATCCCGAGCTCTTCAACATGGACTCATCGGCAGGTGCTCCACCCGATGACTTCTCGGTAATGGGTCAGAACTGGGGCTTCCCCACGTACAACTGGGCAAAGATGGCCGAAGATGGCTATGCTTGGTGGAAGGCACGCTTCGTGAAGATGGCAGAGTATTTCGATGCCTACCGTATAGACCACATCCTCGGATTCTTCCGTATTTGGGAGATTCCGTTGGATGCCGTAAATGCGCTCCTTGGTCGCTTCAACCCTGCACTACCCTACAGCTACGACGAGATAGCCTCGTATGGCTTCCGCTTCGAGGGCTGGCACGTAGGTAATGTGTCGGAGACGGACAACGTGCTCTTTGTGGAGGATAAGTTGCAGAAGGGTAAGTTCCACCCACGCATCTCGGCACAGTCGACCGACTGCTATCGCTGGCTCGCGGACGACCAGAAGGAGGCCTACAACCGTCTCTACAACGACTTCTTCTACCGTCGCCATAACGACTTCTGGAAGTGGGAGGCTCTCAAGAAGTTACCCCCTCTTACGGAGGCTACGGGCATGCTTGTTTGTGGCGAGGACCTCGGCATGATTCCCGACTGCGTACCATCTGTTATGTCGGGAGAGCAGATCCTCTCGCTCGAGATTCAGCGTATGCCCAAGGACCCGAAGGTGGAGTTTGGCTCGACGTATGACTACCCCTACCTCTCGATATGCACGACAGGTACGCACGACATGAACCCGCTACGCGCATGGTGGGAGGAGGATCGAGGCGTTACACAGCGCTTCTACAACCAGGTACTCGGTGCTTGGGGCGATGCTCCCTACTTCTGCGAGCCATGGATTGCCGAGCAGGTTGTTGCTATGCACCTTAAGTCACCCGCGATGCTCACGGTGCTCCCATGGCAGGATTGGGTAGCAATGGACGGAGCGCTACGCAGAGAGAATCCCCACGACGAGCGCATCAATGTGCCGGCAAACTCACGCCACTACTGGCGCTACCGCATGCACATCACACTCGAGGAGCTGCTTAAGGCCGACAACCTCAATCAGATGATTACACAAAAGATTGCCGAGAGCGGCAGATAAACGAAGAGAGTGAATAAAAAGTGTATTTCTGCGTTATGCTCGCCCTCAAAATGCTCATTTACGCCAAGTAAACTCCGCTTTTTCGGGCTTCGCAAGCCTAAAACTACATCTTTTTATTCACTCTCTTGAGTATTGTACTGACCCCAAAAAGTTGGACGGATTAATAAAAAGATTTTTATTGGTAAAGAGTTCGGTATTGCACCGGACTCTTTCCGTTTAATTTTAGTTTTATACGGTCGTTGTTATAGTAGTTAATATACTTTCGTAGCTCTCGTTTGAAAACTTCC
>JAFWYM010000011.1 GCA_017517705.1 Alistipes sp.
CACGGGTATTAAAAATAATACCCGCAATATGAGGGGCGGCGTGAGGATGAGGGGGGGGGCGGGGGGTGTAGCTGTGGGTATACTTTTATATACCCGCAAGTGCGTGTGGCGGTGTGTAGTGTAAGGGCGAGGGGGTGGGGCTGGGTAAGCGCGGATTTGTCATGCTGAGCGGAGTCGAAGCATCTGCCCGAAAGGTCGTTATCGTCTCTGTAGCCCCTTTTTGAGATCCTTCACTACGTTCAGGATGACAAAGTGCCTTATAGTAACTCATCACCCACATCATACCTTCCCTAAACATCACGGGTATTAAAAATAATACCCGCAAGACGGTATGTGTGGGTGTCACCCTGAGCGGAGCAGCAGCGGAGCCGAAGGATCTGAGTGTGGTGAGTGAAGGTAGTATGGGTAGTATGGGTGGTACTTTTGCTCCGCAAAAACACGCGACAACGTACCAGCACAGCAGAGCGCAACGACATCTCGGATTGCACGCATTGGAAAAAAGTATTACCTTTGCGCGCTATGTTAACGTTAAAGAGATACACCCCCTACTACAAGCAGATATTTCATCTCGCTCTACCCGTGGTGCTGGCACAAGCAGGACAGCTGACAACGCAGTTTGCCGACACCGCGATGGTGGGCAACTACGGTGGCAACGACCCCGTGCCCCTGGCGGCAGTGTCGCTCGGCAGCTCGCTATTCCTACTCATATACCTTGCAGCATTAGGCCTCGCGCTGGCCATAACACCCTTGGTAGGTGAGCACTACGCACGTGGCGATAGGCGCATGGTGGCAATACTATTTGAAAATGGCGTGTCGTACTGCTCGATAATAGGCGTCGTAGCTACCGCAGCAGCACTCGCCCTACGCCCCTTTATAGGTGTATTAGGTGAGTGGATGTCATCACCGGGAGAGGATATAACCGCCGTGGTTGATATAGCTCTACCCTACTACGATATGCTCGTATGGAGCATAATGCCACTAATGCTATTCCTCGCCGTGAAGCAGTTTCTCGAGGGCATAGGCAACACCTCGACAGCGATGTGGATAACCCTTGGTGGCAACGTAGTAAACATCGTGCTCAACTACGTATTCATCTTCGGCAACTGGGGTGCCGAGGCGATGGGCGCCGAGGGTGCCGGCCTGGCAACACTCCTTGCGCGTGGGGGACAGATGGTGGCCATCGTAGCCTACTTCTTCCTTTCGCGCAGGCTACGCATATACCGAGCACTCTTCGATGCCAAGCCTCTAAGAAAGAGGCATCTACGCAAGTTGTTAAACATAGGCTATCCAATATCGTTTCAGATGGTTCTCGAGTCGGCAGCCTTCATCCTAACATCTATCTTAGCACTATCCTTCAGCACAGTGGCGGGAGGGGCTATGCAGGTATCATTCAGCATTGCCAACGTGGCGTGGATGATAACTGTGGCCATAGGCTCCGCCTCGACAATACTCGTATCACACATCTACGGCGCCAAGGAGCGCGAGCAGCTGCGCCCCACGGTGATGGCAACATACCACCTCGGACTGGCTTGGGGCATCCTCATGGCCGCAGTATTCGTAGTATTCCGCGAGCCCATAGCCTCGCTCTTTACCGACAACAGCGAGGTCATAGCCCTAAGCGCCGAGCTTATGCTCCTCATAGCAATATATCAGCTCTCGGATGCCGTGCAGGGTCTCTCGATAAGTATGCTCCGCGGCATTCAGGATGTGCGCATTATTATGCCCATAGTGCTGTGTTCATACCTTCTAATAAACATACCTGCCGGGATTCTCTTAGCCTACACCTTTGGTCTCGAGTCTCACGGCTTGGTTATAGGCCTCATCCTCGGCCTCTCGACAGCAGCGCTCCTCACGTCACTGCGCCTACGCCATAGGATTAGGCTATGGGAGATGCACACGGTAACAACCACAAACAAACAATAACAGACTATGAAGCAGTATATATATCTACTCCTTGCCATTATCTTCGAGGTGGCATGGGCGCTATTGCTAAAGTATACCGATGGTTTCACGCGACTATGGCCTACGGTGGCAACACTCACGACATATCTCGCGGCGCTCTACTTCCTCAACCTCACCGTGCAAAGTATGCCCGTGGGTATTGCCTATGCCGTATGGGCAGGTACGGGCATGGTGCTCATTGCACTCTTGGGTGTTGTAGTGCTAAAGCAGCAACTCGACCTTCCCGCGATCATAGGCCTCGCACTCATCGTCGCGGGCGTACTCGTACTTAACCTATGTTCTAAAAGCGTAACACACTAACTATGAGAGATAACACACGTGTATCGCTATCCATCGTCGTATGGACGATGCTATTTATCGGATTCGTCGCCGCAGGCATCTTCGGCATATCGCGCATGGTGGAAAACAAGGCGGTAACAACGGTTGTCGTTACCCAGGAGCGCATCGAGAGGGTCATACCCGATAGCGTGGGGCTTGATGGTCGCGACCTTCAGCGCATAGCGTCGTTGGTCGATGACTACGTCGAGCGTGGCACTATTCCGGGTGCCGTCGTTGCCATTGTGCGTGGCGACAAGCTCGCCTACATCGAGGCCTTTGGCTCTCGCGATGATGGCATTGCCATGACCGAGGATGCGCACTTCGACCTCGCCTCGCTTACGAAGCCCGTGGTCGTCGCCACAGCAGTGATGCAGCTTGTGGAGCGTGGCGAGCTACGCCTAAGTGAGCGCGTGAGCGGCATCATCCCCACATTTGAGGGGTGGCGCGACGCTAAGGACGAGGAGCACGACATCACCATCCTCGACCTCATAACACACACATCGAAGCTCCCGGCATACGTGTCATTGGAGCGTCTGCATAGAGAGTACCCTGACTCTGCGACATTGGGACGCGAGGAGCTGATGCACTACATCGCCCACTGCCCGAGGGAGCTCCCCGACGTGGAGGGTGCAAGCCACTACAGCTGCCTAAACTACATAACCTTAGGAGTGATCGTCGAGAGCATTGCGGGCATGTCGCTCGAGGAGTATGCCCAGAAAAACATCTTTGAGCCACTGGCGATGCACAACAGCTGCTTCGCTCCTACGGCGGAGTACGCCTCGCAATGCGTACCCACGGCCAAGGACCTCCGTGGCGTTGTCCACGACCCCTTAGCTCGCGAGGTGATGAGTGGCATCTCGGGCAATGCGGGTCTCTTCTCCACAGCTGAGGATATGGCCATATTCACGGCTATGCTCTTAGGCGGTGGCTCATGGCGTGGCGTGGAGGTGCTCTCACCCTTAGCCGTAGATGCGATGTTCGAGGTACCCTATGGCTACGAAGTGGCAGAGCGCACAATAGGCTGGCGAGCGGCACACTCGGTATATGTCGCTGCGGGCGACCTCCTTGCGGGTGCGGATACCATCGTACACACGGGCGCAACGGGGACATCCTTAGTTGTGGATAGGGAGCACAACATAGCCATCGTGATACTCACGAACCGCACATCGGGCTCAGCCACAGCGACAGACATTCACGACCTACGCTCGAAGATATGCAACATCGTGGCAGCAGCTTTGCGCATATAACAATGAGTAGTGAGTAATTTTTATGGGGAGTGTGGGGAGTGTAGGGAGTATGGGGAGTGTGGGTAGCATGGGTAATAATCCCCAATCTACCTGTGCCGCTGACATGAAATCAACCCGAATGGGACATACTAAACGTATTTCCCATTCGGGTTGATGATTGAAAGGCTGAGAATAACCTCTTTACTCGGGCTTAACAAGCGAGAGATATAGCTCATCAAGCTGCGCCTGGGCCACAGGCGATGGGCCATCGAGCATAACATCGCGGCCGGCATTATTCTTCGGGAAGGCGATGTAGTCGCGGATAGAGTCAGAGCCACCAAAGAGCGAGCATAAACGGTCGAAGCCGAAGGCAAGACCACCGTGAGGAGGTGCACCATACTTAAAGGCGTTCATCAAGAAGCCAAACTGCTCCTCAGCAGCCTCGGGAGTGAAGCCGAGGGCGTTGAACACCTTAGCCTGAAGCTCTGCATCGTGGATACGGATAGAGCCACCGCCAATCTCTGTGCCATTACATACAAAGTCGTAGGCGTTAGCACGCATCTTACCCAGCTCGCCGGTATCGAAATACTTGGCATCCTCGGGCTTGGGCGAGGTGAAGGGGTGGTGCATGGCGTAGAAGCGCTGTGTCTCCTCGTCCCACTCGAACATCGGGAAGTCGACAACCCAGAGGGGTGCAAACTTCTTGGGATCACGAAGGCCAAGGCGCTCGGCAACCTCCAGACGGAGGGTACAAAGCTGCGTGAGCGTCTTAAACTTATCGCCACAGAGGATAAAGACCATATCGCCAGCCTTAGCGCCCGTGCGCTCAGCCATAGCCTTAACCTCCTCGGGTGTGAAGAACTTGTCGATAGATGACTTAACGCCACCCTCAGCATCCACACGGATCCACACGAGGCCCTTGGCACCCACCTGCGGACGCTTCACGAACTCCGTGAGCTCGTCAATCTGCTTGCGCGTATACGATGCGCAGCCCTCGGCCGCGAAGCCTACGACATACTCTGCCGAGTCGAAGACGACGAAGTTGTGACCATGGGCGAGATCGGTGATGTCGCTGAAGGCCATACCGAAGCGCAGGTCGGGCTTATCCGAGCCATACTTCTCCATAGCCTCGATCCACGGCATACGACGGAAGGGCTCGGCAAACTCTACATCCATAACCTCCTTGAACATATAACGTGCCCAGCGCTCGAAGATCTCGAGGACATCCTCCTGCTCGACAAACGACATCTCGCAGTCTATCTGCGTGAACTCGGGCTGACGGTCGGCACGTAGATCCTCATCGCGGAAGCAACGTACAATCTGGAAGTAGCGGTCGTAGCCCGCAACCATAAGGAGCTGCTTAAGCGTCTGGGGGGACTGTGGCAGGGCGTAGAACTGGTTGGGGTTCATACGCGAGGGCACGATGAAGTCGCGGGCACCCTCGGGCGTAGACTTGATAAGGTAGGGAGTCTCGATCTCGAGGAAGCCCTCCTTGTCGAGGAACTGACGTACGGCCTGCGCCATGCGGTGGCGCAAAATCATTGCGCGCTGGAGCGGTGGACGGCGTAGATCCAAGTAGCGGTACTTCATACGCAGGTCGTCGCCACCATCCGACTCCTCCTCGATAGTGAAGGGGGGTGTGACAGCACGATTCAATATCTTAAGTTCCGAGGCCGAGATCTCGATGTCGCCGGTGGCTATCTTAGAGTTCTTCGACGAGCGCTCGACAACGGTACCCGTCACCTGCAATACAAACTCACGTCCCACCTCGGCAGCGGCAGCCTTGACAGCCTCCGACGAGTGCTCCTCAACCGTAATCTGCGTGATGCCATAGCGATCGCGCAGGTCGATGAAGGCCATAGCTCCGAGGTTACGTACCTTCTGCACCCAGCCAGCAAGGGTAACACTCTGGCCTACATTCTCTATGCGGAGTTCTCCGCAATTATGTGTCCTGTACATAGCGTTATATATTATAGATTTTATATTCTTCGCGCTTTTTTATATCTTTGCAACTCACAAAGGTAATAATTTTTCAACGAAGATAGACTTTCTATGGAGAAAAAAAATGGTTTTGACGCCTCAAAAGATGAAAAATATATGCGTATGGCAATAGCCGAGGCAGAACGAGCGTTAGCCAAGAGAGAGGTGCCCATAGGTGCTGTTGTCGTGGCGGGCGATAGGATCATTGGGCGTGGTCATAACCTTGTGGAGACACTCGCCGATGCTACGGCACATGCCGAGATGCAGGCCATAACGGCGGCAATGTCAACACTCGGGGGTAAGTACCTCTCGGAGTGTACGCTATATGTCACGGTCGAGCCCTGCGTGATGTGCGGTGGAGCATTGGCCTGGAGCCAGATAGGGCGCGTGGTATATGGCACGGCAGACCCCAAGCGCGGCTACAACGTATATTCCGAGCATATTATGCACCCTAAGACACGGGTAGTACAGGGTGTATTGAGGGAGGAGTGCGAGGCGCTGATGACACGTTTTTTTGCCGAGTTACGTAAATAAGTGGCCACGCAAGCATTAATATTAAAAATATTGTAGTAACTTTGTAGTTGGTTTTGACCTTAACAGCGAAAACTAATTAAACAACTATACTAAAAACTATTATGAAAAGACTTATTATGACGGTTGTTGCTCTGATGGGTGCAACGACACTTTTTGCTCAGACAGACGTAGTGGCTACCTTCCAGCAGGGCGTAGGAAATGCTAAGGCTGGTAACTTCACCGAGGCCATCGAGCAGTTCCAGAGCGTTATCGACGCAGGCTGGGATATCGAGGAGCCCGATGCTAACCAGCTCAAGGCCATCGCCGGCTCAAAGAAGTTCATCGTTACCTGCTACAACAAGATGGGTGTTGCTGCAATCAACGCTAAGCAGTATGAGGAGGCCGTGGCCAACTTCACTGAGGCTGCCAACCTCGCAGAGCTCTATGAGGATGTTGCCTCGATGAACAAGAACCGCACACTTATAGGTCAGGTATACCAGGTGCAGGGCGCCGATGCCTTCAACGCTGAGGACTATGCTACCGCCATTGCCGTATTCTCTAAGGGCTACGAGGCTGACCCCCGCAATACCGAGATGGCACTGAATCTCGCTGAGAGCCACTTCAAGAGCGAGCAGTATCAGGAGGGCATGAAGATCTGCGCAAAGATTGCAGCGTTGAACCCCGACAAGTTTGCTGAGGCTATCGCCGAGGCTCAGGCTAAGATGGATATGTACACCAACAACGAGGTTGCTAAGCTCCAGATGGCCAACGACTACGACGGCATCATCGCTATGGCCGAGCAGCTCGAGGATGCTGCCATGGCTGCCAAGATCACCATGCAGGCATACTACGGCAAGAAGGACTTCAACAAGATGATCGAGCTCTCAACTGCTGCCCTCGAGGCACAGACAACGGACGAGGGACGTAGCGACATCTACTACCTCCTCGGCGTGGCATACAACGAGAAAGAGTTGTTCGACCAGGCTATCGCTGCAATGAAGAATGTGACAGCAGGCAACAACGTGGCTAACGCCCAGGCCGTAATCACAGCCCTCAGCGCTCAGTAGTAGACATTAAGCGGAATATTAATGGAGACCGAATAAAAGTCTATTTTGGCGTTCTGTGCCGTGATAAGGCATCATCTGCTACTGCTAACGAATCATCTGAGCAACGGGCCGTACGCCTAAGTACAACCCATCGCTGCGAAATTCGCCGAGCGTGAGCGGTGAAAAGGAACTTAAGCCTAAAGCCACATCTTTTTATTCAACCTCCAAACAGAAGGGGATGACAAACAAAAATTTGTCATCCCCATTTTGTTTTGGATAAAGAATCGTCGCCGCTAAGGCTCGCCACCTCACCTTTAGATCGAGATGTTCAATATCTCGAGTTTGAGAAGTCCTGCGGGCACCTGCACCTCGACAACATCGCCCACCTTCTTGCCCAGAAGGGCCTTGGCTATAGGCGTGCCTATGGCGAGCTTACCCTCGCGCAGGTTAGCCTCGTTCTCCGATACGATGGTGTACTCCACCTCGCGCTTTACGTTATGGTTAAGGAGCTTCACGCGGCTGAGAATCTGCACCTTCGAGGTGTCGATCTTAGTCTCGTCGATGATACGCGCCTTCGAGAGGGTGCTCTCGAGCTGGGCTATACGCATCTCCAAAAGTCCTTGTGCCTCGCGTGCAGCATCGTACTCGGCATTCTCCGAGAGGTCACCCTTATCGCGCGCCTCAGCAATGGCCGCAGCGGCAGCAGGACGCTCCACAGAAACCATGTGGTGGAGCTCCTCCTTCAGTTTGTTCATTCCCTCAGCTGTGAGGTAGATAATCTCTTTGCTCATAATATCGTTGTTTAAATTAATTTACGCTTTTTCGGTTGTCAGCATCGGTTATCTCGGAACATAAAAAAATAATGAATCCCAATCCTTACGAGATTAGAACCCTTGATAAACCGCGCTGTAACGCACTACAAAGGTAGCCCATTTTTTTTAATCGGCAAATTTTTTTGGCATAAAGTGTGCCCGAGGGAGAGGATAAGGTAGAATAAATATAGTTTTTGACGATGATTCATAATATTAGGGCAATGAGGCACAGCACGACGCTCCTCACAACACCCTCGTCGATATTCGCGAGCCTCATCCGTGACCTCCATCGAGCACGTCGCAGCATCGATATGGAGTACTACATCTTCGAGGCAGACCGCATAGGCAGTACCATTATCGACATCCTCACACGCAAGGCCCATCAGGGTGTTGTCGTGCGCCTGCTCATAGATGGCTATGGCTCGCGGAGGATGCCACACGCGATGCTCGCGAGGTTGCTCGCTGCAGGTGTTAAAGTGCAACGCAACACTCTTCTTAGCCACAGCCGCAACCACCGTAAGATGGCCATCATAGACAAGAGCATCGCGCACGTCGGTGGCGTAAACATCGCCGACCGCTACGTTGTGGGCAATGGCCTCGGCCTATGGCACGACGTCGAGCTGCGCTTCACAGGTGAGGCTGTGGCTACGCTCGCTATGCTCTTCGAGCACGACACTAATGTGGCTATGGGCAAGAGCATGGAGCCGCCGCATAGCCAAAAGAGACACGGCCTACAACTATACTGGTCGGAGGCCGAGGGTGGCAAGGCAATAGGTAGACTGCTGAGCGATATTATCACCACGGCAGAGCAGAGCATAACCCTCACCACACCCTACTTTATGCCCCCGCGCGACACGCTCGAACTTCTCGCCGCAGCCGTAAGCCGTGGCGTGAGAGTCGAGGTCATCATCCCCGAGCGCTCCGACATCTGGGCTCTCGACGAGCTTACACGTCGCTTCGTGGCGCGTGCCGAGACTCGAGGCATAGAGCTGCGCATCCTCCGTGGCGCCTTTCTCCACGCCAAGCTCGCCCTCGTCGACCATCGTCGCACCATCCTTGGCAGCGCCAACCTCGACGCCCGAAGCCTCCATATCAACCGCGAACTTATGCTCTCGACGTACGATCGTGGCGTTAGTCGCGCTGCCGAAAATTTCCTGCACGAGATGCGCTCCAAGAGCACCTCACCACGTCGTGACGACCTTCGTAGCGCCATCCCCGCCATCGTAACAAAGCTCCTCGAGCCTGTACTATAAGGGGGCAAAGTGAAATTGTAAAAAAATTTAAAAATATTTGTGTTAAAACTTTCACACTCGGAAAATATTTCCTAACTTTGCAACGTTTTTGTTGCGTCGCGGTACGATTCCGCACCTATCACAAAGGGGTGTGTGGGTGGTTATCCGAGGGCCGGAGGCACGTCGTGGCGATGGCCAAAGGCGTGGCAGGACGAGAATAAAAGAGATGATGTGATTTTAATAATAAAACTTTAAGGTAAAATTATGGCTACTATTGATTTGTCAAAGTACGGTATTACCGGTGTTGAGGAGGTTTTGTACAACCCCTCGTATGAGACATTGTTTGAGGAGGAGACCAAAGAGGGTCTCACTGGCTACGACAAGGGTGTCGTAACAGAGATGGGTGCTGTGAACGTGATGACAGGTGTTTACACTGGCCGTTCGCCCAAGGATAAGTTCTTCGTGATGGATGAGACTACGAAGGATACCATCTGGTGGACGTCGGAGGAGTATAAGAACGACAACAAGCCTGTAACGAAGGAGACTTGGGCTGAGCTTAAGAAGCTCGCATCGAAGGAGCTCTCAAACAAGAAGCTCTACGTTATGGATACCTTCTGTGGTGCCAACGAGAACTCACGCCTCAAGATTCGCTTCATCATGGAGGTGGCATGGCAGGCACACTTCGTAAAGAATATGTTTATCCGTCCCACAGAGGAGGAGCTTGCTAACTATGGCGAGCCCGACTTCGTGGTGCTCAACGCCTCAAAGGCTAAGGTTGAGAACTATAAGGAGCTCGGCCTCAACTCAGAGACTGCCGTTGTGTTCAACCTCACTGAGAAGATGCAGGTGATCATCAACACATGGTATGGTGGTGAGATGAAGAAGGGTATGTTCTCATACATGAACTACCTCCTCCCCTTGCAGGGTATGGCCTCAATGCACTGCTCGGCAAATACCAACGAGAAGGGTGAGACAGCCATCTTCTTCGGCCTCTCGGGTACGGGTAAGACTACCCTCTCGACAGACCCCAAGCGTCAGCTTATCGGTGACGACGAGCACGGCTGGGACGATGATGGCGTATTCAACTTCGAGGGTGGCTGCTACGCTAAGGTTATCAACCTCTCTAAGGAGAACGAGCCTGACATCTGGAACGCTATCCGTCGCGATGCTTTGCTCGAGAACGTAACGGTAGACGAGAACGGCAAGATCGACTTCTCGGATAAGTCGGTAACGGAGAACACACGTGTGTCGTACCCCATCTACCACATCAACAACATCGTGAAGCCCGTATCTAAGGCTCCCGCAGCAAAGAAGGTTATCTTCCTCTCGGCTGATGCCTTCGGCGTGTTGCCTCCCGTATCGGTGCTCACACCCGAGCAGACGAAGTACTACTTCCTCTCAGGCTTTACCGCTAAGCTCGCAGGTACCGAGCGTGGCATCACCGAGCCTACACCTACATTCTCGGCATGCTTCGGCGCTGCCTTCCTCTCACTCCACCCCACAAAGTATGGCGAGGAGCTCGTTAAGAAGATGGAGGCATCGGGGGCTACTGCATACCTCGTGAACACAGGCTGGAATGGTACAGGCAAGCGTATATCTATCAAGGATACACGTGGCATCATCGATGCTATCCTCGATGGCTCTATCGATAAGGCTGAGACCAAGCAGATTCCTATCTTCGACTTCAAGGTGCCCACATCACTCCCCGGTGTAGATCCCGCAATCCTTGATCCTCGTGACACTTATGCCGATGCAGCAGAGTGGAACACTAAGGCCGAGGATCTCGCAGGTCGCTTCATCAAGAACTTCGCGAAGTTCACCACCAACGAGGAGGGTAAGGCTCTTGTGGCTGCCGGCCCCCAGCTTTAATTTCTTGTGATAGCGGCGCATTAGCGACGCTTCAATCAAAGCCATGAATGGAATGTACTTTAAGTACTATCCATCCATGGCTTTTTTATGTCAGCGCCACGAGAGATTAAGTGGACTGGGGAGTATGGGTAAAATACCCATACTCCCCAGTCCACTTAATCCTTAATCTTCCTATCACTGCGTCTATCCCAGCAGCTCCTTCAAAGCTGCGATATTACGCTCATTGTCTACGCTCTTACCCTCGGGCGTATAAGCGTGCTCGATGGCCGAGGCAAAGTGCTTCTCGACCTTATTACGCACAACCTTCATTGTGCTATTAACAAGACCGTTCTGCTCCGTGAAGGGCTCATTCGCCAAGGCTATGACCGCAGGTACCCAGCGGTCGGGGAACTCGTCGGCATAGATGCCTCCCGCGCGATACTTAGCAACCTCCTCGGCAACAATCTTCGCTGCCGCCCTATATCGCTCCTCGCCCTTCAAGTCCATCTCGTCGAGGCGCTGGTTGAGGCGCTCCTTAGAGGCTACAACAAGGGCGATAGTATAGGGGTTTTGGTTGTTGTAGACGATAACCTGATCGATATATGGCGATTTGTCGACCATAGCCTCCTCCATACCCTCGGGGCTATACTTCTCGCCGTCGCTCGATATGAGAAGGCTCTTAAAGCGGCCAAGGACGTAGAGGAAGTTATCCTTAGACATATATCCCATATCTCCAGTATGCAACCAGCCGTCGCGTACCGTGTCGGCCGTAGACTCCGGATTCTTCCAATAGCCCGCCATCACGTTCTCACCCTTGATGACAATCTCGCCCTTCTGTCCTGTGGGTAACTCGCGCCCCTCCTCATCGAGAATCTTTATCTCCAACGGCTGCACCAAGCGACCGGATGAACCGAAGCGGTGGTTGCGCTTCGTGGGGGCATTTGTTGAGATTACGGGGGTAGCCTCCGAGAGGCCATAGCCTTGGAACATAGGGATGCCTATGGCGTAGAAGAAGCGCTGAAGCTCGCTGTCGAGGAGCGCACCACCACCGATGAAGAACTGCAATTCGCCACCGAAGGCTACGCGCACCTTGCTATACAATATCTTGTCGAAGAGCGCCACGGCGGGCTTCAACATACATCGCCAGCCGCGTCCCTTCGTGTAGCCATCGGCCTGATAGGCATACGACGTGCGTAGCGCGAGGTTGAACAAGCGCTCCGTAGTCTTGCCCTTCTTGCGTATGGTTGTCTCGATGCTCTTGCGGAAGTTCTTGGCAAGGGCGGGCACCGAGAGTAAGAAGTGGGGACGTACCTCCTTGATATTTATAGGTATATTCTTGAGTGTCTCCATAGGCGTGCGACCCACCTCCGTCGTAGCCACCGAAGCACCGCAGGCAATCATGATATAGAAGCCTACGACGTGTGCAAAGCAGTGGTCGAGGGGGAGGATTATGAGTGTACGCCACGTGGAGGGTATAGATACGACAGAGAGCGCCTGCTCCACGTTGGCCGTATAGTTGCGGTGTGTGAGCACCACGCCCTTGGGGTCGGCCGTAGTACCCGAGGTATAGGTTATGGTAGCTATATCGTTGTTCTGAAGGCACTGACCTATGGCAAGAAATTCATCTCTATGCTCTACAAGATAGCCTTCGCCCATCGTCTCCAGCGCCTCGAGCGACATCTCGCCCTCCGCAAGGCCGCCATCCACATCGCCCCATACAACGATATGTTTAAGGTCGGCAAGTTCAGCGACGATATTACGTATCTTCCTCAACTGATGCTTCGACACGAAGATGAGCTTGGCATCGGAGTGGCGCAGGCGGAAGAGGAGGTCGTTAGACTCCTCAAGCTTGATAGAGAGGGGCACGCTTATGGCTCCTGCGTAGAGGAGGCCGAGCTCCGAGATTATCCAGTTGTTGCAGCCCTCGGCCAGAATCGACACCCTATCGCCACGCTCTATGCCCAAAGCTCTAAGGCCCGCACCTATCTTTAGCGCACGGCGCTTTGTCTCGTCGTATGTCGTGGGCTCAAACTTACCATTATGCTTCTCCAGAAGGAACTCCTTGGTTCCATACTTCACTACCGACTCCTCAAAGAGGTCTATAATTGTACGTTTCATTATCTATAGTGTTTTTATGTTTTTCGCAAAGATACGAATTAAACTACCAATTATATAAAAGAGAGCCCTAAAAAGAGCTCTCTCTGTCAACATTGTTATACTTTTAACCTATGCCCACTTAACGAGAGCGAAGTCCATACGGTGCTCGAGTTTGTCGTTTGTCGGGAACACACGCATAGCCACGTCGAACATACCCGTATGCTCGGGGGTGTAGTCCAAGGCGAGCGTTACGGTGTTACCCTCCGTAGCAACAACCTCCAAGCGGCGTGTCTCGATGACATTAGCAGCCTGGCCTGCCTCAATCTGCGTAGCCACAACCAACTCAGCACCTATATCCTCCTTCTGTAGGCCTGCGAGGTCGAGGGTAAGCTCGAAGTGGTACTTCTTACCTACGTAGATAGCCTCCGACTCAATCTCGGCACGCTTAACATCGAGGATGGCTACATTATCCCACGCAGCCGACACCTTACGCTTCCAAGCAGCAATCTCGCGAGCCATCATGTAGTTGTTCTCGAGCATCATACCCTTGCGCACTGCAAGCTTATTGTAGAAGCGCTCCTCGTAGTCTATAAGCATACGGTTTGTAGTGAAGTTCGAAGCGATATCCGCAACGCACTTCTTAACCGAGTTAACCCAGCGGTGAGGTACGCCATCCTCGGCACGGTCGTAGTACAAGGGTACGATCTGCTCCTCGATGGTGTTGTATATCATCTCGGCATCAAGCTCATCCTGGAAGCGCTGGTCGGCATAGGTACGCTCCATAGGAAGCATCCAGCCGGCACCCTCCTTGTAGCCCTCGACCCACCAGCCGTCGAGCACAGAGAACTGCATAACGCCATTCATCACACACTTCTCGCCCGAGGTACCCGAAGCCTCAAGAGGACGGGTAGGCGTATTGAGCCATACGTCGACACCCTGAACCATACGGCGGGCAAGCTCCATATCGTAGTTCTGCAAGAATACAATCTTACCTACGAACTCGGGCATTGCCGACACCTCGACGATGCGCTTGATGAGATCCTGACCCGGCTTATCGTTGGGGTGAGCCTTACCTGCGAAGATGAACTGCACGGGGCGCTCCTTGTTGTTTACCAATGCTGAGAGACGCTCGAGGTTGGTAAACAATAGGTATGCACGCTTATACGTAGCGAAGCGACGTGCGAAGCCGATAGTGAGCACATCGGGCTTAATGCTCTCGACAACCTGCACCATCTGGCGAGGTGACTGCAGGCGTACCTGCGTAGGATCGCTATAGCGCTTGCGGATGGTCTTTATAAGGCGCTCCTTGAGGAACATACGCTCCTGCCAGAGCTCCGTATCGTCGATCTTATGTACGTTCTGCCACTCGGGGATGTTGTAGGTGTGACCCTCGAAGGCCTTGCCGAAGTACTTGGCATACAAGCGGCGAAGGTTAGATGCCACCCACGTGGGGAAGTGAACGCCGTTTGTCACATAGCCTATGTGAAGCTCATTCTTGAAGTAGCCGGGCCACATATTACCGAGGATATCCTTCGACACCTCGCCATGGAGCCACGACACGCCGTTAACCTCCTGCGAGAGGTTACATGCGAGTACCGACATCGAGAACTTCTCGTTGGGGTCGTTGGGATTTGTCTTACCGAGGTTGATAAACTGATCCCAGGTGATGCCCAAAACATCGGGATAGTGCGACATATACTGACGTATCATCGACTCAGGGAAGGCATCGTGACCTGCAGGCACGGGGGTGTGCGTCGTGAACAACGACGACGAGCGGATAACCTCCATAGCCTCCGAGAACGAAAGGTGCTTCTTAGCAATGAGGTTGCGTATGCGCTCGATGCCGATGAATGCGGCATGACCCTCGTTGCAGTGGTATACCTGCTGCTTGATACCCATCTTCACCAGAGCACGGATACCACCTACACCCAACAATATCTCCTGCTTCAAGCGGTTCTCCCAGTCGCCACCATAGAGGTAGTATGTAACCTGGCGATCCTCCTCGAGGTTTGCCTCATAGTCGGCATCCAAGAGGTAGAGGTCTGTACGACCTACCTGACACTTCCATACGCGAGCTGAGAGCGTACGACCGGGGAGTGCCACCTGCGTAGTAATCCAGTTACCAAACTCGTCACGCACGGGAGCAATGGGGAGCTTAAAGAAGTTCTGTGCCTCGTACGTAGCCTCCTGAGCACCCTGTGCCGAGAGACGCTGAGTGAAATAACCGTAACGGTACAAGAGACCTACGGCAACCATAGGCACGTTACGATCTGATGCCTCCTTGAGGTAGTCACCTGCCAAGATACCGAGACCGCCAGAGTATATCTTCAACGACGAGTGCAAGCCATACTCCATAGAGAAGTATGCCACCTTAGCATGCTCGGGCGAGGGCTTCTCGCTCATATATTCGGTGAACTCCTTATACACAGCATCCATACGCTTGAGGAACGCCTTATCGGCACAGAGCTCATCGCAGCGCGACGCTGAGAGCTTATCCAACAGAGCGATAGGATTGCGGTCAACCTTTACCCAGAGCTCCTCGTCTACCGACTCGAAGAGGTCGCGAGCAGCTACCGTCCAGCACCACCATAGGTTGCGCGAGAGCTCCTCCAGAGGCTTCAAACGCTCAGGGATACCCTTCTCCACCATCATGCGGTGCCATGAGGGGCGATTCGATGTGAGCTGCTGACGCACGAAGTTAATCTGCTCGGCACGGTCACCACCATCGATAAGCACACGGTTGGTGCGCGACACAGAGTTATCCAGCGCCTCCTCGTATGCCTGCTTATACTCGTTGAAGAGCTTCTTCCAGAGGGCTGTCGACGATACCTCCTGCGCTGCCTCGCGTGCCTCGGCCATAGCCTCAGCATCCATATCGATATACTTCTTAATCACCTCAGTGATCTGAAGTACAACCTCACGCTCGTTGTAGTCGTCGCGACGTACGATGTCTACGCCCTCATGGTTAGAGTGCTTAGCCACCCACATACCGAAGCCCGCGAGCGTCGTTGTTACCGTAGGCACACCGTAGGCTACCGACTCAAGCGGCGTGTAGCCCCAAGGCTCGTAGTACGACGCAAAGACCGTGAGATCCACGCCTGCCAACATATCGTAGTAGGGCATATTGAAGATGCCATCGTGACCATTGAGGTATGTAGGTACAAACAATACCTTAACCTTCGATGCCGAAGTCGAGAGAATGCTACCCTCGATGCTCTGCGACACGAGATCCCACGCCTCCGACTCGAGGTAGTGTGTGAGATAGCGCTTCTGTGCGGGGTCGATGGCCGACTCCTTGTTCTCAAGGTGATGTATAAGATCCTGACGAGCACCTACCGTAGCTGCGGGAACGGCAACAACGGCCAAGATGTCGCGCTCAGCGTTCGATGCTGCAAGCTGCTTCAACGACTCGAGGAACACGTCGATACCCTTGTTGCGATACTCGTAACGACCACTTGTAGCCACAATAAGAGGCTCACCGCGGAACTCATAGCCCCATGTAGCCTCTGCCACCTCGATAATCTTCTTACGTGCCGCGGCACGCTTCTCGGCGAGCTGCTCGCCTACGGGCACAAAGCCATTCTCGAAGCCGTTGGGCGTAATGCGCGTAACCTCACGGCCGAGCAGATACTTACACTCGTTGGCCGTGATGTCACTTACGGTGAGGAAGGCATCGGCGAAAGTTGCTGCCGACTTCTCCAACGAGTGCTTTGCCGTCACGTTGAACTGACGTGCAAGCTCATCGGCATTGAACTTGTGAAGGTCGTTATATAGGGGCAGGCGGTTGCCGGCAATCGAGCGACCGATAACCGTCGCGTGTGTCGAGAATACGGTAGCCACATAGGGTGCATTGTCGCGCAAGTAGAGCGAGCCTGCTGCCGCCATCCACTCGTGGAAGTGGGCCACAACCTTATCCGTAGGCGCACACATCTGCTCTACGAACGATGCGATAACCACACCGGCAGCGTGACCAAAGAGCACGGGCTCGACATAGTCCCACTGACCCGAGAGCGAGTCTACGTGGTACGACTCCCACAACTGCTTAAGAATCTCATCCTTCTCGCGTATGAACGACTTAAAGTCGATAAGTATGGCTATAGGGCTGCTCTCGATGTTCCAGCGACCGATGCGTACACGCACACCGCGGTCATTGTAGAGCGACTGGCGCCATGCAGCCATAAGCGTATTGTCCTCCTTAAATTCGGGATTTGCAGCATCCTGAGAGAAGTCGGGGCCGATGGTGATATACTTGTCGCCCAGCATCTTCTTTACGGTAGGAGCCTTCGATGCGATGACCGTATGAATGCCACCCACCTTGTTGCACACCTCCCAACTCACCTCAAACAGATGGTCGGGGGTTAGATTTACAGTACTCATATTCGTCTTATTATAATAGTATTTTCCAACTCTTTAGTAGTGTCCGTGCCACATCGGCTGTAAGTATCTATAGTTCACGTCCGAAAATAGCATATCACGGTGCAAAGTTAACACAATTATTTAATTACGGGAAATAATTTTAAATTATTTTAATAAATGGCATTGTTATATCTCCGAATGGTAGTTTTTCAGACCTGAGTGGTAAGAATTACAAGACAGGGAGTCAACTTTCGCAACGTCCCTAAGCTAAACAAGGAGACTAAGAGATTGGCGAAGATCATATCTCTCGACACCACATTTCGCCACCACTTAGTCTCTTTGTCGCTTAACTCCCAAACCGCATTTGGAGCGTCACCACGGAATCACACACAAGACCCAAGGTACTACGCTCAAGAGATACTCCAATCTACACCTCCGATGTGAACTTGAAGCGTATATCCTTGAAGTTCTCCTCGGCCAATGCCAATGCGTAGCTTGTGTCGGCAAGGAATACGTCGCGACCATGCTTGTCGACAGCCATATTCGTGTGCTTACGACGCTTGAAATCGCTCAGCTGCGCCTCATTATCGGACTCTATCCAGCACGCCTTATGTATCGAAATAGGCTCCCAGCGACACTTGGCACCATACTCGTGCTCCAAGCGATATTGTATAACCTCAAACTGAAGCGCACCCACCGTGCCGATAATCTTGCGTCCGTTGAGCGACGAGGTGAAGAGCTGTGCCACACCCTCATCCATAAGTTGGTCGATACCCTTAGCCAACTGCTTGAACTTCAAGGGGTCGGCATTCTCGATATAGCGGAAGTGCTCGGGCGAGAATGAGGGAATACCCGTAAATTTAAGTTTCTCACCCTCGGTGAACGTATCGCCAATCATAAACGTTCCCGTGTCGTGGAGACCTACAATATCACCGGGAAAGGCCTCGTCGATAATCGACTTCTTCTCGGCCATGAATGCCGTTGGCGACGAGAACTTAAGCTGCTTGCCACTACGGACGTGCAGGTAGTTCTTGTTACGCTCGAAGCGTCCCGAACAAATCTTCATAAAGGCGATACGGTCGCGGTGGTTGGGATCCATATTGGCGTGTATCTTGAAGATGAAACCCGAGAGTTTAGCCTCCGATGGATCCACCATTCGTGTCTCCGTTGTGGCACTACGCGGCGAGGGCGCTATGCTGATGAAGCAGTCGAGCAACTCTCTAACGCCGAAGTTGTTAACCGCCGAACCGAAGAATACGGGGGCAACCTCGCCACGGAGATACTCCTCGCGACTGAAGGGGTCGTAGACACCCTCAACAAGGTCTATGTTCTCGCGAAGTTGCGAGGCGAACTTCTCGCCGATATAACCATCGATATCGCTCGACAAGAGGTCGTTAATCTCCACCGTCGAGGCATCGGCCGTCTGTCGTTCGTCAGACGTAAAGAGCGAGAGGTTCTTCTCGTAGATGTTGTACACGCCCTTGAACGTATCGCCCGAAGATATGGGGAATGCCAAGGGACGCACCCTAATCTTCAGTTCGCGCTCCACCTCATCCAAGAGATCGAAGGGATCCTTCGAGGGGCGGTCGAGCTTGTTGACAAAGACAATCACCGGAGTCTTACGCATACGGCACACCTCCATCAGTCGGCGCGTCTGCGTCTCCACACCCTTAGCGCCATCGATGACAATGATTACGGAGTCTACAGCCGTAAGCGTGCGGTAGGTATCCTCGGCGAAGTCCTCGTGACCCGGGGTGTCAAGGATATTAATCTTCCTACCCTTATACTCGAAGCCCATTACAGATGTAGCCACCGAGATACCACGCTGACGCTCAATCTCCATAAAGTCGGACGTCGCGCCCTTCTTAATTTTGTTACTCTTCACAGCTCCGGCCACGTGGATGGCACCACCAAAGAGTAGCAACTTCTCGGTAAGCGTGGTCTTACCTGCATCAGGGTGGGCAATAACTGCGAACGTACGTCGTCGTGTAATTTCATCTATAAGAGCCATAGTTCAATATATAATGTTTCGGGCAACAAAGGTACTCAAAAAAGCCGTAATAGCAAGATTATGGCAGATAATTACTAAAATATCTGTGATAGTATTGTTAATATCGCTTTTTTAACTACCTTTGTCGCGCAAATAGAGATAATTACGAATGATGCGATTGGGCGGATATAGTCGTAGAGTGCTTATTGGATGGATGCTCCTTGTGCAGGTGCTCTTCCATCTGTGTAGCTCAACACTCTTTATCCACAGCCATATTATCGATGGCAATGAGATTGTCCACTCGCATATCTTCGCAGGCCCCATCACGGAACATAGCCATACCTCGTCGAGTGCCGACAGTATCGAGCGCTCCACCTACTACGATGCCGTAGCTGTGTCCGTAACACCACTCTCGAATCCTACGCTCTACATCCCCGTAGAGCACGTACAATATGCTGACAATGAGATTCTAACACTCATCATCAGCAACTCTCTTCGCGCACCTCCTGCGCATGCATAACACTCCCTTAGAAGAGTTCATCCTACGACATCATCCCGCATTGTTGGGGTGATGACTGTCGTAATATACCGCATAATGGCGATTGACGTAGACACCAATAGAGTCTACCTTTGTACCCAGATTTAAATACCGCAAACAGTTATAAAATACATGAGACGCATTCTTGCTACACTATTTTTGATGCTACCCTTGGTAGCTATGGCTACACCCGAGAGCCCCAAGAAACCTATCGTCGAGATAGTGAGACGTGAGGTCATCACACACCCCGACATCAACATCTTTGGCCATGTCCTCGATATTGCTACAGGCGAGCACCTACCCTACGCTACCGTAGCCATAAAGGGCACAACCATAGGCTGTGCGGCAAATAGCACAGGACACTATCAGCTGAACAACATCCCCGAGGGAGTACACACCATCGTTATCTCAGCCATAGGCTATGAGACCATCGAGGCAGAGTTCGAGGCAGAGATACGCACCTCCACGGAGCTAAACTTCTCGCTCACGGAGTCTACGACGATGGTCGATGAGGTTGTTGTCTCGGCTACGCGCAACGAAACAAACCGCCGTCAGACATCTACCGTCGTGAATGTCGCATCTGCAAAGTTGTTCGAGGGTACAGCCTCGGCCAACCTATCGGAGGCTATGAGCTTCCAGTCGGGTCTGCGCGTGGAGAACACGTGTGGCAACTGCGGAGCTCCACAGCTACGTATCAATGGCCTTGAGGGTCAGTATTCGCAGATATTGCTCGACAGCCGCGCCATATTCTCGTCGCTGGCGGGCGTCTATGGCCTCGACCTTATGCCCGTGGCCATGGTCGAGCGCGTGGAGGTTATTCGTGGCGGTGGCTCGGCGCTCTTCGGCTCGTCGGCCATTGGCGGTGTAGTGAACATTATCACCAAGGATCCCGTACGCAACACCCTCTCGCTATCGAACACGTCGAATATTATGGAGGATGGCACACCCGACATCAACACCTCGCTCGGTGGCGCCTTCGTCTCGGACGACTATCGACTCGGAGCATACATCTTCGGCCAGGTGAAAAACCGCGGCGCCTACGACCGCAACGACGACGGCTTCTCGGACATCACCAAGCTACGCTCGGAGACGGCCGGCTTCCGTGCCTACTATAAGACCTCGACACACTCGCGTCTGACGGCCGAGTACCACCATATCCACGAGTTCCGCCGTGGCGGCGATAACCTTGACGAGGCACCGCACTCCGCGATGATATGCGAACAACTCGACCACAACATCGATGGCGGAGGTCTTAAGTTCGACTACTTTCCCAACACCAAGCATCGCTTGTCGGTATACACCTCGGCACAGGGCATCAGCCGCTCGAGCTACTTCGGCGCGAATATGAACCCCAACGCCTATGGTACGACATCGGATTTGACGCTCGTGGGTGGTGCTCAGTATACGCTAAACTACAAGGCAGGCCTGCCATCGGAGCTCACCGTGGGCGCGGAGTACAACTACAACGCCCTCAATGACATATATCACGCAACGGGACGTCGTCTTGAGCAGGAGACATCGATATACGGTCTCTTCGCACAAAATGAGTGGAAGAGCGATAAGGTCAACGTACTTATCGGCTTCCGCCTCGATAAGCACAATATGATCGACCGCCCGATCTTCGCACCACGTGCCAACGTGCGCTATAGCCCCATCGATAACCTCGGCCTTCGCCTCTCATACTCGAGTGGCTACCGAGCGCCGCAGGCCTACAACGAGGATCTTCATATCGACGCACTGAACCACTCGGTGTCGATAATCGAGATAGACCCCAACCTGCGCCCCGAGTTCTCGCACTCGTTCAGTGCCTCAGCCGACTACTACCATAACTTCGGACGCCTGCAGACCAACATCCTCGTCGAAGGCTTCTATACTATGCTCAACGACGTCTTTACCTTGGAGAATACGCGTGAAGAGAGCGATGCGGAGGGTAACAACTATATATATAAGGTACGTCGCAATGCTGCAGGTGCCCGCATCGGAGGTATCACCGCAGAGGTTAAGCTCGGCATTCCCGGCATCTTCGACGTTCAGCTCGGCTACACCTTCCAGAAGAGCACGTATGTCGAGCCCGAGGCTTGGAGCGAGGATGTCGAGGCTCAGCGCACGATGTTCCGCTCGCCCGACCACTATGGCTACCTCAACTCCAACTTCTACATCACGAAGAATCTCAATGCCTCAATCTTCGGCACCTTCACAGGCCCTATGCTTGTGCAGCACGCAGCCTACACCGACATCCTCGGCATTGAGCACCCCGACTCGGAGGTTATGACACCCTCGTTCTGGGACTTCGGCTTCAAGGTGGGTTACACCTTCCGCCTCTCGAATGTTGTTAACCTGGAGGTAAATGCCGGTATCAAGAACCTGTTCGACTCCTACCAGCGCGATATAGATGTGGGTGCCGGCCGTGACTCGGCATATATCTACGGCCCCTCGCTACCGCGTACCTACTTCGTTGGCGTGAAGCTCTTCTTGTAGTTACGTCCCCTATCACTCGAATTTATCGCCAGAAGGGGGTTTAGATACTGCCTCGATAAAGAGAGAGCCCGAATGAGACATACGTGCGCGTATTTCTCATTCGGGCTTTTGATTGGTGCATCACAAAAGTAGACTACCACGGGATGGTACTTAAAACGTACAGCCCGTGGTAGTCTACTTTTAGGTTTGTGCCGCAGATTGCGGTCTATCGTGAGAAATTTAAATTAGCGTACTTTAAAGTCTGGATCTGCCATCTGCGGTATAGGCTTAATATACTCGCCCGCCTCGAACTTCGCGCGTACAGCCTTGAAGGTGTTGATGGTGTACTCTACATCCTCCATAGTGTGTGCCGCTGTGGGGATGACACGAAGGATAATCTCGCCCTTAGGAATAACGGGGTAGATTACGATAGAGCAGAAGAGACCATAGTTCTCGCGAAGGTCGACGATAAGGTTTGTACCCTCCTCGTTACCACCCTTCATATAGATGGGCGTTACGGGCGACTGCGTCACGCCGATGTTGAAGCCATTGTCGGTAAGACCCTTCTGCAGCGCGCGTGTGATCTCCCAGAGCTTCTCCTGATACTCGGGGTGCTTGCGGATAAGGTCGAGGCGCTTGAGCGCACCGATAACCATAGGCATAGGCAACGACTTAGCGTAGAGCTGCGAACGCATATTGTAGCGGAAGAGGTTGATGAGCCAGCGAGGTCCCGAAACGAAGGCACCGATGCCCGCCATTGACTTAGCGAAGGTGTTGAAGAGAACATCGATCTCATCCTGCACGCCGAAGTGGTCACCCGTACCACGACCATTAGTACCCATAGTACCGAAGCCGTGAGCATCGTCCACGAGGAGGCGGAAGCTGAAATCCTTCTTGCACTTAACGATAACGTCGAGGAAGCCGAGGTCACCCTTCATACCGAAGACACCCTCGGTGATAACCAAGACACCACCCTTCTGCTCCTCAGCAAGCTCTGTGGCATGCTTGAGCTGCAAACGCAACGACTCCTCGTCGTTGTGAGCATATACGAAACGCTTACCGGGGTGCATACGAAGACCATCGATGATGCAGGCGTGGCACTCCTTGTCGTAGACGACAACATCGCGGGGTGTGAGCAAGCAGTCGATGATAGAGATCATACCCTGATAGCCGTAGTTCAAAAGGAAGGCATCCTCCTTGCCAACGAACTCAGCGAGCTCGCGCTCGAGCTGCTCGTGGTACTTTGTCTGTCCCGACATCATACGCGCACCCATAGGGTATGCCATACCAAAGTCCTTACCACCCTGGGCATCAGCCTCACGTACCTCGGGATGGTTGGCCAAGCCGAGATAGTTGTTCAAGCTCCAGTTCAACACGGGCTTGCCGCGGAAGGTCATATGAGGGCCCAACTCACCCTCAAGCTTGGGGAATGCGAAATAGCCGTGTACCGCCGACATATACTGGCCAATAGGGCCGCCGGCATTCTTCGATAAGCGATCAAAAATATCTACCATTATTGTGTCAGTTTGGTTAAAATTGCCTTTACTATGTGTCGTGCGCGGAGCATGCGTCTCCCCTACGACATCTAAAAAACCCTACAAAGATAGTATTTTTTCCTCTCTTTGCACCTCCCCCAAACAACAAAAATAGCCCTCAACCGATATAAATAGGTACAAATACTTATACCTCAACACATCGGCGAAGATCTCCGGCAAGACTATATCTCGACTAATTTGTTCTTTATGGCGTATACCACAAGGTTTGCCGTATTCTTACATCCCGTCTTCTCGAGGATGTTTGCGCGGTGCTTATCCACCGTGCGCTTCGAGATGAAGAGCTTATCGGCAATCTCCTGATTCGAGAGCCCGCGGCACACCTCCACGAGGATCTCTATCTCGCGATCCGAGAGGGCATCGTCGTCCTCCTCGACGCCAACAGCCAAGCGGCTCATATTGCGCGTTAGCGAGCCTAAAAGTGCCGAACTGAAGTAACTATCGCCCGCCATCGTCGTATCCACGGCGGCATACACCTCGTCGATGTCGGAATCCTTCAGCAGAAAGCCCGAGGCACCACACTCCATCATCAGCGTATAGTAGTGATCGTCGCCATACATCGAGAGGGTGACAATACGCAGGTCGGGACGCAACTGCAGGGCACGACGCGTAGCCTCAGCACCATCCATACCGGGCATCGAAATGTCCATAAAGACGACATCTACATCTATCGTGGGTAGCAGGGCGAGGAACTCCTCACCACTACCTACATCGGCGACAACCTCGAAGTCGTCGCGTTGCGAGAGCAGGCCGCTGAGTCCCGTGCGAAAGAGCGTATGGTCATCAACCAAGGCGATTTTTACGTTTCTTGTCATTCTTAGTAGGTGTGTTATATAGTTCGTCGTATTCGCTCGTCGTAAGGTGAGCAATAGCACTATCTATCGAGACGGATATCGATGCCGACATACCGCGCCCGGGATGGCTTGTGAGCACAAACTTGCCGCTAAGCGACGATATGCGCGAGCGTATGTTCGAGAGACCCATACCCATATTCTCGACATCGCGTGGCGAGAAACCACGACCATCGTCGCGGTAATCTATGTTCAGATGGTTATCCCTAAGCTCGAGATGCAGCTCTATACTCTTACACCCCGAGTGTTTCAGAGAGTTGTTAATAAGCTCGCAGACCACACGGTAGAGTATCACCTCCACGTTAGAGTCGTAGCGCTCGGTGCGTAGCGATGTGTTGAACGTTATCCTAACATCGTGGAGCGACACCACACTTTCGATGAAGTTCTTGATGCCACGCACAAGGCCGAAGTTATTGAGTATGTGCGGCGAGAGGTTGTTCGATATCTCGCGCAGCGAGCGTATAGCCTCGTCGATGACGGCCGAGGTGTTGGCCAGCGTGCGACGATCCTTATCGCTAAGCTCGGCACGCTGCAGTGCCGATATAGACATCTTTGCCGACGAGAGCAGGGGCCCAAGGCCGTCGTGTAGCTCGCGCGAGAAGGTGGCACGCGACCGCTCCTCGGTACGCAACACAGCCGTCATAAGCCTATTCTCGAGCATCCTACGATGGTTCGTGACGCGGTCGACATGGCGCACAAGCATGTGAGCACATACGACACTCACCGAGAAGCTCACCGAGATTATCGTTCCTACCCAGGCGAAGGTAAGGTTCGAGATGTCGACACCATCCCACTCGAAGAGTTGCAGGGCACGCTCCGTGGTAAGTGCTGCAAGGCCTATGATGCAGCACCACCATAACGCACGATATTTCGTCTGGTTGACAAGCAACAACGCCAGCACCGTAGCACCTATCTGCATCGCTATGCAGACAATCATTGCAATCTCCGCCCCGCGCATGACATCACACTATTTTATTACGCCATCAAGGCTATCGAGCATACGATAGTCCGTCATATCTGTCTGCACAGGCACGATGGCTACATAGCCGTGTGCCAATGCCCACTCGTCGGTATCCTCCGCCTCAGGCTCGGCATTCTGGAAGGCCCCCGTGAGCCAGAAGTAATCCCTGCCGTTGGGATCCTGACGCGCATAGAAGTCCTCACGCCAGAAGCCTCGTGTCTGTCGCGCCAGGCGTATGCCACGGATATCGGCAGCAGCCAGGCGAGGAACATTGACATTGAGACACAGCGGGCGTGGAAGCCTATCGGCAGCCTCAAGCACCGAAGCTATAATCCTGCGACCATACATCACAGCACCCTCGAAGTCGGCATCCGGAGCATGGTCATCGAGCGAGAGACCTATAGACGGCACACCGTAGAAGCTACCCTCAATGGCGGCACCCATCGTGCCCGAATACATCACGTTGATGGCGGCATTCGAGCCGTGGTTTATGCCCGAGAGCACAAGGTCGGGCAGACGCTCCGCAAAGATATGGTCGAAGGCTATCTTGGCACAGTCGACAGGCGTACCCGAGAAGGCGTATATCGTAGCACCCTCGGGAGCCTCAACCTCGCGCATGAAGAGCGGGCTGTTGATGGTTATTGCCTGGCTCATTCCGCTCTGCACCCTATCCGGTGCTATGGCAACAACACGACCAAACTCCAAGGCGAGCTCCACAGCTGCGCGGAAGCCCTTCGAGGCGTAGCTATCGTCGTTGGTGAGAAATATGAGACGTTCCTTATTCATAGTTTAGGCGTTGTATCGTTAGAAATATATGTCGTTATCCGATGTCGAAGCATCGAGACGTATGGCTATCATTATCAAGAGCGTGAAGGCCACGAGCGACGAGCCACCATAGCTCATCAGCGGCAGCGGGATACCCATCACGGGCATAATGCCTATGGTCATGCCTATGTTCACCAGCACGTGCAACAGCAGTATTGCCGCCACGGAGTAACAATAGACCCTGCCGAAGGGCTCCTTTATGCGCTCACCCATACGCATAAGTCGCAGGATGAGAGCAATGTAGAGCGAGAGGACAATGAAGGCACCGAAGAAGCCCCACTCCTCGCCCACGATGCAGAAGATGAAGTCGGTATGTTTCTCGGGCACGAAGTCGTACTTTATCTGCGTACCCTCCATAAAGCCCTTGCCCCACATACCTCCCGAGCCTATGGCTATCTGCGATTGGTTGACGTTGTAGCCTACACCCTGGGGATCATCCACAAGGCCCACAAAGGTGAGTATTCGGTTCTTCTGGTGCTCCTCGAGGTGCGAGAAGAGCATATCCGTGGTGGGGACGAAGAGCATAGCGTAGACAAACATAAGTACAGGCCATAGCAACATCATCGTGCGTGTCTTGAGCGCCACAGCAGCGAGCAACACAGCACCGATGCCACAGACAATCATCAGCGAGGCGTAGCCACTAAGTGGCGTGAACATAGCGATGAGCATCGCTGCAAGCAACATACCGCAGAGGAAGCGGAAGTGACCAGCTATAGCACCCGTCTTTAGGGCGCTATAGAGCGTGAAGAGCACCAACAGCGCAGTAAAGATCACCACAGGCGAGAAGATGAATGACACCACAAAGAGCACGATGGTGAAGATCGCCGGGAAGTAGATATACTTCGACAACCCCTCCCTATAGAGCACAAAGAGAAAGGCGCCGAGCACCAAGCCCGAGCCCGTATCGTTCTGCAGGACGATGATGCCCAACGGCAAAAGTATCACACCCGCAACCTTGAGGAGGTCGGTGATGCGACTTATGTTGAAGGCGTAGTCGCTCATGACGCGCGCCATCATCAACGCCGTGGCAATCTTCACAAACTCAACGGGCTGTATGCGCATACCTCCAAGCTCGAACCACGCCTTAGCGCCATTAACCTCACGACCGAAGAATAGCGCTGCAAGCAACGCCAGAATACCCAACAGATATGCCGGATAGGCAAACATGTGAAACAGACGCCTATCCAGTAGCAGCACCACCGTGGCCATAACCCACGATATTACCACCCACACAATCTGCTTCATATAGTTATGGCTGAGCGAGAAGATGCCGCCATTGTCGGGGTCGTACGATGCCGACGTTATGCAGAAGACTCCGATAACGACTATGAGCGCATAGAGTCCGAGTGCCACAATGTCGATCGAGCCAAAGAGTCCGTTGCCACCTCTATTTCGCGATATATTATACTCCGAAATCATAATCCACTACCATTAATTATTTCTCTTTCGCTCTGCGTCGTACTCGCGCTGCAACTTGTCGTAACGGGCATAGTTAGGCTTGAAGTTTAGCACCCTCTCGAGCATCTCGGGACGACATATCGTATCGGTGAGGTATAGCTCCTCGATAAGGCTCGCTATAGGCACCGCTATCGCCGAGCCAAAGCCTCCGTGCTCGACATATACCGAGATGGCAATTTGCGGATTATCCTTAGGTGCAAACGACAGGAATGTCGAGTGGTCGGCACCCAAGGGATTCTGTGCCGTACCCGTCTTACCACACACATCCAGACCCTCGAGGTATGCCTGACGTGAGGTACCCGAGACATTCACACTGCGCCACATACCCTCCACTATGGGGACGAAGTGTACCGAGTCGACCATAGTATAGTGACGCTCATAGAAGCGCGCATCTATCGAGTCGCGCCCCTCAATCTTCTTGATGAGATGTGGGACATAGTAGTAGCCACGATTGGCAACGATGGCAGCAAGGTTGGCCATCTGCAGAGGCGTACAACCCATCTCGCCCTGGCCTATCGAGCACGAAAGCACCGTACCCCAGTTCCATCGTCCGTTATAGCCACGGTCGTAGTACTCGGGCGTGGGAACGTAGCCCGTGCCCTCGCCATAGAGGTCGGTGCCGAGCTTACGTCCAAAGCCGAAGCTATAGACGTATTCATTCCACACACGCACACCCTCCTTCACGTTACCGTACTTGGCATTAGTGATCATATCCTTGAATACGTAGCAGAAGTAGGCGTTGCACGACTGCGCCACAGCGTCGCGCAAATCGAGGGGCGACGCATGTTGATGGCAACCCATCTTACGCGAACCATAGCTATAGCCATTGTTGCAGGGATAGCGGTCGCCGGGACGCAGCGTACCCTCCTGCAGACCTATGAGTCCCTGCACGAGCTTGAACGTAGAGCCCGGCGGGTATCGCGACTTTACAGCACGGTTGAACTGTGGCTGGCGCTGGTCGTGGAGCATCGTGGCATAGTTCGCCGAGCGGGCACGTCCCACCATAAGGTCGGGGTTGTACGAGGGCGACGACACCATCGCAAGAATCTCGCCCGTGGCGGGCTCAATGGCCACCACAGCACCTATCTTTCCCTCCATCATGTGCTCGGCAAACTCCTGTAGACGCGCATCTATGGTCGACGTCAGCTGCGCACCCTTTACCGGCTGCACATCATCGGCACCGTCGTTATACGCACCCTTTACCGCGCCGTGCGTATCGTAGATGCGGTAGCTCACACCCTTCTCGCCACGTAGCAGGGTCTCGTATGCCGACTCCACACCCTGCGTGCCTATATAGTCGCCCGCAACGTAGTAGTCGTACTCGCTCTTCTCGAGCTGTCGCGACGTTATCTCGCTCACATAACCCAGAAGGTTTCCGCCAATCTTACGCGGATACTCACGCGCCGTGCGGAAGCGCGTGTGGAAACCCGAGAAGCCACCCTCATCCAAGAGAAGCTTGCTATCCTGCGAGAGGTAGCCTACGACAAGCGTCGCAGCTCGTGGGCTGCGCGACGCCTCCTTCAGGCGCTTCATAAGCCCCTCCTTCGACATGTCGAGGATTGTCGTGAGTCGCAATGTATCGAAGCCCTCCTCGGGGAGCTCGCCATAGACAACCATAACGTCGTAGCAGACGCGGCTCTTGACGAGATACTCGCCATTGCGATCAAGCACCTCACCACGCATCGGATACTCTATCTCCGTACGCAGCATATTCGATGTGGCACGCTCCTCGTAGTCATCGTCAACAATCTGCATAGCAAAGAGGCGCGCCAGAATAACAAAGCCGATGCCGAGCACCACAACCCTTAATATCCTATATCTTACGTATCCGCTGTCGTTCATCACCTTACAATCTTAGAGATAAAGAGTCGTACTATGGGCCAGGCTATGACCAGCGATAGCAACGTGCTCATCACAATGGTAGCGACGAGTTGCCATAGGAGCGCCACGGACATAGCCTCGAGAGAGAAGAAGAGCGCATGGTGTATAAGCAACATAGCACCCACGAAGATCATCATCTGACGCATAGCTATGCGCGATAGTAGCGGCGTCTGGTCGCCAGGCTCCACACCGCGTCGCGTGGTGAGATACATTACCGAGCTACGCACCACAGCAAGCGGCAGAAGCGTTGCGGTATATAGTCCTGCGCCACCGAGCGACATATCCATCACTATGCCCACGACGAGGGCGACCATCAGCACCCATATCGTGCGCCACTCCATAGGCAAAAGTATGATTATGAGCGGGAAGATCATCGGGCGCAGCCACATTGCAATAGATAACTGGTCGAGAATGAATATCTCGACCACAATTAGCGCCAACGCCAACCAAAAATATGATGTATTCTTAAACATTGTCTCTGCTTCTATTCGTTATCTACCTGCCTCATAAGCTCCTCTATCTCACCATAGTGTAGGTTTTCGACAATAAGCACATTGTCGAGTGTCGCCATGTTGGCCGCTATGCGTATCGTTGCGCTGTATGCCGACTTTGCGTTGTTTAGCACGTACTCCTCTATCGTTCCCACCGTTATGCCCGAGGGTAGACGCTCCGAGCGCACCTCAACCTCCATACCGCTCTTAGGCTCGGAGTATATCGATAGCTCCACGGCCTCAACCTCGTAGCGCGAGGCTCCGGGCCAGCGGATGACACATACGTGGTCGTTCTCTACGATGCGACCTCCCGTCGAGAAGTCGATGTTGAGCACCGGCATCACCACAGCGTAGTGCTCCGAGCACGACACGACATATCCCACCAGCTCGTTGTCGGGAGTTATAACACCCATATCCGGCGATATGCCATCCACAGCACCGCGATCGAGCACTATGTTGTTGCGCTTGCGATTTGTTGTCATCGACACTACACGTGCAGGATGGTAGCGGAAGTGCTGCTCGCTGTCGTCGTACATAACCATCGCCGTGGAGTCTATACCCGACGCAAGGATGTATGCCTCGCGACTATCGAGCTCCTCGCTCAACTCTGCAATGCGCGCTGTGAGACGGCGATTCTTCTCGGGCAACGAGAAGAAGTGTCCGATGTCGGTTATCGTACCACTTATGGTACCCCCTATTGCCGTTGTGCGCGAAAGAATCTTGGCCTCAGTATATGATGATGAGGTGGCATAGCTCCACAGCGCCGCAACCTCCAAGAGGAGGAATACGACGAGAACGTATATGCGCTTTATAAACTCAATTAATCTGTGCATAATCTTTCTAAAGAGAGGCTGCCCACCTATAGCGACAGCCTCGTTACTTTACTCTTTCGCGGAGTATTGTTTGTGGGGGCCTATGAGGTTCTGAAGGTCTCTATTAACCAACCTCTACCTACCGTCCCACGCGACCTAATTTGTTGTCAGATTATTTTTCTCCACCCATCAAGAACGAGAAGTTACCTATATTCTTAAGGGCTATGCAGGTACCGCGAGCAATGGCACGCAGGGGATCCTCGGCGATATGTACGGGGAGACCTGACTTCTTTGAGAGACGCTGGTCGAGACCCTTGATGAGAGCACCACCACCGGCGAGGTAGATACCGTTCTTCACAACGTCCGAGTAGAGCTCGGGGGGCATATTCTCCAGCACCTCCATGAGTGCGTTGTCGAGCTTGACGAGCGACTTATCGAGGGCATAGGCTATCTCACTATAGTTCAGAGTGACGGTCTGCGGCAGGTTGGTGAGCATATTTGAGCCTGTGAAGATGTAATCCTCGGGCTCATTCTCGAGCTCCGGCACAGCGGCACCTATGGCGCACTTGATCTCCTCAGCAGTACGCTCGCCGATACGTATGCCGTGCTGCTGACGTATGTAGTTCTGAATGTCGTTGGTAAAGACATCGCCTGCGACGTTTATAGACTTCGAGCATACGATGCCACCAAGCGAGATACAAGCAATCTCGGAGGTACCGCCACCGATGTCGATAATAAGGTTACCCTCGGGGGCCTCAACATCGAGACCGGCACCCAGAGCTGCAGCCATAGGCTCGAAGATAAGGTATATCTCGCGGCCACCGGCATGCTGTGCAGAGTCGCGCACGGCACGTATCTCCACATTCGTAGAGCCCGAAGGGATGCAAATCATCATACGGAGCGATGGCGCAAACATACCCTGCGTAGCACCCACCTTCTTGATAAGGCCGCGGAGCATGAGCTCCGTAGCCTCGAAGTCGGCGATAACGCCATCCTTCAAGGGGCGAATAGTACGGATGTTAGAGTGCGTTCTACCATCCATAAGGCGAGCCTTGTGACCTATGGCCATAAGGTCGCCGGTCTTCATACTGAGGGCAACGATCGAGGGCTCGTCGACAACGACCTTGCCATTGTGCATAATAAGCGTATTGGCCGTACCGAGGTCAATAGCTAACTCTTGCGTAAATGAAAAAAGTCCCATATATAATCTATCGTTATTTGACATTTTTAGGTTACGACCACGCCCCTTGCTCCACAATGACACCACTGCAGACAAAAAAAGCGACTCTTGGCACGCACCCGCGCCGCAGGTCGAAACATCCTAAATAACAACGAGTTACGAACACATCAGCCGGAACACGCCATTACTCACTTGCAAAGATAGGAAAAAGATATGGAGATTTTGCAAGAGTTTTCACATTTTTTTTGTTAATTTTGTCAATAATTTTTTGCCTATGAACTCGGAAATGAGACCTAAGTGCGCTGTATTGGGCTACGGCAGTTGGGCTACGGCCATCGTAAAGACACTCACAGTCAACCATCATCACGTTGATTGGCTTGTGTTGAATGAGGATATTCGCGAGTCGTTGCACTCACGCAGCCGCAACTCCAAGTATCTGCCATGGTGCTACATCGACAAGGAGTTTATCACCCCCTCGGCAGATATTAACGCCGTTGTGCGCGATGCCGACATAGTGTTCCTTGCAATGCCTTCGGCATTTATGAAGAAGTTTTTGGAGCCTCTCGCTGAGAGGCTCGCAGATAAGATTGTGGTGTCGGCAGTGAAGGGTATCATCCCCGGCGACTACCTCACCATCGTCGAGCATATGAACCGCCACTACGATGTTCCGATGCAGAACCTCGCTGTAGTAACGGGCCCCTCGCATGCCGAGGAGGTGGGACAGTGCCAGCTGTCGTACCTCACGGTAGCATCGGAGGAGAGTGCCACTGCTGAGCGCGTACGTGACGTCCTGGCCAACGACTTCTTTCGATGCTCGCTATCGAACGATGTCCTGGGAGTAGAGGTTGCCGCCATAATGAAGAATGTATACGCATTAGCCGTGGGTATCGCCGTGGGTCTACGCTATGGCGACAACTTCCTCGCCGTGCTCATTGCGGGCTGCGCTGCTGAGATGAAGCGCTTCATCGACACGGCCGTGCCCATAGATAACCGCGACATCAACTCAGCAGCATACATGGGCGACCTGCTCGTCACGTGCTACTCGCCACTGAGCCGCAATCGCCGCCTCGGCACGCTCTTAGGTAAGGGTTGCTCGGTGAAGAGCGCCCTCAACGAGATGACCATGGTAGCCGAGGGATACTACGCCGCAGAGTGCATACGCCAGAGCTCTATGCGCCGAAATATAGATATGCCTATAGCCGACATGGTGTGGGAGGTGCTCTACAATCAAGCATCGGCACGCGAGTCTATGCAGGCACTAACGCAGATACTCAAGTAGAAGATATCGAAGATAATAATCTAAAAACATAACACAAAATGGAACTGATTAAATTTAATGCTGCGCACTCAGGTGTGACAGTTACTGCAGAGATGCAGGAGGCGGCACGTCGTGCCAATGCTCTTCTTCACACAGGCGAGGGTGCCGGCAACGACTTCCTCGGCTGGGTAAACCTCCCCACGTCAATCACGGATGGCGACATGGCCGAGATTAAGGCCGTTGCACAGAAGCTCCGTGAGCGTGCCGAGGTTGTTATATGTATAGGTATCGGTGGCTCATACCTCGGCGCCAAGGCCGTATTGGAGGCTATGAGCAACTCGTTCGAGAGCCTCAAGAAGAAGCACGACAACCCCGTTGTCGTCTTTGCCGGCGAGAATATCTCGGAAGACTACACCCACGAGCTTATGGATGCCGTCCAGGATTACTCTATCGCTGCCATCGTGATCTCTAAGTCGGGCACAACCACCGAGCCTGCCATCGCCTTCCGTCTTATCAAGGCCGAGATCGAGAAGCGCTACGGCAAGGCTGAGGCTGCCGAGCGCATCGTGGCCATCACCGACAAGGCACGTGGTGCTCTGAAGACCCTCGCCACACAGGAGGGCTACCCCACATTCGTTATCGAGGATAACGTCGGTGGCCGCTACTCGGTGCTCTCGCCCGTAGGACTTCTGCCATTGGCTGTTGCAGGTGTCGATGTCGAGGCCTTCGTTGAGGGCGCTCGCGACATGGAGCGCATGACAGCCATGGATCAGCCTATCGAGAACAACCCTGCTGCACAGTACGCCATCGTGCGCAACGAGCTATATAAGGCTGGCAAGAAGATCGAGATCCTCGGCTCGTATGAGCCTAAGTTGCAGTATATCGCCGAGTGGTGGAAGCAGCTCTATGGCGAGTCGGAGGGTAAGGATGGCAAGGGCATATTCCCCGCAAGCGTAACGCTCACTGCCGACCTCCACTCTATGGGTCAGTATATCCAGGAGGGTGAGCGCACCCTGTTCGAGACAATCATCTCAGTGAAGAACTCGAAGTATGAGGTTAAGGTGGAGGCAGACGAGGCTAACCTCGACGGTCTTAACTTCCTCACCGGCAAGCGTCTATCAGAGATCAACAAGATGGCAGAGCTCGGCGTGCGTATCGCACACGTTGATGGTGGCGTGCCCAATATGCTTATCGAGATTGAGCGTATCGACGAGCGCACCATAGGTCAGCTCCTCTATTTCTTCGAGAAGGGCTGTGGTATCTCGGGATATATGCTCGGAGTCAACCCCTTCAACCAGCCCGGCGTGGAGGCATACAAGAAGAATATGTTTGCACTCCTGGACAAACCCGGATACGAGGAGGAGTCGAAGGCCATCAAGGCAAGACTTTAATTCCAATGAGTAATGAGGAGTGAGGAGTGAGTAATTGAAAATACTAATTATACCAATTGTAAAAACAAGGGGATGACTAAAAAGTAAATTTGTCATCCCCGTTTTTTTAAGAGGTTGAATAAAAAGATGTAGTTTTAGGCTTGCGAAGCCCGAAAAAGCGCAGTTTACTTGGCGTAAATGAGCATTTTGAGGGCGAGCATTTTGTTGCGATAAGGTATTAGATACAACGCTCGGCGAATTTCGAGGCGATGGGCTGTACTATGGCGTACTGCCCATTGACGAGATAATTCGTTAGCGGAAGTAGATGATGCCTTTTCACAACAAAGAACGCAAAATACACCTTTTATTCAGCCTCTGTTTTTGGATACGCTATAAGCCGAGTTCTGTACTCTGCCGAGACAGAGCCTCCATCATTTATCTACGACGGCAATCACTTGCCGCCTCCAGCAACCTACCCCCCGACATTGGACGAGCAGCCCTTAGTTGTCGGTATACACGGTCTTGCAACCCACGAGACGTACAGCCGAGGAGTATTGCTACCCTCGCGGTGGGCTCTTACCCCGCCTTCTCACCCTTACCCTTGCGGGCGGTCATTCTCTTCTACGCTACTATACACTTACGCATATCAAGCCGTTAACTTGCGCGGTGCTCTATGTTGCTCGGACTTTCCTCCCCCACATAAAGTGGCAGCGATGGAGCGCATATCCGCGACAAAGGTACGAAAAAGATGCGACACTGCAACACTTGAGAGAATATTTCCGCCTCACGTCGTTGCGCGACTAACACACCGCCATCCTTATAATTGAATTTGTACGATACGTCAATTGTCCAGTTTCTACTTCTATTTCTGATACTTCTCGCCCCAGAGCGCGCGCATACGCTCGGCGATCTTTGCCTCCTGAACATTCTGCTCATTGGGGGTGTAGAAGCGTGTGCCGCTAAGGCTCTCGGGGAGGAACTCCTGCTGCACGAAGTTGCCCGCATAGTCGTGGGCATACTTATAGTCGGCACCATAGCCAAGCTTATCCATAAGTTTCGTGGGAGCATTACGCAAATGCAGGGGCACGGGGCGGTTGGTGGTGTCGTGCTCGACCATCTGCAGCGCCTTATTGATAGCCGTGTATGCCGAGTTGCTCTTGGGGCTCGTGGCGAGATATATCGTCGTCTCAGCCAGCGTGATACGTGCCTCAGGCATGCCTATCTTATGCACCGTGTCGAAACATGCGTTAGCCAAGAGCAGGGCATTGGGGTTGGCCAAGCCCACATCCTCCGAGGCGAGGATGACAAGCCTACGAGCGATGAAGCGTGGCTCCTCGCCACCGGCGAGCATGCGCGCGAGGTAGTATATCGCAGCATTGGGATCACTGCCACGCACCGACTTGATAAAGGCCGAGATGACGTCGTAGTGTTGCTCGCCCGACTTATCGTAGAGGGCTATATTTTGTTGTAGGCAGTCGGTGACACGCTCATCGTCGATGATGATGTTACGATCCGAGGCCCCCACAACGATGTCGATGATGTTTAATAATTTCCTCGCATCGCCACCCGAGAAGCGAAACAGAGCCTCCGTCTCGCGCACCTCGATATTACGTCCCTTGAGCTCCACGTCGGTAGTGAGCGCACGGTCGAGGAGCGTCTGCAACTCGCCATCGTCCATGGGCTTAAGGACATATACCTGACAGCGGCTCAACAGTGGCGAGATAACCTCGAACGATGGGTTTTCTGTCGTGGCGCCTATGAGCGTGACAATGCCCTGCTCCACAGCACCGAGCAACGAGTCCTGTTGCGACTTATTGAAGCGGTGGATCTCATCGATAAAGAGGAATGCAGGGCGGGCATTGAAGAGGTGCTGGTTCTTGGCCTTCTCGATAACCTCCCTTACATCCTTCACGCCGGAGGTCACGGCCGAGAGCGTATAGAAGGGTCGGTCGAGGGTGTTGGCCACAATCTTTGCCAACGTCGTCTTACCCACACCCGGAGGGCCCCAGAGGATAAACGAGGGCACACTCCCCGTGGCGATAAACTTACGAAAGACGCCATTATCGCCAACCAAGTGTTTCTGTCCTATGTAGTCGTCGAGGCTCTGTGGACGCAGACGCTCGGCTAAGGGTTGTGACATATATTATATGTTGCTTTACCTCCTAATGGTTTACCTCCGCCATCTTCGAGCGGTCGTGCTTATAGCGGAAGAGTATCATAAACATCAGCGCCACAACCAAGGCATAGCCCGCGAAGATAAACCATGTGGTCTGCCAACCATTGGCAAACTCAGGACGCGAAACGAGGTGACCACCCTCCCATGTACAGAAGTGGTCGACAATCTTGCCTGCGATATATGTACCTACCGAGGCGCCAATGCCGTTGGTCATAAGCATAAACAATCCCTGAGCACTACCCTGCATGCTCTTGGGCGCCTCCTGCTGCACGAACATAGCACCCGAGACGTTGAAGAAGTCGAAGGCTACGCCATATACCAAGCACGAGCATACGAGGGCGACGATGCCCATGATGCTCTCCGTCGTACCCACGCCAAAGAGCCCGAAGCGCAATACCCATGCAAACATAGCTATGAGCATAACGTTCTTAATACCAAAGCGTAACAGGAAGAACGATGTGAGTAGTATGCAGAGTGCCTCAGATATTTGCGATAGCGACACGAGCATCGTGGGGTTGCTTGCAAACCAGCTATCGGAGGTTGCCGAGAAGCTCTCTATATATGGCGTGGCATAGCCATTGGTTATCTGTAGAGATACGCCAAGGAGCATAGAGAAGATGAAGAACATCGCCATCTTTTTGGTCTTGAAGAGCACGAAGGCATCGAGGCCGAGGCGCTCGGCAAGGCTCTTCTTGCCCTCGCTCTGACTCAGCGGGCACGCAGGTAAAGTAAACGAGTAGAGTCCGAGGAGTATGCCCAAGCCGCCACTCATGACAAGCTGCATATATGTCTGCTGTGCCGTGAGCTCCAAGCCAAACGATAGGCTGTTTACGAGCCACATCGAGGCGATGAAACCTACGGTGCCAAGCGTACGTATCGGCGGGAAGGCCTTGACGAAGTCCAAGCCTGAGCGCGTGAGCGTACCGAAGGCCACGGTATTAGATAGCGCTATCGTAGGCATGTAGAATGCCACGCTAAGAACATAGGGTATAAACACTGGCCATATATCGGCTACATACTCTGCATTGCCGGCATTAGCCTCGGCAAGCTGCGTAGCCTCGTAGCCGAAGTATGCCGCGATGAGCATAAAGCCACCAGCCAAGAGGTGCGACAAGCCCAAGAGACGCTGCGGCTGAATGTACTTATCGGCAATGATACCCATAATCGCAGGCATAAATATAGATACTACACCCTGCGCAATGTAGAACCACGAGATGTAATCGCCGAGGCCTACCTTGCCTAAGAACTGACCCACACAGGTCAGGTACGCTCCCCACACGGCAAACTGCAGGAAGTTCATAACTATCAAACGCGACTTGATATTCTTCATAATCAACGAGTTTTATATTTTGTTTTATATATGCGCAGCAAAAATCTTAACAAAGGTATGAAAAATTTTTCACATTTTTCTTTGTAATTAAAAAATAATATCCTACTTTTGCACCGTCAAAACAAATATTGGGCTATGGTGTAATGGTAACACTACAGATTCTGGTCCTGTCATTCTTGGTTCGAATCCAGGTAGCCCAACTAAAGCGACTCTCAGTGCGAGGGTCGTTTTTTTGTTGTATGTTTTGCAATATGGTAGTGGATTATAAATATACTCGTCATGCCGAGGCGGGGCATCCGTGGCGGTGCGGAGTGTTGATTGCTACCATGCCCCAACGTGGGCATCTACCACTGATTATACTTCGTTGCGGAGAGCGACGATGCAGGCATGGATATCGTGGGTAGTTATTTGATAGCGCTTTACCCAGTTTACCCAATCTCCCCAGACTCCCCATAACTGCGCAGAGAGGCTTTGGTGTCAATCAAGTGTCATTTTGTCAGTCATGAGCGGTGTCGTGTGTCACTTTTGTCATACTTTTTGGAATATACGCGTCACTTTTGTCGTATTTTTTTGTTTGGTATGCCGTTTGCCCTGCTCTCTTTCGTCGAGCGCAAAGGTGCTTCGACCACAAAAGTGCAAGATATTAGTTAACAAAATAAAATTTTAGATTATGAGCAAGATTATTGGTATTGACTTAGGTACGACAAATTCGTGCGTGGCAGTAATGGAGGGTAACGAGCCCGTAGTTATTCCTAACGCTGAGGGTCACCGCACAACGCCTTCGGTTGTAGCATTCACCGAGGGTGGCGAGCGCAAGGTGGGCGACCCTGCAAAGCGTCAGGCTATCACCAACCCCAAGCGTACGGTGTTTTCTATCAAGCGCTTCATGGGTGAGCGCTACGACAACGTGGCTGCGGACATTCAGCGTGCTCCCTACACCATCGTCAAGGGCGACAACAACACTCCCCGCGTGGAGATCGACGGTCGTCAGTATACTCCTCAGGAGATCTCGGCCATCACGCTCCAGAAGATGAAGAAGACAGCGGAGGATTACCTCGGCCAGGAGGTTACGGAGGCCGTTATCACCGTGCCCGCATACTTCTCGGACTCGCAGCGTCAGGCTACGAAGGAGGCAGGTGAGATTGCAGGCCTCAAGGTGCGCCGTATCATCAACGAGCCTACGGCTGCAGCCCTCGCCTACGGTCTCGACAAGAAGCAGAACGACATGAAGATTGCCGTATACGACCTCGGTGGTGGTACCTTCGATATCTCTATCTTGGAGCTCGGCGACGGTGTATTCGAGGTTAAGTCTACCAATGGTGACACGCACCTCGGTGGTGACGACTTCGACCACGTGCTTATCGACTACATGGCCGAGGCGTTCAAGGCTGAGCACCACATCGACCTTCGCCAGGATCCCATGGCATTGCAGCGCTTGAAGGAGGCTGCCGAGAAGGCCAAGATTGAGCTCTCATCGGCCACGACCACGGACATCAACCTTCCCTACATCATGCCCGTAAACGGTATTCCTCAGCACCTTGTGATGTCGCTCACGCGCTCTAAGTTCGAGCAGCTCTGCGACCACCTTGTGCAGAAGACCATCGAGCCCTGCCGTATCGCTCTGCGCGATGCCGGTCTCTCGGCAAGCCAGATCGACGAGGTCATCCTCGTGGGTGGCTCTACACGTATCCCTGCGATACAGAAGGTTGTCGAGGAGTTCTTCGGCAAGACGCCTAACCGCTCGGTTAACCCCGACGAGGTTGTCGCTGTAGGTGCTGCCATCCAGGGTGGTGTCCTCACAGGCGAGGTTAAGGATGTGCTCTTGTTGGATGTGACACCTCTGTCACTCGGTATCGAGACCCTCGGTGGCGTGATGACGAAGCTCATCGATGCTAATACCACCATCCCCACACGCAAGAGCCAGGTATTCTCTACGGCTGTAGACAACCAGCCCTCGGTGGAGATCAACGTATGCCAAGGCGAGCGTGCCATGGCCGCAGATAACAAGTCTATCGGCCGCTTCCACCTCGACGGCATCCCCGCAGCTCCGCGTGGCGTTCCTCAGATTGAGGTTACGTTCGACATCGACGCCAATGGTATCCTCAACGTGTCGGCTAAGGATATGGGCACGGGCAAGGAGCAGAAGATCCGCATCGAGGCCTCGAGCGGTCTTACCGACGCCGAGATCCAGCGTATGCGCGACGAGGCTAAGGCTAACGAGGAGAAGGATAAGAAGGAGCGCGAGCGCATCGAGAAGATCAACGCTGCCGACTCTAACATCTTCGCCACGGAGAAGCAGCTCAAGGAGTATGGCGACAAGCTCCCTGCAGATAAGAAGAGCGCTATCGAGGATGCCCTCGGCAAGCTCAAGGAGGCACACAAGGCTCAGGATATCGCTGCCATCGATACAGCCATCGAGGCTCTGAATGCAGCATGGCAGGCAGCCTCGCAGGATATCTACGCCCAGCAGCAGGCACAGCAGGCACAGGGTCAGGGTGGCGCACAGCAGGATCCCAACCAGACGCAGCAGCAGCCCGAGGACGTGGAGTTCGAGGAGGTTAAGTAACATACTTACATAGCTACAATCAGAGGGGGGGGGACAAAATGTAAATTTGTCATCCCCCCCCTTTGTTAAGAGGTTGAATAAACGACATAATTGCCGTCGATGGATAGTGCTTAGACGCACATTCCATTGGCGGCACTTTTTGTTAGTGAGGCTGACTATAAAGCAACTCAGTCAGCCTCCGACACTGATGGAGAATGAATAAATAAAAGCACACCACACATTGCCAAATCATCAAAAAAAATCACCACCAATCGTAATTTTATTATAACAAATCACAAAAAAGTTTGTGTATAAAGTTTTTTTCATATATATTTGCATTATATGAGCGTGTGTATTAACGCCTGGTGTGCAATGAGTTATGGTATTTTTCTTGCAAGGCACTCACGATGTTAACCACGCTGTATAACCACGCAACTCGCTGAGGGGGGGGGAATTACGGTTCCCACCTCCCCTTGGTCACAATAATAGAGCCATCCCCCTAAAATGGTATTTTGGGAAAGGGGATGGTGTCTATATTGGTGAGGTAAAAGTAGCGATAGTGCGGTGAATTTTAAGCGCAAAGCGATGTTATTTGACACTTTATAATGATGTAAGAAAACTTTACACACAACTTTTTAATTATTAATTTTTATGAAAGCAAGATTTTTAGCTTTGGCGGCATTGGTGCTTGGTTTAGCATCGTGCCAGAAGGACTTCGACGCTGCCAATCCTGTTGGCGGTGGTGAGGTCGACTTCCAGCTCTCGGTCGGCGCTGCTGAGCTTGCAACACGTGCAAGTGAGGATCAGGTTGACGACGGAGTGTCGGGTTTGAATAGTGCCTATGGTGCTATTGACTATCTCCAGGCTGAGGACAATGGCGATGCCACCCTCCGCGTTGACTGGAATGATGTTAACCTTCGTTACACCTTGGAGGTGTACGACAAGGCTGC
>JAFWYM010000012.1 GCA_017517705.1 Alistipes sp.
ACTCGAAGAATGGTCAGGAGGTGATGACCCTGCTCAAAGAGCTCCATCAGGAGGGCACAACCATCATTATGGTTACCCACTCGCAGCACGATGCCTCGTATGCAAGCCGTACCATCTGCCTGTTCGATGGTAAGATTGTGACTGATGTAAAGAGTCATTTGTAATGAAATTAGTGAATTTAAGGAGTTTAAGGATAAGTAAATCACTAAATTCCCTACTCTCCCTAAATTCCCTAAACTCACTATAAAAAACCAACCATAAGCACCCCAGGCTTGGGCAGGTTTGACCGCCTCCCAGGCCACTAAGACAAAAACGAATAAAACTCAAACAATATGAAAATCGCGTTTAAGAATTTCTTGATGACATTACGTCGTTACAAGGTCGCATCGCTGCTTAATGTGCTCGGTTTGACCCTCGCCTTTGTGGCGTTCTACATCATCTTTTCGCAGGTGTGGTTTACACTAACCTACAACCACTCTCTGAAAGATGCTGATCGTACCTATCTTATCTCTCCCGACTTTGGTGGCGAAAAAGGTGATATGAAATGGTCTTCCAACTCGCCTGGTAACTTGGCTTATGTCGCTGCCGAGCAGTTTCCTGATGCTGAGGAGGTGGCCTCGTATGCGCCATATGCCGCCATCAGCCGCATTTGGGTAAAAAAGAGTGAATACAACTTTGAATCTTTCAATGACCAGATATTTTATGCTACTCCCAACCTCCCATCGTTCTTCGGCTTTGAGTGCTTGGCTGGTGATTTTGACGAGCTCAAAAATCCAAATACAGTGATTATGTCACACTCCGAAGCTGAGAAGTTGGGCTTAGGTGTAGGCGATGTAATCTACTTGGAGGGCGGCCGTATGTTTGACGACGGCAAGCCAACCGTGCAGAATACAATTGTGGCGATATATGAGGATATGCCGAAAAACTCCATCTTCGGACATTGGAGTATTGTGCAGGGCGACGAGCAGGTACACACATCGGGCACTAATAATTGGAACTACACAAACTTTGTACGTATGCGTGAGGGTGCCGACCTCAATACCTATATAGAAATTTTTAAAAAATGTTATGCCGATTGGTTCCTCGGTATGGCCGAGGAGTGGGTTGCTGAAGACCCCGAAGAGGAGGAGCTACTAAAGGAGGAGATTGAGAACGGTGCTCATATTCTCGCTACACGCCTTGTTCCTGTTGATGAGATGTACTACACCGAATTTGACGAAGCATACAACTTCCAAACAGGCAAGAAATCAACCCCGATCATCCTATCGAGCATCGCATTTATCATCGTGCTGATTGCATTTATTAACTTTATCAACTTCTTCTTTGCACTCGTACCTGTGCGTATGCGTGCAGTGAATATCTGCAAGGTATTTGGCGCGAGTCAAGGTACACTGCGTTGGAACTTCTTGTTCGAGGCAATTGGCTTGGTACTTATCTCAATGGCTCTGACGCTCTATTTGATGGTGGCTATTCAGGATAGTTTTATTACGAACTACTCGATTTGCTCGCTGGCTCTTGGTGATAACATCGCAGTCATTATTATAATGGTCGCGCTGATGGTGTTGTTAGCCGTTGTAGCAGCATTGTATCCCGCATTCTACATCACCCGTTTTAATGCTGCGATGGGTGTTAAGGGTGGCTTTGCACAGTCGGCTGTAGGTCGCAGACTGCGCTCGGTAATGGTTGGAGCTCAGTTTACCGTAGCAATGATTCTCATCATTGTAACCGCTGTCTTCTTCTTGCAATATCGCTATATGATTAACTACGATTTGGGCTTTGACCGCTCAAATATTGTAACCTTTGCTTCGTGGGATTTGCGTGACCGCTCGGAAACAGTCATAGAGCGTCTGCAACAACATCCAGATGCCGAGGATGTGACTGCTTCTTGGGCAAACCTATTTAGAAACAATCAGACTTGGGGGCGAGCCTATCAGGACAAAAACTATCAACTTAAGGCTAACCCAGTGCGCTGGAACTTCCTCGACTTCTTTGGCTTTGAAGTGGTTGATGGTGTAGGATTCACCCCCTCGTCAAGCGAACGTGGAGAGATGATAATTATGAAATCGTTAAATCGTGAGATAGGTATTCCTGTCGGTTATCATTTCCAAGATGGCTTTGATGTCGTGGGTGTGATTAAAGATGTGCGCCTAACATCATTGAGTGTTAATGATGATCACCACGCATTCTACTGCAATAACAACAGTGATTTGTGTTATTACTACATACGCCTGCGTGCAGGAGCTGATGTCGAAGCCTTTGCCGACTATGTAGCCAAACTCACAAAGGAACTTGCACCTGCTGCTGACGAAGCCGAACTCTACTTCTTGGAAGAGTGGGTTGAAGGCCTCTATGAGCAAACTAAAAAGGATATGGTCTTGATTGGCTTGTTCGCTATTTTAGCTATTGTTATCGCACTGATGGGAGTATTCGGTATTGTGATGTTCGAGACGCAGCACCGCCGCTCGGAGATTGCCGTAAGAAAGGTCTATGGCGCAACAACACGCCAGATTGTCGAGATGCTTAACCTGCGCTATGTGTGGATTGTCGGAGGTTGCTTTGTGGTGGCAGCACCTGTGGCGTGGTATATCACCTCGCGCTGGTTGGAGCAGTTCGCCAACCGCATTGCACAGCCCTGGTGGCTCTATATCGTTGCCCTCGCCGTTGTCCTCGCCGTAACGGTCGGCCTTGTAACCCTCCGCTCGTGGAAGGCCGCTACGGAAAACCCCGCTGATGTCGTTAAATCAAACTAATAGCCTATGTTTTGGAGAAATTTTTTAACATTACTACGCCGATACACCACATCGTCGCTACTCAACATAGTGGGTATGGCAGTAGCCTTTGCAGCGGTATATCTTATCGCTGTGCAGGTAAATTTTGACCTATCGTACAACCGCGTTATCAAAAACTCGGAGCGCATCTATCGCTTGGAGTACCCCAGCCAAACGGGCAATGGACGTTGGGAGTACTATTGGAATCGTCAATTCCCCGACATACTTACGAGTGTATGTCCAGAGGTAGAGGCAGCCGGTTCGTTGCATATTGATGTTTATATGTCGCAACGTGATTGGTCACTTAAACGAAATGCTGCAATTGAGAACATAACATTGGAGATTGCTGCTGCCGAGCCCGAGGGATTGAAGGTCTTTCCATTTGAGTTTATAGATGGTGGCATAGAGGGATTTCAGGTTGGTGATGCAATTGTCCTAAGTGAGTCGGTAGCCAAGCGTCATAATCTCGCTGTGGGCGATAAGATATATTATGGTCGTGGGGCAAAAAGAGAGGATGCCTTCCGTACATTAGTGGGTATATATGAGGATTTTCCAAAGCCTTCGTCAATCGCCTATATTGATGGTTGGTATTGTTTAGATGCGCAAGAGTTTTGTAGCGAGAATCAGTGGAACGATCCATACTATATTCGCCTACAAGAGGGGGCTTCTGTCGAAAAAGTTGAGGGCGTGATGCTTGAATGTGTTAAGGAGTATCTTCGTACAGCCGGATTTACCGAGGAGGAGGTTGCCACGGAGATAAAGAGTTCTACTCCGCGTCTTAATCCAATCGGCAACCTATATTATGCAGAGGATGTTGACCCTGAAAAGTATCACGGTAGCCGCATAACGACCTACACGCTGATTGCTATTGCCGTGCTGATTCTCGTTATCTCGTTTATCAACTTTGTAAACTTCTTCTTTGCGTTGATACCGAGCCGAATACGTGTGGTTAACAACTACAAAATATTTGGTGCTCCAACTGTAAAGTTGCGTCTGAACTTCTTGTTCGAGACCGTAGGTTTGATTCTCATATCGTTGTTTGGCGCAGCAGTTATTGTCGTGCTCTTTACCGATACGCCACTTAAAGAGTATATCTCGACCTCGGTTGCTATCAATGATAATTGGTCGTTGGCAGGTGCTATTGCTTTGGGTGTGATTATCTTTGGTGTGGTGGTATCGCTCTATCCTGCGTGGTATATCACAAAGTTCTCGCCTGCGTTTGTTATCAAGGGTGACTTCTCGGCATCAAAGTCCGGTCGCATCTTACGCTATACGCTTGTAGGCATACAATTTACCATATCTATTGCGATGATTATATGCTCTATCTTTGTATATCGTCAGCATCAATATATGCTCTTGCGTGATATGGGCTTCGACAAGGAGAATCTATTGGTTGTGGATGTCCCGTCTGACGCTGTTTATCCAACATCATACTCTTGGGAGAATCCGGGTATCGACTATACGCGTCGCAATGCTTTTATGGATGCTATAAAACATAACCCTCAAATCAAAGATATAGCCTTTGGTGGTAGTGCATTAGTCGCCGATGACTATTTTGGCAGCGTAACAGATGATTTGGGCGATGGTAGAGAGATTACATATAGCACATACTATGTGTCGTATAACTTTCTCGATGTTATGGGTATAGATATGGTTGATGGTCGTTCATTCTTGCCATCTGACGAGGAGAACCACACAGGAGCTTATATATTTAACGAGACAACAGCAAAGGAGTTTGAGCTAACTGCTGACTCTTCAATAAAAGGTCATATTAGAGGTACGAAAGCCCCTGTTGTAGGTATATGTAAGGATTTTAACTTTCAATCGGCACACTTCGAAATTACGCCTTATGCCTTTTTAGTTCGCGGTAAGTTAATCTATAACCTCCCTCTTCACGCCTACATACGCACCGTGGCAGGGGCAGATATTGCTGCGGTGCGGGAGTATATCTTCGACACTATTATGGAGTTCGCTCCGGATGCCGACCCTGCAAAGGTTGATGTAAAATTCTTCGACAACGAGTTGGAGTTGGTATATCAGCGCGAGGATAAGCTCTCGACACTTGTTACCCTGTTCTCGTTCCTCTCGATTGTAATTTCGATTATCGGAGTCTTTGGCTTGGTACTCTTCGAGACACATTATCGCCGTAGAGAGATTGCAATTCGAAGAGTTTATGGAGCATCGTTCAGTGGCATATTGACCATGTTTAACCTAAAATATGTCTACATTGTAGCTATTTGCTCGGCGATAGCCATACCGCTAAGCTATTATGTGATTGATAGATGGATGCAACAATATGTTTATCGCGTGCCAATGTCGTGGTGGGTATATGCCGTGGCGGTCGCCATAATCCTCGCTATCACGGTCATCACGGTAACCCTCCGCTCGTGGCGTGCTGCCACCGAGAATCCTGCCGATGTGGTGAAAAACAATTAAACATTCTCGCATAAATATGTAATATGCTAAAATTCAAACCTTTTTAACAAAATTTAACCTGGAAAATTTGGAAAATTCGTGGGGGGGGGTAAATTTGTAGGCAGAAAAATTTAACAATAAATAAACTAACAAAAACAGATTATGAAAAAGAGTTTGCTAATCCTTATTATTGCACTATTCGCAGGTGCTTATAGTGCAGAGGCGCAGAAGACAAAGTACAGCTATTTCAAGCCTGGATATTGGGGCAATATAGAGCTCAATGGCGGAGCAATGCTTAGTGAAGGTAGCAATATTGGCTTCAGCACCGTACACGGTGGTCGTCTCGGTCACGGTTTAGCAATGGGTATTGGTGCGGGTCTATATCTCGATGTATATGAGTTATACTATGTTTATAATGTTCCTATTTTCCTCGAAACCAAATACTCGCCAATGAAGAGTGGTTTATCGCCATTCGTATCACTCCGTACCGGTTTTAGTATTACGGACTCGCTCACTACGGGATTCTACCTTTCACCAGCCGTTGGTGTGGATTTACGACGCTTCTCACTATTCATTCGCTACGGCTACAACCTATTTCCAATGTCGGCAGATATCTCCTTCCCCGACCTCGATATGAACATCAACACTAAGGCGTATCTTCACGCACACTCATTATCGTTGGGCGTGGCAGTTAATTTCTAATAATTGCAACTAAACAGAGAAAACCGATATAACATGAAAAAGAGTTTAGTAATCCTTATTATTGCACTATTCGCAAGTGCTTATAGTGCGGAGGCGCAGGAAAGCAAATCAACCGTGAAACCACGCTACGAGCAAGTTGGCTCGCACCACACATTCTCCGTGTCGACACCCTACCGACTCGAGTATAGCTATGAGTATGTATGGAATAGCGGCATGTCATTGATTGGTCGCATCGGTGCCGGCAGCGAAGCATATTCGCCATACAAATACAACTACGAATGGAGTAACGGATTCCGTCTAACGATTGAGCCAAGATACTATCTTAACAACGAGGACTTCTTCGCAGCGAAAATCAGTGGAGCGCTTTTAATCCCCAACACACCTTTTAGAACTTCATTAGTACCGGTCTACGGTATCAAAAGAGAGTTCACGAAGCACTGGTTCTGCGAGTTTACCATAGGTGGAGGTGTCGGTTACTACTCGGGCAATTATGGCCGCTTCTTCTTCGAGCCACACTTACAGTTTAGAATAGGCTTCAAGATTTAACACCTCGGATGCTCATCCACACACAAGTAAACTCAGCTCCGGGGAGACACACAAGTCGAAGATGTGCTCTACTCTTCAGTTTCTTACCCGATATCTTGAGTGTTACCGACTGAAAACTCATAAAATACGAAGTAAAATATCTTAGTCAAGCTCCACTCTCGGGCGTATTAAGGAATATAAAGAGACAAGACCTAATTAAATTCCAAAAAAAAGTGTTATCTTTGTATGATAGAGTGCGCGGTATGCGTTACAAGTGATGGAGAGATAGCGAAGTTAACTGCTATAATCTCTAAGAAAGGGAACATTTAGAGCGTAAGGATATATGAAAGGTATTGTTTTAGCAGGCGGCAGCGGCACGCGCCTATACCCCATAACCAAGGGTGTCAGCAAGCAGCTATTACCCATCTTCGATAAGCCGATGGTGTACTACCCCATTGCTGTGCTTATGATGGCGGGCATCCGCGAGGTGCTCATCATCTCCACGCCCGCAGACCTACCCTCCTTTCGTCGACTCTTAGGCACAGGCCAGGAGCTCGGCATGTCCTTTACCTATGCTGAGCAGCCGCAGCCCAACGGTCTTGCCGAGGCGTTCATCATCGGCCGTGAGTTCGTGGGCCACGAGAGCGTATGTCTCGTCCTTGGCGACAACATATTCCATGGTGCGGGCCTCAGTGACATCGTGCGTGAGGCTGCCGAGCGCACCGAGCAAGAGCATCGTGCCACAATATTTGGCTACCGCGTAGACCGCCCCGAGAGGTATGGTGTCGTGGAGTTCGACGCCGAGGGTCGTGCCCTGAGCATCGAAGAGAAACCCTCAAATCCGCGCTCCGAGTATGCCGTCACGGGTCTCTACTTCTACCCCAACAGCGTGCTCGACATAGCTCGCGAAGTGAAGCCCTCAGCTCGTGGTGAGCTCGAGATAACAGCCGTAAACCAAGAGTACCTCGAACGTGGGGAGCTCAACGTCGAGATTCTCGACCGTGGCTTTGCGTGGCTCGATACGGGCACTCACGACTCGCTGGCCGAGGCATCCATATTTGTCGAGGTGATAGAGAAGCGCCAGGGTCAGAAGATCGCATGCCTCGAGGAGATAGCGTGGCGCAATGGCTGGATTACGCGCCAGGAGCTACATCGTCTTGCCGAGCCTATGCGCTCAAACCAATATGGCCAATATCTACTTAAGTTATGAAGCTGATAACCACCGACATTGAGGGGGTATACATCCTCGAGCCAGAGGTCTACGACGACGCCCGCGGCTACTTCTTCGAGGCCTTCAACGAGCGTACATTTGCCGACATCACGGGCATAGCTACGCATTTTGTGCAGGACAACGAGTCGCGCTCGAGAGAGGGTGTCGTGCGTGGCCTACACTTCCAGCGTGCGCCCCACGCTCAGTCGAAGCTTGTGCGCGTTGTCGAGGGTGAGGTTATGGATGTCGCCGTGGATATACGTCGTGGCTCGCCCACCTTTGGGCGCCATGTTGCCGTAACGCTTAGTGGCGAGAACCACCGTCAGCTATTCATCCCCCGAGGCTGTGCCCACGGCTTTGTAGCACGTCGAGACTCCATAGTAGCGTATAAGTGTGACGCCTACTACGCCCCCGAGTGCGAGGATGCCATACGTTGGGATGATGCTACGTTAGCGATAGATTGGGGCATTGAGCACAACAGGGCGATAGTGTCAACGAAGGATGCCTCAAGTAGCACGCTCGCCGAGTGCGACGACCTCTTCGACTATAATACTGACTACTATGCGTAGAATACTCATCACGGGGGGCGCCGGGCAGTTGGGGCAGGCGATATACGCTAAGTGCAATGGCAGCGACAACCACTACATCATCGCCACGCATGCCGACATGGATATATGCGATGGCGAGGATGTGGAGAGAGAGATCGTAGACAACGCTATAGACATTGTGGTCAACTGCGCCGCCTACACCAATGTTGAGGGAGCGGAGGAACATCCCGAGGGTGCGATGGCCATAAATAGCGACGCCGTGGCACTATTGGCGGAGGTGTGCCACAAGCACGCAGTACGCCTTATACACATATCTACGGATTATGTCTTTGGGGGCGACCGCGAGCGACGACGACCCTATCGCGAAGATGACATCCCGCAGCCCATAAATACCTATGGACGCAGTAAGGCTCAAGGTGAGCGTGCTGTGCTTGCCACCTGTCGCGGTATAGTGCTACGCACCTCATGGCTCTACGCTCCGTGGGGCAAGAACTTTCTGCGCACGATACTAAGATTGGCATGTGAGCGCAAGGAGCTCAGCGTCGTCGACGACCAACGAGGTACACCCACATCGGCACTCGGTCTTGCCGAGGCCATCGTGGGGATAATCGATAGCGGCGCCATTGACAATATGTCGGGCATATACCACTATTGCGATGGCGGCGAGTGTACGTGGTACGACTTTGCACGCGCCATCGTCGAGGAGGCAGGGATTAAGGGGTGCATCATCTCCCCCACCACAAGCCATGAGCGCGGAATGAAGGCCGAGCGTCCCACATACTCGGCACTGGAGTGTAGCCGCATAGGAGACATTAACGCTGTCGTCATCCTTCCGTGGAGAGAGCGACTCAGCGAGGTTATGGATATAATACGAAAGGCATTATGACCAAGCGAAACATACTTATAACAGGCGGTGCCGGCTTTATCGGCAGCCACGTAGTGAGGCTCTTTGTCACGAAGTACCCCGACTACCACATCGTCACACTCGACAAGCTAACATACGCGGGCAGCCGCGAGAATATTGCCGATGTTATAGATGCACCGAACCACACATTCATCGAGGGCGACATCACCGATGTCGTGCTCGTTGAGCGTATCTTTGCGGAGTATGCCATCGACGGAGTTCTCCACCTCGCCGCCGAGAGCCATGTCGACCGCTCGATAAGTGCGCCTATGGTCTTTGCCCACAACAACATCCTCGGCACGCTCACACTTCTAGAGGCAGCACGCAAGGCGTGGGATGGCAACCTCCAAGGCAAGCGCTTTCACCACATCTCCACCGACGAGGTGTATGGCGCCTTGGAGCTCGATGGTGGCAAGTTTACGGAGGCTACGCGCTACGATCCGCACTCGCCCTACTCGGCATCGAAGGCCTCATCCGACCACTTTGTGCGTGCCTACCACGACACTTATGGCCTGCCTACGGTCATAACCAACTGCTCGAACAACTATGGCGAAAGTCAGTATCCCGAGAAGCTGATACCTTTATTTATATATAATATAGTACACCGCCTTCCGCTACCGGTCTATGGCACGGGGCAAAACATTCGCGACTGGCTCTATGTCGGCGACCACGCATGCGCCCTCGACACAGTATTTCACCGCGCCGAGAGTGGCCAGACGTATAATATCGGTGGAAACAACGAGTGGACAAACATAGACCTTATACATAAGCTCATCGCCATCGTCGACGAGGAGCTTGGCCGTGCCAAGGGTGAGAGCGAGGCACTCATCACACACATCACCGACCGCTTAGGTCACGACCTACGCTACGCCATAGACTCCTCGAAGCTCGAGCGCGACCTCGGCTGGCACGCAACGATGCCCTTCGATGAGGGACTACGACGCACGGTACGCTGGTATCTTAAGAGGTGGCAATAGGCTAAGAGTGGCACAAGGAGCTTCTCTCAAAAGAGAACCTCAACCTCACCATCGGGGATATTATCAAGGGATACACTGCGACCCGAGATCGTCGCCATGGTCTCGTACGACTCTGCGCCACACTCCACACGACAACGATACCTACCCGAGGGAGGTAGTAACTTATAGGGATCAATGTCATTGATGATGCCACGCACGACATTACCCAAGAGCATATAGCGACCACCCAGAAGTCTCTCCGCACTCGGCATATCGCCCGAAAGTATTGCCTCGCGCACAACCGTAGAGCTCACACCCTCGCCCAAGGTGGTATACTGTTCCACGCGCTCTATGTCGAAGCCACACTCCTCGGCAAGGGGCCTAAGACGCTCGAATGTACCCTCACTACCGCGACCTAAGCGATGGTCGAAGCCTACAATCATACCTACCATACCGAGCTTCGCAACAAGCGTATCGCGCACAAAGGCCTCATAGGGCTGTGCTCGAAACGCATCGTCGAAGTGCGCCACCACAACATGGTCGACGCCCGCAACAAGCAGGTGGGTGACACGCTCATGTACGGTTGTAAGCAGCTGCATACCAGGGGCCTTGCCCAGTGCTATGCGCGGATGAGGGTCGAAGGTAACGACAACACTCTCGGCATCGAGGCGCGCGGCCATAGCCTTGAGGTGTGCTATAATCGTGCGATGGCCACGGTGTACACCATCAAACGAGCCGATGGCAACGACCGTGCGACGCGGTGGAGTGATATCGAAGTTGTTGTATAGTATCATAGTTAGCTATTGCTCTCCTCGGCAACCTTGACGAAGTATGCCACCTTCTCCAGGAGGGTGGTGATGTCGTAGTTCTCGACGATGATACCCTGCGGGAAGTTGAGCGGTGCCGAGGTGAAGTTAAGGACACCCTTGATACCCGCATTAATGATGGGTATAACCAAGGATGACGCCACGGACGTGGGCGACGAGACGATGGCAATGCTTATGTCGAGCTCCTCAACACGATCCTCGAACTCGTCGATATGGTAGCACGGGATGTTGTCGATCGTGGAGCCCACCTTGCGCTCGTCGATATCGAAGGCTGCGGTGATGCGCAGCTTCAGTCCCTTGCCATTGAAGTACTTGGTGACAGCCTGACCGAGGTGACCCATACCTATTATAGCCATATTCATCGGCTGCTCGCTGTAGAGGATGCCATCGATGAAGTCGATGAGCACCTTTACATCGTAGCCCTTCTTCGTATCGCTCGAGAAGCCTATGAGCATAAGGTCGCGACGCACCTGCACAGCCGTGATGCCATGCATGCCGGCCAGGACGTGCGAGAATATGTGCGTAATGCCTTGTGCGTGGCACTTGAGCAACGTGCGTCGATACTCGCTCAGGCGCTCGATGGTCTTCTCGGGTATAGGGGATGATATGTTTGCCATAGCTCTGTGTGTAATGGTGTTACAGCTACTGCACCTCAATGGTGTAGTTGCTCTTGTAGTGTTCACGCACCCAGTGTGTGTTCGCATAGTGTCCGCCCACGATGTCGAAGGTGTAGGTCGTAGCCAGAGGTGCGAAGGTCTCGTCGGTAATCGTCGAGTCTATACCTGTGAACATCTTACGGCAGAATATCATCGCCGTATCGTAACCGCGATATGAGTACATCGAGGGCAGCACGCCATAGGCGCTAATGTAACGTCCATCGAAGAGGCGTATGCTCTCATTGCTACGCTTTGCGTGGTACGGAACCACGAAGATGGCGTTATTGCGGAAGAACGACTGATGGTCTATATTTCGGCTCTGCGCCCACTTACGGTTGCCAACAACGACATAGCGACCATAGGTCATACCACGACCCTCGATTGATGACTTTGTCGAGGATAGCGTGGTAAGTATGCGATCCACGTTGGTCTCATCCGCGGCAACAATGACAAATGCCTTCTCCGACTTTGTGCGCATAAGCTCGATGATGTCCACCTCCTCGCCATTCGTACCATCGGCATTACGGCGGTAGAAGAACGACTCGCGATCAAATACGAAGTTGAGGTCGCGTGTGGGCGATTGCGCTGCGAGGGCCCGCATCTCCGCGGCATAGGCATTGTTCGTAGCACCCGCATAGATGGTCACCACCTCACGGCTACCATCGAAGATGTCGGCAAGCTTATCGTTCTTGTAGTCGTTCTCCGCCTGCATCTGGAAGAGCACGGGGCTCTGTAGTGTCTCGATGTCGGCAAGTGGCGACACCACAATGATGTCGTTCTCCTCGGCATAGCCTAAGACGTAGCGTAACTCTGCCTCGTATACCGGGCCTATAACAAGCTGAGCCTCATGGAAGTCCTCCTCGTAGGCAACGATGTCACTGAGGCGACCACCATCACCCTTAGTATCAAAGACCGCGAGCTCAATGTTGTAACCCTCACTCTTTAAATCCTCCATAGCGATAAGCACACCGCGGTAGAAGTCGACATAGTAGGGATTCACCTTACCCATCTGGTGGAAGGGGAGCATCAATGCCACCTTTAGCGTATGGTGGCGTCCAAGTGGCGGGAAGGTAACATCTGCCGGTGTGATATAGACATCATCGCCATGCTCACCGCTCATAAAGTAGTCGTAGGCACGCTCCACAGCGAGGCTATCTACCACGCTCGGCTCCTCGGACTCAACCGCGGGGTTAACGATGTCGATGCTATGATTAGCCTCGGGCTCGCCACCCTTATACTCCGTGCGCTCATTAGCCTCCGCGATGCCCGTCTTTACAATCATACCTACCTTGAGGTCACTGCTGTGGCGTAGCCCGTTGAGTTTGAGAAACTCATCCTCGCTCATGCCGAATGTGCGCGACAGCGAATATACCGTCTCGCCCGCCAACACACGGTGCTCACCAACACCCACGGGGACATCAGCCTTGCGCTTGTCGCGCTCGCGCTCAATATCCTCAGTCGTGGCGTAGCCACTCTCCGAGCGACGTATGTTAAGTTTCATGCCCGGCGTTATGTGCTCGACATCTATCGTGGGGTTATCCTGCTCGAGGATAGATACCGATATTTTGTATTTGCGGGCAATGGAGTATATCGTATCGCCACTCTTGACCTCATAGGTTATATACTTACCACTATGCTTTGCCTCACCCTTAGCCTTGTCGGCGGTAGGCGTATCCTCCGCCACGATGCGCGGGATGTAGATGTAACTTCCCGCTTTCAGGCCCGATGCCGTGAGACCGTTGTTGCTATCTGCTATCTGTCTCTCCGTGACACCATACGCCTTAGAGAGGGCATAGAGCGTCTGGCCACTCTCCACCTTGTGCTTGTAGTAGGCCTTGCCACCCTTGGTGACGACGATATTCGATGGCTCTATGGCTAAGGCTTCAACGCATAGGAAACACGCTGCCATGAGCATAAGGAGTACTCTTCTCATCCTCTGAAAGCTACGTTAATATCTCGACTACTTCATACGTAGTCGTATCTCGGTTATCATCTTCTTGGTGTGCTGCGGGAAGTCGCCATTCATCATCCAGCTGTAGTAGCTCGGATCGTCACGAAAGACATCCACAACACGACGCCCCTTGTACTTACCAAAGGTAAATATCTCCTGACCCTTATCGTCGAGCGTCATGCGTCCCGCAAAGTCCACAATGGGCTTGCCTGCCGAGAACTCGGCGAGAGCCTCCACCGTATCGCCAATGTCGGGATAGCGCGCAATCTGTGCCTCGAGCACCTCGAATGTCGCCAGCGTATCGGCCTCGGCAGAGTGGGCATTCTCGAGATCCTTGTCGCAGTAGAACTTATATGCTGCTACGAGCGTGCGCTGCTCCTTGCGGTGGAAGATGGTCTGCACATCGACAAACTTACGTCGCTGGAAGTCGCACTCCACACCTGCACGCAAGAACTCCTCGACCAACAATGGCAGGTCGAAACGGTTGGAGTTGAAGCCTCCAAAGTCACAACCCTCGATAAACTGCGCCAACGACTTGGCTATCTGCTTGAATGTAGGCTCATCCTTAACATCCTCGTCCGTGATGCCGTGTACGGCCGTAGCCTCGGCAGGTATCGGCATCTCGGGGTTTATACGTCGCGTCTTTACTACCTTCGAGCCATCCACACCAATCTTTACCATCGAGATCTCGACGATACGATCCTTCGCCGCATCGACACCTGTTGTTTCGAGATCGAAGAATACTATCGGACGCTTAAGTTTTAAGTTCATAACTAATTAGTAATTAGCATTTATCAATAGGCCACCATGGGGTGATATAGGTTCCTATGCTCGCATAAGACACTGCATCTTACCAGCGGGCTCCACCGAGCTCCACCGGGCTCCACCGGGCTCCACCGGGCTCATCGTGCTCCACCGAAACCCATTGGGCCCGCGGTGCTCTATGACGGCCTTCCGAAGCTCAAGAGTACATTTGTTGTTAGAATGGTGCAGATCTGCACCATTCTAACAACAAACTATGCGTTGATCATCATCGGCATCAATAACATCAACACCTCGCCCGACTGCTTATCATCGTATACGGGTTTGAAAACACCTGCACGTGTAGAGTCGGCAAGCTCGATCTGCACGGTGGGGGTATTTATGTTGGTGAGTATCTCCACAAGGAATGTCGACTTGAAGCCAATAGTCACGGGCTGACCGTCGTAGCTGCACGAGATTGTCTCGTTTGCAGATACCGAGAAGTCGATATCCTGAGCTGCGAGGCTGATCTTATTATCTGCGATATCCATGCGTATAAGGTTTGTCGTAGGATTCGAGCATACCGCCACACGCTTGATGCCATTCACGAGCTCCACGCGGTCTACAAGCACCTTATTGGGGTTGGCTGTGGGTATCACGGCATTGTAGTTGGGATAGTTACCCTCGATCAGGCGACATACGAGCTTGTGGTTCTTGAGGTCGAAGGTCACATTCTTAGCATCGAAGGTCACACGTATGGGCTCCTCTTCCTTAAGAAGCACACCCTTCAACAGGTTTGCGGGCTTCTTAGGCAGGATGAACGAGGCATTGAAGTCGGCATCGGGACATACGGCCATCGAGCGCACGAGCTTATGGGCATCGGTAGCCACGAAGGTAACCTTACCCTCCTCGTAGTTGAAGTATACGCCATTCATCACGGGGCGAAGCTCATCGTCAGCCGTAGCGAAGATGGTCTTATTGATACCCTCCAAGAGCATATCTACATCCATAAGTATCTCCTTATGCTCGGGGCTTATGCTCTGTATTGCGGGGTAGCTCACAGCGCTTGCGCCAGGGATTGAGAGCGAGCCACTGGCCCAGCGTACACGTATCTCCCACGTCGTGTCGTTGACATCGAACTCCAGAGGCATCTCGGGAAACTCCTTGAGCGAGTCGAGCATAAGCTTTGCGGGGGCAGCGATAACACCCTCACGCTCAACGTTATCGACATGAAGGTGGCCGATGAGCGTTGTCTCGAGGTCTGACGTCGTAACCTTAAGCTCGTTATCCTTGAGCTCGAGGAGGAAGTAGTCGAGGATAGGGAGTGTGTTCTTGTTGCTGATAACCTTACCCGTCGTCGAGAGCAACGACAGGAGCGCTGAGCTTGATACTGTAAATTTCATAGTTTTAATTAGTTTTTGTTATTATTTTCTATTATCATTCTTTATCTCAATCCACCGACACTCACTACTTTCTGAAAGCGGTCTGACACAACGCTTTCTGACCGAGCATTTCGCGAGCGACAGCAGATACACCACTATCACAACGACGAGAGCTTATCCAAAGCCATCTCTATCATGCGACGCACGAAGGGCTTATAGTCGGTGCAGGCATCCTTCGCTACGCGCTGCGCTATGATGGTACATATAGTCGTTGCGCGGTGACCAAGGAGCGCAGCAAGACCCGCGAGTGCCGAGCCCTCCATCTCGAAGTTGGTGATGCGACGCTCACCAAAGCGGAACGACTCAATCTTGGCGTTGAGCTCCATGTCGTGGGGACGTAGGCGCACCCAGCGTCCCTGGGGGGCATAGAAGCCCGGGGCGGCGACGGTGATACCCTCAAGCGTAGAATCCTTAAAGAGGTCGAAGAGCTCCTTGTCGGCATTCACAAAGTAGGGGTATGGCAACTTCTCGTACCACGACGTATGCTCCATAAAGGCACGCTCGAGGTCGAGGTCGCAGACCGCATCTCTATCCTCGTAGTACGACAAGAGACCGTCGAAGCCGAGCGACGTACGCGAAAAGACGATATCACCAACGCTGATATCCTCCTGAATGGCACCCGAAGTACCGAGGCGCACAAGCGTGAGACGTCTGAACCTCTCCTTCACCTGGCGCGTATTGAAGTCTATATTTGCCAAGGCATCGAGCTCCGCGACACAGATGTCTATATTACCGATACCGATACCCGTAGAGAGCACCGTCATACGCTTGCCCTTATAGGTACCCGTCACGGTGTGGAACTCGCGGTTCGACACCTCGCACTCACGCTCATCGAAATAGTCGGCAATCATAGCCACACGACCGGGATCGCCCACAAGAATGACGATGTCGGCCAGTTGCTCGGGCTTCAAGTGCAGATGGAAAATCGAGCCATCAGCATTGATAATCAGCTCAGAAGAGGGTATCGTTCTCATATCTCGAAATAATTTATTATCAATTTATTTTTAATATTCGCGTAAAATTAGTAATTTTGTAGGAAATAGCAAAATGTTTTAGACACTTTTTATAACATGACACTCATAAAATCTATCTCAGGCATACGTGGCACCATCGGTGGCGCCCAGGGCAAGAACCTCACACCGATAGATGTCGTTAAGTTCACTACGGCCTATGCGCGTCTTATCAAAGATAAGAACCCCGGCAAGCGTATCACCATCGTCGTTGGTCGCGATGCCCGCATCTCGGGCTCGATGGTCGACTCGCTGGTCGAGGGCACGCTGCTCGGCACAGGTGTTGATGTCATCAACGTGGGTATGTGTACAACACCTGGCACGGAGATGGCCGTGATAACACACAAGGCCGATGGAGGCATCATCATCACCGCCTCGCATAATCCGCGCCAATGGAACGCCCTGAAGCTACTGAATGAGCGTGGCGAGTTCCTCGACGACGCCGAGGGTAAGCAGGTGCTGTCTATGGCCGAGGAGTCGGAGTGGGACTACCCCACGATCGACAACATCGGCAAGGTAATACTTCGCGAGGATTTCAACGCCACACATATCGCTCAGGTGCTGGCTCTCGAGTTGGTGGATGTTGAGGCCGTGCGCAAGCGTAAGTTCAAGGTTGTGGTCGATGCCGTAAACTCCATCGGTGGCGTGGTTATCCCCGCACTACTTAGGGAGCTCGGCTGCGAGGTTATCGCCATCAACTGCGACCCCACGGGCGAGTTTGCCCACAACCCCGAGCCACTCCCCGAGAACCTAACCGATATTTCGGAGGTGGTACGCACGGAGGGTGCCGACCTCGGTATCGTCGTAGACCCCGATGTCGACCGTCTGGCCTTCGTCATGGAGAATGGCGAGATGTTTGTTGAGGAGTACACGCTGGTGGCTGTGGCGGACTACGTCCTTCGCCACACCAAGGGCAATACGGTATCCAACCTATCATCGTCACGAGCACTCAGCGACGTTACGGCCCGCTACGAGGGTTGCAGCTATGCAGCCGCAGCCGTGGGCGAGGTGAACGTCGTAAAGAAGATGAAGGAGACGGGGGCTGTCATCGGCGGCGAGGGTAATGGCGGCGTCATCTATCCCGAGCTACACTACGGCCGTGATGCGTTAGTAGGCGTTGCTCTCTTTTTGACCTATTTTGCAGGCCTCGACATGACGATGTCGGAGCTACGCAAAACATTCCCCGCGTACTACGCCTCGAAGAACAAGATAGAGCTCACGCCAGAGATTGACGTAGACAAGATTCTTGCAACGATAAAGAGCAGATACTCAGGCGAGAGAGTTAACGACATTGATGGCGTAAAGATAGACTTCGAAGAGAACTGGGTACACCTTCGCAAGTCGAACACAGAGCCCATTATTCGCATCTATACGGAGGCTAAAACGATGGCCGAAGCCGAGGCTCTTGCCAAGCGCTTCATTTCCGAAATAGAACAAATTTGCAAAGAATAACAAGTGATAATTTTACCTTAAAACTATACTTATATGAAACTTGCAACCGAATACATCGACAAGAACAAAGATCGCTTCTTGGAGGAACTTTTTGACCTCCTTCGCATCCCCTCAATCAGCGCCCAGCCCTCGCTCCACAAGGGCGACATGGTACGCTGTGCCGAGTGGCTTGCCGCAGCACTTGTTAAGGCTGGTGCCGACCGCGCTGAGGTTATGCCCACGGAGGGTAACCCCGTAGTATATGCCGAGAAGATTATCGACCCCAAGGCTAAGACCGTGCTCGTATACGGCCACTACGACGTTATGCCCGAGGATCCCATCGACGAGTGGAAAACCAACCCCTTCGAGCCCGTAATTAAGGATGGCCGTATATGGTGCCGTGGTGCTGACGACGACAAGGGACAGCTCTACATGCACGCCAAGGCCTTCGAGGCTATGGTTGCCACCGACACCCTCCCCTGCAATGTTAAGTTCATGCTCGAGGGCGAGGAGGAGATTGGCTCACCAAGCCTATATAAGTTCTGCGCCGACAATAAGAAGCTCCTTAAGGCCGACATCATCCTCGTTTCGGATACGTCGATGATTGGCCTCGACACACCGACCATCACTGCAGGATTGCGCGGTCTTACGTATATGCAGGTGGAGGTTACGGGCCCCGATAAGGATCTGCACTCAGGTCTCTTTGGTGGTGCTGTTGCCAACCCCGCCAATGTCCTTGCCAAGCTCGTAGCATCGCTCACGGACGAGTTTGGCCGTGTGACCATCCCCGGCTTCTACGACGATGTGCGCATCCTCTCGGATGCCGAGCGTAAGGCTCTCAACAAGGCGCCCTTCTCGCTTGAGGAGTACAAGAGGGCTCTCGACCTTGGCGACGTAGCCGGCGAGGTAGACTACACCACCATGGAGCGCACAGGCATACGTCCCTCACTCGACGTTAACGGCATCTGGAGCGGCTACACGGGCGAGGGCACCAAGACCGTCATCCCCTCGAAGGCCTACGCCAAGATATCTATGCGTCTTGTTCCCAACCAGGACTTCAAGAAGATTGCAAAGCTCTTCGAGAAGCACTTCCGTCGCATAGCACCCAAGAGCGTGAAGGTTAAGGTTGAGTTCCTGCACGGCGGTGCCCCCTACGTGTCACCCACCGACCTTCCGGCATATAAGGCTGCGGAGAAGGCCGTGGAGACGACATTCGGCATCACACCGCTACCCTTCTACTCTGGTGGCTCTATTCCTATCATCTCAGGCTTCGAGAACATCCTCGGCATCAAGTCGATACTTTTGGGCTTCGGCCTCTCTAAGGATGCCATACACTCGCCCAACGAGAGCTATGGTCTCGACCAGTTCTACAAGGGCTTGGAGACACTGCCATACTTCTATAAGTATTTCGCAGAGATGAAGTAATGAATAAAATAGGGCTCCGAAGAGCCCTATTTTATTCAATGAGTAATGAGGAGTGAGGAGTGAGTAATTAAGGTAATGATGCAAAAAGCGGCGCTTTTTGCATCATTACCTTTTATTCAGTCTCATCTTGCTTTTTGGGCCTCCTATTACGAAGAGTGAACGAAGTGTTCGAGCGACTTCATAATATTTCGCGAGTGTAGAATCATCGTCTTAGTCTCCGTGAGAATGTTGAAGAAGAGCATATTGGCTGACGATGAGCCACCGGTATCGCGTAGGCGGCGCAACTGGTTCTGCATAACCTCGTCGATGAGGTCGAACATCTCGTCACGCTTATTTAGGATAGACTCCATATTGTCGAACGAGCGCGAGCGGAGCATATCGTTAATCTCGCCGAAGATCTCCTCCACGCGGTCGTTGATGCGCTTAAGGTCGTATACCTGCTCCTTCGAAAGGCCTGTATGGTTGTTATCCACGTGCTTATAGCATGGGCGCGTGATGTGGAGCAGAGCCTTGCTGGTCTCCGAGATATAGTCGACAACCTGCACATAGAAGTGGCCTGTGCTTACGTCGCTCTCCTCGAGCGTGCGCAACAGGGGTATTATCTCATACTTCTGCTCGCGCGTAGAGTGGTAGAACTCCTCAGCCTCGCGCACCATGTCGCGGAGCACCTTGCGGTTCTCCTTAAAGACGGCAACGATGGTGCGGTCGTATATCATCGTCACCTTCTCCATCGACGAGCATACATCCTCGGTATATGCTATGAGCGCCTCCTCGGGGCTCTGCTTGAGCGTATCTCCAATCTTTGCCACGGCCGAAGCCTCGCGCTCATCCTCCTTCTTATCCTTCGAGAAGTTACTCTTAACAAGGAGGACAAGACATAGTAGCGTAACACCGATAATTGCCACCTTGCCGCCATACGCCAGGATGAGCGTTACGCCGAGGGCGATGACAAAGCCACCTACAGCCGTGACAAACCATCCCATAATCACGGTAGTGACACCCGTGATACGATATACGGCACTCTCACGTCCCCATGCTCGGTCGGCAAGCGACGAGCCCATAGAGACCATAAATACCACGTACGTAGTAGATAGGGGCAACTTAAGCTGCGTACCTATAGATATGAGTATGGCAGCAGCCGTGAGGTTTACCGTGGCACGTATGAGGTCGTAGTTCACATCGCCACGCTCCTCCTCGGGCAGCTGCACAAAGCGGCTGTTGATAAACTCTATCACGCGCTTAGGCGTGATGGCCGCAAGAGCGTCGTTCATGGCACGCGCACCGCGCACGATGCCGCGCGAAGCTACCGTTGCCTCGCTATTTGTAGGAGCCTCCTCGCTCTGCGACGAGAGCTTACGCTCGGTCTCGATAACGCGCATAGCCTTCTTCGACATAAAGAGCGTAACGACCATCACCAAGCCCGCAGCGCACATAATCCAGAAGTTGGCCACCGTAGGCTCCGAGAGCGCAGCCATGGACGTAGGCGCCTCACCGGCATCCTTGGCAATCATATATGAGTCGTAGCCGGCATAGGGCACACCGATGAAGTTTACGAGGTCGTTACCCGCAAATGCCAACGCCAGGGAGAAGGTGCCGGCAAGGATAGAGACACGCAGGATGTTAACCTTGCAGCGCTGCAATACCCATAGCAACAACGAGCTGCCGAGCCATAGTATCAAGAGCGCCATACCGGTATTTTCGTTGACAAAATCCTTCAACCCCTCGGGGATGAGCGTCGTGCTCTTCAAGCCCTTGAATACCGTGAAGTAGATGATACCCGCAAGTGTGATGCCACACCACAAGGCTCCGAAACGGTTGAATATCTTACTATAGCGGAATGTGAAGATTATACGCGATATGTACATCAGCAGATGGCCCGTAAAGAAGGCTAACACCACCGAGAGCAGGATACCCGAGACTATAGCCAAGGCGTTACCCGAGTTGATAAACTCGCCAAGCGACGCTGTGGTCGTACCACCCCAGATATTGTACAACGCCAGCGCCATGGCCGAGCCGAGCAAGCCGAAGACGAGCGACACGGTCGTAGATGTTGGCAGGCCGAGCGAGTTGTATATATCCAGGAGGATGATATTCGAGAGCATCATACCGAGGAAGAGAATCATAATCTCCTCGTACGAGAACATCGCCGGATAGAAGACACCGCTACGCGCCACATCCATCATACCACTCGAGGTCATCACACCGACCATAACACCCACACCGGCAACCGTAAGGATTATATTCTTCTTAGCCACCTTCGAGCCAAAGGCTGAGTTGAGGAAGTTAACGGCGTCGTTCGATACACCTACGACAATGCCCACTACGGCGAGAACCGCCAAAGTAATTACTATAAATAGATCCATACTCCAATAGTTTGTCGCAAATATACGACATAATTGTTACATTTTTGTTACATTTTTGTTAAGCCGACATAATAGTTGTAACATTTTATCGATACCTATTTATTAAAAAGGGTGTTTCATTCTTGCTTTATTGCTAAATTTACATTAAATTTGTATGTCAAAGGCAAGTGGTGCTGCTGATTATATAATTTTAACGAGTGATTGAAATATTCATCTAAGGGAAATGGACAATTATCGCATCTTAGTTGTCGACGATGAGGAGTCGTTGTGTGAGATATTGAAGTTCAACCTCGAGCGCGAGGGTTACGAGGTGACTACGGCGCTCAGCGCTGAGGAGGTGTTATCGATGGATATTGGAGGCTACGACCTTATGATCCTCGACATTATGATGGGAGAGCTCAGTGGCTTCGGTCTTGCCCGCATCCTGCGCAAGCGCCCCGAGACGGCCACAACGCCGATAATATTCTGCTCGGCCCTCGACTCCGAGGCCGACAAGATCAAGGGCTTGGACATCGGTGCCGACGATTATATATCAAAGCCCTTCTCCGTAGCTGAGGTTATGGCGCGCGTGCGCAGCGTGCTACGTCGCTCGAAGCGCAACACCCCGACCGCAACAGCCGACAAGGATGATGCGATCCTCACATTCGAGACCCTCGTGGTCAACAACCGCGATAAGAGCTGCATGCTCGATGACCAGGAGATAGCCCTCACACGCAAGGAGTTCGACATCCTCGTTCTACTGCTCTCGAATCGTGGCACGATACTCTCGCGCGAGCAAATAATGAAGCGCGTATGGAGCGAGGAGGTCGTTGTTCTCGACCGCACGATAGATGTAAACATCACACGCCTACGCAAGAAGTTAGGCGTATATGGCAATAATATAGTAACACGTACAGGCTATGGCTATGGATTCAAAGTCTAAGATTATCAGTTACCGCGGCGGTATGTACCTGCTATTGGCGATACTCATCGTCACGCTCATTGGAGGATTTATAACCTACCACTTCTCGCTCTTAAGCCACAACAGCAAGATTAATGGCATCGACGAGGGCATCTTCTACGCCATCCTCGGCGTGGCAGTAGCCTCTATCGTTATCGCCCTGATGCTTGCCGTGCGTCTCAACCGCAACCTCAAGAGTCTCGACCGCGTGGCTACAGCCATGGAGAATGGTGCCGACATCGACTCGATGCCCAACTTCGCCAATGACGAGCTTGGCGACATCTCGCGCCACATTATAGACCTATACCGTCGTCTACGCGAGGCCTCGAGCGACGCACAGCGCGAGCACGACAATGCCATGCACGAACACCAGGAGAAACTACGCATCAAGCGCCAGCTGACAAACAATATCAACCACGAGCTCAAGACCCCCGTGGCAGCCATCCAGGGCTACCTCGAGACGATGACCACATCCAAGGATATCACTTCTGAGGAGCGCGACATGTTTATCGCGAAGTGCTATGCCCACTGCCAGCGCCTCACGCAGCTCCTCACCGACGTCTCTACCATCACACGCCTTGAGGATGGCAGCAGCCGCATAGAGCGCGACAGGGTCGACCTGCATGCCATCATCGACGACATCGCCTCAGATGTGGCACTGCTACCCGACGAGCGACGTATGCGCATGAACATCACGCTGCCCTCGCCCATGCCCGTCATGGGTAACACATCACTGCTGATGTCTATATTTAAGAACCTAACGGACAACGCTATAGCCTACTCCGGTGGTCGCGATATATATGTTAAGCTCGTGAGTGAGGATGACACGATGTATACGCTGTCGTTTGCCGACAACGGCATTGGTGTCGACGACGACCATATAGGCCATATCTTCGAGCGTTTCTACCGCATAGACGCAGGTCGCTCGCGCAAGCTTGGCGGCACGGGCCTCGGCCTCTCTATCGTCAAGAACGCCGTGCTCTTCCACGGCGGTGACATCACCGTGAAGAATCGCAAGGTAGGCGGCTTGGAGTTCGTTATGACACTTCCCAAGGCTAAATAGCACACAAATGATTAATAATTAAAACCTAAGCAGATGAAAAAGTTAACCGTTATGTTATCAGCACTCGTTGCCATGGCATCGTGTGCATCGACACCCGAGGAGCTACTTGTGGAGAGCTTCGAGATTGCAAACATCGAGATGCCCGAGAAGTACATCGAGTACCAAAAGAAGTATATCAAGCTCGCCGAGCAGACTCTAAATCTCAACGATAAGGAGTTCGCCGAGTTTGCCAAGAAGAGCAATTGCGAGTTGGACTATTGGATGTGCATAAATCGTCCTGATGAGATAGAGATCGACCACAACCCCGAGGCCTTTCCTGAATTTATCCGTCTGTGTAGGAAGAAGGACCGCTCACTTGCTGAGGATATCGACGAGGCATACCTCAACTTCCTTGAGGTCTTGGGCACAAAGCAGGAGCGCGTAAGATCCGACTATAGCGACTGGGATGAGGATGGCTTGATAGCTTCGGTCACAAAGGGCGACTATGCCAAGAACAAGGCCGGATATATCGCCACTAAATTGGGCAAGTGCGCTTATGAGTGCGAGCTTGCCATGGCAGAGTTATACATCGACTATATTGAGACATATACCGATTTCATAGAGACCGCCACGGAGTTTACAAACCATAATGTATACTGCCGTGACATAGATAAAAAGATAGGAAAAGAGCAGTGGAAGGAGTTGACGGATGCAAGTCAGAAACTCCAAGAGAAGATTGACGAAAACTTCGATAAGATTTACGACTTAGAGTGGCAAATCAAGAGTAGAATGGCAAGTTTGTAGATAGATTAGGGAACGCGGTTAAGCGCTATTATAGGGAGTTTAAGGAGTTTAGGGAATTTAGGGAGTTTAGGGAGAGCGCTATCATCATTTATCACTAAGCTCCTTAATTTCACTAAATTCTCTAATCTCCCTAATACACAACCTCCTTCGTTGCAAACCCAATTTGTTGTCAGAAGGGGTTAGGCTTGGTCTCGACATGAAATCAGCCCGGATGGGACATACTAAGCGTATTTCCCATTCGGGCTGATGATTGAGAGGCCGAGAATGACCCCTTATCACAAGAAATTAAATTTGTTGTCAAAAGGTAGTAGATGCAACGCTCGGCGAATTTCGAGGCGATGGGCTGTACTATGGCGTACTGCCCATTGCTGAGATAATTCGTTAGCGGCAGCAGATGCTGCCTTTTCACAACAAATTACCAGAGGTTACGCGGATATAAACCACGCTCAATAAGCTCTTCGAGCTTTGCCATAAGCAACGGCTTATCCTCCTTATAAGTTACGCCAAACCAGTCACTTGTAGTCTTAAGCACGCGCATGGTAGCAGTGCCCTCGCTGATAAGTTTGTTAACCATTCTGGGGATGTAGAACTCGGACTTGAGGTTGTCGATATTCTCGGCAAGGAACTCCTTGAAATAGGCCTCAGAGTGGCGGAAGTAGTCGGGGGTGAAGCCAAAGAGGTTCATAGATACGGGGGTATCCTCCGCAAGAGGCTCATCGGCGCCACCATCATGGAAGAGGATGGTGCCATTGACGCGCTCTATCTGTGTGCGCTCGACCATGCCACGAAGGTTGCCCTCGTCGTCTACGGTACATACACCTCGCGACACCGTACCATTCTCCGAGAGCGTCTTATTCACCTGGTAGCCAACCATACAATAGCGACCCTCAGTGCCCTCGAGAGTCTGGAGGTACTCACTGATAGTAGCATAAGCCTCGCGGCCATAGAAGTCGTCGGCATTGATAACAGCGAAGGGCTCGTTGATGACATTTGCAGCCATCATAACAGCATGGTTCGTACCCCACGGCTTCTGGCGTCCATCGGGGAGTGTGAAGCCCTCGGGGAGGTAGTCGAGCTCCTGGAATACGTACTCCACAGCAATCTTACCACCGAAGCGCTCGGCGTTGAACACCTCCTTGAAGTCGGCCTCGAAAGAGTGACGGATAACAAAGACAACCTTACCGAAGCCGGCACGTATAGCATCGTATACCGAGTAGTCGATGATAGCCTCGCCATTGGGGCCTACGCCATCCATCTGCTTGAGCGATCCGTAGCGCGAGCCCATACCCGCAGCCAAGACCAAAAGTGTAGGTTTTACCATAGTCGTATTATCTTAAATATTATCAATTTCGTAGCACAAAGGTAAAAAAGTTATCGTAAAATACCAAGTATCCCACCATTTTCGTTATCTTTGTCGGGTTATACTCATATTAATGAGTAAGGACAAATTGTAATTAGTAATATTGAAGTATATGTTACGAGGATTCTGGGATTATCTCACCGACAAGCGTCAGCTCTCGATGCGCGACCGCGCCACCGACGAGCTGCACTGGAGGGTAAACCTTACACCTATGGGACTTAGCGCCATGGTTGTAGGTTTGGTTGTGCTACTCTTTGTCACACTGCTGGCTCTTATGGCCTACACCTCGATTCTCGACATCCTCCCCGGCTACCGCACAAAGGCCGAGCGCACGAATGAGGCTCTCGTGGAGAGCATCATGCGCATAGACCTTATGGAGCGTAATATGGCGGAGCTCTTGGCATACAACGAGGCTGTCGCCACGGTTATGGGTGGCAGCACACCGGCGCTACACTCCACGGTGATGACCGACACCATACGATACGACAAGTCGCGCATACTACCAACACGTGCCGACTCGTTGCTACGTGCAGCATTAGAGAGCACCACGGGCGAGTACTCGCTGACAAATACCAAGCCACTGCAGTCGGAGGCTGCGATGTTTAGCGCACCGCTACGAGGCACCATAACACGTAATTTCGACGCTCCAGAGTCGAGCTACGACGTAGCAATCATGTCGCTCAAGGAGCAGGATAGCGTCACATCCATAGAGAATGGCACGGTCGTAGCCACCGAGAGCATGGCCGATGGCAGCAAGAGTGTGACGATACAGCACGCCGGGGGCTACATCTCGGTATACAAGCATCTTAGCGAGGTTCTCGTGCGCAAGGGACAGATGGTACAGAGTGGTGCTGTGATAGGTCGCCTTGGCACGCACGAGGGCGAGGAGTCGAGGAGCACGGAGCTCGGCTTCGAGCTATGGCGCGATGGCACGGCCGTAGACCCCGAGCGCTACATATTATTCTAAAACGATGTGACGATGGCTATCGAGAGACTTACAATACTTGGTTCGACGGGGTCCATAGGCGTGCAGACGCTCGACATCGTACGTCGCCATCCTGAGCGTTTCAAGGTAACATCGCTCGTAGCACACAGCCGCTGGAGGGAGCTCGCAGCACAAGCACGCGAGTTCGACGTCGAGAGCGTGGTGATAGGCGACGAGAGCCACTATGCAGAGCTCAAAGAGGCACTCAAGGATACGACGATAGAGGTAATGGCCGGCAGCGAGGCTATCAACCACGTTGCACGCAGCTATCGTAGCGATACGGTGGTAAATGCTCTTGTGGGCTATGCCGGGTTACACCCCACAGCATTGGCCATAGAGAGCGGCAAACGTATAGCCTTGGCCAACAAGGAGACCTTAGTCGTGGGTGGCGACATAATCATGGCGGCAGCGCGACGCAAGGGTGTGGATATTCTCCCCATAGACTCTGAGCACTCGGCAATAATGCAGTGCTTGGAGGGTGAGCAGCGCCGTAGCATACGTAACCTTATCATCACCTGTAGCGGTGGAGCCCTGCGCGACATCGAACAAAGGGATCTTGCAGGTGTAACACCCGAGATGGCGCTCAAGCACCCCCAGTGGTCGATGGGCGCAAAGATAACCATCGACTCGGCAACGCTCGTAAACAAGGGCTTTGAGGTTATCGAGGCACGCTGGCTCTTCGACATCGAGCCAGAGCGTATAAAGGTTGTCATCCACCCGCAGTCTATCGTTCACTCGATGGTTGAGTTCACCGACGGCTCGGTGAAGGCACAACTCGGCAATGCCGATATGCACACGCCGATAAGCTACGCCCTGCTATACCCCGAGCGTGCCGCTCAGGCCGTGGAGCAGTTCTCGATACTGGACTACCCCACACTCACCTTCCGCGCACCCGACAGGGATAAATACCCCGCGTTGGACATCGCCTACGAGTGTCTACACCGCGGAGGCACGGCACCATGCACGATGAATGGAGCCAACGAGGTAGCTGTGGCATCGTTCCTCGGACATAAGTGTGGCTACCTCGACATTGTAGGCGCCATACGCTATGCCTTAGACAACGCCTCGTTTACGCCACATCCCACACTCGAGGAGTACGACCTTGCCAATAGCGAGGCACGTATGTTGGCAGCGAGATACCTCACACAGAGAAGCTAAAACAAGAGATAAACACTTATAAAACAGAAAATAAGACTATGAGCGGAATACTTCTTCAAGTTGTACAATTCTTTGCATCGCTATCGTTATTGGTCCTCATCCACGAGTTTGGCCACTACATCACGGCACGCATCTTCGGTGTGCGTGTCGAGAAGTTCTACCTCTTCTTCAACCCCTGGTTTACGCTCTACAAGCGCAAGATAGGCGACACGGAGTATGGTATCGGCTGGCTGCCTATGGGTGGCTATGTGTCGTTGGCAGGCATGATTGACGAGTCGATGAACACGGAGCAGATGAAGCAGGCACCACAGCCCTGGGAGTTTCGCACGAAGCCCGCATGGCAGAGACTCATCATTATGCTTGCGGGTATTGTGATGAACATACTCCTTGCCATTGTCATCTACGCCGGCATCCTCTACACGTGGGGCGAGAGCTACTACCACAGCGAGGATATCAAGCACGGCTACATCTTCAACGAGCGTGCCGAGGCTCTCGGCTTCGAGGATGGCGACAACATCGTAGCCATCGACGGCTACAGAATAGGCAACATCAACGAGATACGCGAGCGTCTGATCATCACCGACCGAGACCGCGAGGTTACCGTTGTGCGCAACGGCGAGGAGGTGGCGATAGCCATCGGACTCAAGGAGCTTGTATCTATGCGCGAGGATGGCACCATCGCCGACTTCTGCAAGATAAACGTGCCCTTCATCGTCGACGAGGTTAAGGCCGAGAGCGCGCGCGAGGCGGGCATAGAGCCTGGCGATAGGGTCATCGCCATCAACGATACACCCGTAACCGGCTTTTTCGATGGCCGCGAGAGGCTTCAGGGTCTGGCGAACACCGAGGCTCGCATAGCCGTCGTGCGTGGTGGCGTAGACACGCTGCAGCTAAACATACCAATAAACAGCGAGGCGCAGATAGGCGTAGTAACAGACCTCATACAGCCCCGCACACGCGAGTATGGCTTCTGGGAGTCGATACCCGCAGGTGCCGAGTATACATGGGCGAAGGTAGTATCGTACTGGGAGCAGCTTAAGATGATCGTTAACCCCGAGACTAAGGGATATAAGGAGCTCGGAGGCTTCATCGCCATAGGCAGCATCTTCCCCGAGGAGTGGAGCTGGCTCAGCTTCTGGTCGCTTACGGCCTTCATATCGGTGGTGCTCGCCATCATGAACCTACTACCCATCCCCGGTCTCGATGGCGGACATGCCATCATCACACTCTGGGAGATGATAACACGTCGCAAGCCGAGCGACAAGTTCCTCGAAGTATTGCAATACATAGGCCTCGGTCTGTTGTTGCTGCTTATGATATATGCCAACGGTAGCGACATCGTACGCCTCTTTAGTTAATGGCTATGGCAAAGGTTAAACGCGCATATTTCTGCACCTCGTGCGGTAACGAGACAGCAAAATGGATGGGGCGCTGCCCCGCCTGTGGCGAGTGGAACACCATCACGGAGCATATCGTACAGAAGGAGTCGTCGTCGATAGCCTCGCGTGTAGCCTCAGTGCCCAAGGCCGAGCCACGCAAGGTTCAAGATATAACATCGGAGGTCACGCGACGTATCGCCACGGGGAATAGCGAGCTCGACCGCGTACTCGGTGGTGGCATCGTCCCCGGCTCACTCATACTCCTCGGTGGCGAGCCCGGCATCGGCAAGTCGACGCTGTCGCTGCAGCTTGCCCTCACGGACAACGGCCTACATACGCTCTATGTCTCGGGTGAGGAGTCTGCCGAGCAGATCAAGATGCGCGCATCACGCATAGGCATACGCAACGAGGAGTGTACCGTATTTACCGAGACGCTGCTGGAGAATATCGTCGCGCAAATCGAGGAGCAGCGCCCCGATATTGTCATCATCGACTCGATACAGACCATATCTACCGACCTTGTTGAGTCGTCGCCCGGTAGCGTCACACAGGTGAGGGAGTGCGCAGCTACGCTTCTGAAGGTGGCAAAGAGCAGTGGCATCGCCATCTTCATCATCGGCCACATCACGAAGGATGGCTCAATCGCAGGCCCCAAGATATTGGAACATATCGTCGATGTGGTACTGCAGTTCGAGGGCGACGGCAACCATACGTACCGCATACTCCGCGGCATAAAGAATCGCTTTGGCGCCACCTTCGAGATTGGCGTCTTTGAGATGCGCGACTCGGGCCTCAGGGAGGTAGCCAACCCCTCGGAGATACTCCTCACGCACTACGACGAGCCCCTTGCCGGCTGCTCTGTGGGTGCTGCGGTGGATGGACTACGCCCCTATCTTATCGAGGTGCAGGCGTTGGTTAGCGGTGCTGCCTATGGCACACCACAGCGCTCGGCGACGGGCTTCGACCAGCGACGCTTGAATATGCTCCTTGCGGTATTGGAGAAGAGGGTTGGCATGAAGATGTTCCAGAAGGATGTATTCCTCAACTTCGCCGGAGGCTTCAAGATTGCCGATACGGGCATGGACATGGCTATCATCGCTGCCATAATCTCGTCATACTACGACCGCCCACTTATGGAGGGCGTATGCTGTGCGGGCGAGATAGGTCTCTCGGGCGAGGTGCGCCCCGCGCCACGCACCGAGCAACGCATCATGGAGGCTGCAAGACTTGGCTTTAGGCGCATTGTCGTGTCGAGCTTCGCACAAAAGGGCATAAAGACCCCTAAGGGTATCGAGGTGGTATATATCGCGAGCATCGAGCAACTACCCAAGGCACTCTTTTAGTACGACACACGTTAAGGTATAGATTTTGATACTCTCATCATGCAGCTTGTGGTGAGAGTATTACTTATATATATACCTATATATACCTTATGAAAACGACCGACTTCGACAATATCGTAGCCTCCGAGCGCCTCACGCTCATCGACTTTTACGCTACGTGGTGTGGTGCGTGCCGCGCCATGGATCCCACACTCGACCGCATAGCCTTAGCCATGAGCGACATCGTCACACTCGTGCGTGTTGACACCTCGGCAATATCGAGCATACCGCTCGTCAGACGATATAACATTGTTGCCGTACCCACGCTCATACTCTTCCATCGTGGCGCGCCTCTCTGGCGCGAGAGCGGCATCATCAGCTTCAGCCATATTGTCGAGGCCATACACCGCGAGCGACTTAAGATGTACTGAGAATCAATGAGTAATGAGGAGTGAGTAATATGTAAAGACTCCGGATTATTTGTCAGAAGGATGCCGAGTGCTACACTTGGCAAGAATGCCACCGATGGGATGTACGCCAAGGTACTACCCATCGGTGGCATTCTTTGTCAGGAGACGCAATCGACCCCTTATCACAAATAATCCATACGCCAGTCGAGTTCCTCGGCTATAATCCTCTTCGCTCGACCTTCGGGCATGCTTTCAAGAAGCGTGGGCACTCCCACCCTGACAGATTTATCGCGCGAGGCGACATAGCACATTAGTGCCACGACACCATTGGCTATATATCGCGAATCGGGGTTAGCACGCACAGCCTTCTCTGAGGCTACAAATGCCACCTCCATCGTGGTGCGCTCATTACGTGAGGCTGCCATAAGGGCTGCATAGGCTATCATCTCATTGCTCTCGGTAGACCACACACCCATAAGCGAGTTGATGTCGTATATCTTCGATAGGAGTGCAAAGGCGAGCTCCTCAGCCAACTCAGCATTTGCTATGCCGCGCGACCAGAAGGGAAACTCATTAACATCGACACGCTTAGCCTCGGCAATATGGCAGGCTGCGAGCTTCAACTCGCGCACCTGCTGGCGATATAGATACTTTGCAAAGTCGTAATCCTTAGGCTCCTCGGCGACAATCTCGCGTATCGTGGCGATGCTCACGCCATAGTTCAAGCCGTATGCCTGCCCATCCGTAGCCATAGTCTCGGCCACGGCGCCATTCATCTGCTTGCGCAGACGACCGAGCAACGCTATCATCCTCTGTGTATTATCCATCGTTGAAGTATTATCGCGGGTTAGCATACATCACCGTCGTGCCATACTCATAAATTGGGAGTATACGGCGTAGGAGCACCTCCTGACCCAGCATTACAGCCACATCGGCATTGTTGGCATAGCGGTATGCCACGGTGCCCTTGAGGTCACTTGCGGGGTAGTCGCACGCCGTGGGCGTAATGGCAACCATTACGATCTCGCCATCGAGGTCGCCCTTCTCCACAAGGCCTCGCTCCGAGCTAAAGCGCGCAATAACATACGACGTAGTAGCGGCATCTATCGGAAGAAGCAACCTATGGTTCTTACGCACAACCTCACTCTTGCCGTAGAAGAGCTCAAGATATTGGCGCTCGAGGCGCTCAATCTCCTCGAGAGCGCTACCCAGGCCGCCACCAAAGACACCCTCGCCAAGCTCTCCCGTAACGAGGTCGAGACGAGCACGACGCAGTGCAAATATCTGCTCCGCAGCATCACGTGCAGCATCCTCAAGGGGGTACTCCACCGACGAGAGGCGGTCGACCTGTAGCGGCAACTCGCATGTTGCGACATCACCCCTATCTGCCAAATCCGAGGCATAGAAGGCATCGCCCTCAAGGAGAGCGACATCCGCTGCAACGATGCTATGCTCCACGCGATTAACAAACGAGGCGCGCTTACCCAAGAGTTTCTGCGCATAACGGGCATAGGGGCCGGCAATGAAGGTCTCGGTCTCAACCTCGAGGTCAACGACGAGTGTCGTGGCTGCCTCAGCTACAACGACATTGCCACCCTCCTTATATACTCCGATACGCTTCTTCACTACCTGCTGCGCCGAGGCATCCACGGCAACAAGTAGTACGACAAGCGTAGCGATGATGTACGATAATCTTCTCATAATGTGTAGTTATTATACTAATGCCACAAATATACTTATTATTTCCTTAATCTCAAAATGCAAGGTAGAAATCCTCGGTAAGATGGCGATATTCCTCGGTATATGAGCCATCGTAGTGATGTATCGTGAGCCTATCACAACGTGGCATTATGGGCTCCGACGTAAGCACGAACTCCATAAGCGAGCGCTTAGGCTCCTCTCCCTCGCGCGTAACGACATCGGTCTCGCGACTGAGCCACAGGCGACCAAAGGCCTCGCGACGAAAGCGCGGGGCACAATCCGCAGGGAGGACAACGCTAAGCCTGCCGCCCTCCATAAGCATACGCTCGGCAAGAGCGACCAACTCCGCATAGCCAAGCGTATCGGTATGGCGTGCCGTGCTACGCGCCACATCGGGCGAGTGCAGCGAGTCGTTGAAGTATGGCGGGTTAGAGACTATATGGTCGAACTTGCGCTCCGGGGCAAAGCTACGCACATCGGCATGAAGCACCGTGATGCGGTGTGACCACGGCGAGCGCTGGGCGTTCAAGCAAGCCTCCTTCGCAGCCATGCTGTCGATGTCAATAGCCGTAATATGTGCCTCGGCATTGCGTTGCGCAGCCATAAGGGCTATAAGTCCCGTGCCGGTACCCACATCCAATATCGAGTGGCAACCCTCGACGCGAGCCCACGCACCGATAAGCACGCCATCGGTGCCTATCTTCATAGCCGAAAGGCTATCGTCAATATCAAACTGCTTGAATCGAAACACGACAATCGTTATTAGTCGAACATGCCCGAGATACCCACGCCAAAGAGTGCATAATCGTAGCGCACAGGGTCATCCTCAGAGAACTCGCGCAACGAGGCAGTAAGCTCCTCGACAGCCTTCCAGTCGCTCTGCTTACGACTCAACAGCCCGAGGCTACGCCCCATACGGCCCGTATGTACATCCAGAGGCATATACAATGCCGACATAGGTATCTTATCCCAAAGGCCGAAGTCCACACCGTGGTCGTCGCGACGCACCATCCACCTAAGATACATGCACAGACGCTTGCATGCAGCCCCCTTCTCTATCGACGAGAGATGCTTCTCGGAGTGTACATCGTGTGCGACGGAGTGAAAGTCGCGACGGAAATCAGCAAGCACGGGGCGCAGATCGTGATGCTTGGCATAGCCCTGCTCGAAGTAGTTGCCGAGAGAGCCCCACGTGGTAAATATATGGCGCAGTGCGCGTACAAAATCCTGAAAATCACGACCATTGAACGTGCGATGCACGTACGTGGCGAGACTCTCGAGCTCCGAGTCCGAGGCGTTGAGAACGAAATCCTCGGGCGCATTATCCATATAGCGCATCATGCGGTGGGCACTCTTGACGATGGCACGACGGTTACCCCACGCTATCGCCGCCGCCATAAATCCCGCAATCTCAATGTCGCCACGCGACGTGAACGAGTGGGGCACACTTATAGGGTCGGCCTCGATGAAGGCCTCGTTGTTAAATTCGTCATGGAGACGCTCAAGGAGCTCCTTAAGCTCCTCCCTACGCATATCACAATATAATGTTGCCATCCGACATCTGTATCTTACGATCCGACTTCTCCGCCAGCGCCTCATCGTGCGTGACGATAATAAAGGTCTGGCCTGTACGCTCGCGCAGCGTAAAGAATAGCTGCTGAATCTCCTCGCGTGTGACACTATCGAGGTTACCCGTAGGCTCATCTGCCAAGACAACCGTAGGGTTGTTAGCCAAGGCACGTGCTATGGCTACACGCTGCTGCTCGCCGCCAGAGAGTGCCGAGGGCTTATGCTCCACACGGTGCGACATCTCGACCATAGCCAGAAGCTCCCTGCCACGTCGTTCAGCATCCTTACGTCCGACACCCGCAATAAGCATAGGCATCATAACATTCTCCAGTGCCGTAAACTCACCCAGGAGGTGGTACGACTGGAAGATGAAACCGATATGAAGGTTACGGAATGTAGAGAGGGCATCATCACCAAAGGTACTGAGCGACACGCCATCGACAAGCACCTCGCCCTCATCGGGCCTCAATAACGAGCCTACAATCTGCAACAACGTACTCTTGCCGGCGCCACTGGCACCGACGATAGATACTATCTCACCACGCTCTACACTCATCGACACGCCGTGCAACACCTCCAACTCGCCAAAACGCTTTACTATGTTACGGAGCTCAATCATTGTCATCTATAATAATGTTTGCTTAGTTCCACAATCTGGCGCGTAGCGGCCACATCATGAACACGTAGTATGGCATCACCGCCTCTGAGCGCCTCCCATGCCAAGGCCAACGAGCCGGGGAGCGCCTCCTCAGGCGTAATTGCCAGGGGTTTATATATCATCGACTTACGCGACACGCCAATAAGCAGCGGGTAGCCCAACGCGCGGAGCGCATCGATACCGCGCATAAGTTCGAAGTTCTGTTCCACGCTCTTGGCAAAGCCAAAGCCCGGGTCGAGGATGATATTCTTGGGTGCAATGCCGGCACTCTGCAACTCCTTAGCGCGATGCTCGAGGTAGTGGCACACACCCACAACAACACCCTCGTCATAGTCCGTCATCGACTGCATAGTCTCGGGTGTGCCACGCATGTGCATAGCAACATACGGCAACTGCAAGCGCGCCACCGTAGCCACCATCCTATCGTCTGCCTCACCTGCCGAAATATCGTTGACGATAAACTCGCCAAACTCGTCATACGCCCGTTGCACAACCTCCGCACGGAAGGTATCTATAGAGACAACAACCCCACACTCCACCTTGCGCACAGCCTCAAGACCCACATGCACACGGCGCCACTCCTCCTCAAGGGGTACATCTGCGGCACCCGGGCGCGAGGAGTAGCCTCCGAGATCCACAATCGTGGCACCCTCGCGTACCACTCTCTCCACCGCATCGCAAGCATCATCGGCTGATAGATGGCGGCTTGCCCCATAGAACGAGTCGGGTGTAAGGTTGATGATAGCCATAACGTGGCTATCGCCAAGATTAATATCCGAGGGTCTTAGCATCATACGACAATCGACGATGTAGCTGCTCGACATCGTCAACGAGTTCTTCGATATCTATATTCACAATGGAGTACTTAGCACGCTCAACACGCTCCTCGTCCGTAAGCTGATTACGCATACGGCTCTCTATCTGCTCACGCGAGGCACCATCGCGTAGCATGGCACGCTCCAGGCGTAACTCCGCAGGTGCCATAACAGCAACAACGACATCTACCCTATCCTCGAGGTGCGCCTCAAAGAGTATTGCCGACTCCAAGACCACGTAGTCGCCCTCCTGCTCCATAGCCCAGTGGTCGAAGTCATCCATGACCGCAGGGTGGACAATGGCATTGAGGGCCTTGAGCTCCTCGGCATCCGAGAATACGCGCTCAGCAAGGTAGGCGCGGTTAATACCCTCATTGGTATATACATCTTGTCCAAAGCGTGCAACCAGCGCATCGCGCAACACAAGGCTATCCCTCATCAGCCCCTTAGCGCGACTATCGGCATCGTACACCGCAACACCATAACCCTCGAGTATCGAGCACACACGACTCTTACCCGAGCCTATACCACCTGTAATACCTACCTTATACATATATTAATATATAAACAGATGCCTCAGTTACTCCTCCCTGCTCACAAGCGTAGGCACAGAGCCTACCGATACAACCTCAATATTGCCCATACGTGCCGCCAAGGCCTGCTGTAGAGAGAGTGTGGTTATATGCCTATAGGTAAGTCCCTCGTCGTCGGTAATCTCCTTGTCGAACGTGAGCTCCGAGGCGGGGATAGCAAACCTGCTACGACGTGACGAGACGGTATAATTGATAAGATCCGTACCCTTACCACGTATGGTGCAGTCCACCTCAAACTCTTCGCCATCGACAACAACCATAACCTCGTGATCGGTAGTATACGTATCACCGAGTTTGGTGATATACCACAACACAAAGGCTGCGACAAGCATCATAACATACGCAGGAGATATAGCCCCGCGCAACCAGCTGAAGAAACTCTTAATCTTATCCATAGGTTACAGTTGACAAATACGCATTAACATCCGCAAAGTTAAAAAAATAAGCCGCAACCTCAAAGAGATTGCGACCTATTTTTTAGAATATCCTATTTTCTACGCTACTCGACCTTAGCCTCAGCCTCCGAAGCCTTGGCAACCTTCTTACGCTGAAGGTCGTAAGCAATAGGCGTAGCAATGAATACCGACGAGTAGGTACCGATGATAACACCGAGGATCAACGCGAAGACGAAACCACGGATGGTCTCACCACCGAAGATGAAGATAGCCAAGAGTGTCACCAACGTAGTACCCGACGTATTGATCGTACGCGACAAGGTAGCACAAATAGCGCCATCGATGTTTGTCTTGATATCGCGCTTAGGATAGAGACCTATATACTCACGGATACGGTCGAAGATAACCACGGTATCGTTGATAGAGTAACCGATGATGGTAAGGATCGCTGCGATGAACGCCTGGTTAACCTCCAAGTTGAAGGGCATGATGGCGTAGAGCATCGAGAAGATACCGATAACGAGGATGGCGTTATGAGCCAACGCAACAGTTGCACCCATAGCCCACTGCCAACGACGGAAACGGATAGCGATATAGATACCGATAGCCACAAGCGAGATAAGAACCGCGATGATAGAGTTTACGGTCATCTCCGACGAGATAGACTCGTTAACCTGCTCCGAAGAGGCAATACCCCACTGGGCAATGCCGTCACCGGCGGTACGGAACTCCTCAAAGCCGAAGCCCTCGATAGTGAAGAACTCATCAAGAGCAGCAAACAACAGACGGTCAACAGCATCATTTGCCTCCTCACCCTCAAGGTCTGCAGGCTGATACTGTGTAACGATACGCACCTGATTGTCGTCACCAAACTGCTTAACCTCGATTGACGAGTTCGCAGCGTCTGCTACAGCGGCAAACTCAGCCTCAATGCTCTGGCGCACCTTCTCAACATCTATCGTCTCGTTGAACTTAACAACATACGAGCGACCACCCGTAAACTCAACACCTTGGTTAAGACCGAGAGTGCAAAGCGAGATAATCGAGGCGATGACAAGCGTACCAGAGAGGATGTACGACACCTTACGCTTAGAGATAAAGCTAAACTTAACATTCTGCATGAAGTTCTCGGTGATGCGACGCGAGAACGCGATAGTGCCACGACGTGCTACACGCGACTCGATAAGCACGCGAGTGATGAATATCGAGCAGAAGAGCGATGTGATGATACCAATTACGAGAGTCGTAGCGAAGCCCTTGACAGGACCTGTACCGAAGAAGAAGAGAACAACACCGGTGATGATAGTCGTAAGGTTACCATCGATAATCGCCGAGTAAGCATTCGAGAAACCATCCTTGATAGCAAGCATGATGCCCTTACCACCACGCAACTCCTCCTTAATACGCTCGAAGATGATGACGTTGGCATCCACAGCCATACCCATCGTAAGAACGATACCCGCAATACCGGGGAGTGTCAATACTGCACCAAACGATACGAGGACACCCATCAACAAGAATACGTTGAAGATAAGCGCTACGTTAGCCAACCAACCTGCCGTCTTGTAGAAGAAGGCCATATAGAGGAGCACGAGCACGAAAGCCAAAGCAAACGAAATGAGACCCGCAGCGATTGACTTCTCACCAAGCGACGGACCTACAACCTCCGAGTAGATGATTGTTGCAGGCGCGGGCGACTTACCCGAGCTGAGCACGCTTGCGAGATCCTCAGCCTCCTGAGCCGAGAAGTTACCCGAGATTGACGACTGACCGCCATCGATACGATCGTTCACACGGGGAGCCGAGTAAACATAGTTGTCAAGGACGATAGCGATAGACTTACCAATGTTAGCACCAGTGATATTACCCCACTCGATAGCCGTCTTCGAGTCCATGGTCATCGACACCTCGAAGCCACCATACTGACCACCCTGAGCACGTGCCGAGGTGATACCCGAGCCATCCAAAACGGGCATCAAGGCGCCATTCTTACCCTTCAAAGCGTAGAGAAGGAATGTACCCTGCGAGCTATCCAACGAGCTCTTGTTAGACCACGCGAGCTTAACATCGGCGGGAAGAAGCGCATCAACACCGTCGATCTTGAGATACTCGTCGATAAGCATGATATTGCTCTTGTCGGCAGCAGCCACAAGAGGTGCCGAAACACCGAAAGAGGTGGTCTTACCCTCATTATCAACAGCAGGATAGTTAACCATAAGCAACTCGCTCAGCGGCGTGTAGCTCACCTTTGTCTCGTCAGCACCCTCAGCCAAGAGATGCTCGCGAACGATAGCATCAGCATCTACGAACAAAGCCTGCTGAATAGCATTTACATCGCTACCCTCGCATACCTCCCAGAACTCGAGGTTGGCAGTCGATGCAAGAAGCTTGCTCACGCGCTCGGGCTCCTTAACACCGGGGAGCTCGACCATGATACGGTTAGTACCTGTGATAGGCTGAATGTTGGGCTGCACAACACCGAGAAGGTCGATACGTGTGATCAACACCTCGTTCATCTTCGATGTAGAAGCCTCAATGTCAGCCTTAAGGTCGCGGGCAATGGCCGAAGCATCGTCAGTGCCATATACAGCCTTGAGATCCTCGGCAGACATGGCAGCCACGTAAGCATCAACAACATCGTTAGGGTTATCATTCTTCGATGCCTTCTTCAGGGCTGCATCGATGCTCTCGGTGAGCAATACGTTCGAGCGTACCTCGATGTTGTTGAAGGCATTTGTGCGGATAACATCCTCAGCCTTAATCTCGAGCATCACGTTCATACCGCCCTTAAGATCGAGGCCCAAGTTCAACTCCTTCTCCTTGCACTCACCGTAGGTGTAGCCAAGATAGACCTTCTCATCCCACTTCTCATTTAGATAAGCCTGGGGATTCTCCTGCTTCTCAGCCTCGGCCTCGATACTGCGTGTAACGAAGGTAAACGAGAGCTGGAAGATGCTGGCGAGGGCTAAAAGCAACGCCAGACCCTTAATGATTCCTTTACTCTGCATTTGTTAAAAGTTTTTGTTATTATTGTTTATGTATCTTTCTGCCATATTTGACATCCGCAACAAGCGAAGATCGTTAACCCAATCCACATTCGCGCGTTAATCGCGCAAAGATAGCAAAAAAATCGCAATCCACAAATGCAGATTGCGATAATTTTCACAAATTCACCACCTCGAAAACCGTAGATTACTTTGTGCGTAACTCGACAATATAGTTGATGCTATCCTTCACGGCACCCACATTGAGCACCACGCCACCCTCGACAGCAGCAAACTCCACGCTCCCACCATCAGCAAAGCTCTTAGCCTCAACAACTTCGCACTCCAGAGGAAGCATGAGCTTATCATCATCGAGCTCGAAGATATGAACGAAGAGCCTATCGCCCTTACGTGTCGTGCAGCCCCACTCCTGCTGAGCGATATCGCCCGCCTCGGTGCCATAGATGGTCTCGCCATTAGCCTCGAGCCACTCACCCATGGCCTTCATCCTCTCCACTGCCGCAGCCGGAAGCTCGCCATTGGGCTGAGGGCCTACGTTCAGAAGGAGGTTGGCGCCCTTACCCGCAGCGCTAACGAGGTAACGCACAAGCGTTTCCACGCTCTTATAGTTTTGGTCGATGACCTTATATCCCCACATGCCGTTCATCGTCTGGCATGTTTCGAGAGGTAGACGGCTGATAGCCTGACCCGACAATCCGTGTGTATTCTCACCCGGGAGGTCGCGCTCGAAAATCTGTATATCCTCACCCTCGAAAGGCACCTGGTGGTGGTTGTTGGCAACAAGGCATGAGGGCTGCAGTTTATGCACGAGGGCATACTGCTCGTCGAGCTGCCAGTCGAAGGGCGTAGGATCCTCATCATGATCCCACCAACCGTCGAACCATATAGCTCGCACGGGGCCATAGTCGGTGAGAAGCTCGGTAATCTGGCGATTCATAAAGTCGTAGTACTCAGGCCAATTTATGCGCGTAGAGTCACGACCGGTAACACCCTTGGCGGTACGGCCACGAGGATACTCGTCACGCGACCAGTCGGCATGCGAGTAGTATAGATGCAGCTTGATATCCTGCTTGCGACACTCCTTGGCAATCTCCCTAAGGACATCGCGACCATAGGGCGTGGCATCCACGATGTTATACTCCGACTCGTCGGTATCCCACATCGAGAAGCTGTCGTGATGACGTGTAGTGAAGCATAGATAACGAGCACCCGAGGCCTTTATCGCTGCCACCCACTCCTTGGCATCGAAACGATGGGGGTAGAAGGCATCGGCAGCCTTGGCATACTCGTCGCGGTTGAGTCCTGCATTCTGCAAGTACCACTCGCCCTGCGCAAACATACTGTAGATGCCCCAGTGGATGAAGATGCCAAAGCGATCGTCGGCAAACTCCTCGCGCGAACGTATATTCTCCTCGGTAGGCACATAACCCTGAGCCGAGAGAGGCATTATCGCCGCCACAACAAGAGCAATAGAGAGAATAAGTTTTTTCATAGTTATAGGTTTATTTCGGTGTTGAGTTGTAAGGTCATGTAAATAGTCGACAGTAATTTGTTGTCAGAATGGTGCATATCTGGCCTCGACTAAGATGCTACGACGGATGGGACATACTAATGGTATTTCCCATTCGGAGCAGCGCGAGGGTCGCTGCTGAGAGCCTCGCTACCCCTCAGCAAGCTGAGCGGTAGACGGGGCTCGAACCCGCGCTTACGCGCCCTTTTATTTTTGTTTACACCCCCGACCCCTGAAAGGGGCGATCGAGGGTCGCTGCTGAGAGCCTCGCTACCTCTCAGCAAGCTGAGCGGTAGACGGGGCTCGAACCCGCGCTTACGCGCTCGTTTATTTTTGCTTACACCCCCGACCCCTGAAAGGGGCGATCGAGGGTCGCTGCTGAGAGCCTCGCTACCTCTCAGCAAGCTGAGCGGTAGACGGGGCTCGAACCCGCGCTTACGCGCTCGTTTATTTGTGTTTACACCCCCGACCCCTGAAAGGGGCGATCGAGGGTCGCTGCTGAGAGCCTCGCTACCTCTCAGCAAGCTGAGCGGTAGACGGGGCTCGAACCCGCGACCCTCGGCTTGGGAAGCCGATGCTCTACCGACTGAGCTACTACCGCAATGTTAATTAATGAGTAATGAGTAATTAGTTGATTATCAGTGTCATTCAGCACACCAATGTGACTAACTCATTACTTTTCACTTTATCAAAGAACTCTATTTGTTGCGAGAATGTTTCAGATACAACGCTCGGCAAATTTTAGTCCATCTTGAGGACTGCCAAAAATGCCGACTGGGGCACCTGAACAGAGCCTATCTGTCGCATACGCTTCTTACCCGCCTTCTGCTTCTCCAGAAGCTTACGCTTACGCGATATATCACCGCCATAACACTTGGCTGTAACATCCTTACGCACAGCCTTGACGGTCTCGCGAGCGATAATCTTGGCACCTATGGCCGCCTGTATCGCGATGTCGAACTGCTGGCGAGGGATAAGCTCCTTGAGCTTCTCGCACATCTTACGACCGAAGTCGTAGGCATGGTCGGCATATATGAGCGACGAGAGAGCATCGACAGCCTCGCCATTAAGGAGGATGTCGAGCTTCGCGAGCTTACTCGGCTGATAACCCGTGCGGTGGTAGTCGAACGAGGCATAGCCCTTAGATATGCTCTTAAGCTTATCATAGAAGTCGAAGACAATCTCCGACAGGGGCATCTCGAAGTTTACCTCCACGCGATCCTGCGTGATGAAGGTCTGATTCTTCATAACGCCACGCTTGTCGATACACAACTTCAACACATTGCCGAGGAAGTCGGCCTTGGTGATTATCTGCGCGAGGATATAGGGCTCCTCAATCTTTGCCACCTTGGTAATCTCGGGCAATCCCGAGGGGTTGTGTACCTCAAGCTCCTCGCCCTGAGTCGTCGTTATATGGTACGACACGTTGGGCACGGTGGTGATGACATCCATGTCGAACTCGCGGTACAGTCGCTCCTGAATAATCTCCATGTGAAGGAGTCCGAGGAAGCCACAGCGGAAGCCAAAGCCGAGGGCAAGAGAGCTCTCGGGCTCGAAGGTGAGCGAGGCATCGTTGAGCTTAAGTTTCTCGAGCGAGGCACGCAAATCTTCGTATTGGTCAGCCTCAACGGGGTATACTCCCGCAAAGACCATAGGCTTGACATCCTCAAAGCCGGCGATAGCCTCCGTACAGGGGTTAGCAACGGAGGTGATGGTATCGCCCACCTTCACATCCGTAGAGTTTTTGATACCCGAGCATATATATCCCACATCACCCGCCTTAATCTCGCCACGCTCGACCATCTTGAGCTTCAACACACCAATCTCATCGGCATCGTACTCGCTACCGGTATTGAAAAACTTGACATGGTCGCCCTTGCGTATCGTGCCGTTGAAGACACGGAAGTAGGCGATAACACCACGGAAGGGGTTGAATACAGAGTCGAAGATAAGCGCCTGCAGGGGAGCATCATCATCGCCCTCGGGTGCGGGTATGCGCTCGACGATGGCCTCCAAGACATCCTCAACGCCCTGACCTGTCTTTCCCGAGGCGAGCAATATCTCCTCCTCCTTGCAGCCTATAAGGTCAATAATCTGATCCTTAACCTCATCAATCATCGCCGACTCGCAGTCTATCTTATTGAGCACGGGGATAATCTCGAGATCCTGACCAAGGGCGAGGTATAGGTTCGATATTGTCTGCGCCTGAATACCCTGCGTGGCATCCACCACGAGCAATGCACCCTCGCACGAAGCGATAGCACGCGACACCTCATACGAGAAGTCGACATGTCCCGGGGTGTCGATAAGGTTGAGCGTGTAGTTCTCACCATTACGCGCCTTATACTCCATCTGTATGGCGTGGCTCTTGATGGTGATACCCTTCTCGCGCTCAAGATCCATATCGTCGAGCACCTGTGCCTGCATCTCGCGCTGATTCAGCGTGTTGGTCTTCTCGAGCAGACGGTCGGCAAGCGTACTCTTACCGTGGTCGATGTGTGCTATGATGCAAAAGTTACGTATATTCTTCATCTCGTGATGACTGCTTTATATTCCTTATCATTAAAATAGCTTGCAAATATAGGTATTTTTTCGGTAATAACAAAATATATGCACATTGACAACCTCGGACTGCCACACGCAGCCATGGCGACTGACAAAATGTCATACACAGGGGTGTGGCACGCGGTTTGTCGTAGCCGAGAGAGGCAATCGAAATGTGCCACACTACAAGTAGCAAATGTTAAAGTAAACTAAAATAAGACGTAGAGTATGAAAAACGGAAAAATTGGGGTGACGACAGAAAACATCTTCCCCGTAATCAAGAAGTTCCTTTATTCGGATCACGAGATATTCCTTCGCGAGCTCGTATCTAATGCCGTGGATGCCACACAAAAATTGAAGACCCTCACTTCGAAGGGTGAGGCCGAGGGCGAATTGGGCGACACGACGATACGCATAAGCGTAGACCAGGAGAAGAAGATTCTCACCATCACCGACCGTGGCATAGGCATGTCAATGGAGGAGGTAGACCGCTACATCAACCAGATAGCCTTCTCGGGTGCCGAGGAGTTCATGGCAAAGTATAAGGATCAGGCCATCATAGGTCACTTCGGCCTCGGCTTCTACTCGTCGTTCATGGTGGCCGACAAGGTGGAGATATTCTCGCAGTCGTACCGCAGCGACATGAAGAGCGTACACTGGAGTTGCAACGGCTCGCCCGAGTTCGAGATGGAGGAGCTCGACGAGAAGCTCGACCGCGGAACACGCATCGTGCTGCACCTCTCGGACGACTGCGCCGAGTATGCCCAGCGTGCCGAGATATCTAAGTTATTGCGCAAGTATTGCCACTTCCTACCCATAGCTATAGCCTTTGGCAAGAAGCAGGAGTGGAAGGATGGCAAGTATGTCGACACGGACGAGGATAACATCATCAACGACACCACGCCCCTATGGACACGCAAGCCTACCGACATCACCGCCGAGGAGTACAAGGCCTTCTATGCCGACCTCTTCCCCGCAAGCGAGGAGCCGTTGTTCTACATACATCTGAATATCGACTACCCCTTCAACCTCACGGGCATACTCTACTTCCCGAAGATACGCAACAACTTCGAGATACAGAAGAACCGCATACAGCTATACTCAAACCAGGTATTTGTCACCGACGAGGTTACGGGCATAGTACCCGAGTATCTGACACTGCTGCACGGCGTCATCGACTCGCCCGACATTCCGCTAAACGTGTCACGCAGCTATCTGCAGAGTGACTCCAACGTGAAGAAGATTTCGGGATACATAACACGCAAGGTTGCCGACCGTCTGCAGGAGCTCTTCAACACCATGCGCCCCGACTACGAGGGTAAGTGGGATGACCTCAAGATATTCATCCAATACGGCATGCTTACGGATGAGAAGTTCGCCGAGAAGGCCGCAGGCTTTATGCTATGGAAGAGCATCGAGGGTAAGTATTACACCTCGGAGGAGTATATCTCGAAAATCAAGGATCTGCAGACCGACAAGGATGGCTTCACCATAGCACTCTATGTCGATGACGTGGAGGGTAAGAATGCCTTTGTTGAGGCGGCAAAGGCCAAGGGTTACGACATCCTCGAGATGAACGGCCAGCTCGACAGCCACTATATACAATACTTCGAGTCGAAGAACGAGAAGATACGCTTCGTGCGCGTAGATAGCGACGTTGTAGAAAACCTCATACGCAAGGAGGAGCGCGAGGCTATGTCGCTAAGCTCTGAGCAGCAGCAGATTATGCGCCCGGTGTTCGAGAGCCAGATGCCCAACGACGAGAAGATACACTACCACGTATCGTTCGAGGCGATGTCGAAGGATGCCGCACCTGTGGTCATCACACAGAATGAGTTTATGCGCCGCATGAAGGATATGGCCGCAACGAGTGGTGGCGAGATGAGTCGCTTCTACAGCGAGATGCCCGACTCGTTCACCATCACCGTCAACGGCAACCACCCCATCGTCCTCGACATCCTTGGCGAGGTGGAGGGTGAGTATGGCGACAAGCTGCGCACCATCGGCAAGAAGATTACCGCCGCGGAGCAGGAGGAGAGTCGCTTCGAGGAGACCGTGAAGGATAAGAAGGCGGAGGAGCTCACGCCCGAGGAGCGCGACATGCGCGAGACACTATCGAAGCGCGTGGTGGAGCTTCGCCAGGAGCGCGACACACGCCTCGAGGAGATAGGCCGCCAGAACCGCAAGGTGCGCCAGATTATCGACCTCGCACTGCTCTCGAACGGCATGCTCAAGGGTAAGAACCTCACCGACTTTATACAGCGAAGCATATCGCTCATAGAGTAACAAGTAACAAAAAAAATGGGGATGACTAAAAGTAAATTTGTCATCCCCATTTTGTTAAGAGGTTGAATAAAAAGATGTAGTTTTAGGCCTGCGAAGCCCGAAAAAGCGGAGTTTACTTGACGTAAATGAGCATTTTGAGGGCGAGCATAACGCAGAAATACACTTTTTATTCAGCCTCATTTATATCATACGTTGCCTCTTCCTCCTCATACGCATAAGAGCTATCTCCGCACGTGAGCGACGACGTATCTGTCTGTAGCGTAGCAAGCACCCCACAAAGGCAAGCCAAATAACAAGCGACGATGCCGCAGTCTTGTACGCCATCATGATGTCGGAAAACTCCTCAAGCCAGTAGAGCAGGAAGGGTAACAGCGTCATCGCCGTAGCCCACATACCCGTGACCCATGTTGCCCGCCACCAGCACGTGCGCGGAGCAAGGCGACGAAAGCTCAAGTACAGACCCACCGCGAGTAAGAGTATAGCCACGATAGGCTGTAGCCACTCGGCATAGGGCACATAATCGGCGAGAAGGTCTATCTTCAACATTAAGATAAACGCCACGGCTGCAAGGATGTCGCCAAGGTGTATCTTATTGCCCCCACCTCTACTTCTTAGACGACGCATCGCCTTCGACTCGAATGGGTCGTAGCGAAAACGCCAAATGCTGTACCTATTTTTCATTGCTACCCTCCTCCTTAGTTTTATTACGTTTTGCACGAGGCTTGCGCCCACTACGACGCAAGGCCTCGGCAATAATCCATTGCAACTGTCCATTCACCGAGCGAAACTCGTCGGCAGCCCACTTCTCGAGGGCATCCATCGTCTCGCCATCAACGCGAAGCACAAAGTTGCGTGTCGTTGTATCCTTTGCCATAGGGGGTAGGCGTAGGTTTAGTTGTGTAACGTACCGGTATTAACCACGGGCTGTGCCGCCTCATCGGCACAGAGCACAACAAGCAGGTTGCTCACCATCGCCGCCTTGCGCTCCTCATCGAGTTCTACGACATCCTCCGTAGATAGACGCTCGAGGGCTATCTTAACCATCGACACAGCACCCTCGACAATCTTCTCGCGTGCCGAGATGATGGCATCCGCCTGCTGACGACGAAGCATCGCCGCAGCAATCTCGGGAGCATACGCCAGATAGTTCAACCTCGCCTCGACAACCTCTATGCCGGCCATCGAGAGGCGCTCGTTGAGCTCGTCGGTAAGGCGCTCGTTAATCTCATCGCCACCCGAGCGGAGCGTGACCTCCTCGGATGAACTGTTCGAGTTCTCGTCGTAGGCATACATGCCCGCAACCTGACGTAGTGCCGAGTCGCTCTGCACAGCAACGAAGTTTTCGAGGGTATTCATACGTGTCGTCGAGCCCATGGCACCAACCTCCAAGGGGGCATCAATCTCGAATACAGCCTTATAGGCGCCATCGCGGTTAATCTTCCACACCACAACCAAGCCTATGAGTATGGGGTTACCTGCCTTGTCGTTAACCTTGATGGGGTCTACGTTGAGGTTGCGGGCACGCAACGAGAGCTTCTTTGCCGTCATGAAGGGGTTTATCCACCAGAAGCCCGTGTCGTAGAACGTACCACGATAGTTGCCAAAGAAGAGCAATACGCGCGACTCGTTAGGCTCAAGCATGATGTAACCGCCAAGCATTATCAACATCGTAAGCGCAGATACCACAATACCTACGATTGCAAGTGCATTAGCCTCGACAGAGTTCGCCTGCCACACGATGCAGAGCACCAATGCAGCAACGAACAGGAGATTTAATACGAGGGCGATGAAACCGTTTAGTTTCCAGCCCGAATAGGTGTAATTTTTCATGATAATGGTGTTTTATGCGTTATACTTTCTCTCGACTATAACTCCATGTCTGCCCTCTTTTGAGGTGTGCGCAAGCGCCAAAACTCCGCCTTCCACGGCCATACGCGCAATTTGCCAAACGAATAGCCCCCAGTGAGCCATCTCCAAAATCTACTTGTCGTCTTCATAGCTACATGGTCTTAAGTTAAACATCTTATTTAATCCAAAAAACATCATCGCTAAATGATATCATTTTGATATCACAAAGATACGACATTATTTTTTAATTGTGCAAGGATTTTAGAAGATTTTTTTGAGGGTTGCCATGTGTTTTGATTTGTTACTACTCCCTGTGTGATAATTCTTGATTTTCTGGTGCTACGCACCTTCATCCCAATAAAGTGCATCTCTTTTCAAGCGAGCTTGAATGCTACACTTTATTGGGATGCTACCACGGTAGCAGAAAATCAAGAATTTTAACGTATTAATCAATCTTTATTTTTATATTTTATATTTACAATCCCTCTAAATCCCCCTTTGAAAAGGGGGACTTGTGGCAAGGCTACGCCTTGCACACCTAAAGGTGTCGAGTGAAATCGCAGAATTACAAAATGCTTATAACTAATTTATATTTAGCGCCTTAACTAATATAATGTGAAATTTCTCGAAATAGCAGTAATCGTTTTTTAAGAAGATAAGGACAATTAAGGAGTTTAAGGAATTTAAGGAGTTTAGGGAGTTTAGGGAGAGCGCTATCATCATTTATCACTACACTCCTTAAATTCACTAAATTCTCTAAATTCTCTAACCTCCCTAATTCACAACCTCCCTCGCTGCACACCCTAATTTCTTGTCAGAAGGGATTAAGCTTGGCGTATCACAAAAGAATACTCCTCGGGACAGTAATCTCTTTAGCGTCAGAGTGGCGCTAATGTGGCGCTGACATGAAAAAGCCATGGATGGATAGTACTTGAACGTACATTCCATTCATGGCTTTGATTGAAGCGCCGCAGTAGCGCCACTATCACGCTAAAGGGCGGCGAGCATTAATAGTTGCGCAGTTAATACTCGTAGGAACATAACAACGGGATAGACCGTAGCATAGCTTACGGCAGGCATATCGTTGCCTGATGAGGCGCTTGCGAAGCCGAGGGCCGGAGGGTCGGTCATAGAGCCCGCCATAAGACCCATGAGGGTGTAGTAGTTAAGCTTGAACTTAAGACGTGCAAGGAGTGCCACAACGACAAGGGGAAGTACGGTGATGATGACACCATAGCCAATCCACTTATAGCCACCATCGACGATAGCATCGATGAAGCCGTCACCGGCGCCTATACCCACAGCTGCGAGGAACATTGCAAGGCCTATCTCGCGAAGCATAAGGTTGGCACTCATCGTCGTATATGTCACGAGGTGGAAGTGCGGGCCATAGCGACCGAGAAGGATGGCGATGATAAGGGGGCCACCGGCAAGGCCGAGCTTCACGGGCTGAGGGATATTCATTAGAGGCATAGAGCCGAGCACCACACCGAGAGCGATGCCTATGAATACGGGCAGCAGGTTGGGATGGTCGAGCTTCTTGAGCGAGTTACCCAGCACCTTCTCGGCCTGAGCAACAGCAGCCTCGGGGCCCACGACCATAACCTTATCGCCCACCTGAAGCTCCATACCCTGATAGGGGATGAGGTCGACACCGGCACGATGCACGCGGGTGATGTTTATGCCGTAGCGTGTGCGGAGGCGCAAATCCGAGAATTTCTTGCCGTTGATTTCCTCGCGCGTGATGAGGATACGGCGCGACACAAGTGGCGTAGACTGCATCGCCGTAGCGCCCCAGTCGTCAGCCGTCATCTCCACAGGCTTACCGAAGAAGGCGAGGATGGCCTCACTATCCTCCTCCGTGCAGATGATACGCAGGCGGTCGCCAATGGCGAGCTTGGAGTTACCATCGGCCATGACAATCTCGCCCGAGGGGTGCATGATGCGCGACACCACAAACTGACGGTTGATGAGCATGTGGGCTATGGCTATGGTCTTACCCTCGAGCATCTCGTTGGTAAACTCCACAGAGAAACGCTGCGGGAGGTTGGTGACATCGCTCATGGCCGCAAGACCCTCATCCTCCTTCTTGAAGTCTACATGGAGGATATATCGCATGATGATGACCGTAAGGATGATACCCACGACACCGAGGGGGTATGCCACGGCATAGCCCAACGATATAGAGTCCGCAATGTCGGGGTCGGCAAGGCCCGAGTCGGTATATGCCTGCTGCGCAGCACCCAGACCCGGCGTGTTGGTCACAGCACCCGAGAGGACACCCACCATCGTAGGCAGGGGCTCACCGGTTATGAGGTGTATGACGTATGTAGTAACCACACCCAGGAGTATAACAAGAGTAGCGAGACCTATGAGCTTCAGGCCGCCGCTCTTTAGCGACGAGAAGAAGCCGGGGCCCACCTGCAAGCCGATGAAAAAGACGAAGAGGATAAGTCCGAACTCCTTGATGAAATGGAGCGTGTCGTGGTGTATAGTGCCCGGCTCAAGGAAGTGACCAAAGGCGATACCCGTGAAGAGTATCCACGTCATGCCGAAGGATATGCCTTTGATCTTGATACGACTGAGAGCTATACCCGAGGCTATCACCGCCGCAAGGACAAAAACAGTGTGTGCTATCGAGGGGTGCGCGGGGTCACCACTACCCATCACGACAGTCTTAAGCCACTCAAAATTCATTATATCGTTGTTTATGGGTTAGTCTATTCGTGGCAAAGATTGAGAGGTCGCAGGTGACCCACAATCACAGCCAGCTAATTCTTTATTTGAAGGTAGTAGATGTAGCCTCGATTAAGAAATTGCCTCGGATGGGACATACACTGACGTATTTCCCATTCGGGGCAATGATTTAGAGGTCGCAGATGCTACCTTATAAGCGAAAATTACTTGATGCGCTCGTAGTACTCACGTGTACGAGTATCAACACGAATCTTATCACCGGTGTTGATAAAGAGAGGCACCTTGATAGTTGCACCGGTATTCACGGTAGCAGCCTTCAAAGAGTTGGTAGAGGCGGTATCGCCACGCACGCCGGGCTCAGTGTAGGTGATCTCCATGTCGACGATGGGAGGAAGCTCAGCCGAGAGAACAGTCTCCTTCTCGGTGTGGAACATTACCTCTACGATCTGGCCATCAGCCATAAGGTCGGCATTGTTGATAAGGTTCTTGTCGATGTTGATCTCCTCGAAGGTCTCAGTGTGCATAAAGTGAGCACCGAGGTCATCCTCGTAGGTAAACTGGTAGGGACGACGCTCAACACGTACCTGCTCGATCTTCTGCGATACTGATGAGAAGGTCTTATCGAGAACGTTGCCATTCTCGAGGTTCTTGAGCTTTGAGCGCACAAATGCGGGGCCCTTACCGGGCTTGCAGTGCTGGAAGTCTACAACGATGAAGGTCTTACCATCCATCTCCACGCACATACCGATCTTGATGTCTGATGCTGTAATAGTCATACGAATGTTATTATTTAGTTAATTTATATGTTCTAATTCAAGCCATTGCATCGGCTATAACCGCGCAAAGATAAGAATTTATTCCTAACCGACAAAACTTTTATCGTTGTTTAAGTGTTGTTTCGACACCGTATAGGTGTTTGTTGTGGCAGAGGATAGTCCTATCTCGGCATATACGCGAGCGACACCCTATCTGCGGCCACCGCCAAAGGCGTAACCGAGGCTTAGCAGGAGGTGGTTGTTTGCCTTATCGAAGACCTTATAGCCCAGAGTGATACGCACATGGCGCGATAGCTCCACACCCACACGGGGCATCACAGCGAAGTGCGTACCTCGACCACCGTTAGCGTCTTTATCACACCAGGCGACACCCACGCCGAGACCCACAAAGGGCGAGACATTGCCACCCTGGTAGAAGTTATAGTCGGAGGTGAGGAGCAAGTTGCTACTAACGAACTTATAACTGTGTATGACATTGTTTATGGTCTGGCCACGATACATCGAACACACCGAGAGGTTAAGACCCAAGTCCACGGGTGCAGCACTAAAGTTGTAGCGCACCTCAACGCCGGCATCGACACCTTGGCGCGACTTGCCATATCCCGGCATATTATTCGCTGCCGTAGCAAGACCCACATTGAGGTCTACCTCCACGGCACCCACCGTGCGATCGACATAATAACGCTGAGCGTCAGCATCCACCGCCACAAAGAGGATGGCTATGACGATGAGTAGTATCTTCTTCATATATTTACAAACACACGTTGTATCATCGTGACAATGAGCTGCACTCGATGTACTGCCCATTGTCACGCTAATTCCTCTGTTGTTATAACACTATAAGTTCTCGAGCGTATAGTCTACCATCTTCTGGCGGATGTTAACCATGTCGTTGGGACGCATCGAGTGATTCTGGTCGGGGTAGACCATCATATCGTACTGCTTGCCGGCACGATTCAGCGCACGACACATCTCCATCGTATTCTGGAAGTGGACGTTATCGTCAGCTGTGCCGTGGATAATCAACAGTCGTGTGTTGTTCGACAGGCGATCCGCAAAGTTGATGGGCGAGTTATCGTCGTAGCCCGCGGGGTTGTCCTGAGGCAGGCCGTTGTATATCTCCGTGTATATAGAGTCGTAGTAGCGCCACGATGTCACGGGGGCCACAGCGATAGCCATCTTGAAGAGGCCATCGCCCTTGAGAGCACAACCCAAAGCCATAAAGCCGCCATACGACCAGCCATAGATACCTATGCGCGAGGCGTCGACAAACGACTGCTTGCCAAGATGACGCGCAAACGATATCTGATCCTGCACCTCTGCATAGCCGAGGTTGGCGTATGTCACCTTCTTGAACTCCTCGCCACGATAGCCCGTGCCACGAGCATCGCAGCATGCCACGATATAGCCGTTACGCGCGAGTGTCTCCTCCCAGTCCGTAGTATAGCGATTCTCTATCTGCTGCGAACCGGGGCCCGAGTACTGCGTGATAAATACGGGGTACTGCTTTGCGGGGTCGTAGTTCTTGGGATATATAAGGAAATACGAGAGCTCATCGCCACGCTCGGTGGTAAACGTGTAGTAGTTGCGCTGGTATGCGGGCTTCGCGTCCGTCACCTTGCCGAGCATCAACGAGCGCACCTCCTTGCCCTTAGCATCGTACACAGCAGCCGTAGGATAGCAGTCCGTGGCCGAGTGCTCGGCAGCGAAGTACTTCATATCGCCCGAGGGATATACCCTCCAGTAGCCGGGCTTCGAGAGGAGGCATGTCTTCTTCTTACCGTCAAGACTTATAGAGTATAGGTGGCGCTCCATGGGCGACTGCTCGGTAGACATGTAGTACAGCGTCTTCTTATTCGCCGCGAGGCCCACAAGCTGTGTCACCTCCCACTCACCCTCGGTGATGGCATTGAGGCGGCCATTAGCCACAGAGTGCAGGTAGAGGTGGAACCACCCCGCCGTTGTCTCCTCGCGCACGATGAAACGATCCTCGTCGATAAAGGTGATTGTAGCATTGTTGGGACGCTCGACATAGCGCTCATCCTTCTCCTCGTATATCACGCGCTCCGAGCCATCGTTCTCGATCATCACAACCTCAAAGTGGTTCTGTAGACGGTTGACACGATAGAAGTATAGGTTGCCCGCGGGCGTGTAGTCGATGCGGGGGATATACTGGTCGGTCTCGTCACCGAGGGGTATCTGACGTGTCTCCTTGGTGTAGAGGTTGTATACGTGCATCGTGACTATAGAGTTCTCCTCGCCAGCCTTGGGATACTTGAAGCGGTATGCCTTGTTGTAGAGGTCGCCGTCGTAGCGCATCATCTCAAACTCCTTTACGCGACTCTCGTCGAACTTCAGGTAGGCAATCTCGCGGCCATCGGGCGAGAAGGCATAGGCCTTGGTGAAGCCATACTCCTCCTCGTATACCCAGTCGGTAGTGCCGTTGATGATATGATTCCACTTGCCGTCGTTGGTGATGTTGTAAATCTCGTTTGTCGCGAGGTCGTATACGAAGATGTCGTTCTCGTAGCCCATGGCGAGGAACTTAGAGTCGGGCGAGAAGGATATGTCGCGCACGTCGTCAATCTTTATCGTCGTGCCATCGGGACATGCGATGTAGTAGTCCGAGGTGAACGAGTGGCGATATATCTCCTTGCGCGGAGAGGCACCACCATCCCAAATCTCGTAGAGCGTCATCGAGCCATCGGGCGAGCGGTCGAACGACATGATGACACCACGGCCGGTGAATACCACCTCGCCATCACCGGGCTTGGCGTAGTCGTACATCACGACATTCTTGCCGTCAAGTTCCATATACTGGTGCGTGCCTGCCACCGGCGTGAGCGACGCGGGCGAGATATATGCAGTCGGGGCAGTACGCGCCTCAACCATCTCAAGATAGCTTACCTGTGCCATGGCCATTGTCGCTACGGCAAGGAGTGCTACGGTAGTTAATAGTTTTCTCATTATCGTAAAGTTTTAAGTTATACTCGTCAAACCAATTGGCCGTCTATGGCCTGTTATTCTCTAAACTCCCTAATCTCCCTAATCTCCCTAAACTCCCTAATATCTCTAAATCACAAGCCAGACGCCAAACTAACCAACAAGACCCTCGGCAAGTCTAAATGCTGGATTGTTGAGGAAGTTTGAGGCTGGTCGCAGGGAGAAAAAGCGGAGTTTACTTGAGGTAAATGAGCATTTTTCTCACAAGCCAGACGCCAAACTAACAAACAATACAGCGTTTAGATATCGTCGATAGAGAAGTCATAACTAAGCCTCTTACCCGTTGTAAACTTCGAGTTGTCGAGTTTAGAGTTGAACTGATCTACGGTGACGCGGATGTTCTCCTCGTAGGGTGGCATCAGGAGGTCGAAGTTTAGAGCGTAGTTTATGGCTGTCTCTATTATAGACACAAGGGCATCGCGGTCTATCTTCTTAGTGCCGAAGGCCATGGGGCGCACGATAGTTTGACGCTTACCCTCAACCCAGAAGCACTTCTCGCGATTGATGAATATGCGGCCTATAAGGTAGCCCTCGTCGGCATTACGGTTGTACTTCAGCGAGTCAGAGAGGAAGTTGTAGATGTTAATAACACCTGTGTAGGAGTTCTCCCTATTCTGCTGAAGGTAGCTATTCTGCCAGATGATATGGTTCGAGTCGAACTCGAAGACGTCGGTGTGCATCTGGAAGAGGAGGATGTCGCTGGCCACCTGCAATTGCGCCTCGAACTTACCACGATCGCGGTACTCGATACGCACACGGCGGTCGAGCTTACCATCGAGCTCGTCGTCGATCTCCGAGGCCATCTCGAAGAGTGTCTCCTTGAGCTCGTTGAACGTAGCAAAGGTATTGTCGAAGACCTGCTGCTTAAGCGTGGACTTGCGAACTATAGCCTCCAATATTTTCTCTCTTAACGTACTCATATATAGCAGTATTGATTATCGTAGACGTATATTCTGACCCTCGACCAGCACAGTCGTAGGGCGCATCTTGTTGAGCTTAGACAGCTGCGGGAGGCGTATGCCGTATATCTGCGATATAAGGTATAGCGTCTCTCCTGCAACAACCTTATGGAACATACCCTCACCATTCCAACGTGCCGCCTTACGCTCAATATAGAGCACTGCGCCATCCTCGGGCTGCGTGCGGCTCTCCACATCGTTGAACTTACGCAACGTCGCGGGCGACACCTCAAAGAGCTCGCCTATACGCTCGTAGGTATCACCCTTCTTGGTGATTATGTAGTGGGCGCCATTTGTTCGAAATACGTTGTAGCCGAAGTGCGAGTTTATCGATACGCGGAAGTTGTTGGGGTCGATGCCACGATCCACATAGGCCACGGTGACATCGCGTGGCACCTCGGGAATATCGACCTCGCGAGTCGTAGCACCATCGACCTCAGGCTCTGCCTGCTCAGACCTCTTTAGCGTGGTGGGGTCGAGACTCAGCTCGTTGGCCAGATAATCGTCATATAGCGCCAAGCCACCTTGGCGGTCGAAGAGATATAGGTGATAACGCTCGATGACGCCTATGAGGCGCTCAGCATAGTCCGGGGCTGTGGCATAGCCCGCCTTCTTCAATCCCTTAGCCCAGTTCTTGTAGTCGTCGGTATCGTAGGCAAAGAGAAACTCGTAGCGGCTACCCGTAGAGAGAAAGTCGGCATGGTCGGCAAACGACTCCTCGGGGGTATCGTAGACGCGGAAGCAGTCATCAGGGCGGTCGTCAGCGTGAGTTATGGTGCGCCCCGTCCACGAACCCTTGCACTTTATGCAGAAGTGGTTGTTCGCAACGCGAGCAAGGTAGCCATTGCCGAAGCCCGACTCGAGGAATGCCTGTCCCATAGTTATGCTGGCGGGGATACCATAGCTTTCCATATTCTCGATGGCCGTCTCGCGCCAACGATAGATATACTCCTCGGGGGTGAGCTTCACCCACTCGTCGGTAGGCTCCGCCGCCATATCAGCGTCAGGCTCAGCCACCTGAGCATATACCGAAGGTGCCACGACAACCATTGTAACAGCCGTAAATGCTATTCTCAACACACGATATAAATTCACTCTCATATCACTCATCTGTTTCACACTTGCATAGTTTTCCGCAAATATACAAAAAAAAGTGAAATATGACAACTACTCGAATAAAAGAGATAAAAAAATAGGGGCTGACTTAAAAGTAACTTAGTCAACCCCTGATACTCAAGATAGTGAATAGGCTTAAAACTCCACAACAGGAGCAGTCTCAGCGCCCTCCGAGGCCTCGAACATAGCCTTACGCTCGAAGCCGAACATCGAGGCTATGAGGTTTGTGGGGAAGCGACGTATCTTAACATTGTACTCCTTGACAGCGTTGTTATACCTTCTACGCTCGGTAGATATGCGATTCTCCGTACCCTCGAGTTGCACCTGCAGGTCGCGGAAGTTTTGGTTGGCCTTAAGGTCGGGATAGCTCTCCGAGATAGCTATGAGGCGACCAAGAGCCCTGCCAACCTCATCCTGCGCAGCCATCCATTGTTCCATCTCCTCGGGCGTTGCCGTCGAGGGGTCGATATTGATGGATGTTGCAGCACTACGCGCCGCCGTTACCGACTCGAGCGTCTCGGCCTCGTGCGCAGCATAACCCTTAACCGTACTTACAAGGTTGGGGATGAGATCGCTACGACGCTGGTATACGGTCTCGACATTAGCCCAAGCCTCCTCGACAGAGGTCTCCTTCGACACAAGTCCATTATAGGCACTTATAGCCCATACGACGATGACGGCAATAACGCCGACAATAATCCACATCTTCTTGTTTTTCATAGTTTTATTCTTTTAAGATTAATAATTTCGACAACATATACTTACCAGCGCGAGCCACCGCCGCCACCGCCAAACGAGCCACCACCGAAGCCGCCACCAAACGAGCCGCCACCGCCGCCGAAGCCACCGCCACCCATCGGGAATATCCACATACCACCACCACGACGTGGGCCCTGCGGGGTATTACGATCGGTCGTGCGTGTATGCTCCGAGTGGCAATTGTCACATACGAGCCTCTCGACGATAGCCGTAGCCGTCATCGTACGCTCTACAACGCGCAACTTATGCTTGCCACACGTCGGGCACTTCGTCTTATGATGCTCGTGAACGAGAAGCAGCACGATAGGAACCAGGATGAGCAAGAGTACGAGCACCACCATTGCAATAGCCACATCGTCATCACCCTCAGCTACGGGCAACTCGCCATCGGTAAATAGCTTATACACAGCACGCATACCCTCAACCATACCTTGCGAGTAGTCGCCATCGCGGAAGTAGGGCAACATATAATCCTGCTGAATCCTCACACATAGCGCATCGGGGAGTACACCCTCGATGCCATAGCCCGTATGGAAGCGTATCTCGTGCATATTCTCTACCAAGAGTATGCCGAGGCCGTTGTCCAGCTCATCATCGCCAACACCCCAACGCTCGAAGAGCGACTGAGCAAATGCAAAGGGATCGCGAGGCTCAATATCGCGCACGGCAACGATAGCCACCTCGGCAATACCACGCTCCTTGAGCGAGTAGCATATCGAGTCGAGCGTGGCAACAGCATCACGCGAAAGGATACCATCGGGATTCGACACAAAGCGTGTGCGACTCCTAAGTTGCACGTTTTCTATGTCGCCAACGCGATAGCCACGAGCCACAACCACCGATGGGACGACGGCAAGGAGCATCGCCACGACAACGACAAATCTTATAATCCTACGTTTCATATCTATACAAACGCGGGCGGGGCCAAAATATTATCTCGGCACCGCCCGTGTATCTACCATTGTATCACATCTTGCTACCTCTTGGCATCGATGACCTCACACAAGCGGTCGAACACCTCGTCCATAGTGCCAAGGCCGTTGATGTCGGCATACTTCTGCTGCTTGGTATAGTGCTCGGCGACAATAGCCGTCTGCTGACGATATATCTCTATGCGGTTACGAATGACATCCTCCGAGGCATCATCGGCACGACCCGAATCCTTGCCACGAAGAAGGATGCGACGCACAAGCTCATCCTCGGGCACATCCATATATACCATCACGTCGACCTTCGAGCCCATCTCCTCGAGCAACGTATCGAATATCTCGGCCTGTGCCGTAGTGCGAGGGAAGCCGTCAAAAATGCAACCCTTATCCGAGTGTGTGCGCATATAGTCGCGTACCATCTCTACAACGATCGAGTCAGGGGCGAGCTCACCACGTGAAATATAACCCTCCATACTCTTGCCAAGCTCCGTACCACGCTTAATCTCCGACCTAATCACCTCTCCCGTAGATATGTGGTACAGGTCGTAATGCTCGGCAAGACGTGCTGCCTGCGTTCCCTTACCACATCCAGGCGCTCCAAAAAGTATAATGTTTAACATTTAATTTAAGTTTTATGTTACGTGTCGTTGAAAAAATTTGAGGCAAAGATATATTTTTTTTTGCAACTTTACAATCAAAAGGGTACTTTTGCAAAAAATTTATTTACTACCCTATTATGAAAAGTAAACATACCACAGAGATAGCATCACTCGGCGAGTTTGGCCTTATCGACCGCCTCACATCACGTCTGGCACTGCGCAGTGGCACGACGCTAAAGGGTGCAGGTGACGATGCTGCCGTCATCGACCTCGGCGATGATGTACTCCTGCTCACGACCGACATGCTCACCGAAGGTATCGACTTCGACCTCAGCTACTTCCCGCTCAAGCATCTCGGCTACAAGGCCATCGTACGCGGTGTTAACGACATCCTCGCGATGAACGCCCGCCCCGAGCATGTTGTCGTAGCCCTCGGTGTCTCGGCAAAGATCTCGGTGGAGGCCCTCGATGAGCTCTACGAGGGTATGGAGCATGCCTGCAACGAGCTCGGCATAGACCTCGTTGGTGGCGATACCACGGCATCGATGAACGGCCTTATCATCACGGTATCGGCCACGGGACGCGCCAAGAAGGAGGATGTGGTATACCGCAATGGTGCCAAGGAGCACGACCTTATATGTATCACATCGAATCTCGGTGCAGCATATATGGGTCTGCACCTCTTGGAGCGCGAGAAGCGCGTATTGCAGGATGTGGAGAACCCCGAGCCTAAGTTTGAGGGTCACGAATACCTCTTAGAGCGCTACCTGAAGCCCCGCGCACGCACAAATGTCCTCGAGGCACTTCGCGAGGAGGGCATACGTCCCACGTCGATGATAGACCTCTCGGATGGCCTCGCCTCAGACCTGCGACAGATATGTCGTGCCTCGGAGTGTGGCGCACGCATATATCTCGAGCGCATACCCATAGCACGTCAGACGACGGAGCTTGCCGAGGAGATGCACATAGACCCCGTGATTGCTGCGCTCAACGGAGGTGAGGACCATGAGCTACTCTTCACCGTGCCCTTGGATAAGCAGGAGGCCGTAATGCGCTTAGGCCTTGTTGATGTCATCGGCCACATAACACGCCCCGAGAGCGGTGTGATACTCGTAACGCCCGATGGCGAGGGCATAGCACTCAAGGCTCAGGCCTTTGATAGATAGTGAGTAATGAGGAGTGAGGAGTGAGTAATTAGCGCAGTCATAGGGAGATTAAGGAATTTAAGGAATTTAGGGAGTTTAAGGAGTTTAAGGAGAGCGCTATCAGGTATTTCCCTAATCTCCCTAATCTCCCTAATTTCCCTACTTAAGCGTATAGAATAGGTGCTCTATCTCGCGGAGCAGGTTGCGCTGCGGATCCTCGGGGGCGTAGAGCGCAAACATGATGGTGAGTATTCGCTTCTCGGCATCATCGACAGACGAGAAGCTGACGAAGGGGCCACCCATAAAGTCGTTGTTCACCTCCCACCATCCACGTAGCTCGACCCACTCACGGCCGGCACGCTCCACGGTAGTGGTATAGACGGGGGCATCCTCGTTAACACCGAGGTATGAGCCCACAGCACCCTTGCTCGTTATCGACGAGAGCTTATTATCCAGCGACATCATCAGCCACTTGGCAGTGAGATCCTCCGCGTCGGTATACTCCGACTCGAAGACGAAGATATACTGTGCCTTATTCGGGTAGTCGCGCAGATACCACGTGAGGCTCTTATCGGCCGTCGTAGCCTTGAAGAAGCCCTGAGGTATGAGCATATCGAAGCCCGTCGTAGCCTTGAAGTCCGCCATAAGCATCTCCGCGGGGCGCGCAGCATAGTAGCTATTGCTCTTCTTACGCTCGCCATCCTCCATAACCTCGCGAATAGCATCTGCCGACACCGCGAGGAACTCCGTTGCTGAGGCCGCCGTAGGTGCTGTGACGACGACGACACTCTGCGGGCGGGCATATACGTTGCGCTTGACCTCGAACGAGGGCCCCGTAACGGCGCCATTGATGTTGATAACGAAGAGGTTACCATACAGCTTATCGATATTCGAGGCTCTATCGGGTGCCACCTGCTTGACGATGTTGAACAACCCCTGCGGACGTGTGAGGCCCGGTGTTGGTGCCTCCAAGAGGTCGCATACGGCATACGACAAGTCGCCACGCCACGCCTCATCGGCACAGATAACAACGACATCGTAGCTCTCGCCGGCGGTATTATCGGCGGGCATATCGCTCTTGACGGTGCAGCCCACAGCGATAAGCGCCACAGCCGCAGCAATAAATGTGTAGATTATACGTTTCATAGTCGCAAATGGTTAAGTATCACACTATGCCCCATGCGCACAAACATCGGGCTATATACCTACAAAGGTAGTGATATTTTTCTTTTTACGAAAAAAAAGTTACTTTTGCACCTTGTAACAAAACGTAGCACGCGAATGAGAATAAACCCAGGCACGTTTCTACGCTGGATGTTTCCCGGCGTGATATGGTCTATCGACGATCCCGAGGGGATATACCTCACCTTCGACGATGGGCCCACCCCCGGCGTGACGGAGTGGATACTGCAGACGCTCGACCGCTACAATGCCAAGGCTACGTTCTTTGTCCTTGGCAAGAACGTGGAGCTCTACCCCGACCTCTACCAGATGATCATCGACCGCGGACATAAGGTAGGCAACCACACATACTCGCACCAGAAGGGGTGGCGTATGTCGTTGGAGCGCTATATCGAGGATGTAGACCTCGCGGGCGACATGATACACACGGAACTCTTCCGCCCACCCTACGCTCAGATAACACGCTCACAGCTACGCCAGGCGGCACAGCGCTACCGCGTGGTGATGTGGAATGTGCTCTCGCGCGACTACAATCGCAAAATATCACCCAAAAAGTGCCTGCGAGGCACCATCAAGGGTCTGCGCGGTGGCGACATCATCTCACTGCACGACAGCGCCAAGTCGTTCCGCAACACGAGTTACGTGCTCCCGGCACTGCTACGCACCGCACGCGAGAGGGGTTTAACATGTAAGATATTGGAGTTGTAGTATGCGAGTCCTCGTTGCCATCACGGGTGCCAGTGGCGCCATCTATGCCCGCCAGACATTGCAGCTGCTCCTTGCCAACGATGGCGTGGAGCGCATAGGCCTTATCCTTAGCGACCATGCCGAGGATGTCATCACGGCCGAGGGCGAGCACCTCCCCGACGATGTACGCATCACACGCTTCGCCAACGACGATATGTGGTCGTCGGCAGCAAGTGGCTCGGCACGCTGGGATGCTATGATTGTTGTGCCCGCATCTATGGGCACCGTGGGGCGTATTGCTGCCGGCATATCGCGCACGCTCTTGGAGCGTGCTGCCGATGTTATGCTCAAGGAGCGCCGTCGCCTGGTTATGGTCGTGCGCGAGACACCCTACTCGCTCATACACCTACGTAATATGACCACGCTCACCGAGGCGGGAGCTGTCATCCTCCCCGCCTCGCCATCGTTCTACTTCCGTCCCGCAGATATCGAGACGCTATGCCTCAGTATAACGACACGTGCCATAGAGATGCTCGGCCTCAATGTAGAACATCCGCACTGGGGCGAGTAGTCACTCCGCACACCCCCATCGCAATAGCGCAGTCATGGGGATACTGGGTAGAGTGGGTAGATTGGGTAGAGTGGGTAAAGCGCTAACAGATAGCTACCCATACTACCCATACTACCCATACTACCCATACTCCCTAAACTCCCTAAACTCCCTATACTACCCACACTCAAATTCTTCACTGCGTTCAGAATGACATTTTGGAAGCAAAGCTCCCACAAAAAAACTCCCCGCAACTTAGGTTGCGGGGAGAAGCATTAAAGCGGTAGCCACTTACCACCAAAGCCTAATTCTAAAAAGCGGACACGGCGCGCACAGAGTTGTCGTAGCTCTTACGGTAGTAGTAGGTGTAGCCATTGCCCATATTGACATACCACGCGCAGAACTCCGGCTTATAATCAACATACTCTGTTGATGACCAATACCAACTATCGTTTAAAGTAGCACCATACTTCTGCAAAGTGGCATTAAGCACACTCTTATTGTTGTATATTTTATTAAGTTCATCGACTGCAGGCAGATACCAGCTGCTACCCTTCGCCCTACACCACTTGAATGCGGGGAAATAGTCGCTATCCGAGCGAGCCATTATCTTATCCGTATTAGTCTTACCATCGCTCTTAGTATCGGCATAAGTGCGTGTACCATTTCCATAACTATTTGTTGCATCCCACGTCACTCGCGAATCCCAAACACCGTTAGTCTCATCAAGGCTAACTATCTTACCGTGGCGACCGCCATCCCACACCTCAAAGACAACGCCTTGCTTACCATTCTCGCTGTAGTAGTCGCCAATATTGTAGGTCTCCGCTTTCGTAGCAACAGGCTCTGGCTCGAGCTCAGAAATTACAGCAACCTCCGCCAACTCGGTAGTTACAACAACATCATCCTCTTTATCCTCGCCAACCGAAAGCGCGATGCCACATACAACACCTACAACTGCCAAGAGCAACAGCAGCCATAGCCACCACCCCTTGCGCTTGGGTTGTGGCTCGGGCTGATCATCCGCAGGCTTTGAAGGCGTGGCTCGAAGTTCAGACTCGGGTTGCAACTCGATGGATGTATCCTCGCTTGCGCCATGGAGCAGCGACAAAAACTCCTCCACACTGGCGGGACGATCCTTACGGCGCAGCTGCATAGCACGCTCGATAGCTGTGCGCGTGGACTCGGAGAGGTGCGAGGGAAGCACGCCAAGGCCATCCTCACCCACAATGGCAGCCGTGGGTGGCGTCTTGCCAACGGTAAGGAAGTAGAGCGTGGCACCCATAGAGTATATATCCGTACCGGGCGAGAAGGTGCTGACACCACCCGTCTGGTACTGCTCCATAGGGGCGTAGCCGTGGCTGATACCCACGGGCGTAGAGCTCGTCTGCGCACCTCCTACGTCGTAGTGCTTCGAGAGGCCAAAGTCGATTAACACTGCACGGTTATCCTTGGTCTGAACCATGATATTGCCAGGCTTAACATCGAGGTGGGCGATGTCGTGCGCGTGGATATGACGGAGGGCGGCAGCGAGTTGTTCGATGTAGCCCTTAGCATCCGCCTCGCTAAGAGCACCACGCCGCGAAACGAGACTATGCAACGACTCGCCATCGATATACTCCATGACGTAGTATGCCGTGCCATTCTCCTCGAAGAGGTCGTGGATGCGGATGATGTTCGGATGATCGAGACCGGCAATAAGCTGCGCCTCCTTCAAGAACTTATCCTTGAAGCGCCCCATGGTCTCGCGAAAACCATCCGACGAGAGGGAGATATGTTGCGAGTCGCCATCGCGCTTATAGTAGTCCTTAGGGAAAAACTCCTTGATGCAGACCATACGCTTAGCCAAAACCTGCTCAGCAAGATAGGTGATACCGAAGCCGCCACGCCCAAGCGTACGGACAATGCGGTATTTGCCCTGCTGAAGTGTCACACCCGTTAGTAGTTCCATAGCCATAAATAAATTCTAAAAAGCAGAGACGGCACGCACATATCCATCACTACTCTTTCCGTTGTTGCTAGTAAATCCATTACTCATATATACGCTCCACGCTCGGTAATTATCTTCTCCTATAAACTCTGTCGATGACCAATACGACTCTACTCCAAGTGGAGTACCTCCCTTTTCGGTAATAGTGTTATTTATTGACTTACGATGCTTATAAAGAGTCAACAACTCATTCTTTGCAGGCAAATACCACCCTGCCCCCTTATTTATACACCACATAAAAGCTGGGTACTGATCTCTGTCATCACGCACATTGATCTTCTGTGTATTAGTATATCCATTCGACTCATTTGTCGTGCCGACTACAATGCCTTTTTCAAATTGGATATATGTATGCCAAATGGTATTAATCTCATCCATACTTACAATCTTACCATGGCGGCCATCTTCCCAAACCTCGAAAACTACGCCCTGTTTACCTCGATAATCATAGTAGTCTCCAACACTATAAAGCTTATCATCCTGATTTTCAGACGTTAATTCTTTAGCAAGTTCAGAATTAGAGTTATCATCAGATTCGGATTTTAGGGATAATTCCACAATACTCATAGCTTCCTGAGATACTACAATTTTAACATCTTGATCTAAATAGGAGATCGTAATTGTTGCACTTCTATTATCACTGATAGTATTTGGCGTTACTTTATAGGTAATCTTACCTCCCGAATCCTTAGCACTCAACCATTCATCACTACACTTAATCCTTAACGATGCTCCATCTTTAGGATTAGTAATTGAGTAACCAATTGTTCCACTTCCCCCATTTGCACCTATGTTAATCAACGACTTTGAGTTTACATTTAGAACAGGGGCAAGCGCAGAATCATTCTCCACATCTTGCGGGTTCTCTTCATCACTGACTATTGACGAAGATGTGCCATCAGGCATGATCTTAGTAGACAATGTACCATTACTATGTACATCATCATCTGCTATTATGGCATCTACTCTACTATTACTATCAGTATCCTTTATTTTTTCATCTTTAAATAGGGCAATGGACGCAACAGCAATAGCTATTACTATTAACAATAGCAATAACCACACATACGGTTTGTTGAGCGCATTTTCAATATTCGATCTTGAGGCTGCATAAACTGATTTATACCCCGATCGTTTTACAATCTCGGGCTCAGGCTCAGGCTCAGGCTCGGGCTCTGGCTCGGGCTCGGGCTCGGGCTCGGGTTCGGGTTCGGGTTCAGGGTCAGGCTCTGGTTCAGGCTCGGGTTCGGGTTCGGGTTCAGGTTCAGGCTCTGGTTCAGGCTCTGGTTCAGGCTCGGGCTCTGGCTCGGGCTCTGGCTCGGGC
>JAFWYM010000013.1 GCA_017517705.1 Alistipes sp.
CAACTCATAAGCTCCATATTTGCCATACGTGGTGACACCCGGGCCATCGGTAGCACCTGCGGGTAGCGTCTTGCCGGCAGCCTTATAGCGATCCTGGAACCACTGAATCATATTCGACGATGCGGCAGCCCAGCACATGTTTATGTCGCCGTTGTCGCCTGCAGCCTTCTTGTTCACGTCGTACCAGCCCGATGTGAGCGTAACGCCCTCGGCAAAGACGATAGTCTTGCCCGTAGCTGTAACCTCCTCGGCAGTGATTGTTAGCTCGTTAGACTTTACCGTGCCCTTCGTGGCATATACAGTGTATGTGCCGGGGGCAGTAGTTATGAACTTATTGCCATTAAGCACACCATCATTTACATATATCGTAGCGCTATTTGTTACGTTGGCACCACTCTGCAATACGGTGAACTTAGTTGAGTCTACGCCGTTAGCCTTGATGGTCAACGATGTAGCCTCAATCTCGATAGGCTGCTCCTCCTCGACAATCTTCATACGTGCAGTGAGCTCCACGCTGTTCGACTTCTCGCCCTCGTACATGGCGTAGAAGGTGTATACCTTAGGCTCTGTCGTTGTGAACTCCTTGCCCTCGAGCTTTACATCGCCATCGGCGTTGTAGAGCTCAAAGTCGGTGATGCTCTCCTGACCTCTTGTAAGCGTAAATGTAGCCTTCTCCACGCCATCGGCATAGATTGTTGAGGGTGTTACGCTGAGCGTCAACGCATCGGGAACTACAACCTCATCCTTGGTGAAGGTCACAGTCACGTTGTTCGACTTCTCACCCTCATACATAGCGTAGAACGAGTACTCGCCGGCCTCGGCCGTAGTGAAGGTGTTACCCTCGAGCTTGGTATCGCCCGCAGCGTTGTAAATCTCGCCTTGAGAGGTTACATCCTCGCCATTGCAATCTACCGTGAAGGTAACCGTGGCGTTTACCTTGAGCGATGTGGTGTCAGCCGTGAGGGTTACAACCTTAGTCTCGGTGGTAACCTCCTTGGCGGTTACGGTCACCGTATTCGACTTTTCGTTACCCTTCATCGCGTAGAACGTGTAGGTGCCTGCATACGTTGTGGTGAAGCTCTTAGATGTAAGAGCCTCGTTTGATGATGCGAAGTAGATGGTTGCATCCTCTACTACAGCGCCACTCTCATCCTTAACGGTGAATGTGGCTGCCTGTGTGCCATTGGCATATATCTCGCTATTATCCACCGAGAGTGTCAATGTCTGCTTGGGGGTGGTGTCGGGCTCAGTCTCGCACGCTACGAAACCCACAAGAGCTGCCAAAGCTAAAAATAGATATTTCTTCATCTTGTATTTACGTTTTTAGATATATAGCAGGGCTTGCACCCCGCTATATATCTGTTAAGTTTCTTTAGTTTACGCGTGTAAGCGTGATGTCACCCAAGGCAATCGCCCAAGGCTCACTTCCACGGAACACTGCGGGACGATAGATGCCATAGCTGAACTCTTCACCTGCCTGGTGGGCACCGATAGTGAGCGTGTTGCCATCAGCCGAAATCGTCACGGGGAATGTTGCGGGCGCAGTGAACTTATTGTTCAAGTCGCAACCGAAGAAGTAAAATATACCATCTACATCCGACCAGTTGTAGAGGTACTCGCTGCGTGATGTAGGTACGGTTACAACATCACCGGCACCAATCTCCAAGAAGATCTTGGGACCATAGTCGCGATATGCGAGCTCGGGATATGCTCCCCAGTAGTCGGGGTTGTAATTCATGAGCTTCTCGGGGCTCTGCATTACGGGAGCTTCGTGTACGCCCTGTGCCGTAACATTGAAGGGCCAGTTAAGAACTACAAGACGGTTTTGCTCGCGGTAGCGCTTCTCGGTAGTAGCATCAGCACCCTGAGCGATGGTTACGCGAGCACTATTGATTGATACGTTCTGAACGTTGAACTGCTGGAGCTGGTACGATACCTCCCACTCGCCAAGAAGCGATGTGAAGAGATCCGACTCAACACGTGCAGGCACGGGCTTCGCCGTTGTTGACATCGTAGCACCCTTGATGGTCTCTGTCTGCTCAATATTCTTAACGCTGATGAGGGCTACATACTCTACCTCGGGGAAGAGATCCTCCATCTTGAGGCTAAGACCCGTAGTGCGGATAGCTTCCAGGTTCGTACCACTAATATCAATACCTTCGTTGCGGAGAATATAGTCATCGTCGTGACCTTCTTTACGCATAACGTCGAAGTCGCCCTTGGTGCCGTATGCCAATCTTACTGATGTTGCATCCTCAGAGTAGATGTTGATACTTAGTGTTTTATAGCTATCTGTCGAAGGACGTGTCATCGAGAATTCAACCTTAGGCGCAGCCAGTGTTGCACCAGTGGTTGTAAACTCCTGGATAATGAGATTCTCAGCCTCCATATTATCTCGGATAACCACCATGCAGTAGTACTCGGTAGATGGTGCAAGGCCTTCCCACACCTGCTCGTTCGCAGCTGTAAGATGCCATGCGCCAGCTGTGGGGTTCTTAACGAGAGATTGAAGCATCGATTCGCCATAGCTACCAATTATGCTCTCTGCCCACACCTTGTCGCGTACATATACCCAATACTCATTTACAGAGTCGCTGGGGGTTGTTGTTACGGTTACACCCATAGATGTGATGTTCTTGAGCTCTACGGTCATGCCGGCATTAGATGTGGGTCGCTTAGGAGTACGTGTCGTTGCAACAAAGATGTCGCCAACAACCTGCTGCTTCTCGGCGATAGCTGCAATCACGTAGTAGTCACGATCCTCTTTTACCTCCATATTATAGTCTCCCATCTTGTTACCATCAACCCACTCGATAGTCTGCACTCCTGAAGCGGTAATGCCGATACCTACCGTGCTGATATAGCTCTCGGGTGTCTGACCTACATACTCGAGGTAATCCTTTGATATACACTGGTATACGTAGCTGCCAGGGATGTTGATGGTGAAAGTGATAGTGTCGTACGTAGTATTCTCAATGATGATAGGATTCACCTTGCCATCGTCGGGCGTGGTGAAGGTAATCATCTTGGGCGCACTATATGCACCATCCTTTGCGCTGCGGAGTACAACGCAGAGCTTGTAGGTGGTATCGTCGTACAGACCCTCAATCTTAACCGTGGTCTTATCCTTTATTGTGCCAGAGTTGCTGGCAAACCAATCCTGGAAGAGGGGCACGTCGAAGCCATCCTTGACGTATACATAGCCAAACTCACCCTCAACGTTTGAGGTGATCTCAAAGGTGTAGCTGTCGTATGTGAGCTCCACCTCGGTGATAGTAATCTCGGGAACCGTGGGATTCTCCGGATTTTCGGGATCCTCGGGATTTTCGGGATTCTCGGGGTTATTGCCGGGGTCATTTGGCAATTTGTCAACCCCACTGTCGTCGCTACAGCCAATCATGCAGATAGCCGCAACAAGCAAAGCAAAAAGTTGTAAGGTTTTTCTCATAGACATTAAATTAGTGTTATTTAGTTATTCGTCTTATATGTCATGTGGTTAATGTATCTGTATTTATACATCACACCATTATACGTGGCAAAAGTAGTAAAAAAAAAGTAAACAGCAAACCATCATAATATATATTTTATTAAATTAGACGAGTTTATGTTCGTATGCCAACAAACGAAAAGCCGAGAGCACCACATGTGATGCCCTCGGCTTATATATACTATAGGTATAGTCGCAGTGTGTGGCTATGCCTGTTTACCCACCTTGTCCAAGAACGACTTGTTGACAATGACCCTCACCTCGCGATGACACACGCGAAACTCTATGGGTGTCGTGCCAAAGAGCTCGCCATCAATCTCCAGTTGGCTGTCGGGCGACGACTCTATGCGCACCTTGCGTCCCTGCATGTGCGTGACATGGCCGATAGAGTATATCGTGCCGTTGAAGAGGCGACGTATGCGAAATACCACGTGCCACCAGTGTACCGGACGTATCATTGTGATATCCAACAGTCCATCATCCGAAACAGCCTCGGGGAGCTGCTGTATACCACCACCGTTGTACTTACATACGCCGATGGCTATGCTGAAGAGGAAGCTGTTGGAGATGAGCTCGTCGTCGATCCATAGCTTCACACCTGCAGATTTGTGGCCGAAGAATGTCCTGAGCATGCTCCATAGGTACGAGGCCTTGCCCGTATGGCCCTTAGCCTTGCGGTGCTGGTAGTGGCGTATAACCTCGGCATCGAAGCCTACACCCGCCACATTGGCCATATATCGCATCTGGCGATATTGCGCCTCCTCGTACTCCACCTCCGAGACATCCTGCAGGAAGGTGTAGCCCTCCTTAAGTGCTCGTATGGCCTCCGAGTAGCGCTGGGGTATGCCATACATACGTATCCAGTCGTTGCCCGTACCTACGGCAATAACCGCGATGGTTACATCCGAGGGTGCCGCCTGCTTCTGGATAAATAGTCCGTTTACAACCTCGTGCAACGTACCATCGCCACCCACGACGATGATATGCCTGTAGCCCTGCTCGACGGCCGACACCGTTAGCTCCGTGGCGTGACACTTATGCTCGGTGAATACCGCCTCGCACTTTATGTTGTTGTCGCGCAACAGTTTAGAAATCAGTGGGTAGTCGTCCAACCCCTTGCCTGAGCCGGCAATGGGGTTGACGATTACGAACCACTTAACGTCGCCTACAACTGTAGGTCTATCCAACGTCTGCGACTTCATCTCACCTTAGTGTTATGCCTTCTTGGGGGCGTTACGAATAGTGTTGAGGAGGAAGTCGTAGAACTTCTCGACCGAGGCAATCTCTACCTTCTCATCGGGAGAGTGGGGGTAGCAGATTGTAGGGCCAAACGAGATCATATCCATACCCGGATACTTAGCGCCGATGATGCCGCACTCCAAGCCTGCGTGGATGGCTGTAACTGCGGGCTTCACGCCATAGAGCTTCTCGTATGACTCAAGCATGGTGTGGAGGATGGGTGACTTCATATTGGGATTCCAGCCGCTATATGAGCCCGAGAGCTCCACGTCGGCACCTGCCAACTCGAATACTGAAGAGATGGCGCCTGCCAACTCGCCCTTCTCGGTGTCTACCGACGAGCGCAACAAGCACTTAACCTCGATTGTCGTGCCCGTAGATGCTACGATGGCGAGGTTTGACGATGTCTGCACGAGACCCTCCATAGCTGTCGACATGCGCTGCACGCCATTGGGGCAGCCACATACGGCGCGAATCAATGAGTGCGACTCGAGGTGCGGGATGATGGTCTTGGGGCACTCGATAGGCTCGGCAAAGATCTCGATAGAGTCCTCGATGCCCTCGAACTCCTTGATGATAACCTTCTCGTACGACTTCACGTTAGCCTCGAAGATAGCCTTCTCCGCCTCGCGTACAACGACGATAGCCCACGCCTCGCGCGGTATGGCATTACGCATATTGCCACCCTCAACCGATGCAAGCTCCAAGCCGTATGATTCGGTCTCCTGACGCAACAGACGGAACAACACCTTGTTGGCATTGGCGCGCTGCGTGCCGATCTGGATGCCCGAGTGACCACCCTTGAGACCCTTGACTGTAACCTTGTATGCCGCGAACTTACCCTCCAAGGGCTGCTCCTTGTACTTGAATGTCACATTTACATCCATACCACCGGCGCAACCAACGTACAACTCACCCTCAGTCTCCGAGTCGAGGTTGAGCAGAATGTCGCCCTTGAGCATGCCGCTCTTAAGACCGAAGGCACCATCCATGCCTGTCTCCTCTGTCGCCGTGAAGAGGCACTCCAGCGGGCCGTGAACGAGCTCCGTATCCTCCATCGCTGCCATTGCCGCAGCGAGGCCTATGCCGTTGTCGGCACCCAGCGTCGTGCCATTGGCCGTAACCCACTCGCCATCGATATATGCCTCGATGGGGTCGGTCGAGAAGTTGAACTCCTTGTCGTTGTTCTTCTGGGGCACCATGTCGGTGTGTGCCTGCATGATGATACCCTTGCGATCCTCCATGCCGGGTGTCGCGGGCTTATAGACGTATACGTTCTGCGCCTCGTCAACCTTATGCTCCAAGCCGAGCTCCTCGGCCCACTTCACGATGTATGCGCGGATGGCATCCTCCTCGTGCGAGGGGTGGGGGATGTTGCAAATCTCGGCAAAGTGCTTCCACACGAGTGCCGGCTTCAAACCTTTCAAATTCTTGTCCATAGTTTTAGTCGTTAATTATTAGTTATTAGTTATTTGTTATCTGTTGTTTGGTTGTTGTCGTGCTTGTTTCTAAGTCCATTTTCGAGCTCCTCGCGCTTGTCGAACGCCTCGACGATATACTTCACCAGGCGGTGGCGCACGATGTCGCGCTTGTCGAACTCAACGATGCCTATACCCTCGATGTTGCGTAGTGTATCCATCGCTCGCGTGAGTCCGCTGTCGGAGCGGCGCGGAAGGTCTATCTGTGTGACGTCGCCCGTGACGATGAACTTGGCATTGCGACCCATGCGCGTGAGGAACATCTTTATCTGCGATAGTGTCGTGTTCTGTGCCTCGTCGAGGATGACAAAGGCGTTGTCGAGCGTACGTCCACGCATATACGCAAGGGGTGCGATCTGCACCGTGCCCTCCTCCAAGAATTTCTGGAGCTTAGCCGCAGGAATCATGTCGTTCAGCGCGTCGTACAGCGGCTGCAAATATGGGTCGAGCTTCTCCTTCATGTCGCCCGGCAGGAAGCCGAGCTTCTCTCCCGCCTCCACCGCGGGGCGCGTGAGGATTATACGTCGCACCTCGCGCTCCTTGAGTGCTCGCACAGCGAGGGCTATGGCCGTGTATGTCTTACCCGAGCCCGCGGGGCCCACGGCAAACATGAGGTCGCACCTCTCGGCCTGCTTGACAAGACGCTGCTGGTTTATGGTGCGGGCACGTATTATCGCTCCGTTGTTGCCATAGACGATGACATCCTTATCCACGGCCGGTGGCTCGGTGCTCAGCTCCGCGAGGCTCGACGAGAATGCCTGCGATACCACCTCCGACGATATATGGCCATACTTGACGTAGTAGTCTACCAGAGCATTCATCCTACGCTCGAAGGCCGCCACGTCGCTACGGGCACCGAGGGCTTTGATCTTGTCGCCTCGAGCCACAATCTTGAGCTTGGGGCATAGCTCGCGCATCTGCTCCAAGTAGGCATCCTGTGTGCCATATAGTTCGCGGGCATCGACACCCTCGATAAGTATCTCTTTTACGATCTCTTCACTCATACTCTCAATCCATTCAACACCTAAAATACTAAGGTCACACCTGCCGTGATCTTGTAGGGGCGCGTGCTGAACTCAACGCCCTGAAATTGGTTTGTGGTATCTGCAAGGGCGTGTATGTATCGCGCCTCGATGATGAAATTGCGCCCTATGCCGAAGGCTAAACCTCCCGCGATGTTCCACGTAGGCTGCGCCGGGCCATAGAGCATAACCTCGCCCTCGTGCGTATACTCCGTCTTGCTCATAATCGTAAATACGGGGCCTGCAGTTATGCGCACGATGTTGTTGGCCATACGTAGCGATAGCAGCAGCGGAAAGTCCACCGTGCGTGTTCTCACCCTGTGCTCCACCCTCTCCGTGGCAGCATCTATCGAGCCACCCTCATAGACAATCTCCGCCTCGATGGCGAAGTTACGCCCGAAGCACACGGCAAAGTCGAGGTGTCCGTGGAAGCCGAAGCGTGGCTTGAGCTTGACGTCTGACGTCGAGGTGTGGTATATACCCGTGTAGGCACCACCGATGCCTATGCCCCACTCGGTGCGAATCTTGGGCACCTGGCCTCCAATGCCGTCAGTGGGGTAGAACGTATAGTCGTGGTTGTGGTCATGATGGCCGTGGTCGTGGTGGTTGTGATGGTCGTGGTGTGTCTGTGCCTCTTGAGCCACAACTCTCGACGTGGTAAACAGCGCCACAACGAGCATTGCAATAATAGTAATGCCCCTCATCCCCATTCTTCTACGACTCATTATCTCTATATCTTTCACTCCTTGTCTATAATAATAACTTCCAAAGATACTCATTTTAGATAAATAAACCAAAATTTCGGGTAAATATTTTGTAAAGTTTCCAAAATCCGAGGATTTGACTTATCTTTGTGGCCGATTGTAAGAATTAATAAAAGTGATATTATGAGCCTTGTAGCTATTGTAGGACGCCCGAATGTTGGTAAGTCGACACTCTTCAACCGCCTTGTTGGCCAGCGTCAGGCCATCGTCGATGAGACGGCAGGAACGACGCGCGACCGCCACTATGGCAAGACCGATTGGAATGGTAAGGAGTTCTCGGTGATAGATACGGGTGGTTATACCGTGAATAGTGAGGATATCTTCGAGGACGAGATTCGTCGTCAGGTGATGCTCGCCATCGACGAGGCTGACCTTATACTCTTCCTCGTTGAGGTGCGCACGGGCATTACCGACCTCGATATGATGATGGCCGACATCCTTCGCCGCTCGGGTAAGAAGGTGATGCTCGTATGCAATAAGGTCGATACCTATGACCTCATATACTTCTCGCACGAGTTCCACTCGCTGGGTCTTGGCGAGCCCTACTGTATAAGCTCAATGTCGGGTAGTGGTACGGGAGATATGATGGATGCCATCCTTGCCAACCTCCCCGAGGATACCACCGCCGAGTACGATGCCACACTCCCGCGCATCGCCATCGTCGGCCGCCCGAATGTCGGTAAGTCCTCTATGACAAACGCACTCCTTGGTCAGGAGCGTAACATCGTCACCAACGTGGCAGGCACCACGCGCGACTCGATACACACGCGCTACAACATGTACGGCATGGACTTCTACCTTATCGACACCGCAGGTATGCGTAAGAAGGGTAAGGTCACGGAGGATCTCGAATTTTACTCTGTTATGCGCTCGATACGTGCTATCGAGAACTCCGACGTGTGTGTCCTCATGCTCGACGCGGAGCAGGGCATAGAGTCGCAGGACTTAAACATCCATAACCTCATCGTGCGTAACCGCAAGGGATGTGTCATCGTGGTAAATAAGTGGGACTTGGTGGAGAAGGATAGCAATACCATGAAGGTGTGGCGCGAGTTCCTCGAGAAGAAGCTTGCACCCTTCAGCGACATACCCATCATCTTCACCTCGGTGATAAACAAGCAGCGTATCCTCGATGTATTGCAGGCCGCCATCCGCGTATATCAGTCGCGCAAGCGCCGCATATCTACGTCGGAGCTCAACGACTTCTTCCTACCCCTCATCGAGAACTATCCCCCCGCAGCGACTAAGGGTAAGTATATCAAGATTAAGTACGTCACACAGCTGCCCACACCGACACCGCAGTTCGCCTTCTTCGTGAACTTGCCACAGTATATCAAGGAGTCATACCGCCGCTTCCTCGAGAACAAACTGCGTGAGGAGTGGGATTTCTCGGGAGTGCCTGTGCAGATATACTTCCGCCAAAAGTAATTTCTTGTGATAAGCCGTAATCTGCGGCACCAAACCTCAGAGCCCCGAATGGGAAATACGTCAAAGTATGTCCCATCCGAGGCTCTTTCATTTGGCGCCACATCTCACGACTTCTGACAAGAAATTAGTCTTACGTTAATGAACCCATGGGAACCTATCAGAACCTACAAGCCCCATAGGAACTTATAGAGTTACTCATTACTAATTACTATCTTGTCATTGGGCGTAGGCATCGTGCCGAAGATTACGGGCAATGCCGACTGAAATGCTACGGGCTTGCCATCCTTCATTGCGGGAGTCCAGCGTGGCGACTTGAGGATAGCGTCGCGTATCTCCTTCTCGAACAACTTGTTAGGCGTACCCTTCATATAGTCCATCTTGACAATCTCGACATAACCCGAGCTATTGACGATGAACCTGACAAGGATATGCGCCTCGATGCCCGCCTCGGCAAGTGCCTTGGGGTAGCGAATGTTATCACATACCCACTGCTCGAAGGTCGAGATGTGACCACCACGGAAGAGTGGCAAGCTCTCGGGCTCACTCTCCACACGTGGGTCGCTCGGCTTCTTCGTTATGAGCACCACACCATTTGATGTGTCGCCATAATCCTCATAATAGGTGAGCGTCGCCTTGTCTTTCAATATCGCCATGTGGAGTATGCTCTCGGGAGATAGTGCCTCCACCTCCTCTATCGTTGCCGGCAGACCATCAATCATCCACAAGGGTTGCTCCTCCTTAGGTACATCGCTGCCCTTAATCATGGCGTTGACAACGATAAGGTTACTATCCACCTTCATGGTACTCGCGGGCTCACGCTCCGTAGCAGTATCGGTGTCATCATCTATATTGAAGCTTATGGGCAGCACGAAGGCTACAGGTACCGTGCGACCATGCTGAATGGCGGGAGTCCAGCGTGGTGATAGCGAGATGACGCGCGTAACCTCGTCGACAAACAGTGCGTGGCTAAACTTTAGGAAGGATATATTGTCAATGTCGATATATCCATCGCGGCCGACAACGAAGCGGACAACCACATCGCCATCAAGACTGAGCGTAAGCGCCTCCGTGGGATAGCGTAGGTTCTCCATCACCCAGTTGCGGAAGGTGAGCAGGTCGCCACCCATAAACGAGGGCATGACATCCGCCATTAGGAATGGTATATCTTCATCAGCTCTGCTCTTGAGCGATATTACAACAACACCGTTGCTCGTATCGCCATATTGCTCGAAGAAGCGTAACTGCTCCTTGTCTACAATAGAGGTCATCGACTCGATGTCGTTAGAGTCGATGCTCTTAAGCTCTTCGATGCCTACGACATTGCCATCTACGATATATAGAGGCTGCTGTGTGCTGGCCTCTGCCCATGCCGAGGTTGTAGAGATTATAACCGAGGCGATAAAAAGTGTAACTAAGCGTTTCATAACTAAAATCTTTAATGTTAACTATACAACTAAAGAGCTCTTTATCATCGTTTCTATCGCAAAGGTACATCAAGAAAAAGATATTGACGAAGATTTATCGTTAAAGAGTGTTAACCAAAAGTTAAATAGTGTTAAATAACAAGGTGTGCAATATCTGCTGCCAACTTTTTTACTACCTTTGTTTCAGCAAAAGCCAGTGTTATGAATAAGTCGAGATTTAGTATTCTGTCGCTAATGGTTGTCCTGTCGCTTGTGCTCCTTACCGTCGTGGAGAGCATTTGGGCGGTACGCACATACCGCGATATGGAGAGCCGCTACGAGCAACAGATGCATAGTATCTTGGAGGAGGCGGCATGGCGATATGTAGCGCCTACGATGTATGACGATGCCTCGATAAATATAGGTAACATATCGCGCTTTCATGCCTTCGTTGCCGAGGGTATGCGCACGGCGAGCATCACGACACATTTCCGCGTGGAGGTGCTGTCGACAACGGCAACTGAGCCTATTGTCATCATGTCTACGGGCGATACGATGACAAACAGAAAGCATATCGTTATTGACAAATATCTGCGACCGCTCATTCTACGCCTCATCGTAGAGGATCCACAAGCTGAGATACTCGCGAACATGCGATGGATACTCATACTACAGCTCCTTTCGGTGTTGTTGCTCAGTGCGACATTCATCTTCCTGCTACGCACACTATTTAAGGCTAAGGAGGTTGACCGCATACGTCGTGACCTTACGCACAATATTACCCACGAGCTAAAAACGCCAATTGCTGCGGCACATGCCGCCACCGAAGCGTTGCGTACGATGCCTGCCATCGCTGAGAGCGAGGCTGCGCGTAACGACTATCTCGATATGTCGCTTGGAGAGCTACAACGCCTCAACGATATGGTCGAGGAGATATTGCGCAATGCTACCGAGGAGTTTGCCACGGCCGAGCTACGCCCCGAAGAGTGTCTGTTGAGGAGTATGGTAATGTCGCTACGCGATGCTCTCGATATGCGCTATGCCTCACGTCGCGTGGCGTGGAGCATCGATATAAGCGATGATTGCGCTGTCGTGGCCGATAACTTTCATCTTAAGGGTGTGCTCTCGGCAATTATGGATAATGCCATAAAATACTCTCCCGAGAATCCTAAGGTCACTGTCGGCATAACAACCAAGCGTGCCTACGTCTACATCTCGATAGCGGATAATGGTATAGGCATACCGCGGAGTGAGCATAAACGCATATTCAACAAATTCTATCGTATAACCCACGAAAATAGATACTCATCCTCGGGCTATGGCCTTGGGCTCTACTATGTCCAGAATATTGTTCGTCGACATCACGGAAGCATCGCCGTGGAGTCGACACGTGGGGAGGGTACTCGTTTTACTATAAAACTGCCGCGCTATGGAAAGTAGACGTATACTTATTGTCGAAGATGAGGCCGCCTTGGGGCGTATACTGTGCGATACGCTCCGCGATGTAGGCTATGAGGTGACACTTACAGCCGATGGCGATGCCGGCCTTGAGGCCTATACAAGGCTGCATCCCGACCTTGTCATCGCCGACATTATGATGCCGTGTGTCGATGGCCTCACGATGGTCGAGCGTATACGACGTATGGATAGGCGTGTTGAGATTCTCTTCCTCTCGGCACGCAGTGGTGCTGAGGATGTTGTCGAGGGCTTCCGTCGTGGCGGTAACGACTACCTGCGTAAGCCATTTTCGTTGGATGAACTCTTGGCGCGTGTTGCGGCACTCCTTGCTCGTCACTCGGTGGATAGCGATGCTACGGATGACAGCCTCCATTTCGGTAACTATCACCTCGATAGTCGACGTTGGACACTCACGATAAATGGCTCCACGCGACGACTTACGGCACGCGAATCGGCGATACTTGAACGCCTTGCAAAATGTCAGGGTGATGTTGTCAGCTCAAATGAACTGCTCCTCGATATTTGGGGCGACGATAGCTACTACACACTGCGCTCTCTCAATGTCTTTATCTCGCGACTGCGCAGCTACCTTGCTGACGATAGGCGTGTAGAGATACAATCGGTGCGTGGCTCGGGGTATAGACTAATAGTAAATAAGTGAGGCTGAATAAGTCAGCCTCACGCCCAAGGGAGTCCGTTGATTTCAACGGACGTTTGTTCTAACAGCTATTTGATTAGATGGCAAAGAGGTTGCCGGTGTATTGCACACTGTTGTAGAATGGCGAGGAGAGGGTCAACAGAGCACCACCATAGCGCGAGTATATCTCCAACGAGAAGGTGTAGTCTGTCGATGAAAACATCGTCGAGCGGAACGTCACATGCCAACCGTCGTTAGTCTGCTCGGCGGTATATCCCTCCACGCTCGGAAGTACGTAGTTGAATACTACGGGGTAATAGGGTGGTGTATAGCCCTTGAGGTAGGGGAGACATACATCTACGGCATCTGTCCATACGATAATCTCGTACTCGGGATTCATGAGGTTGCGCATCATGCCTGCGGGTAGCTGTTGCATCGTCTGTGGCACGAAGCGGTAGTTGTGCGACAATACCAGCGAGTCGACAAAGCGCTCATACTTGGCAAGACGCTCGGCACGGCGTTGCTGGCGTGCCTCCTGCTGTGCTGTGCGTGTGGCACTCTTCGTTGCCGTGGCATCGCTCTGTGCCTCAATACTTATGGTTATGCCCGCAATGAGCACAACGATAATAGAAAAGGTGATAATAGAAGATCGTTTCATAGGCGTAAGATTTAACGCCTATGAAACGATCAAATATCATACCGCTTTAGTTACCTCTTAACAAACCTGTCGACCACGGCCGAGCATGCTGCATCGCCCGTGATGTTGAGTGTCGTGCGCACCATGTCGAATATACGGTCGAGGGCGTAGAAGAGGGGCAGTCCCTCGAGGGGTATATCGGCAGCTACGAGCACGGCTGCTGCTAGCAGCGTGGGGCCCGGAACACCTGCCTGGCCTATAGCACCGAGGGCGCAGACGATGGTGATAGAGACGTAGTCGGCCATAGTAAGGTCTATGCCGTAGAACTGCGCGAAGAAGGTGGCTAACAGGGCGTAGTATATGGCGTTACCCGACATGTTAATCGTAGCACCGAGGGGTAGCACAAAGCCCGATGTCTGCTTCGAGATGCCCATCTCGTCACATGCCTCCATGTTTACGGGTAGCGTGGCGAGCGACGAGGCTGTGGAGAACGACACCACCTGTGGTTTAATCATCGCACGGAAGTACTTGCCCAGAGGTACACGCGAGAAGAGGACTATGGTCAATGGGTAGAGACCAAAGCCTATGATAAACACAGCAATAAGGTCTATCCAAAGCACGTTGGCCACCTGCACGAGAATGTCGAAGCCGAAGGTTCCCGTGGCGTCGGCGATAAGACCAAAAACACCAAACGGTGCTACGAGCATCACCTTGCCTATGCACCAGATGAGGGCATCGAGGATGATGTTGAGGCCGCCCGTGATGCGCTGTCGTTTCTCTGCCGCGAGCGACGATATTCCGAAGCCGATGAAGAGACCGAAGATTATGATTTGTAGGATGTTACCCTCGGTGAGTGCCGCTATGGGGTTTGCGGGTATCATGCCGATGACCGTATCCCAGAAGCCCATTGCTGCGGGAGAGCCCGAGGTGGTCTCCACACTCTCGGCAGCTGTCGCCAACGACACCACAGCATCGCGGTCTACAGATGCTCCGGGCTGGAAGAGCTCACCGAGGAAGAGGGCAACGCTGATGGATATAATCGTTGTGATAATCATATAGCCGATGCTAAGGCCACCGATAAGTCCTGCCGACTTGGTCTCGCCAAGAGCCGAGGCTCCGCTGATGATTGAGACCAGCACAAGGGGCACGACAAGCATCTTGATGAGCTGGATAAATAGGTCGCCCAGGGGCTTAAACATCGAGGCCTCGGGGCCCATATATACGCCCACAACGATGCCGATGACCATTGCTATGATAATCCAAAGGCCTAAATTTTGCAATAGCTTTTTCATCTATGTAATCTCCCAATATTTAAATTTCTTCTACAAAGGTAGCACTTTTGGTTAAATATACAATCCTATGTGACAAAAATCGGGCATAGTAGTGTGAATATTGTGATAAATGTAGTAACTTTGAAAAAAAATTGGACTATGACGAAAAAGAAGATTGTTGTATTTACGGGTGCAGGTGTCAGTGCCGATAGTGGCATTGCCACATTTCGCGATGCCGATGGTCTCTGGGCTAACTACCGTATCGAGGAGGTATGTACGCCTGAGGCGCTCAGAAATAACCGCACGAAGGTCATAGAGTTTTACAACCTGCGACGCAGGGAGTCGCTCACGAAGCGCCCCAATGCGGGACACTTGGCCATCGCTTCTATGGAGGAGTGGGCGGATGTCGTTGTCATCACACAGAATGTCGACAACCTCCACGAGCAGGCAGGGTCATCGCGTGTTGTACACCTCCATGGCGAGCTTATGAAGCTACGCTCGGAGCGCAATCCCGACCTTATCTACGATATCAACGATGGCTGGGAGCAGTCGCTCGACGAGCGTGGCGAGGATGGTGCTCTGCTGCGCCCACATATCGTCTTCTTTGGTGAGTCGGTGCCCATGTTCGATACGGCGTGTAAGATTGTCTCTACGGCCGATATTCTTATCGTTGTGGGTACGTCGCTGGCGGTATATCCCGCAGCATCCTTGGTCTACTATGTGCGCGACCGCCAGGTGCCAATATATCTTGTCGACCCCGGAAACCCCGACACGGCAATGATACGCAACCCACTTACACATATCAAGGAGCGTGGTGCTATTGGCGTGCCACAACTTGTTGAGCAGCTGAAGCATGAGCTTGAGAAGTAGGGTTGCGGAGCGTGCTGCGGTACTACTCGACTATTGCCGTAGGGAGGGTTATAATACGCATATAGCTCTCTTTGTCGACCTTTCGCGTCACTCGGGGCGACGACGTTTCGTAGTGTGGGATTTCGAGAGTGAGGATATTGTTGTTGCAGCGCCTGTGAGCCATGGCAGTGGCTCGCGAAGCCCGCATGTGCGTAGTGCCTACGCTCGTATGTCTAATGAGGATGGCTCGCACCTCTCGTCTGTGGGCAGGGCTCTTGTTGCCGAGCGCTATGTGGGGCGCTATGGCACGGCATACCGCCTCGATGGATTGGACTCCACGAACAGCAACCTACGCTCGCGCTGTGTCGTGCTCCACGGCTGGGATCATACTACCTCCTATCCTATATACCCCTTCGCCACCGTTGGTAGCTTCGGCTGTCCTGTGCTGTCGAGACGTGTTATGGAGGCGGTGGACGGAATACTATGCGACCATAAGAGGGTGATAATCGACATATTCGTGTAGTTGTGGTTGCTTATATACAAAATATTCGCTACCTTTGTACTATTCGGACTTGCCTATAGCTTAACGTATTACTAATTACTAATATTTGAATCATCGCGTATGAAGAGATTTACAACATTGTTTGTGTCGCTCGTTGTAGTGACCCTGCTTACTGGATGTAGCATAACGTCTAATCCCACTAAGAATGTCAACCTCACACAGACTAATGTCGTGCTACAGAAGGATAACTACGAGATTGTTAAGACCGTTACTGCGGAGGTGTCGCAGACGTATGTCTTTGGCATCGGCGGTATGAGTAGGCAGGCATTGCGCGATAATGCTATCGCCGAGCTCACCGAGAAGGCAAACCTTAAGGGCTCGCAGGCGTTGATTAACGTCACCGTTAAGTCGGATGTGCAGTTTGCCTTTATTTGGGCTAAGCGCACCTTCCGCGCCTACGGCACCGTTATCGAGTTCGATTAGAGGGCGAGGTGTAACCCTACACACGTCAAGGTGAGTAGAGCCATCTGCGTGCCTCAAGGAGCACCATGCCCCTACCCTAAGCATCGCAGTGCTCCGGTTGCTGTGTTACTTACATTACTCTTGCTACTCGACCTTATAGTCTCTCTGCGCAGTCATGGGGAGCCTGGGTAGTTATGGGTAGCCTGGGTAGTCTGGGTAGTCTGGGTAGTTTGGGTAGTTTGGGTAGTTTGGGTAGTCTGGGTAGCCTGGGTAGTCATGGGTAAAGCGCTATTAGATAACTACATATACTTCCCATATTACCCATACTCCCCACACTCAAATTCTTCGACTGCGCTTGCGCTCCGCTCAGGATGACAGGGTGGAGGCAGCCTAATTGTCACTCTGAACGAAGTGAAGAATCTGGAAGATATCCTTCGACTGCGCTTGCGCTCCGCTCAGGATGACAAGGTGCCAGATAGAAACACATTGAAACCCTCAAAAACCACGGGTATTATTTTTAATACCCGCATGAGCGGTGGGGTTGAAGGTGGGGTAGAGTGTGTTATTATGAGACTACGTGTACATAAAAGCATACCCGCGATGGTGTTAGCGGTATACTCGTTTTTAGAGATGACATTATCGTGTACGAAAAGAGGGCGTCTCCGTCATGTTGTGCGGGCGCCCTCTTAGCAGTCTACGATGTCATATCGACTGTAGGTAGTTGTCGCTACTTGAAATATATGTCTAACAACTCCTTGGCTGCGATAAAGGATGATAGCTTAGCCTCCAATACGCGCTGCTCGACCTCGGCCATCTTTGCCTCAATCTCGGGGTTGTTGTAGAAGCTCGACTTCAGTGTCTCGTTTATGGTCTCGTACATCCAATACTTATTCTGGCGGTTGCGGTTCGAGGTGAAGTAGCCGTTGAGCTCGATATGTTGCAGGTACTGCTCCACGCCTTGCCATACCTCCTCCAGGCCCGTGCCCTCGAGCGACGAGCAGGTGTATACCTTGGGACGCCACTCCGAGTCGGGAAGGGGGAAGAGGTGTAAAGCCCCCTGATACTGAGCCTTGGCGAGTTCCGCCTTCTGGATATTCTCGCCATCGGCCTTCGTGATGACCATCATGTCGGCCATCTCCATAATACCGCGCTTGATACCCTGAAGCTCATCACCCGCACCCGAGATCTGGAGCATCATAAACATGTCGACCATAGAGTGTACTGCAGTCTCCGACTGACCAACGCCCACGGTCTCGATGAAGATGACATCGTAGCCCGCAGCCTCGCATAATACGATGGTCTCGCGTGTCTTACGCGCCACGCCACCGAGCGACCCTGCCGAGGGTGAGGGGCGCACAAAGATGTTGGGGTTGTGGCATATACTCTCCATGCGTGTCTTGTCGCCAAGGATGGAGCCACCGCTACGCTCCGACGAGGGGTCGATAGCCAGCACCGCGAGCTTGTGGTTGTACGACGTAACCATATTGCCTACAGCCTCGATGAAGCTCGACTTGCCGGCGCCCGGAACACCTGTGATGCCGATACGCACAGAGCGTCCCGAGTGGGGTAAACAGCGCTCGATAATCTCCTGTGCCTGAGCATAATGCGTGGGGTTGTTGCTCTCGATGAGAGTTATGGCCTGTGCCAGTATCGTGATATTGCCGGCGAGGATGCCCTCGACATACTCGTCGGTGGTCATCACACGGCGCTTGCGACGCACGAAGTAGGGGTTAACAACGGGCTTATCCTCGACACCCTCGGTGACGTTCAGGGCGCTGCCGTGATGCGTGTCAAGGTACTCTTTCTCGTAGTGTTCTATCTTTGTAAATGACATAATATCAGATGTTTATTTCTTTTTGTTGATGATTCTCTCTATCGTCTCCTCGTTGAGCTGTTGTACCGAGCCAAACCACTCCACGCGGTTGCGCTTGGTGCTGTATATCACCGTGTATGGTACATGTTTAATGCCGAAGGCCTTGAAGGCGTGCGACTCCTTGTCATTGAAGATGGAGACGTCGACATCGTTGGCAAGACATACGATGTCCTCCGTGATCTCGTCCTCCTGATTGCTCACAAAGACAATCTCGATATGATCGGTGTAGTCGCTCACGATTCGGCAGAGTGTCTCGATAGCCAAGAGGCAAGGTGCGCTCTCGGTGTGGACGAACGACAGACAGACATACTCCTTGGAGGTGATTGCCAGCTCTCTGTCGAGCTGCATATCGGGTATGCGGTCGCCAAGGCGGATGCTTTGTGCCTCGGCCTCAATGGCGATGGCTAATGCGATGGCGAGTATGGTGAGTATACGTTTCATTCGGTCACAACTGTTTAATATGCGAAGGTAGCTAAAATTCCTCAATAATCAATCTTTCGAGCCACTTTTTTTTAGTGTCAAGCACAACTTTCATCGGTTGGTACAACTTTTAGTTGTGGTGTGTGGAAATATTTTGAAAAAAGAGTCGAAAATATTTCGTCAATTCAAAAAGAAGAAGTACCTTTGGGTGATTTTTGTGGATTCAAAATTGAAAGGACAGCAATAAAAAAATATTAAGTTAAACTTTATAAAAACTAAATGCTATGAAAGTATCGCACATTGAGCATCTCGGCATCGCCGTAAACAGCTTGGAGGAGGCAATTCCTTACTGGGAGAACGTCTTGGGTTTGAAGTGTTATGCCATCGAGGAGGTGGCCGATCAGAAGGTAAAGACCGCGTTCTTTATGCTTGGTCAGACAAAGATTGAGCTCTTGGAGCCCACATCTCCTGAGTCAACTATTGCCAAGTACATCGAGAACAAGGGCGTAGGTATTCACCATATGGCTCTTGCTTGCGAGAATATCGAGGAGCAGTTGGCAGACGCTGAGGCTCACGGTATCCGCCTTATCGACAAGACTCCCCGCAAGGGCGCTGAGGGCCTTACCATCGCCTTCCTTCACCCCAAGTCGACACAGGGCATCCTCACCGAGCTCTGCGAGAATAAGAATAAGTAATCTGATTTGGTCATTTTGGCGTTGCGCTCATTCTCAAAATCCTCATTTACGAAAAGTAAACTGCGTTTTTTTGAATTTCGTGCGCCTAAAATTAACTCAAATTATATCACTTATTTGACAATCTAAAATCTTTTGGCAAAACTCTTAGTAGGGTAGGCCGATTATTTTGAAAAAGAAACTAATTGTATAAAAAATAGAAAACACTATGAGTGAAATTCAGAAAGCGATTGAGAAATTGATGGACAACCGCCAGACGGCACGTATGGGCGGTGGCCAGAAGGCAATCGACAAGCAGCACGAGAAGGGTAAGTACACAGCACGTGAGCGTATCGCCATGTTGTTGGATGAGGGTAGCTTCGAGGAGTTCGATATGTTCGTAACACACCGTTGCTACGACTTCGGTATGGACGCGAAGCACACCTTTGGTGATGGCGTTGTGACGGGTTATGGTACCATCGCCGGTCGTTTGGTATACGTATTTGCTCAGGACTTTACCGTAACTGCAGGTTCGTTGTCAATCTCTTTGGCTGATAAGATTTGTAAGGTTATGGATATGGCCGTTCGCAACGGTGCTCCCTGTATCGGTTTGAATGACTCGGGTGGTGCTCGTATCCAGGAGGGCGTGAATGCTCTTGCTGGCTACGCTAACATCTTCCAGCGCAACGTGATGGCTTCGGGTGTTATTCCCCAGATTTCGGCTATCTTCGGCCCCTGCGCCGGTGGTGCTGTATACTCTCCCGCATTGACCGACTTCATCATCATGCGTCGCGAGACATCTAACATGTTCCTCACAGGCCCGAAGGTTGTTAAGACCGTTACGGGTGAGGATGTGACACAGGAGCAGTTGGGTGGTGCTAATATGCACACTACAAAGTCGGGTGTTGCACAGTTTGCTGTTGACTCTGAGGAGGAGGGTATCAAGCTTATCCGCGACCTTCTCTCGTATATGCCCCAGAACTATACGGCACTCGTTCCCGACCAGCCTTGCACCGACGACATCGCACGTAAGGAGGATATCTTGAACGAGATTATCCCCGATAACCCCAACAAGCCTTACGATATGATGGAGGTTATCAAGGCTATCGTTGATAATGGCGAGTTCTTGGAGTCTGCAGCTGCATACGCTAAGAATATCATCACGGGCTTTGCGCGTTTCAACGGTCAGAGTGTAGGTATCATCGCCAACCAGCCTAAGTTCATGGCAGGTGTGTTGGATATCAACGCCAGCCGCAAGGCAGCACGTTTCGTACGTTTCTGCGACGCCTTCAACATTCCTTTGGTTACGTTAGTTGACGTTCCCGGCTTCTTGCCCGGTACGGCTCAGGAGTATGGTGGCGTTATCACTCACGGTGCGAAGCTCTTGTTCGCATACTGCGAGGCTACCGTTCCCAAGATTACGGTTACTCTTCGCAAGGCATACGGTGGTGCATACATCGTGATGTCGTCGAAGCACATCCGCGGTGATGTCAACTACGCTTGGCCTACAGCCGAGATTGCCGTTATGGGTGCAAGTGGTGCCGTTGAGGTATTGCACGCTAAGGCTTTGGCTGCTTTCGAGAATAAGGAGGATAAGGCTAAGTTCGTTGCCGAGAAGGAGCAGGAGTACCGCGATAAGTTCTCTAACCCCTACAACGCAGCACGCTATGGCTATATCGATGACGTTATCGAGCCTCGCAACACTCGTTTCCGCGTGATTCGTGCTTTGGAGTCATTGCGCAACAAGCGTTTGGAGAACCCCGCTAAGCGTCACAACAACATCCCGTTGTAGTCATAATAAATAATAAGTATTAAGTTATGATGATTCTTGCAACAAATTGGATTAACGCATCGCTGATAGCGCTTGTGAGCATCATGTTGGTGTTTACGGTGCTTGTCCTTCTTATCTTCATTTTGAAGCTCTTTGGTGTTATTTTCCGTGATAAGAAGGCTGCTGTTGTTATGTCAGCCCCTGCGGGAGCATCATCTGACGAGATTACGGACGAGGAGGTGGCAGCCATAGCTATGGCTGTCAACCTCTTCTTCAATCGCCACGATGAGGAGAGCGACGTGCTTACATTCCGCCAGAACCACGATGTTTCGGCATGGCAGGTGCGCAACATTCACAAACCACTTTAATCCTAAAACACAATCAAGATTCTACGAATTATGCAGAAGTTTAAATTCAATATTAACGGTAAGGGCTACGAGGCCATCGTTGAGGAGACAGAGCGCAACACAGCACGTGTTGAGCTGAATGGTAAGAGCTATACCGTTCAGATTGAGAAGGAGGAGGCTATCGTATCGCCTAAGATTGCTGCTGTTAAGCCTTCATCTACGGGTGGTGATTTCGTTGAGCCCGAGCAGAAGATTACTGGTAATGCAGGCTCTATCAAGTCGCCGCTGCCCGGTAGCGTTGCTAAGATTAAGGTTGCGGAGGGTCAGGCTGTTAAGGCTGGTGACATCCTTCTTACCATCGAGGCTATGAAGATGGAGAACGAGGTTATGGCACCCGCAGCCGGTACCGTGAAGAAGATCTACGTTACCGAGGGTGCGGCCGTACAGCAGGGCGAGGCTCTTGTTGACCTTGCATAGTTTTAACTCTTTAAATTATTTATAATATGAAGAGTCTAAAAATCTATTTTTCGTTGCTCGTAGCCGCTGTGATGCTTGCTGTGCCCGCTATGGCAGAGGAGCCCATCTTGGCGGACGACGCCGTGCAGCTTGAGCAGGTTGCCGATGAGGAGCCCGTTGTTGCTGAGGCTGAGGCGCTCGCCGATGTTGAGGCTGAGGCTGAGGCTGTTGCTGAGCCCGTTCACGGCTCACAGGGTCGCGATAACTCGTCTGTCGACGATAAGTTTAGCGTCTCTAACGCTATCGAGAACTTCGTATATCAGTCGGCTATCACTGGTGACGAGGCACACCCTGGCTTTGCCATGGAGGGTGGTTGGCGCTATGCTGTGATGCTCCTTATCTCATTCGTGTTGCTCTACTTGGCTATCGTTAAGAAGTTCGAGCCGCTGTTGTTGATGCCTATCGCCTTTGGTATGTTGCTCACAAACCTCCCGGGTGCAGGTATGTACCACGCTGAGTTCTTCGCCGATGGCCACGTACATTGGTCTAACTTCGCTCTTGGCTCGGCAGGTCTGTTGGACTACCTCTACTTGGGTGTTAAGCTCGGTATCTACCCCTGTTTGATTTTCGTGGGTGTTGGTGCCATGACTGACTTCGGTCCGCTGATTGCTAACCCTAAGAGCTTGTTGTTGGGTGCTGCTGCTCAGATAGGTATCTTTGCTACGTTCCTCGGAGCGTTGGCCTTGGGCTTCAACTATTGGGAGTCTGGTTCTATCGGTATCATCGGTGGTGCTGATGGTCCTACGGCTATCTACATCACGTCGAAGCTTGCTCCCCACTTGTTGGGCCCCATCGCTGTTGCCGCATACTCGTATATGGCACTCGTTCCCGTTATCCAGCCTCCTATCATGAAGCTGTTGACAACGGAGAAGGAGCGTAAGATTGAGATGAAGCAGCTTCGCACCGTGTCGCAGCGCGAGAAGATTATCTTCCCCATCGTCATCACCGTTATCATCGCCGTTCTTCTTCCCTCGGCAGCACCGCTTATCGGTTGCTTGATGTTCGGTAACTTGATGAAGGAGTGTGGCGTTACGGAGCGTTTGTCGAAGACCGTGCAGAACGAGTTGATGAATATCGTGACCATCTTCCTCGGCATCTCTGTGGGTGCTACGGCTACGGCTGAGAACTTCCTCAACCTTGATACTATTGGTATCTTGGTTCTCGGTATTATTGCCTTCTCGTTTGGCTCGGCATCGGGCGTAATCCTTGCAAAGATTATGAACCTCTTCTCTAAGGAGAAGATCAATCCGCTTATCGGCTCTGCAGGTGTGTCGGCTGTGCCTATGGCCGCCCGCGTATCGCAGACGGTAGGTCAGCAGTATAACCCTGGTAACTTCTTGTTGATGCACGCCATGGGCCCCAATGTGGCTGGCGTTATCGGCTCGGCAGTTGCTGCAGGTATCCTGCTTGCGTTCTTGCCTTTGTAGTGGGTGGGAATATAAATAGTAGAGGCTGAATAAAAAGTGTATTTCTGCGTTAAGCTCGCCCTCAAAATGCTCATTTACGCCAAGTAAACTCCGCTTTTTCGGGCTTCGCATGCCTAAAACTACATCTTTTTATTCAACCTCTTAACAAAATGGGGATGACTGATTTACTTTCGGTCATCCCCATTTTTTTGGAGTCGTTTCAACTCCTTCTGCTCCTTTTTGCTCTTGCTACTTTAGCTTGTCGAAGTGCTCGAAGAAGCGCTCCTTGTAGTTTTCGCCTAATGGTATGTACTCGCCATTGTCGAGGAATATGCGTCCCTTTGTGTAGCTCGATATACGCTTGAGGTTCACGATATATGAGCGGTGTACGCGTAGGAACTGATCCTGTGGGAGTGTTGTCTCCATATTCTTTAGGCGGAAGAGTGTGGTTATGGTGGAGCTACCCTCGATATGCAGGCGCACATACTCGCCGGCGCTCTCCAGATATACGATGTCGACAATCTTCACAAGCTGTGTCTTGTAGTCGGCCTTGACCGATATAAACTCTTTGTCGGTTGTCTCTGCCTCGTTCTGGGCAATGGCGCTCTCGGCTGCGTGGCAGCGCTCTACGAGGTCAACAAGCGATATAACCTTCTGCGTAGCCTTCATAAACTCGTCGTAGGTAAAGGGCTTGAGCAGATAATCTATGGCGTTGAGCTTGAATCCCTCGAGGGCAAACTCGGGGTGTGCTGTGGTGAATACTATGTAGTGTGACGATGTCAGTGCGCGCACAAAGTCCAAACCACTCATATCGGGCATATGAATGTCGACAAAGAGGAGGTCTACATGCTCGGTCTCGAGCACCCTCAGTGCATCTGTGGCGCTACGACATGTAGCCACCAACTCGAGTTGCTCGGTACGCTCAATGTAACTCTTTATTTGACGCAGTGCCAGAGGCTCGTCGTCTATTGCAATACATCTAACCATAATTACTTATCATTTATAGGTATTATTAGCTCTACGATATATACGTTGGCGTCGGTGTCGTCTATCGATAGCGAGTAGCGATTGCCGAAGAGGATATCCAGACGCTTCGTTATATTGTTTAGTCCTATGCCGCTGTGACCTGTTGCCTGCGATGTGTGGCGGCTGTTGGCCACTATGCAACTTAGCTCGTTGTTATCCACAGTGATGTTCACCGTTATGAACGACTTGTTGTTGTAGCTTATGCCGTGCTTAAAAGCGTTCTCCACCAGCACAATAAGCAGTAGCGGGGGCATATTTATCTTGCGACATAGCTTGATGTCGGGCGTGTTGAAATTTATATCCACGTCATCGTCGAAACGTACGCGCATAAGTTCGATATAGCTGTGCAGGAACTCCACCTCCTTATCCAGCGATGTCGTCTCCTCGCCCGAGTCGTAAAGCACGTGGCGGAGCATATGCGAGAGCTCCATCACGCTGCGCTTGGCCATATCGGTGTCGAAGTCTATCATCGCGTGGATGTTGTTGAGCGTGTTCATCAGGAAGTGAGGGTTTATCTGATACATCAGATACTTCATCTGCGTCTCGATGTTCTGCTTCTCGAGCAATGCCATACGTCTATCGGTCTCAATCGTGCGGTAGTAGAGCTTGATCATCGAGTTTGCGCCCGACATAAGCACGCCGATGAGCACATTCCAGTACCACTCCAAGTCGGTGAATGACGCCTTGTTTCGGAGGAGTATGTCGGACTGCCAGTAGCGGAAGTCGAAGATCTCGATGGCGCCGAATATAGAGAATATCATCACCAGAAGCGATATCGCATATAGCCAGTAGCGATGGTTTATCAGCAGACGTGGTGCGAGGATGTTGTTGTTGACAATGAATATTATAAAGTATGGTGCCACCTTACCCCACGATATGATCACGTTGTTGAAGTTGACCGTATGCTCGGACATCAACTGTGCGTTCATAAAGGGTATAAGGAATATCGCTACCCACACCAAGGTGTATAGCATATTCTCGCCCAGCTCTAATCGTTTGAATAGTTTCATACATTGCAAATGTAGTAATTTTGTATATAACAACAAAGTAATTCCTATATTAATAAATAAAGGTGTTGAAATATTAAATAAAAATTTATAACTTTGTGATACGTTTAGCCCAGTAAGTAGGAGGGAGCCTTTATGAGTAAGTTTATACAATTCAATACGCGAGATGATTTCTATCGTATAGCTATCGACCGCATAGTATTTCTTGCTGCAGATAAGAACTACACCGTATTGCAGCTGTCGAACGGTAAGACACTAACGTTTACCTTCTCGTTGCAGAAGATGCAGGAGTTTATCGTAGCATCGTTGGGCGTTGATGCCAAGTGCTTCGCGCGTGTCGGTAGGTCGCATATAGTCAATCTATCGTATGTCTACCATATCGACCTGTTGAAGCAGAAGCTGGTGCTCTATGCCGATAGTGAAGCTCTGGAGTACACTATTCCTGTATCTAAGGAGGCGCTCCGAGGTCTGAGGAGCCTTTTCATGAAGTAAAAAAGTGAAACTAAAATATTGAAGAAGCTATGATGTTAACAATTGGCCGTACTGTTTCCGGCGAAAACACTATGCGTGTATCGAACAATGTTGTTTCGGGTACACATTGCAAAATCTTCCTCGATAAGAAGAGCAATATTATGTATATCGAGGATCTCGGTTCTACGAATGGCACATACGTTAATGGTGTGCAGGTTGTGCGCTATGCCTTGAAGGTCGACGATAAGATTCTTCTTGGTGGCGAAGGTGGCTATGCGACTACGCTGCGCGAGATTTTGAAGTATGTGGAGGAGCAGAAGAGTGCAACGCAGAAGGTCGAGAGCAACAACAATCCGCAGAAGCAGAAGGCTCAGGAGGAGCATATCTATGCTGAGGAGTTTGCTCAGCTCAAGGGCTTCTATGATAAATACCATAAGGATACGCTCGAGATCAAGGATAAGATGGGCTCGTTGATGATGTGGCGTATAATTCCTACATCTATTCTCGGTGTCATTACAGCCATTGTTCCCTTTATTCTCGATACACCGCACATGCGTAAGGTCGTGACATTATGCTCTGCTATCGTGACTCTTGTCATCTTCATCGTTGCCTTTAAGATTACAACAAAGCTGTCGCACAAATACAATGCTTTGCTCTTGGAGCGTCAGGAGGAGTTCCAGTTGTCGTATGTATGCCCCAAGTGCCGTTCGGATTTCGGCAACCGCTCGTGGGCTGCTCTCCACAATAGAGGATGTTGTCCTACGTGCAAGGCAAAGTTCAAATAATGGCTGTTTCTGAACGTCATCGAAAACCACCCATTTGGTCATATTAATACGGGGTGTTGGTCATAGGCGACGATTTTCTTGCAAATATTCCGATTTTTATATATTATATTTGCAACAGAAACATAAAAACAAACAAATAAAACACTACTACTATGAAGGACAATAACGCTACTATCGCACAGCTTAACGTGAATGAGATTATCGACAATGGCGCGACTACTGTTGAGGTGTCACGCGATGAGAATGCTACTCTTTTGAAGCCCGAGGAGGCTCTCGATCTTAAAGATAAGGAGGATGCCCCCGTTGCCAAGGAGGCTAAGTCGAAGCATAATGGCTTGAAGTATGCAGCCGCTGCAGGTATGGGCCTCGGTGTTGCCGCTGTTGGTGCCTATGCTGTTGAGGGTACCGATGTGAATGAGACCTTGGGCTTGAATGACGAGAATGAGGCTGCCGCTGAGACCGATGCTACGGCCGAGGAGGCAATTGCTGCCGATGGCGCTGCTACAGCCGAGGAGATTCGTGATATATTGTTGGGCGATGCCACAACAGAGGAGGCTGCTGCTGAGGAGGCTGTTGCCGAGGAGGTTGATGCTGAGGCTGTTGCCGAGGAGGTTGCTGCTGAGGAGGCTGCCGAGGAGGTTGTGGCTGAGCAGGCTGCCGAGGAGGTTGTGGCAGAGCAAGCTGCCGAGGCTGTTGTTGCTGAGGCTGCTGTTGCTGAGGCTGCTGCTGAAGTTGCTGCCGAGGAGGTTGCCGAGGTTGCTACTGAGGAGGTTGTTGCTGAGGAGGTTGTTGCTGAGGAGGTTGTTGCTGAGGAGGTTGTTGCTGAGGAGGTTGTTGCTGAGGAGGCTGTTGCTGAGGTTGCTACTGAGGAGGCTGTTGCCGAGGAGGTTGTAGCTGAGAAGGCTGCTGAGGTTGCTGTTGAGGAGACTGTAGCGCCCGCTGCTGAGGTTGCTGCTGAGGCTGTTGCCGAGGAGGTTGTGGCTGAAAAGGCTGCCGAGGTTGCTGTTGAGGAGACTGTAGCGCCCGCTGCCGAGGTTGCTGTTGAAGAGACTGTAGCACCCGCTGCCGAGGTTGCCGTTGAAGAGATTGTAGCGCCCGCTGCTGAGGTTGCTGCTGAGGCTGCTGTTGCTGAGGAGGTTGTAGTTGAGAAGGCTGCCGAGGTTGCCGTTGAAGAGACTGTAGCGCCCGCTGCTGAGGTTGCTGCTGAGGTTGTTGCCGAGGAGGTTGCAGTTGAGGAGGTTGTGGCAGAGAAGGCTGTAGCTGAGGAGGCTGTAGCTGAGGAGGTTGTGGCTGAGAAGGCTGCTGAGGTTGCCGTTGAGGAGACTGTAGCGCCCGCTGCCGAGGTTGTTGCTGAGGCTGTTGCCGAGGAGGTTGCAGTTGAGCAGGCTGCTGAGGTTACTCCTGAGCCTGTAGCTGAGACATCAGGTTTCGATCCCAGCACTGTGTCGCTCTCGCATGCTGTGACTGACGATATGAGCTTTAGCGAGGCGTTTGCTGCTGCACGTGCTGAGGTAGGTGCGAATGGTGTGTTCGAGTGGCGCGGTGGTGTTTATGGCACATACTACGCTAACGAGTGGGAGGATAAGTCGGATGAGTTCAAGGCGGAGTTTAGCAACCACAACTGGAAGGCAGAGTTTGCTAACGAGCAGGCTGAGCTTGTTGCTGAGGATGAGGCCAGCGATTTGGATATAGCAATATCTGAGAATGGAGAGATTGAAGAGAATATTGTTGAGGATAATGCTCCCTCATTGACTGACGAAGTTGTCGAGCAGCCCGAGGTAGCCGAGGCGTCTGAGCCCGCAGTTGAGGCTGAGGTGGCCGAGGTTGTCGAGCAGCCCGAGGTAGCTGAGGCATCTGAGCCCGCAGTTGTGGCTGAGGTGGCCGAGGTTGTCGAGCAGCCCGAGGTAGTCGAGGTATCTGAGCCTGCAGTTGAGGCAGAGGTGGCCGAGGCGTCTGAGCCTGCAGTTGAGGCAGAGCCTGTATTGATTGACGATAATGTGGAGCCTATGGAGATTGTCGAGGAGTTCGAGGTTGCCGAGGTAGTTGAAGGTGTATTGGATTCTGTTGAGATGGATGCAGTGGCTCCCGAGTTGACTGACGAGTTGGCTGAGCAACCTGAGGGTGATGTATTGACACCAGAGATTGATAGTGAGGTTGCCTACGAGCCCGAGTTGGTAGCTGATAGCATCGAGGATCTCGACAGCACATACCTCCTTACCGATAATGGTCCCGTGGATAGTGTTCTCGATGATGAGCTTATCGATGCTTTGCCGGTGGATATTTCTGAGGATGCCGACCTTAATATTGACGTTCAGGTAGTCAACATCTCGGTTGACGATAGCGCTCCGCTCGATATGATGGATGACGCCGACGATCTTGTGGGCGATGATTTCGACATCCTTACTGACGATAACTTCGACGACGTCCTCGTTTAAGAGGACGTCCGCGAAGGGCGGTGTTGAATGCTAAATGAATTTGAATATATGAAGACATATAAATCTTGTCCTAAGTGTGGCGCTGTGCTCAAGGTCGATTCGGACTATGTAGGACGTATCAACTGCTCGAAGTGTCACGCTATATCGGATGCAAGCGAATTTAAGAGTGTGCCCTCGATTACGGTGATGTGCCCTAAGTGTAACACACGCCTTGTGAGCTATAACATAGGTGGTAATGTGGGCGTTAAGTGTCGTAATTGTAGCTATGTGGGCTCACTCGCCGAGTTCAAGGCCTATACCGATAGTTGCAATGCCAACTCGGCAGCATTGAACAACAATAACCCCGTTGTTGACGATGCTCCGGAGAGCACGAGGTTGAACATCCCGGGTGCCGGTTCAAGAGGTAAAACAGAGGTGAACATCCCATCGGGCTATACCTCGCCTCTTGCGTTGCTGCTGCTCGAGGATAATGATAATAAGTGGGATGGTGCCGAGCGCTGTGTAGCGCTCAAGCGTGGCCGCACGATTGTGGGACGCCGTGGTGGTAAGGCCGATATCGAACTCCCTACGCAGGATATGTTTATGGGCCGCGCACACTTCGTTGTGGATGTCAGCTACAATGCTGCGAGTGCTACATTCCGTCACACTCTTAGTGATAATAGTAGTGTCAATGGCACGCTATACAAGGCTAAGAATGGCGAGTGGATAAAGCTCGATAATATGACTGTTGTTGTCATCAAAGATGGCGATCTTATCAAGGTGGGACATACTGTCTTGAAGGTGACACGAGGGAGCGAGAATACTACCTTTTAGAGGTAAGCTGCACTGTTACGGATGCCAGCCCTGCATCGCAAAGCATAGTATCGAGGTATTGAGGGATTATAATTTTAAAAACTATGAAGATTAGATTGCCGTATGCGCTGAATGAGATTGGACAGCGCGCTAACCAGGAGGACTCTATATACCCGCAGCGCGGAGAGGCCAACGAGACATCGCACCTATTCCTGGTGTGCGATGGTATGGGTGGCCACGAGAATGGCGAGGTGGCAAGTGGCCTTGTGTGTAAAACCTTTGCCGAGTCTCTTGCGAAGCAAGATGCCGAGACGTTCACTACGGACGACTTCCTTGCGGCGCTTGATGCTGCCTATGATGCGCTCGATAGGGAGGATCCTACACCCGAGAGTCAGCGTAAGATGGGCACGACGCTCACCTTCCTCCATCTCAATAGTCGCGAGGCTGTCGTTGCGCACCTCGGCGATAGCCGTGTGTACCATATCCGTCCCTCTGCTCCCGAACCTTTGCTTTACAAGAGTTTCGATCACTCGCTTGTCAACGAGCTTGTGCGTGCCGAGGTCATAACTCCCGAGGAGGCTCTTACGCATCCGCGTCGCAATGTTATCACCCGTGCTATGCAGCCCAACCTCGAGCAGCGCCATAAGGCTGATGTGCGTACTCTGACGGATGTTGCTGCGGGTGACTACTTCTTCTTGTGTTCGGATGGTGTGTTGGAGTCGGTGTCGGATGCGCTGCTTATCGACATCCTTCGTCGTAATATCACCGATGAAGAGAAGATTGAGGCTATAAAGAGTGCTTGCGAGGCCTCGAGCCGTGATAACTTCTCGGCATATCTCGTGCCTATCTCGGAGGGGCTTGTTGCCGATAAGCCTAAGTCTGACCACTTCGCTGAGGTTATGGATACAGCCATAGCCGAGGATCAGGAGCCCACGAATGGTAACCCCGAAGTGGTTGTTACGGAGCGCAATGTGGCACCTATGCCCGCTGTTGAGGCCAAAGGAAAGCAACCTTCCGCCACACGCCGGTGGATATTTCTTGGCCTGGCGGCATTGTTTGGCATTGCCGTGGGTATCATCTTTCTATGGCCATTGATGCGCAAGGATGATGTAGGGCCTCAGCCTATAACGAAGAAGAATATTGTGATAGAGAGGCATACTTTTATTCCCGAGGAGGATGCTTATAATGATGCTGTCGAAGGCACTGAAGATGCCTTTGAGGAGTATGTTGAAGAGGATATAACTGAGGATGTAGGCGATGGTTCTCTCATAGACGATGGCTTAGATGAGAACTCTGCTACCCCGATGGAGAGTAATGTGGAGGGTACGGAGGTTGTTGTTGAGCAGTCTGTAGAGCCTGTTGCAGAGCCTGCTGCCGAGCCTGAGTCACAAGTTGCATCTGGCGGGACTGCAGGCTCCACTGAAGGTGAGTAGGGTAGCATCATCGCGAATGAATGTTTTATTTAGAGACTGTTGGTGATAGTAGTATGAGACTATTACATAACAGTCTCTTATTTAGTTAAATATGCTTAGAGGATTACTTTTTGATATGGATGGTGTCTTGGTTAATAACTTAGACATTCATCGCCAGGCCTTTGCGGAGTTTTTCCGACGCTATGGTGTCGAGCGTCCCTTCGAGAACCTCAGTCGTCTCTTTGGCAAGGGTAATGATGATATTATGGGCGAGCTTATGCCCCGCGATATTGTCGAGCGTGTGGGTATCCGCGAGCTTGGCAACCATAAGGAGGCCATCTATCGCGAGATATATGCCCCTATAATCAAGCCACAGGAGGGTCTTGTCTCGTTCCTTGCAGCATGTGAGCGTGTGGGGTTGCGATGTGCTGTGGGCTCATCGGGATATAGGGCTAATGTGGACTTTGTGCTCGATAAGTGTAATATAGGTCGTTACTTTGCTGCAGCTGTTGCGGGCGATGAGGTCACTCGTTGTAAGCCCGATCCCGAGATATACCTTACGGCAGCGGCGAAACTCGGCCTCAAGCCTAATGAGTGCGTTGTCTTTGAGGATGCCGAGGCGGGTATCGAGGCTGCCAAGCGTGCCGGTATCAAGGTTGTTGCTCTGGCTACGACGTTCCCTCGCGACTTCCTCGAGAGCACCGATGCCGATATGATTATCAGCGACTTCCGAGATATTACGGTTGATGCCTTGCGACAACTCGTCGAGGCGTAGCTATACGCGCTCGAGGAGACGACGTATGGGCCCTATGCGTAGCACGATGTCGAGCACACGTGCAGGCAGTATCGCGCATATACCTACTACGAGCTTGGTGAAGAGCCCGGGTGTCAGGCGTCGCTCGCCACGCATCATGGCCCTCACACCGCGGCGTGCCACCTGCTCTGCTGAGAGCATGATGCCGAGGCATCGGAATAGGCGCCGCGCCTTGTCGCTAAGTTTGTAGAAGGGTGTATCTACGGCACCGGGGAATACGGCTGTGACACTCACTCCATAGCGGTGTAGCTCGTACCATAGCGAGAAGGCGAAGCTCTTAAGATAAGCCTTCGTTGCGCTGTAGTGCGATACCGTAGGGTAGGGAAGCCACGCTGTCGAGGATGACATTATTAGTATGCGGCCACGACCTCGGCGCTTCATTGCCTCGCCGAGGTAGCGACATAGGAGTGTTGTCGTGGTGCAGTGGAGGTCTATAATCGTATGCAGTCGCTCGGGGCTGGTGTTGGCAAGTGTTGAGAATAGTAGCATCCCGGCATTGCATATAAGTATCTCGATGTCGTATCCCTCAGTCGTGCAGTTGTCGTATAGCTCCTTTGCGGCATCCTTATCTGCGAGATCCATCGTGATTGTTGCTACTGCGACGCCATACTGCGTCTTGAGCTCCTCGCCTACGCTCTGCAGCTCCTGCTCGCGGTTGCTCACCGCAATGATGTCGTAACCGCGCTTTGCCAGCTCGTGGGCATAGCAGCGACCCATACCCGACGAGGCTCCTGTAATTAGTGCATAACTCATAGTGTTATCGTCATTATGACGGCAAAGATACAAAAAGAATTATTGTTCCATCACTTGATGGGTGAGGATAAGTAAAGTTATATATGTAATAGTACCGTCATTATGACGGCAAAGATACAAAAAGAATTATTGTTCCATCACTTGATGGGTGAGGATAAGTAAAGTTGTATATGTAATAGTATCGTCATTATGACGGCAAAGATACAAAAAGAATTATTATGATGGCTAAGAAGGTAGAAAAGACCAATGCTGCGCGCCTATTGGATAGGGCGAAGATAGCTTACGAGCTTGTTCCCTACACGGTGGATGAGGATAACCTTGCCGCTACACACGTTGCCGAGGAACTCGGCGAGGATATAGCTACCGTTTTCAAGACGTTGGTGTTGCGTGGCGACCGCACGGGTCTCTTTGTGTGTGTCATACCCGGGGATAGGGAGGTAGACCTCAAGGCTGCTGCGCGTATCTCGGGGAATAAGAAGGCCGACCTTATACCTATGAAGGAGCTGCTCCCCACGACGGGCTATATACGTGGTGGGTGCTCGCCTATAGGTATGAAGAAGCCTCTGCCAACATTTATCCATGCCACCTGCCTGCACTTCGAGCGCATATATATTAGTGCTGGCGTCCGCGGCTTGCAGATAGCCATTGCCCCGCACGACCTTATCGACTATGTGGGTGCCACGGTAGCAGAGCTATGTGCCGAAGGGTAGTATGTCGGGTGTTGGCGTAATTACGACAATTATTTATGTTACTATTTTGGTAAAATAAAAATATTGTTTATCTTTGCACCACCAAAGGCGTAAGCATTGGTATCTCGGAGAATCCGTAGCTCAGTCGGTAGAGCACAACACTTTTAATGTTGGGGTCCCGGGTTCGAGCCCCGGCGGATTCACGGAAATAAAGGAGAGCTTTGGCTCTCCTTTATTCGTGAATCAGTATTTACATTTCCTCTAAATCCCCCTTTGACAAAGGGGGACTTGTTTACAGGCACGCTCACATTCGCATACATCCGATAATACTCTCTTGTAATGCGGGTTGAGCCGATAGATTGAGGTTTATTGCTCGGGCTTGTGCCCTGCGCTGCAAGGTATCGGCTCTTCGGCTACGCCGTCCGAGCCCCGGCGGATTCACGGAAATAAAGGAGAGCTTTGGCTCTCCTTTATTCGTGAATCAGTATTTACATTCCCTCTAAATCCCCCTTTGACAAAGGGGGACTTGTTTGCAGATACTCCCATATTCGCATACGCCCAGTAATATTCTCTTGTAATATGGGTTGAGCCGATAGATAGAGGTTTATTGCTCGGGCTTAGGCTTGAGGCGATTGATATTGCGTATTATCAGTTGCTCAAGCTGTTGGCATACTCTATGAGTTCTGTTAAAGTGTTATGTGAATATTCAATCTTGAGCATCGCTACAGTACCCAGGGCATCTATAAGATATACTCTCGGAACATAGGTTGTAGCGTATAAGTTAAATATCCTCCTATCAGCATCTGCCACCATAGCAACGGTATAGCCCGCAGCAGCACTATATTCTCTGAGCTCTTCCTCCGTTGCATCGCGCCCCACAGCAAGAATTGACGGCATCGGCACTTCGCTATTTATAAGTCCCTGAAGCTTATCTAAGAGCATCTTGCAATCGGGGCAGGTGTGCGAAAATAGAATCAGCATCATATACTCACCTCGATAATCCGCGAGTGACACCGCCGTTCCATCGAGAAGTGTTGCACTGAACAACGGTGCATTATCACCCTCTTTCACAAGGCTACTCTCCTCGTACGTTGGCAAATCTTCTATCACATGCATACCACATCCCGTAAACACAAGTGCTAAAATGCTAACAATAATATTACAAAACAGCCTCATATTTATCATACATATATTTATATTAAATATTTATAACAAATAATAATATATTCCTATATATACCTATAATCATCATTAAAAGGAATATATATACTTAGCGTTTTTAACACATTTTCGCACCACAAATATACGACGATTTCACGAATATTTACCGCTTTTCATAGTTCATAGTCGAAGAAATATCACATTTCCACTAAAATCTTTAAAATTTCTACCATTTTTATTTGGAGGGGGGGGGAATTTTAGTATATCTTTGTGTATTCTTGCATACATGTATTCACATGTATTTGCGTGATGGTGTAAAGGTTTAATCAGACTACTAACAGATAATACGATGAGGAAGCTTGCTCTACTCATAGCATTTCTTGCATTCGGCGTTGCTGCATCCAACGCCCAAAAAGTGGCAATCAAGACAAACTTGCTCCACGATGCGACACAATCGATAAACCTCGGCATCGAGGTCGGCGTGAGTCAGCGGTGGACTATCGACATCGCGGGGAACTACAACTCGTGGAGCAAAAACTCCAGCGTTAAGTGGAAGCATATCTACATTCAACCCGAGGCACGCTACTGGTTCTGCGACCGTTTCGCCGGTCACTTCCTGGGAGGACATCTGGTCTATGGTGCCTTCAACTTCGGGAACCTCAATAACAACATACGATTCTTGGGCACGGATCTCTCCCCGCTATCTAAATACCGCTACCAAGGATTTGGCTACGGCATAGGCATATCGTATGGCTATGCCTTCTTGTTGAGCAAACACCTCAACATAGAACTTGAGTTAGGCGTGGGCTACATCCTTGCCGACTACCAGCAGTATGAGTGTGACACCTGTGGACGATATATAGGCAAGGGACTGCACAACTATTTCGGGCCTACGAAGGCAGCAATCAATTTTGTTTATCTCTTTTAACACATGGATATATGAGAAGAGTTTTAGCTATTTTGGTAATAACGGCCACCATCGTTGTTAGCGCATCAGCCCAAAGCCACGACGGTATTAGGGTTGACAGATACTCTATGGAACGCATTGGCGATAGCGTACGTCTCGACATACGTTTCAATACCACTGAGCTCGATATTCGCAACAACGAGGTTGCTGTGCTTACACCCATGATCGTTAAGGGCGACGAAAACATCACCCTACGCTCATGTGGCATATACAGTCGCATGCGCGACATTTACTACACTCGCAACGAGCATCTTGCCCCCACAACCGATACGGATATGCGCTTTCGCGAAAGAGGCGTACCTGCAACGATAGACTACAGTGTTGTTCTTGCATATACCGACTGGATGGAGAATTGCTCGGTGGTTATCGCACGTCAGGGCTATGGTTGCTGTGGCAGCAGGCTATGGAATGAGTGTGAGGAGCTTATCGCGCGTTTCCCCTACGAACGATATAAGCCCGAGATGATATACCTGCGTCCCGAGGTTGAGGTTGTCAAGACTCGCGCTCTTCGCGGATCGGCATATATCGACTTCCCCGTAAGTCGCACAGAGATATATCCCGACTATCACGACAATAGAAACGAGCTACACAAGATTACGGGAACTATCGACTCGGTAAAGAACGATAGCGATATAACTATCCGCCATCTATCTATCAAGGGTTTTGCATCACCAGAGAGCCCATATAAGAATAATACCCGTTTGGCAAAGGGGCGTACTGCATCATTGAAGGCGTATGTAGAGGATATGTACCACTTTGGCGAGGGATTTATCGACACCTCGTACGAGCCCGAGAACTGGGAGGGACTCGAGGCCTACGTTGAGAGCTCGGCACTCCCACACCGAAACGAGATATTGGCCGCAATACGCTCGGATCGCGAGCCGGATAACAAGGAGTGGTTCATCAAGTCGAATTGGCCGGATGACTACCGCTATCTGCTGGACAACTGCTATCCACGCCTCCGCCGTTCGGATTATGTTATTGAGTATGAGATTCGCAGCTACACGACACCCGAGGAGATTGAGGCCGTAATGTTTACCGCGCCGCAAAAGCTCTCGCTTGAAGAGTTCTACGTCCTTGCCGAGAGCTACGAGCAGGGCAGCGAGGCTTATAACGAGGTATGGGAGACGGCTATACGCATGTATCCCACCGATCCTGTAGCAAACCTTAACGCCGCAAATACAGCAATGATTAAGGGCGACTACGACCGTGCTATGCGCTATTTGGATAAGGCGGGCGATAGTGCCGAGGCATTATACGGCCGTGGTGTTTTGGAGGTGCTGCGCGAGGATTTCGACGCTGCACGACCATACCTACTCGAGGCTGAGAGAATGGGCATCACGAAGGCCCGTGAGGTGTTGGATAACATTCAAAACAGATGGATTGTAACAAGTGAAGATACAAAGTGATTATGACATAAAACAATATAAAAACAAACAAATCAATTAACTAAATCAATTAAAACTATGAGAAAGTTTTTATTTATTGCACTTGCAGCATTGGGTTTTGCTGCTTGTAGCGAGAATGAGGAGGGTGGCAATGCCATTCAGAATGGTGAATTGGAGCAGTCATACGTTGCTATTACCCTTGCTGCTGACGACATGGGTACTCGTGCCGCTGATGGCGTGTACGAGGATGGTCGTGCAGAAGAGAGTAGAGTACACTCTGCTTACGTATTCTTCTTCAAGAATGGTGAGGCTTTTCCTGTATCGTTCGATGGCACTACTACTTCAAACTCTGGTCCATGCAACTGGCTTAATATTGACCTCTCAGCAAATGGTACTCAGCATGGCACTACTACCGATAACATAACCGACATCAAGGAGAAGGTTATGGTTATCCAGAACTACAAGGGCGAGTATCCTAACCAGATGGTTGCAGTGCTTAACTGGACTCCAACAACTGCTCTTTACAACCTTAGTCAGCTTCAGACTGCAGTTACTGCACTTGGCGACGACACAAACGGTTACGTTATGAGCAACTCTGTTTACCTCGCTACCTACGGCGGTGCTAACACAGCTACCATTATGGATTACACTCCTCTTGCTGAGGGCTCTATCTTCCAGAACGAGACAGATGCTTTATTGAATCCAGTACAGATCTACGTTGAGCGTGTTGCTGCTAAGGTTGTGTATTCTGCCGATAACAATGGTAAATTCAATACTGGCGTTGTAGTTAATGATACTCCTATCTACGCTCACATCGAGAACTTCGAGCTTTACAACGACTACGAGCAGTCTTACCTTTTGAAGCACATCTCTAAGGATTGGAATAGTATCGGTTTCGCATGGAACGATGCTGACTGGTTCCGTTCATACTGGGCTACCTCATTGGGCGTGGGCTATGAGTTCCCAAATAACTCTTTCAGCTGGGATAGCGACAACACTCAGATTGGTGGCTACAACTACCTTGGTGAGAACACACGTGCTTGGACAGAGACAGATGATGTTCGCACAAAGGTTATTGTAAAGGCTCTTCTTGGCGACCAGAACGGTAACCCAATCGAGGTTGTTAGCTGGTATGGTAAAGAGTATGTTGGCGAGGACAACCTTAAGATTGTTGTTGCTAACACTTTGAAACATCTCTATTGGTCATCAACCGATGGCGTAAACTTCGTTGGTCTTGAGCCTCAGGATTTGCAGTGTATAGCCCGACAGCCTGGAGATGAGAATGCCTACGAGGTTTACTTCCAGCTTTCAGCTACTGCTGCGGCAAAGAGCTGGTACAAGTACGAGAATGGCAACTACAACGCCATCTCTGTTGATGACTTAAACGTTGAGCTTGCCGCTATTCAGCCTGCATTGGTTTACAAGAGCGGTATGACCTACTACTGGTTGGATATTAAGCACCTTGGTAACACTGATTCAATAGCTGAGTATGGCGTTGTTCGCAACCACGTTTACAAGGTTAATATCACCAGCATCCAGGGCTTGGGTACTCCTATCTACGATCAAGCAGAGGCCTTCATCGTTCCTGACAAACCAAAGGATATCAAGACTTTTGTATCGGCTCAGATCAACATTCTATCATGGCGTATTGTTGAAAACGACTACGAAATATAAGAACCTAATTTAGTATAATTATGAAAAAGTATTTATTTATAGCATTGGCGGTCATTGGCTTGGCAGCTTGTGCAAAGGATGATGTCAGTGGTGGTAACGGCCCATCACACAGTGGCGAAGTCGAGGAGTCGTATATCGCAATTAGCCTTGCAGCATCGGAGGGTACGCGTGCCGATGGCGATGATGGCTACTTGGATGGCACCGAGATTGAGCGCAAGGTGGCATCGGCCCATTTCTTCTTCTTCAAGGATGGCGTAGCTTTCCCCGTAACTGTGACTGGAGACGTAGTGACAGCTCCCGGTGCAGGTGTTAACCATCTTGCGGCAACCATCAACCCCGGCCCGGACACCGGATCGGCTCCTAACGTATCGGATATCAAGGATGTAGTTCTCCTGCTTAAGAGCTATAAGGGCGAGTATCCCAACCAGATTGTGGCTGTTCTTAACTGGTCGCCCAACCCAAGCACAGCATACAATTTGGCAGATCTCGAGGCAGCGGTAAATCTTCATGGTCCTACAGTTGATAGCGAGTATTTCGTTATGAGCAACTCGGTGTACCTTGCAGGTAACAACGTGATGAAGGCCACGCCACTTACCGTAGATAAGATCCACAAGACCGAGGGCGAAGCTAATGCCGACCCGGTACAAATCTATGTTGAGCGTATTGCAGCAAAGGTTACTGTTACGACTACCGATGGCGCAACAAAGTTCCCATTGGGCGACAGTGTTAAGGTCGATGGTGTAGATACCGATGTCTATGCTCACCTTCTTGGCTGGGAGCTTCACCTCGAGAATACTCAGTCATACTTACTCAAGAAGATTGATGCCTCTTGGACCGATGATGCGCTTGGATTCGTATGGAACAACTCGCCATTCTTCCGTTGCTATTGGGCGACATCATTGCCAACACCATCAGGAAGTGCCGAGTCGTTCAAGATGTCCTACTCGACACCTCTCCCAGCAGGCTTTGCAAATAGCTATGGTCACGTTATTGGTAACAACAATAACATCCTGAATGGTCAATTCACAGCCGGCTCATATTCATATATCGGCGAGAATACCAATGCAAGATACACCGATGCAGATGGCAATATTCAAAATCCTTGCACTAAGGTTATCCTTAAGGCTAAGCTCGGCGATATTGATGGCAATGCGTTGGAGGTTGTAAAGTGGATGGGCCAGCAGTATATTGGCGAGGCAAACCTTCGTACAGCCATAGCAAACACCCTCGCGTATACACTCTACGCCAGAACCGAGGACGGTGGAAATGTTGTCTACACAAGCATTAAGCCCGAGGATTTAGAGTGCGTAGCGGGTGGCAATGGAGCTCACGCTTCGATCATCGACGACAACAATAGCTATGTACAACTATCGGATTTGGGCGAGACTAAAAATTGGTATAAGCTTGTTAATGGTGCTTATGAGCCTGTAGCGGCAGATCTTAACGTAGATGCGAAGAGTCTTATTGCTACAAACGAGTATCTTGCAACAAACGTAGAGCCCTCTGTTCTCTACTACTCAGGCGAGACATTCTACTACATCGACATCAAGCACCTCGGTAATGGCACAGGCAAGCCTGGCGACTATGGTATTGTTCGTAATCACATCTACAACGTGGTTGTTAACTCGATTGGTGGCTTCGGTAGCCCAACATACGTTGGCACCAACGATATCATCGAACCGGAGTATCCTGAGGATCCTGAGGATCAGGAGTCATTCGTATCGGCACAGGTTAATATCCTCGCTTGGCGATTGGTTAGCCAGGAGGTTGATGTTCAGCAATAACAATTGATACTTCAAGGGGTCGTCACACCTCTGGCGACCCCTTATATAAAAATTCGAAACTAAACATTAAATGAAAAGAGCGCAGATATTTAGAGTATGGATGGTGGCACTGACGATGGTGGCGACAGTGGCAACATCCCTATCTTGTACACGAAGTCATATCTTCGAGTATGAGGGCGATTGCGATGTCTATTACGACATACGCATTAAGTATGACTATAACATAAAGTTCGCAGATGCCTTTGCACATGAGGTCAATTCTCTTGCGCTCTATATCTTTACTGAGGATGGCATCCTCTACGATATGATTGTTACCACCGACAAACAGGAACTTGCGAAGGAGAATTTCACAATTCGTCTTACACTCCCTGAGGGAGACTACACAATGCTTGCATGGGGAGGCATTAACGAGGAGTCCTTTGATCTTCTTACTGAGGTGGAGATTGGGACTACGCGCATTGAGCAGATGCAGGTTAAGATGACCCGCAACTACGATAGTGCAGGCAACGCATATAGCGATACTGACTTAGAGGGTCTATTTCATGGTATGATGGAACTTAATGTGACAAGTGAGCCGGGCATATACCAAGAGACCCTATCGCTAATGAAGAATACGAATGTGGTGCGTATTGTCCTACACGAGATGTCGGGACATGCGATGGATAGCGGATGCTTCACATTCGAGATTACAGACCATAGCGGTCTCTACGACTACGACAACGCGCGCCTTGAGGATGAGGCGATAACATACAAACCCTGGTATATAGAGGAGATATTCGCAGATTTCGATGACCAGTCGACACGCTCTACGGATATAAATGCTGTGATGGCAGAGCTTACCATAGGCCGCATGATGGCCGGGGAGTCGCCGATACTCCGAGTGCTAAACAGCGAGACTGGCGAGCAGATACTTAGTCTGCCACTTGCCGATTATATGCTCCTTATAAAGGGTAACTACCACCATGCAATGGGCGACCAAGAGTATCTCGACCGTCAAGATGAGTACTCATTGACGCTCTTCCTCAATGAGGGTGAGTGGGTAAGTTCACAGATAGTCATCAACGGCTGGCGCGTGGTGATAAACGACACCGGATTAAACTAAGCAGATAGGTTGCGAGTGAAGAGTTTGGTAAAATATATCGTCGTGCTACTATGTGGCATACTCTCGACGTCGTGTGTGTTCGACGACGAGCAGTGCCGCATTGTGCTTGATGGCGAGCGTACCATATCCTTCACTATTGGGTGTGACGAATCTCTAACGCGCGTGGAGTGCAACCCTACAAACGAGGGCGTCCCGTTCGACTACTACATCGACCCTACAACCGTGCGGGCAATGTTGCTTAACCTTGATAATACCCCTATCGGCGAGATTAGTAGGCTCCAAATATGGCCCATAAATCAAGAGCAGACACAGTTCAAAATTACAGGTGTACTCCCCAAGAACATGGAGATTAACCTCCAAGACCCAAGGTGCAAACTTGTGGTAATAGCCAACACCGTGCCCGAGACCATTGAGAACGATAAGACGCTCTACAACTATACGCAGCTTGATCCACGCAACGAGGATAGCTCGATACCTATGTGGGGTGTGATGACCACCGACATATCTCCGCTAATGAATGCCTCACACTACGAGCTAACAGAAGATGTATGGCTCTTACGCTCGGCTGCAAAGATTGAGATTAGGCTATCAGATAAGCTCAAGGAGCAAGGCACAAAGATAACATCGGCGACGTTGAAGTACTACAACATTAAGGGCAATGTCGTCCCCGCAAATTGGCAGACGTGCAACAATACGCCGGAGCTTAACTGTGATGATGGCTTCAACATCTACCGCCACGCAGCGGTGACTCTACCCCTTATCAAAGATGAAGAGTTGGGCGACTACTATGTATATATTCCAGAGTACGATAACATTAACTACCCTGGCGAGCGCAACAAGATAAGCCTTTCGTTCTACGATCAGGGCAAGGAGAAGATATTTGAAGATGCCATCTCGTTCTGCGAGTATAGCAATGGCAAGCGGGTTGAGGGCACGGACTATAACATCATACGAAACCATATATATAGATTTACCATACGCTCTATTGCGGGCGAGAGCATAATGCTTGAGTACCATGTCGCCGACTGGGATGCCGAGGATTGGGGTAATGATGAAGAGTACAACGAGCACGATATCACCTACCCAACCTACCTTAATCCATTAGTGCCATACGGCTACTTGGTATCAGAGAATAAAGAGAACTATGTAATTACAGAGTCCGCAGAGATGTACTTCGGTGGTAATGACAATCTTGAGGCTGGAGCCTTTGTCGCCTACTTCAAAATACTCTCCCCGGGTAATGATCTTAATGCCGTGCAGTGGAAGCCTGGATTTATGGCATCCAAGGAGAACTATCGTATTAGAGTGTACCATATTGAAGATGGCGTAACCATTACCAATCTCGTATTCGATTCTGGCGGCGACAGCGACCTGCAAAAGCTATTGCCTGCGTGCGAGACTAACGATTGGTATAAGATAGTCATCTTCCCATTAAGTGCCGATGGCGCAGAGAGTACCACTATTGATCTTGGATTATCATACTATCAGGAGTGGACAGACCAGTACATAAATCTATTTATCAATGGCGAGTATGGTAATATTCGCTGGCCAAATAGCGGTACAAACCCGAAGATTATTGAGATTAAACATGTCGCTCAACCTATAAATTAGTGTCACGACAATGAATATACGAGTAATACATATAATGTCAGCACTTACGCTCTTGCTCCATATTGTGGGTTGCAGCTCTCATTTTGAGGAGCATATCCCCAGTGTGGAGGACAATCGTATAAAGCTCTACTTTATGCCCTATGGCGAAACTCGCGCCACTATTGCAGATAATGAATATGAGTCATACCTGAGCCATCTTGACATCTTGTTCTACAAACTCAATGACGATGGCATAACATATAGTGGATTTTACCATGAGAGAGTATCAGTATCTGCAACTCCTGATGGCGTAGTATCACTTGGTCTTACCAAAAAGGACTTCGAGGAGGATAGAGCCTACAAAGTATATGTCATAGCCAATAGTGATCATAATGAGAGCATATACTACAAAAACGGGGCGCTCATTGAACATAGCGATTTCCTCAATCTCGACCAGACAAATAGCAACATACATCTTTCAGGTATTGAGTTTGGAAATCCACATAGTCACTATCCCCAGATGTTCCTTATGGATGGCGTGGCATATATGGGTGATAGCGAACCAGCGACACAATCTACCGTAATTATCAATAAGAGTGGTTCAACAGATGATGTTGTGCTTAAAGTAACCTTACGACGCGCTGCTGCCAAGATTATTGTTACTATCAAGCCTGGCAACAAGGTAATCTTCACGCCAGAGCTTATTGCTCAATCACAGGGTTACTTGATGCGAAATATGCCCACACGCACTACACTTGTTGAGGAGGGAGGCTACCCTCTAACGGAGGGTGGCGCGCGTCCATATTGGGCATCGACTACTATATCACAAACACCATATTACACACTCATTGAAGACTCCAATGGCATTTATAATCTACAGATTACCGCCTACTGCTACTCACACACCTGGAATAGTAGTGAGGCATTCGACAAGGGTACATCATTGGTTGTTATGCTCCCAATATTGTATAAGGAGAGCGATGATAGCACCCCTATAGAGTATATAAACAACTACTACCAGATATCTTTCAGCAAGATGGAGGGAAGTGTCGGCAATAGCTATCACCGAATTAAACGCAATACACTCTACGACCTACGCATTAACCTTAATGCACCAGGAGCCGAGGACTACTCTGCTCCAGAGAATATAGAGGCTTTATACTACTTCACAACGCCATGGCAGAGAGTAGATCTTGAGGTCACGGGCGAAAACACAGTGAAATATCTAAAGGTAAATAAGAACAAACTTATATTGTATAATATCGATGAGGATCTTGAGTCTCTATACTTCTCATCCTCGTCGCCCGTAACAGTAACCTATGTCCCCAATAGTGGTTACTATCTTAATAAGTATAGCGAAAGGGTGTCATTAAGCAATAGCGAGATACAGAATATCTATGGCATTGTAGATGCCAATGCCACATCCGGAAATATCGGAGTACATAGCGAGGTGCCAACAAATAACACTATACGCTACTTCCAAATTCAAGTAGAGAACGAGGATGGTCTTACTGAGATTATTGACGTGGAGCAGTATCCATTGATCTACATCACAAACTCACTGCCCTGGTTCTCATACCGCGATGACTACTTCTATCGCACAACGGATGGACATTCGTTTAGAGGCAATGTAAATCAATTAACCACCGCAGGAGACGACCCCACGACATATCTGTTTGAGCGCGACCATATCGTGAGCATCTATACGATTGACGATGTAGATCTTGACACAAAGACTGCCAAGTATACCTATACCAGTGCTTCGCCGACAAATGGCTACGGCTGGACAGCCTCCAAAGTGCGAGGTAATATAAACCGCGATGGCAAGAGGTATGCCATCAACTATTACTCCTACACTTACGCACGCAGTGGCGGTAGCTGGTGGGGTGGTGGCAGCTATAAGTGGACAATGAGTACCTCAAACTGCGAGACACACAATGTGCGTAACTATAAGGTTCGCGTGATGGCAACATCGCCAGACTATACCCTTGCTCGACCGAACATAGACGAATATGGATATACTGCAGAAGATGATGCTAACGCCAAGTTGGTATCACCCTCGTTTGTTATAGCCTCGCGCCTTGGTGCGGTGCTATCGACATATAGCAATCTTGACAAGCTTAGCAGTCGGGAGAAGTTGGTTGTCTTTGCCGACCACTGCAAGAACTATGTTGAGGTTGATGATATTAACGATGATGGTCAGGCTCCATATACGGTATATGACAACTGGCGCCTACCTACTGAGGCAGAGCTTAAGATTATCATGGAGCTTCAGGGTGGTGACGGTGTAGATGCTCCAGCTATCGACTTCTTGCTCAATGGTGGATACTATATGAGCGCAAGTGGTCCTGTGTATAACCCTAAAAACAATAGCGATGTCAGCGAGGCTGCCGATAAGTGGAGCGTCACAGATGTCGCCATACGCTGCGTAAGAGATGCCTATTAACATCAATACCTCAAACATATGAGACGTTTACTACTTATATACATAGCATTAGTGTCACTCATATCTTGTCAACACGACGTGGTCAATGATGACATAAACCCGCTACCCGATATAACGGTTCCAGAGGGTTATACACGCATTGATTTTACGGCTAATATCAGCGACCTTAAGTGCATCGATACGCGCGCTGTTGACCCAGATGGTCTTGATTTGAATAATATGACTCTCTTCTGCTTCAACGAGTATGGTCTATATATCAGCTCCGAGGTTGCCTATCTTAATACACACACTGTCGATAGTGGCACATTCTCGGCAATCATCCCTAATAATACGCATATCATCCACTTTCTTGCTAACCATAGTGAGGGTCTCTACGATGATAGCAACTTTCCGGGTCAGACCGAGAGTATGGTAATTGCAAATATGGAGGGCGGCTCGGGAATGTTAGTCTACTGGTCGCGTTTCGAGAAGGATGCTACGAGTGAAAAGAGTATCAGTGAGCAAATCGCCGACCTTAGCTATCAGATTAATGGCACGACGGTAAATGGCGTAAAGCTAATTCGTAACCAGGCAAAGGTTACTATAGACCAATGGGAGACCGCAGAATTTGTTGTCACGGGCTATCGTACCGTTAATATCCCAGCCTTTGGTACGGTCGCGCCACACCATCCAGAGCGTCATTTCGACATTGTTAACGATTGGGAGACCACCGATGAGTTTGTTACACTTCCCAACAATCAATCTATAATGACAGATATCACAGATATTAACACTAAGCCCGAAGATTATATTTTTGAAACGATAAACTCTGGCGATAGACTCGTAAGTGTTATTATCCGTGGGCATAGACCGGGTGAGACAGAGGCAGACGATAAATATTACCGAGTGGTGCTGCAGAATATAGATGGCAGCAACTTTATGATACGACGCAACCATCACTACAACATACACATTGCTGGTATGCTATCATTCGGGCAAAATAGCTTTGAAGAGGCACTTAACGGAGCAGCCTCAAACAATGCATGGATATCTATTGACGAGTGGGTAAATGAGATATCGGACGGTTTGGAGACTCTATGGGTTGAGCAGACCGCCTATGTACTCAGTAGCGACCAGTATGCAGGTACCAACTGGACTCTACCTTATAAGTACACCATCGACAATCATGGCAGCGCAGAAGCTCCAACAGTTACTTGGCTTGACAATAATGTCGCCTACGACAATATAACCAATAACTATAACACGACAACTGGCGAGGGCGAGATTACATTGCACCTATACCCCATGTATGAGGGTAATGAGCAGCAGGTAGGCTCACTACTGATAAAGAAAGGAAAGCTACAGCGCAAGATTACTATATATGTCATTCGTAAACAGATATTTACGCCTGCATGGATATCATCACACATATATGGTGTTTCAGATGAGTTTGTAACGGTCGTGTTTACCATTCCTGAGACCTGTCCCAAAGCGCTATTTCCATTTACAGTGTTGGTATCGGTTAATCATCTTGATGTACGCGCTGGATCAGGACAGCGTCTTCCCGTATATGTCAAGGGTGAGGATGGATACTTTGGCAATGACTGGGAGGGCATCAACTATAAGTATGCCTACACGGTTACCGAGCCTGGAAAACACCGTCTACACATGAAGTCTATCCTACATCATGCTAATGATGACACTGAAGATGTGCATCTTGAGGCCCAATTCTTTGAAACCATTACCAAGACGGCAATTTTCACAAAAACTAACAATGCTCACCGCCGTATATTTATAGATGGTCTTCTTGAGTATGATGTTCAATATGCGAATGATGAACCTCTCTACTATATGCTCGTTCCGCAAAAAAGGTCGCACCCAGTGGTATTCTCAATGCACCTTCAAGAACGTCAGGCAGATGGTTCATACACTCCGCTCAACCATAATGCCAACCCTGGCAGCGAGGAGTGGCTAAGAAATGGTTGCGATGAGTTCCTTATCTATACTAAGCATTTCAGCTCGTATGAGGAGTACTCTAATGAATATCCGGAACACTTTGAGGAGCTCAAGGAGATCGCCCTCGATGGGCAGATGCTTGCCGTACACGAGGATTTGTGGAGTACAAGTGGTCGTGTAATGGCATTTAGAACATACGACTACAATGACCATGGCGAACATCGCTTTGGTATGCGTGAGGATGGCAAATACAACATATATATGTTTACTCATGGCACTAATAGCCAAGACGTCGTGCGTATATCATCCAACCGAGAAGGTAACTACCACGCATTTTCGATTAGCCGAGATAGCACCGATACCGACTTTACGTCGCACCTCTACGATGGCAATGAGTATCGCTCTATCATCTTCAATATCGGCCACTACCGTCCATTCCGTTTTGCGGCACAGATTCGGGTCTCGGATGCAGATGGTAGAAACACAACTATTACCCCGGCAAGTCAAGACCTTATCGGCAATATAGGCAACAATAGTGCGATGATCCCAGAGAATGTAGACAATATCGTCTTTAAGTATAAGCCAGGACAAAGAGTCGATATACTTCTTGATGTTACCAGCTTCCATGCGTCGGATGGTTGCTCGGTACACCCCTTTGGCGAGGAGTTCGACATCTATATTGATGCCCCGATGCTCGAGATTGACTACTCTCGTATCCCGGCACACTGGCGTAAGGCGAATAACCCCGAACTTCGAGAGGATAAGCTACGCGCCGATCCAACAACACCCGGTAGATATATCTATACCGTTGATCGTTACCGCGAGTATGAGCGCGCTTTTGGCGATCAAAGCCTTGTGGTTGCGAATATTGATGATGCAAGTTATGAATACAATGAGTATGGAGAGAGGGTTGCCGTTATAGGCTCCGTAGACCAGAGTGGCGAGCGCAAAGTGCTTCCATTCAAGAAAACCTCTATTACTGCAGGTGGAGATATCAACATCTCTACCGATAAGGATAAGGTGATATTCTGGGATAAGAGATTCAATGTTGAGACATCGCATATCATGGGAGAGATATACTATAGGGATGAGCAAGGCGAGCATCCCGTGCCCCACAACTCATTTGTGGCATTTGTTCGTCTTCGCACAGGTGCGCGTATTGGCGTAGCGACCATATATGAGGATGGCAGGTTTGAACTTAACCTTCGCGAAGAGTATAAATATACATGGACAGATGACCCTATCGACTTCTACTACACTATAGAGGACAATGGTGGAAATAAGATTACATACAATCTCAACTATGAAGTGGATGGCGAGGCTAAGAGCGTTGATCTGGAGTTACTCAATAGGTGGGTCAACGAGGGCACACCAATCATCCTTACGCGCCAAGATTAAGAAGTGCCATGTGAGTACAAATATCAAGGCATCTATAACAAATTGATAGTTTGTGCGTGGTGGGGGAGTGAGCAGCCTCGGCGGAATATGAAGAATAAATTTATATCCTACGCACGATATTTGCTCCTTTTGCGTTATATAGATAGATTGTAATCTATGAGAACGCTGATATCCATATTCACGTTTTTGATGGTGGCTATGACCTCCTCGGCACAGATGCCTGAGGGCGATGTGGTGCCCATAGGTGGCGATAGTGCTGCAATGAGCATCCTCGAGAGCTATCGCCATCTGCTGCCGCCTAACCAATTTGATCGTGGGTCCTGGCGTATACGCACGTGGCATCCTCAGCGTGGCGTTAGGTTCATGCCTCTGCCCGATGCCGACAATCTTCTATGGATGGAGAGTGACATGATGCCTCGCGTGAAGGTGGCAGTGCCTAAGTTTGTCGACTACAATTCTGTGACCCTGCGCTTTGGCGGTAGCACCACTACGATAACCATCTCTAACGGCTCGGCATATAATAATATGCCGTGGCACAATTCTCCCATCGGCTACCGCGATGCCCGCACGCTATCCTTCCCCGTACCTCGATAGTTTTTTTTGACGCATCCTGTCATTGTGTTGTAAATTTTTACTACCTTTACGTAGTAAAACTATGTGATTATGGATCAACCTAAGGTGGAACGTCTGCTACGGCTTATGAAGCTGATGACGGGAAATGTCAACTATACGGTCAACGACCTTGCGGAGCGTCTTGGCACTACCTATCGCTCGATATATCGCTATATTGAGACCTTTAAGGATGCCGGCTTTGTGGTGCATAAGCTTGAGGGCGGTATCTACAAGCTCGGCAAGGAGAGTCCCTACTTCAAGGATATATCGCAGCTTGTACACTTCACCGACGAGGAGGCACATATTGTCAATCGTCTGATCGATGGGTTGGACGATACCAATATGCTGAAGCAGAACCTACGTAAGAAGCTGAGCTCCGTATATAACTGCACGGCTGTGGCTAACTGCGTGGTTAAGGGCTCGAATGCCACCAACGTGACGAGCCTCACGGAGGCTATCACCGAACACCGACAGGTTGTGCTGAAGGAATACGCCTCGTCGCATACGGGCATCGTAAGTGACCGTAGGGTGGAGCCCTTTGCCTTTACGACGAACTATGTGCAGGTGTGGTGCTACGAGCTGCATAGCGGTATGAATAAGCTCTTTAAGACGGCGCGTATCGGCTCTGTGGAGCTTCTTAACGATGCTTGGGAGCACGCCGAGGAGCATAATAGCGGATATGTCGACGTCTTTCGTATGACGGGCTTCGATACTCACCGCGTGCGTCTGGAGCTTGGCATGCTCGCGCGAAACCTCCTTGTCGAGGAGTACCCCCTTGCTGAGCGCGATATCACGCCTTTGGATGGAGGCCGCTGGCTGCTCGACACCAAGGTGTGTAACTACCTGGGCATTGCCCGCTTTGTCTTGGGTCTGATGGACGATGTACGCATTGTTGACAGCCCTGAGTTTGCAGAGTATATCGCCACGACTGTGCGTGGTATGTTGCGAAGGGTGGAGTTGAGTGATAAACAATAGAAAAGGGGATGACGCAAACCTAACTTTGTCACCCCCCCCCTTGTGTTATGAGGCTTAGCCTCTGTTCCGATGTTACCTATCGGCGACGCATACCGCCACGCATGCCTCCGCGCATCATCTGCTGCTGGAAGTTGCCCCCGGCAACCGTCTTCATCACCTTGCGCGTATCCTCAAACTGCTTGAGTAGGCGGTTTACCTCGGCAAGCGTTGTGCCCGAGCCCTTGGCGATACGCTCACGACGCTTGGCGTTGATGATCTCGGGATTCTCGCGCTCGGCAGGTGTCATCGAGTCGATGATTGCCTCCGTGTGCTTGAAGGCATCGTCAGGGATGTCTACATTCTGAAGCATCTTACCCATACCCGGAATCATCGAGGCGAGATCCTTAAGGTTACCCATCTTCTTAATCTGGTTTATCTGGTCGCGGAAGTCGTTGAAGTTAAACTGGTTCTTGATAAGCTTCTTCTTGAGCTTGCGCGCCTCGGCCTCGTCGAACTGCTCCTGCGCACGCTCCACGAGCGACACTACATCACCCATGCCGAGGATACGGTCGGCCATACGCTCGGGGTGGAACACCTGAAGGGCATCCATCTTCTCGCCCGACGATATGAACTTCAGAGGCTTGTCTACCACCGAACGGATAGATATGGCTGCACCACCACGTGTGTCGCCATCGAGCTTCGTGAGCACCACGCCATCGTAGTTGAGGCGGTCGTTGAACTCCTTGGCGGTATTCACGGCATCCTGACCCGTCATGGCATCGACAACGAAGAGTGTCTCCGAGGGATTAACCGCAGCCTTAATTGCAGTGATCTCCTGCATCATAGCCTCGTCGACAGCAAGACGGCCGGCAGTATCTACAATCACCGTGTTATACGACTTCTGGTGAGCATACTTTATGGCGTTCTCAGCAATCTCCACGGGGTTGTTGTTTCCCGGCTCGGTATATACCTCCACGCCCACGGTCTGGCCGAGAATCTTGAGCTGGTCGATAGCTGCGGGGCGGTATACGTCACCTGCTACGAGCAACACCTGACGTCCCTTCTTCGACTTGATGTGCGAGGCGAGCTTACCCGAGAATGTCGTCTTACCCGAACCCTGCAGACCGGCGATAAGGATGACTGCGGGGGTACCCTCGAGCTTGATGTCGGTAGCCGTGCCACCCATCAATGCTGCGAGCTCATCGCGCACAATCTTGGTCATCATCTGTCCCGGCTTAACGGAGTTAAGCACGTTCTGACCCAAGGCCTTCTGCTTCACCTCGTCGGTGAAGGTCTTGGCTACCTTGTAGTTAACGTCGGCATCGATAAGTGCGCGGCGTATCTCCTTGAGTGTCTCGGCAACATTAATCTCCGTAATGCGACCCTCGCCCTTAAGCAACTTAAACGAGCGTTCGAGTTTCTCGGTTAGGTTTTCAAACATAGTGTATATCGTTTTTATTATTCTCTTTTACAGCGCGCAAAGGTACAAATAAAATCTCAATTATCCTACTCCCACACTCTCTTATACCAATTTGTTGTCTGCCATGCTACGGGGTATGCCTCACTCGGGGCCGATGTGGTCACACCCGTATATACGTCGACATTTATGGGGTATGTGCCGTATGTGCCGTATGCCGAGTAGAACGAGGGTAGTGTGTATGTGGCAATTACGGTGCGACGCAGTTGATCGTGGAAGGCCGCAAGTGCTGCCTCGTCCGTGGCTACGGTATCGACCCACTGGCCGAAGTCGTAGAATATATGTGTACGCTGGCCCTCGTATGTTTGTAGGTTACTCTTGTCGTAGTTACTCTTTGCTGTTGCAACAACGCTTTTTGTAGCCTCGGCGAGGGCCTCCATCTCGGCGCAGTCGTATAGTGTCACGGAGCCACAGCGTGCCGAGCTCGTATACTCGTCGCGGTAGTATAGGTAGTAACTCTCGGCGGCACCCTTAAGGTCGCTCGAGGCACCACCTGCAGCAAAGAGGTAGGGTAGCGTGCGGTGATAGGGGAATCCGCGACCCATAATCTCGCAGGGCGAGGCTATGATGTAGTCGGCAACATCGCGGAGATCGTATATGGCCTCCACGCTCGACATAAAGCAGGCGTCAAAGAGTATATACTCGAGGTCTATGCCCGAAAGGTTGATGCCCTCGGCAAGCTCGGGGATGTCCACCTGTACGTTGTACTCGCCAAAGGCACGTGTCACCTCGGCACCGAGTGCCGGCTGCCAGATGTCGTAGCCGAGGTTGTGTAGCGATAGCTCGCCTGCATCGCCATTGAGCGCCTCGCGTGTGATCCATCCGTGGCCGTGGCCTGCCAGTACCATGCCATATCTGTCGGCTGGAGCCTCCTCGGCCATCATTGCGATATGACGGCCCACTGCCTCGGGGCTGATGATCGAGCCCTCGATGGTTATATCCTCGGCAATGGTGCGCTCGATGGCGCTCTTATTTACGGGGTCGTAGCACAACTCGCCAATATGTGCTGTGTGCTTGCCACTCTGACGGAAGTAGAGCACGCGGCAGTTCTCGCCAAGAATACCCGTGCTTATGGCTGTCTTGGCATCCTCGATGTTATCGTCGAAGTAGCGACTGAGGCTCGTGCCGAAGAAGTAGAACATCAGCGTATGCGATGTGTCCGATGGCGCACTTAGCTGTGTGAGGGTCACGTGTGTTGCTACGTGCCCCGGAGCGTTGATTGTTATGGTCGTGCTACGCGACATGCCGTTATTGGCCTCGACATCCACGGCTACGATGCCACGCTCCGAGCAGTCGATGCCCACAACCCAGCTGTCGCTGGCCGTGGCTGTTACCTTGGGATAGGCGGCATCACCCTGCACACCCATAAGCTGATACTTGATACTTACCGTTTGGCGGTCGTAGCTACAGCTATATTGTGCCTCTGCCGAGATATTGTACATCTTACCTTTCTCTCTTTCGCATCCAACGAGCAGAGCGATGGCGAGGAAAAATAACGCTATAAAGTTTAAGTGTCTCATCTTTTGTAAAATATTTGGCGCAAATATACAACTAATATCCCAATTATACGTGTGATGATGGAGGTAATTGTCTCGCTGTTACTTATACTCGCGCGGTTTCAGGTTGTTAAATTGCCATGTGCGCTCGCGCTTGAAGGTCACATCGTCGGGTTTGTTGCGATATACGCGGCTATAGTCGAAGTAGAAGCCCTTTGTCTTGTCGTGCGTCCTATGTGTTAGGGGTATGAACTCCACCGTGCGACTTATTATGCGTCCCTCATTGTAGGTGTATCCCTTCGATGCTACAAAGTCGTAGGCGTGCGAGAACATAAGGATATGCCACGGTGACTTCTCCGTGAGCCCCGTGCCTGTAGACTCTATTGCCTGGAGTATGCCGTTGAGGTGGTTGAAGTACAGCTCCTCGCGGTGCTTGTCGCCAAGTGCGCCATAGGCGTATGCCAACATATTTAGCACCTTGGGGTTGAAGGGGTCTAGCTCCATAGCCTCGATGCCACGCTCTATGAGCACTTCAAGCTGCCCTACGGTGGGCTTTTCGGGGTCTATGCCTGCCATCACGTCGAGCATAAGATCCAACGCCTGGTTCTCGACAAAGGGGCGGTACTCCTCCTGATATACGAAGCCGTAATATAGGTAGTAGTAGCCGTCGGCATCCAACGGCATGGTGCCGTTGCGATAGACAAGCATAAGGTTCGTATAGTAGTAGGGCGACGATGTCGAGAGCGTCTGACCGAGGATATCATCCTCGTCGGGTACGCGCACCTCAGCATCCTGCGCTGTGAGCTCCGCAGGCAGCATCATCGCCAAACATAGGGCAACGGATAGAAGGTATTGTCTCATTCTTTTGTTTTCTTGCCTAACGCAGTGACTATCGCAGTTCGTATTTGGCGATGGCGCTTTTGATTGCCTTGTATAGCTCCTCGCTACCTTCGACAAGAGGCAGTCGCACCTCCGAACGTGTGAGTCCCATTGCTGCGGTCATGCTCTTTATACCTGTGGGGTTGCCCTCCTTGAAGAGTAGTCCTATAGACTCCGTGAGGTGTGTCATCGTGGCCTCAGCCTCAGCAATGCGACCCTCGAGAGCATCGTGTACACAGCGACAGAACCGCTCGGGGAAGGCATTTGCTGCTACAGATATGACGCCATTACCACCACGCTTTACGAGCTCCACCGTTATGCCGTCATCACCCGAGAGCACGACGAAGTTCTCGGGGCGGCCATCTATGATGCGCTGCATCTGCTCTATGTCGCCCGAGGCCTCCTTCACGGCGATGATCTTATCCGTCGCGTGAGCCAGACGCAGTGTGGTCTCGGCAGTCATATTCACACCCGTACGTCCCGGCACGTTGTATACGATTACGGGCACCGGTGAAGCCTCGGCTACAGCCATGTAGTGGCGATAGATGCCCTCCTGCGAGGGTTTGTTGTAGTAGGGCACGACGCTGAGTATGGCCACTGTTCCCGTGAGGTCGAAATCCTTGAGATGGTTTACTAACGCTCGTGTGTCGTTGGCACCCATGCCCGCAACGATAGGTACACGTCCGGCTGTGTGGTCGATGACGAAGCGCAATACCTGCTTACGCTCGGCAATCGAGAGCGTCGCTGTCTCGGCTGTCGAGCCGAGGGCTACAATGTAGTCCACTCCACCATCTATTACGTGGTCGATCATGCGACCCAAAGCCTCGTAGTCGACATCGTAGTTATTGAACGGGGTGATGAGTGCTACGCCTACACCCTTAATCTTATCCTGTATCATAGTCTTATTGTTTGTGTGTCCTAAAATAAACGTCCTTGAATGGGTGTTGCAGATGCCTCCTGGTGTGGAGCACTCTCTGCGGGTGTGTCATCTGCACCATCCGTATTGTTGTTTATGAGCACCATGAATCTCTCCTCGTCGAGGATGGTTATGCCGAGCTTCTCGGCCTTTTGCAACTTCGCGGGGCCCATGTTCTCTCCCGCCACGATGAAGTCTACGTTGGCGGATACGGCTGCAAGACACTTGCCACCGTGTGCCTCGACCATCGCTTTCATATCGTCGCGCGAGCGTCCCACGAACTTACCCGAGATAACCACGTTCTTGCCCTTCAGGGCTTCCGACGCGAGGCTCTTTGCTGCGGCTTCGAAGCGTAGCCCAGCGCTGCGTAGTCGCTCGATGATATTGCGGTTGTGCTCCTGGGCGAAGTATTCGGTTATGGCAACAGCAATCTTCGATCCCACCTCCTCAGCCTCGGCAAGCTCCTCGGTTGTGGCCGATGCTATGGCGTCGAGCGATAGGAAGTGGCCGGCGAGATACTTCGCCGTGGTCTCGCCCACGAAGCGTATGCCAAGGGCAAAGAGTACACGCTCGAATGTCACCTCCTTCGAGCGACGTATGCCCTCCATAATGTTTGCTGCCGACTTGTCCCCTAAGCGTGGTAGAGCAGCAAGCTGTATGGGGTCGAGCGAGTATATGTCGCTGATGTCGCGCAATAGGCCATTCTCCCACAGCAGCTCTATGGTCTCGCCACCGAGCCCCTCGATATCCATCGCCTTGCGACTTACGAAGTGCGATATGCGGCCGATAATTTGGGGCTTGCACTCTGCGGTGTTGGGGCAGTAGTGCTTGGCCTCACCCTCGTATCGCACGAGCTCCGCGCCGCACTCGGGGCAGTGGGTTATATACTCGAAAGGCTTACTCTCTGCAGGGCGCTCCGAGAGCTCCACCTCCGTAATCTTGGGTATTATCTCTCCGCCCTTCTCCACGTATACCATATCGCCGAGGCGTATGTCTAAGGCGGCAATCTGCTGTGCGTTGTGTATCGATGCGCGCTTTACTACGGTGCCCGCGAGTTGCACGGGGTCGAGGTTGGCTACGGGTGTTATGGCTCCCGTGCGTCCCACCTGAAAGTCTACGCTAAGTAGGCGCGTGAGTGCCCTCTCTGCCTGAAACTTATACGCCACAGCCCAACGTGGAGCCTTGGCCGTGGTGCCGAGCGTGCGCTGATAGGCGTAGTCGTTGACCTTGATCACTATGCCGTCGGTGGCGTAGGGTAGGCTCTTACGCTCGGTGTCCCAGTAGGCAATGAACTCCTCTATCTCCTTGCGCGTGCGACACACCTTGATGTGGCTCGACACGGGAAATCCCCACTCACGTGCTGCCATAAGGTTGCCGTAGTGCGTATCCGAGGGGAGATTGTCGCCCGCAATATGGTATAGCGTGCAGGCTAAGCCTCGGCGTGCCACCACCTGCGATGACTGCTGCTTGAGTGTCCCTGCCGCAGCATTGCGGGGGTTGGCAAGGAGTGGCTCTCCCTGAGCCTCGCGCTCGGTGTTGAGCTTGTCGAACGAGGCGTATGGCATATATATCTCTCCGCGTATCTCAAAGAGCGAGGGATAGCCCTCACCCATAAGGCGCAGGGGTATGGTTGCTATCGTGCGTACATTGTCCGTGACATCATCGCCACGACGTCCATCGCCGCGCGTCACAGCACGACTGAGGGCGCCATTCTCGTATGTCAGCGATATCGCCGTGCCGTCGAACTTAAGCTCTGCGACAAACTCCACCTCGCCAATCTCCTTCGTTATGCGATCTATCCACTCGCCAAGCTCCTCCGAGGAGTATGTGTTAGCGAGCGATAGCATCGGGTAGCGGTGCTCTACGCTCTTGAAACTATTGGTTATGTCGCTACCCACGCGCTTGGTCGGCGAGTTGGGATTTACCTCATCGGGATGCTGCGCCTCAAGATCTTGGAGCTCGCGTAGCAGGGTGTCGAACTCGAAATCGGAGATCTCCGGGGCGTTGTCTATATAGTATTTGCGGCTGTGGTATTCGAGCATATCCTCCAGCTGGCGCATACGTTGTATGTCGTTACTTTTGCTCATAGTTGCTATCTATGCGTAATACTTGGTAAAGGTACACATTTTGTTTGGAACGACGAAGAAAAATCGAAAAAATAAAAAAAATATCGTGCAATGCTTGTACATTATCAAATTGTGGTTACATTTGCGGAAAATTTCGAGTGCAAGGCTTCGGATGAGCTGCGCCGTGGTTAAGAATAATACATAATATATATCTATGGCTACTGAGAATAAGAAGAGACGTTTGATTACAAGTTTTAACAACTTAACACCCGAACAGCAGGCTGAGGTTAAGGCTCTATATCCCCTGGGTTTCAGCGAGGTGATGATGCGCTTCGATAAGCCCGATGGCACATTCTTCTATACCGTGCCCTACGAGACGGAGGATACATCATATATGGTAAAGATTGATGTTAAGGTAGACGATGGTAGCGACGACGAGAACGACGGCTACTACGACGAGGACGATTTGAAGGGTGCCGATGAGTTGGCAGATGCTGCCGATGAGGCCTCGGATGACGACTTCTAATCGTCTCCTATGTAAAAAATCCGTTGCACCTTCGCAACGGATTTTATTTTTTTATGCTTAGCGCGCTATCACGCCACTGCCGAGCAATACCTCACCATCGTACCACGCGGCAAACTGACCTGCGGTGATGCCACGCTGAGGCTCGTCGAAGAGTATGTATAGGCCGTCATCATCCATTATGAGCTCGGCGCCCTGTAGTGGCTGACGGTAGCGTATGCGCACCATATATCTGCGTCGCTCGCCCTCCCTCATCTCGTCGCACGCATCGACCCAATGAATATCCTTAGTCTCCACCTTCAGCGCCTTGCGATATAAGCCGGGATGGCTGTCGCCTTCGCCTACGAAGATGGCGTTAGCCTCGATGTCGGTGCCGAGAACAAAGAGCGACTCCTTACGTCCGCCAATGCCTAAGCCCTTGCGCTGACCTATGGTGTAGAAGTGAGCACCCTGATGTGTGCCTATCTTCTTTCCATCGCGTATGGTCATACGATATGGCTCGGCAAGAGCCTTATAATCAGCATCGTCCGTATTGCGTGCAAAGCGTGGCGAGTGGGGTAGTATCTCGTGTACGTTGCCCTCCTTAGCCTTGAGCTTCTGCTGTAGGAATACCGGCAGGTCGACCTTGCCCACGAAACATATACCTTGCGAATCCTTGCGCTTGGCGGTTGCGAGTCGTTGCTCCTCGGCGATGCGTCGCACCTCGGGTTTTAGAAGGTGACCTATGGGAAACATGGCGTAACGCAGCTGCTCCTGCGTAAGCTGACATAGGAAGTAGCTCTGATCCTTGTTGGGGTCACTGCCGGCTAAGAGACGGTAGTGCCTCGTGCCGTTGCTGTCGGCCCACTCCTCGCGACGGCAGTAGTGTCCCGTAGCCACACGCTCGGCACCCAGCTTGAGCGCCTCTTTGAGGAATACGTCGAACTTTATCTCGCGATTACATAGCACGTCGGGGTTGGGTGTGCGCCCCGCCTCATACTCCGCAAACATATACTCCACCACACGCTTGCGATACTCCTTAGAGAGGTCGACATAGTGAAACTCTATATCTAAACGCTTGGCAACGAGCTCTGCAAATACCTGATCGTCGTACCAGGGACAGTCGCCCTCGAGCGTGCCCGTGGTGTCGTGCCAGTTGCGCATGAAGAGACCTATGACCTCGTGTCCCTGCTCCTTGAGCAGATACGCGGCCACCGATGAGTCTACACCTCCCGAAAGTCCAACAACTACACGCATAGGGAGTTATCAGCTCTTATTTAATCAACTGCATAAACTCGTCGCGTGTGCGGGGATCGGATAGGAAGATGCCCGTAAATGCCGATGTGGTTGTCACGGAGCGCTGCTTCTCTACGCCACGCATCTGCATACACGTATGGCTCGCCTCGATGACAACGGCCACACCTATGGGGTTGAGTGCCTGCTGTATGCTGTCGCGTATCTGCACCGTGAGGCGCTCTTGTACCTGCAGACGTCGTGCGAAACACTCGACGATGCGAGCTATCTTCGAGAGACCCGTGATGTAGCCGTTGGGGATGTAGGCTACGTGTGCCTTGCCGATAAATGGTAGCATGTGGTGCTCGCATACCGAGAAGAGCTCAATATCCTTCACCAAGACCATCTGCTGGTACTCCTCCTTGAACATCGCCGAGCGAAGTATGGCGATGGGGTCTTGAGCATAGCCCTTGGTTATGAACGACATAGCCTTGGCTACACGCTCGGGGGTCTTGATGAGTCCCTCGCGCTCGGGATCCTCGCCTAAGAGACGTAGAATCTCGCGATAGTGAATCATGAGCTCGTCGATCTTCTTCTGATCGTATATGTCTTCGCGTCTATAGTTTGATACAAATTCTTCCATAATGTAATGTGTTAAAGTCGTTTATATGGCATCTGCCTATAAGTACTCAGCATAATCGTCAGGCGTAACTGTTGCCGTACCCATATAGTTGCCATCGTAGTCGTAGTAGTTGTACTCAATGGTGTAGCCGTGCGTCAGAAGCTCCTCCATTAGAGGGTCTTCATCCATATCCTTGACCATAGATGTTACCATATCCTCTATGGTCGATTTACTCGACATAACACTCTTGAACATCTTTAGTGTCGCCTCATCATACTCCGAGATATCCTCGTCTTGCATGATTACCTCGACAACAAATATGTTATCCTCGCGGTAGGCATCGACGATATACATATTATCGCCTATGTCTACTGGCTCCGAGAATGCGTAACCAATGAGCTCATCGACATATTCACTATTCGAATCGTCGAATACCACGTCCTCGCTCGTTGCTCCGATGACAAGGAGCACAACGAAGAGGAATGTTATGGTGCCCAATATTATCGCAGCAATCATCCATCCCTTGCCAATGCCCGTGCTCTTTGTCGATACCTCGGGCGTAGGCTTCTGGGGTGCGGGGGGTACGGGAGTTGCGGGAACTGTTGGGGGCACGGCAGGTGTGGGAGGTTCCGGCTTTTGAGGTGTCGGCTTTGGGACTATTGGCGTCGTCACACCGACATCGCTTGTCTCCAGTAGGCGTATGAAGGCATCGATGCTCTGTGGTCGTGCCTTGCGCTTATGCTGCATAGCACCGCGTATTGTGCGCTTGATCTCGGGCGAGAGATGCTCCGTCAGGCTGTCCATACCCTCCTCCATCACGTAGCTGGCCTTGGGTGCGCGCTTGCCCGTAACGAGCGAGTAGAGCGTAGCACCGAGGGCGTATATGTCTGTTGCGGGTGTGAATGAGCTGCTGCCATCGGCCTCATACTGCTCGATGGGGGCATAGCCATGGCTTATGCCCACGGGCGTCGAGCTTGTCTGCTTGCCGTCGCTGTCATACTGTTTGGCAAGACCGAAGTCGATGAGCGTAATACGACTGTCTGCCTTGCGGAGCATAATATTCGCGGGTTTGATGTCGAGGTGCAGGAGGTTGAGACCATGGATATATCGCAGAGCCTCGCACACCGAGCGTATGAGCTGCTTGGCTATATTCTCGTTGAGTCCACCTTGGCGTTCTATAACATTCTGTAGCGACTCACCCTCGATATACTCCATCACATAGTATGCCGTGCCATTCTCCTCGAATACATCGTATATGGCGATGACGTTGGGATGCTCGAGGCGTGCTATGGTGCGTGCCTCTTTCATAAACTTTTTGCGATACGCTTCCATAAGTTCTGCACTACCATTCGAGCCGAGCGATACGTGTTGTGAGTCGTCGTCGCGATTGTAATACTCCTTGGGGAAGAACTCTTTGATACATACCATCTTGCGCATCATGGTATGCTCTGCAAGATATGTTATGCCGAAGCCGCCCTGTCCGAGGACCGAGCGTATCTCATATTTACCGGATTGCAGTTGTGACCCTTGTTTGAGTGTCATAATTCAACAAAAAAGTATATATAATTTATTACAAAGGTAGCATAAAAAGTTGGAAAAGAAAAATTTTTACTACCTTTGTGTTACTATGGAGACAAAGATTGATATCAACCCAACAGAGTTGCGTCCGGGTACGACGCTGAAGAATTCCAGTTACCGTATTATCTCGGTTCTGGGCCGTGGTGGCTTCGGTATAACATATCTTGCCGAGCAGGAGCTTATCAACCGTAAGGTGTGCATCAAGGAGTTTTATCCTAAGGATTACTACACCCGTGATCCTCAGACGCAGATGGTGTCGCCCGTAGCGGAGAGCTTCCGCGAGATGATGGATCAGTTCAAGGTTAAGTTCTTGAAGGAGGCGAGGGCTATCGCTTCGCTCACACATCCCAACATCGTGGGTATTTTCGACCTCTTCGAGGAGAATGGTACGGCATACTATGCCATGGAGTATATCGAGGGCGAGTCGCTTTACGATATCATCAAGTCTAAGGGACGTATGGATGAGGCTACGGCGCGTAAGTATATCGGTAGTGTTGCAGATGCGCTTGGCTATATTCACGCCCGCAACCTCCTGCACCTCGACGTCAAGCCGCATAATATCATGCTCTCACACGGCGATAAGCGTGTGATACTCATCGACTTCGGTCTATCGAAGCATTACGATGAGGATAGTGGCTCGGAGACTACCAATACGCTTGGTGGCCATAGCGATGGCTATGCTCCCATCGAGCAGTACGACAATGGCGGTGTTCGCGAGTTTGCGCCCCAGACCGACATATACTCTATGGGTGCCACGCTCTTTGCGATGATTGAAGGACGTCGTCCGCCACGTGCCCGCGATATCGACGAGAATGGCTTCCCGGCATTGCGCTCCGATATCTCGGAGTCTATGCGTGTGGCCATCGAGAAGGCTATGCAGTATCGTCGTAAGGATCGCCCTGCAAATGTCGGTGAGTTCCTCCGCTTGCTTAGCAACGATGGTGTCGTTGCACCTGCGGATGATCCCCTTGGTGGCGCTACGAGCTGCGATATAGGCGAGACCCCTGTGATGTATGGTGCGCCTCCCGTTAAGACGGATACGAGTGCGGCGGTTAAGGATGGCAACACGCCCGAGCATAAGAAGAGAGGGGGCAAGATGTGGATGGTGATCATCCTCATTCTCCTTGTCGTTGGCGCAGCTGCGGCCTATTTCCTCTTTATGCAGCCGTCCGAGCCTAAGTATGCTCCCAACACTATGTCTGCGCCCGCTACTGAGGAGGTGCGGATATATAACGATAGCACCGGTGTTTACGAGGTGGTGCGGATATATAACGATACTACCGTCGTTTGCGAGGCGGTGGAGAGCGCTCCGGTGGCAACTACAACCACTTCGACTACCGATACAGTCGCAACAACGCAGAAGCGTGTTACGTTGCCTGCCTCTGTTGCAGCCACCACACCAGAGAGGGTTGCTGTTGTGGAGGAGGCTAACAAGCCTACAGTCGTGGAGAGGACTCCTAAGTCTAACAGTGAGCCTCAGACAAATGGTGCTTCTGAGTCTGCTAATACTGCGCCTACGTCAGCACCCGAGCCTGTCAAGCAGCTTACGCCCGAGGAGATTGAGGCTCAGCGCATTGAGACTATGCTCAACGAGGGTCTTGGACGTGATGGCGTATATCGTGTAGGTGACTACTACAACGTAGATGGCAAAGAGGGTGTTGTTATCGAGGTGCGCGATGGTGGCCGCCATGGTAAGATAGTGAGTATGCGCGAGGTCACGCAGAAGCGCTGGTGTACACAGGGCTTCTTCGATAAGGGTATAGCCCTTGGTGCTTCGGATGTGCAGAGCGGCAAGGCGAATACGGAGTTATGCCGTAATGCCGGCATCGCATACTTCCCCGCGGCAAGCTGGTGTCTGGATCGTGGTGAGGGTTGGTATCTTCCTGCTCTCAACGAGCTTGTTAACCTATACAATGTGAGGTCGAAGGTTAACCCTACGCTCACAGCGCATGGTGGTACTAAGATATCGAGCCACTGGCACATGTCGTCTACCGAGTACAATGGTCCCGAGGATGGCGAGCGTCAGTCTCCCGCCTATGCTGTCTGGAGCGTGCGTATGCTTAACGGACAGAAGAGTGCTAACCTTAAGACGGGTGTTGATAGCTCGGTGCGAGCCGTGTGCGTGTTCTAAAGTTACGCGACAAAATAGTAAGTGTCGGCACCATCGCGTGTCGACACTTACTATTTTTATGCTTGCAAGACTAAGCCTATAGCTCCAATAGCCCCGCGGGAAGTACGAACTTTATCGTGCGCCCCTCGAAGTCTATGCCTGCGATAAACTCCTCGGCTGCGGGCACAAGGTGCTCATGCCCCTCTATCGTTATCTCGAATAGTGGGTTTGCCTCGTTGTCGTAGTAGTCTGTTATCTCGCCACGATGGGTGTCGACGATGGCCTCGAAGCCTATGAGGTCTTCCATGTAGAACTCGTCGTCGTTGTCGTCGTCACCATCATCCTCGATGAATATCTCGCGACCTACGAGATACTCTTCTGCGCGGCGCTCGGTGTCTATGTCGTCGAAGTGAGCCACAGCACCGGCCTTTCCGCGACGCTCGAAGGAGTTACAAAATAGAGGAACCGCGAGTTCGTCTATGGTGACGAACAGCGGTTCCTCGTTTTGGAAGTCGTCGGGGAAGTTGGCGTATAGCGTGATCATCACGCCACCATCTGTGCCGAATAGTCGGCCTATGCGTCCCACGGCGATCATCGCACCTTCAGAGATTAAGCCTCAGCAGCCTCCTCTGCGGGAGCCTCAGCAGCCTCAGCAGCGGCCTCGGCAGCAGCCTCAGCGGCAGCGGCAGCCTCAGCAGCCTTCTTCTCGGCGATGGCAGCAGCGCGCTCCTCCTTAACCTTAGTCTCGGCAGCGAGCTGAGCCTTCTTTGCAGCGTTGGCATCCGATGCGAGCTTGTTAGCCTTAGCATCGATCTTACCCTGCTTGCTCTCAGCCCACTTGTTGAAGCGAGCCTCAGCCTCAGCCTCGGTAAATGCGCCCTTAGCAACGCCACCCAAAAGGTGCTTCTTATACATTACGCCCTTGTACGAGAGGATTGCTCGACAAGTATCCGTAGGTTGTGCGCCCTTAAGTAACCAATCCAAAGCTCGGTCGAACTTCAAATCGATTGTAGCAGGATTCGTGTTGGGGTTGTAAGTACCCAACTTCTCGATGAACTTACCATCACGTGGCGCTCTGCTATCTGCGGCAACGATGTGGTAGAAAGCATAACCCTTCTTACCGTGACGTGCCAAACGAATTTTAACAGCCATTTTGCTATAAAATTTATTGGTTAATAATTAATACGCATAACCCATTCGGGTTTTTCAGCGCGCAAATATACGGACAATTTTCCTTACAACAAAACATTTCGACTAAAAAAACGCTGAAAAAGAGCCTGTGTTATACTTTGTCACTCAGAAAATAATGTCCCTCCCAACGCCCGCGAGCAGCTCTTGTTGTGCAACTTCAACAAAGAAGGGGATGTCCATAAACTTGTTGGACACCCCCTTGAAGATATTTAATATAAGGTATAGCCTAATTACCAAACCTCATACCAATTCACGCCCTCCATGAAGTTAGCGGCTGATTGTTGTGTCAGCATCTCACCATTAACCTTGACGTTGTGAATCATAACCTGGCCAATCGTCGCGCCACCTACAGTAACGATAAGCTTCTTACCCTCTGCGAGTGTGATATCGCAATCGTGAAGGATGATAGTATTATCTACCTCGGAAACGATAAGGTTGTCGTTGATATTTGCGGTCACACCCTCAAGGGCTACAGTATGGTATGTGCGCTTAATAGTGATCTTAGCATCGCCTGTCAATGTAGAGTTCTGAAGTACGAAGAAGTCTGTTGCGCCCTCCTCGAACAATTCGCCAGAATAGCCAGTACCCTCAGAGTTGGCAACGATCTCTTCTGCTGCCTTAACAGATACGTTACCATTATTTGTAATCGTACCGCTGTTAGTAGCATACACAGTGTGCTTATAACCGGTGAGGATGTTGTCGAATGTCGTCTTCTCGGTATTGCTAATAGTATTCATGTCAACCTCGACATTAGTACCCTCTGTGATAGTAACATTCAAATTAGAAGTGACTGTTATACCAGAGATAGCACCTACGCCATTCTCAACCTTTGCGTCATCAACAAACGTAACCTTGTTATTACCCTTAAGGAAGCAGTTGTTGAATTTCGCACCCTCGGCACTTGCGGCAAAGGTACCGGCCTGATTTCCTGATGCCGTAACATTCTCAAGAGTCAAGTCGTTTACGGTAACAGCGCCTGCATAGCCGAAGAAGCTGTTTGAGAGGTTAGATATGGTGTGGTTGTTACCATTTACCGTGATAAACATTACCGACCAAGGATTCCACTCAACGCCTGCAAGGTCTATATCGTTTACGAGGTCTATAGTCACGACGTTAGCCTCGTTTGAGTGGTTCTGACCAGCGAAGTAAGCCGTAGCCTTAGCGAGCTCATTAGCATCGTGAACATAGAATCTCTGCTTGTGAGGCTTAGTCTCACCATTCCAGTAGAGTCCCGTCTCTTCGTGTACCTTTCTGCCCGGGAACATAACATAACCGTCAACAGTGACATTGAGATTCTCAAGATTCTCGGCAGTAACCTCATCCTTGAAACGGCAGATGAAGTCATCATACGCAAAACCTCCGTGTGATACGCAGTCATTGATTGATACGGTAAACTTGGGGTTATTAACAGCATTGTTAATCTCGATAGCAGCGATATTCTGACCATTGCCTGTCTGAGCGTGCTTGCTTGACGAGAACTCACAATTGTTAATGTTAACTGTTACATCTGTGCCTTCGTTATAAATCAAGATACCCTTACCGTCAACGCAGTTGAAAATACACCTCTCGAAATCAACATTACAGCCATAAGTCCAGATGTACTGGTTAGCATTGAGATTGAAAGTACAATCCTCAAAACGAGCTGACTGATTCCAGCAGAAGAATGCACCGTTGAAAGTAACGTTCTTATAAACGTGACCCGTGCTGTGTGTGAAGCCGGTGTAGTTAGCGCCATTCCACTTAACGGTGATGCCATCAATAGTGAGATTGTTAGCACCACTAACCTCTCCGAGATTATTCATATTGAGGATAGCCTCCTTAACACCCTCGATAGTCACATTTGAAGCAACTGATGTGGGCATTGTGTACTCGGTAATGCTTGCACCATTATTCCAAGGGCCAGCAGTCATAAAGATGGTGTAACCCTCGAGCTTAACAGCTTTTGCAAGACCTTCGCTCTTGTATACATCCACATACTTCTTACCATCGATGTTCAACTCGCCATAACCTGCAGTGTTGTAGCTTACACCTACAAGACCACCGTGAGCAAGCTTCGATGCGGTAAGACCATCCTGACGAGTAGCATGAATGGTGCCGGTAAACTTACAATTGGTAAGCGTAGTCTTGTCAGAAGTATTCTCAACCCAGCAACCGGCGATACCGCCAGTACGTACGTAGCGGTTGTTTGAATCAACAGCACAGTCATTGACAACTGTTGCGCTGCATGAGCAGTCTGTTACGCTATTGCCATATTGAAGGAGTGCGAACAAGCCACCAACGGCCTCGCCCGAAGATATAACCTTGATGTTCGACTTAATGTTAGTCTTTGTGTAGTCACCTTCACCACTATATGCGGCAACACCAGCACAATAGCCTTTAGCGCCCTTAACGTAGCTATCCTCTGTTACATCAACTGTGATATTTGCAAGATTACCATAGATGTATCCAACAACGCCCGCAACATCCTGATCGGTACCCTCGATTGTTACCTTACCGGTAAGCTCAATATCTGAAATCTCACCACGGAAGAGGATGCCACACAATGCACCTCCTAATGCGGTCTTCATCTTCACGTTGTGTAGCTTAAGATTGCGGATCGCACCATAAATATTACCATCATTGCTTCCAGAGTCACTACCTACATAACCAAAAAGACCGGCAAAAGACTCAGAGTCGATGCAAAGGTTAGAGATAGTATATCCCTGTCCATCGAAAGAGCCTCTGAAAGACAAACTATCTGATATACCAATAGGAGTCCAATTGTTATTGTCGAGGTCAATGTTTGCAGTAAGAATGAACTCCTCCTTTGCCCAGTCTACCTCGTCTGCGCGTGTAGAAGCAGTTGAGGGGAGCGTGCCGTTTACGGCAGCTGCCAAGTATGCCAACTGAGCACCTGTGCCAATCTCGTATACGCCATCATTGTTGCTATCAACGGGAGCGCTCATAGATGTACCATTCCACAAGTCTACATCGAAGTCATCCTCCTCGGGATTCCAGTCGGTGCCGGTGCCGTCGCCAACATTGTCGAATACGTCGTCGATGGTAACCGTGATATTGTTAGAGTCGGTCAAGATGGGACCCTTAACAGTT
>JAFWYM010000014.1 GCA_017517705.1 Alistipes sp.
AAAGAGCGCTTCTCCCTCGGGTGATGTCAAGAAGGGTGCCGTTTCAAAGGCAGTCGTAGTAAGAACAAAGAAGGAGATTCGTCGTGCCAACGGTTCGTACATTCGTTTCGATGACAACGCCGTAGTTCTCCTCAACAATCAGGGTGAGATCCGTGGTACTCGTATCTTCGGTCCTGTAGCCCGTGAGTTGCGTGACCAGTATATGAAGATCATATCACTGGCTCCCGAGGTATTGTAATTTAAAAAACTATTGAGATATGTCTAAATTGCATATTAAGAAGGGGGACATGGTTTTCGTGAACGCTGGTGACAACCGTGGTCAGCAGGGTAAGGTTCTCTCTGTAGATGCAGCCAAGCAGCGTGCTATCGTTGAGGGCGTTAACATCTGCAAGAAGGCTACGAAGCCCAATGCCAAGAACCCCCAGGGTGGTCTTGTAGAGCAGGAGGCACCCATCCACATTTCGAACCTTCAGCCTATCGACCCCAAGAGTGGCAAGCCCACACGTGTAGGTCGCAAGGCAGGTGACAATGGTAAATTAGTTCGTTACGCTAAAAAGTCAGGGGAGGAGATTAAATAATGGCATACGTACCTACACTTAGAACAGAGTATAAGGAGCGTATTATCGCTACCCTTATGAAGGAGTTTGGCTACACCAGCGTTATGCAGTGCCCCAAGCTCGAGAAGATCGTCGTAAATCAGGGTATGGGTCAGGCCATTGCCGATAAGAAGCTTATCGACATTGCGCAGGAGGAGCTCACCCGCATTACCGGTCAGAAGGCCGTGCAGACGAAGTCTCGCAAGGATATTTCTAACTTTAAGTTGCGTAAGGGCATGACCATCGGTGTGCGTGTAACACTCCGTGGCAATCGTATGTACGAGTTCTTGGAGCGTTTGATCGCAGTTGCTCTTCCTCGTATCCGCGACTTCAAGGGTATCAATGATAAGTTCGATGGCCAGGGTAACTATACCCTTGGTATCACCGAGCAGATCATCTTCCCTGAGATCGACATCGACAAGATCACTAAGATCTTCGGTATGGAGATTACCTTCGTAACGTCGGCTAAGACTGACGAGGAGGCTTACGCTCTCCTTCGTGAGTTCGGCCTTCCTTTTAAGAACGCTAAAAAGAACCAGTAACCTATGGCAAAGGAGTCAATGAAGGCACGCGAGGTAAAGCGTGCGAAGCTTGCAAAGCGTTATGCTCACAAGCGTGAGGAGATCGCAGCAAAGGTTAAGGCAGGTGAGATGGATCACGAGGAGGCATGGATCGCCCTCTCTAAGTTGCCCCGCAACTCTAATCCTATCCGTCAGCACAACCGCTGTATGATCACCGGTCGTCCTAAGGGTTATATGCGTCAGTTCGGTATCAGCCGTATCCAGTTCCGCGAGATGGCTTCGAACGGCTTGATTCCCGGTGTTAAGAAGGCCAGCTGGTAGTATGTTTGCACAGCCCCGAGAGCTTCTCGGGGTGTGGTGCTGACACACCAAGGTGATGTTTCAAGGGGGTGCTATGTGATAGTGTCGTGTAGCACATCCTTCAATGTAGGAGTGTGGCTCGCCGCAAGGCGAAAGCGCCTCCGGTATAAGAAGATCCCGTGCGAGGTGCCCATGTGGCGCCTCGGCTACAGGGTCGGATAAGGCCGATGTTTGCAGGGTGCCACTATGGTGCCACAATATCGCGAGGTACGTTTCTGTGTCCGTGGCGATAGATGCAATGTTAGCCTTATATGGGCACAAGTTGCCGGATATTGGTTATGCGTATGGGCAAAAGTGTCGTCTGCGGGCGGTAACTTCTTGTATGTGTGGTCTATGTTAGGTCTTGTGTTATGAAAATCTCGAGTGCCAATATTGGGTTATCACGAGTCATGTCATCTGGAGACTGTTGTGTGTCATAGGGTGCTGTGTCGTAGAGTGCTTAGGTGACCATGGACAATGTGAGTTGTGCAGTGGTGCGTAAGGCTTGCGTGAGGAGTGATATTGGGCTGCGGAGGGCTTAAAAGGTGTGATGTCGCGTATTGGGGTGTCGCCTTTTTGGGTGTTCTGCGGTGGGGCAATCGATGTTTTCGCTTGGTGGATGTTGGTGCTTAATGCTTTGTGCCGGCATTTGTCGCGTTAAGGCCAAAGTGCTAAATGCTTAAAAATTAAGCGAAAAAGTTTGGTTGTTTCGGATTTTCTTCGTATATTTGCCCGCTTTTGTGCGCATTAAGATCTCGTGTGCGTATGTATATGGAGGTGTTAAGGTGCTGAGGGCTAAATAATTAGGATGCAATAAAGCATAGATAAACAATTTTTAATTATTAATTTTTAACTTTTAATTCATTATGACAGATCCAATTGCGGACTTTCTGACCAGAATTAGAAATGCGGTGAAAGCCAACCACAAGGTGGTTGAAGCTCCCGGTTCAAAAATTAAGCAGGAGATCACCAAGATCTTGTATGATCAGGGTTACATCCTCGCCTACAAGTTTGACAAGGACGAGAAGGGTCACCCCTCGATCAAGGTCGCTTTGAAGTACGATGCGGCTACGAAGGTGAACGCCATCAAGAACCTTAAGCGTGTTAGCCGTCCCGGCTTGCGCCAGTACGCTTCGGTAGCAGAGATGCCCCGCGTATTGAATGGCTTGGGTATCGCTATCGTCTCTACGTCGAAGGGTATCATGACCGATGCTCAGGCACGTAAGGAGAACGTAGGTGGTGAGGTATTGTGCTACGTATGGTAGTATGTGTCCTTACAAGAGAGTGATTAACTGAATTAACAAACAATCAAACAACTAACAAAATGTCAAGAATTGGTAAATTACCTGTAATCTTGCCCGCTGGTGTTACTGTGGAGATCGCAGCTGACAACACGGTAAGCGTGAAAGGGCCACTTGGGACACTGAGCCAGAAGGTTGACTCAGACATCAAAGTTGAAGTTGGAACACACATCGAGAAGGAGAGCCAGAAGGAGGTACCCGCGGTTATCGTAACTCGTCCTACCAACCAGCCCCGTCACCGTTCAATGCACGGTTTGTATCGTGCTCTTATTAACAATATGGTTATCGGCGTATCTAAGGGTTACGAGATCAAGCAGGAGCTCGTAGGTGTTGGTTTCAAGGCCGAGGTTAAGGGTCAGCTTCTCGAGATGAGCTTGGGCTATTCACACGATATCGCCCTTTTGTTGCCCGCAGAGATTCAGGCAACAGCCGTGACGGAGAAGAAGGGTAACCCCATCCTCACACTCAAGAGCATCGATAAGCAGCTTGTAGGTCAGGTTGCAGCGAAGATTCGCTCTATGCGTAAGCCTGAGCCTTACAAGGGTAAGGGTATTAAGTTTGTCGGCGAGGTTATCCGTCGCAAGGCAGGTAAGTCGGCAGCTAAATAGTAAATAAGTCAAGATTATGGCATTGAATAAGATTGAAAGAAGAGCGAGAATCAAGATGCGTATCCGCAAGATCGTTAACGGTACGCCGTCTCAGCCTCGTATGACTGTATTCCGTAGCAACAAGCAGATCTACGTACAGTTTATTGATGACCTCGCAGGCGTAACCTTGGCAACGGCATCGTCGCTGGACAAGGAGGTAGTAGCCGAGGCAGCAGGTAAGAATAAGTGTGAGGTTGCAGCCCTTGTAGGTAAGCTTGCAGCAGCACGCGCCGCAGAGAAGGGTATCACCGCCGTAGCGTTTGACCGTAACGGTTACCTCTATCACGGTCGAGTAAAAATGTTGGCAGACGCTGCTCGTGAGGGTGGCCTTAAATTCTAAGCGATTATGGCAAATATAAACAAGAATAGAGTCCGCACAAGCGATCTCGGCGAGTTGACAGATCGCTTGGTTGCAATCAACCGCGTTACGAAGGTTACCAAGGGTGGTCGTACGTTCACCTTCTCGGCAATCGTAGTAGTAGGTAATGGCAATGGCGTTGTAGGCTACGGTCTTGGTAAGGCTGCGGAGGTTACCGTGGCTATCTCTAAGGGTGTAGAGGATGCAAAGAAGAATTTGGTTAAGATTCCCGTACTCAACGGTACTATTCCCCACATGCAGGAGATGCGTTTCGGTGGCTCGGAGGTTATGATTCGCCCCGCAGCTCCCGGTACCGGTATCATCGCCGGTGGTGCTATGCGTGCTGTTTTGGAGTCGGCAGGTATCAAGAACGTGCTTGCAAAGAGCAAGGGTTCGTCTAACCCCCACAACCTCGTGAAGGCAACAATCGGTGCTTTGTGCGAGTTGCGCGATGCACGCTCTGTTGCTGAGTTGCGTGGTATCTCAATGACCAAGGTGTTTAACGGTTAAAAATAGGAGGAAACAACTATGGCAACATTGAAAATCACTCAGATAAAGAGCCGTATTGGCGCATCGACACAGCAGTGCAAGAACCTCGATGCTCTGGGTCTTCGCAAGATCAACCAGACGGTTGAGCACAGCGACTCAGTTATCATCAAGGGTATGATCGAGCGTGTTAAGCACCTTGTAAAGGTCGAGGAGGTAAAATAAGTATAACCAAGAAAAACGAATTAATACATGGAACTTCATAATCTTAAGCCCGCAAAGGGTGCAACTCACCACGATAAGCGTGTGGGTCGCGGTGCCGGTTCGGGTCACGGTGGTTACTCAACCCGTGGTTTGAAGGGTGCTAAGTCGCGCTCGGGTTATTCGAGCAAGCTCGGCTTCGAGGGTGGTCAGATGCCTTTGCAGCGTCGTCTTCCCAAGTTTGGCTTCACGAACATCAAGCGTGTAGAGTTCAAGGCTATCAACCTCTCTACATTGGAGGATCTCGCCTCGCGCAACAACCTCACAGAGGTTACGCTTGAGACTCTCGTACAGGCAGGCTTCGTGTCGAGCAACGACAAGGTTAAGATTCTCGGTAACGGTGCTATCACACGTGCCTTGGCTGTTAAGGCCAACGCATTCTCTAAGACTGCAGAGGCAGCTATTGTAGCTGCCGGTGGTTCTATCGAGAAGTTGTAGTCGCCGCAGATTGGCTGTTATTGTCGAGGAGTGTTGTGTGTGCATACGCGCGTAACAATAATAGGTGCTCGATAGGGCATACGGCCTCGGCAAATAACGGTTGATAAGAGTTTAAGAATCCAAAAACCTAATTATTTATGAACAAGTATATCATTGTTGGTATCATTTTAGTAGTTCTCGTCGCGCTACTTGCCACCAACAAGAAACTCGTTGAGACGCTCAAGAATATCTATAAGATTGAGGAGCTTCGTTCGCGTATCCTCTTTACGCTCGGCCTTCTTCTTATATATCGCTTGGGTAGCTTTGTGACTCTGCCGGGTGTAGACCACGCGGTTTTGGAGCAGTGGACGCAGAACTTCGCGAACGATAGCAGCAGCCTTATGGGTCTGTTGAATATCTTCTCGGGTGGTGCTTTCTCGCAGGCTTCAATCTTCGCCCTTGGTGTTATGCCCTACATCACCGCGTCTATCATCATTCAGTTGTTGGGTATCATGGTGCCCTACTTCCGTAAGATGCAGCGCGAGGGTGAGAGCGGACGTCGCAGAATGAATCAGTGGACACGTTTCCTTACCATCGCTGTGCTCTTGTTGCAGGCTCCCGCGTACCTTGCTACGCAGGTTCTCTCATCAGGTGCTGTGACTGTGACGGATAGCTTCCTCGGCATCGAGAATGGCGCCTTCATCGTCCCTGCGGTTATCATCCTCATCGCCGGTACCATGTTCATCATGTGGTTGGGCGAGAAGATTACGGACCGTGGTATTGGTAACGGTATCTCGCTGATCATTATGATCGGTATCGTTGCACGCCTCCCGCAGTCGTTCCTTCAGGAGTTCTTGTTCCAGACGACTGGTGGCGGAAGCATCATAATGCTCATCGTGGAGCTTGTGTTCCTCGCATTGGTATTTATGCTTGCTATCGCTATCGTGCAGGCTGTGCGTAAGATTCCCGTTCAGTATGCTAAGCGTATCGTAGGTAATAAGCAGTATGGTGGTGTGCGTCAGTACATACCTTTGAAGCTGAATGCAGCCAATGTAATGCCTATTATCTTTGCTCAGGCACTTATGTTCATCCCCGGTCTTATCTGGGGTGGTCAGTGGCTTGACATCACCAGCTTCTGGTACAACTTTACGCTTGTAGTTTTGGTAATTGCATTTACGTACTTCTACACTGCAATTATCGTGAATCCTCAAATGATGGCTGACGATATGAAGCGTAATGGTGGCTTCATTCCCGGTGTTAAGCCCGGTAAGAGCACCGTAACGTATATCGACAACATCATGACGAGAATCACCCTTCCCGGCTCAGTGTTCTTGGCAATCATCACTATTCTTCCTGCGATTGCTATGACTCTTGGCATCACTCAGGGCTTCGCTTACTTCTTCGGTGGTACGTCGCTTCTGATTATGGTAGGTGTTGTTCTTGACACTCTTAAGCAGATTGAGAGCTATCTGTTGATGCGTCACTACGATGGTCTTATGAAGACTGGACGTATCCAGGGTCGCTACTAATAAGTTTACCACAAGAAAATATGGAGGCTGCCCTGGGGCAGTGCAACAGGGCGGCTCTCCGATATTGTTTTAAAAGATGATTTTTCTGAAGACCAAAGAGGAGATCGAGTTGCTCCGTGAGAATAACCTTCTTGTCAGCCGTGCGCTTGCCGAGGTAGGTCGCCACGTTAAGGCTGGCGTCACCACGCGTGAGCTTAACGATATTGCCGAGCAGTTTATCCGCGCAAATGGAGCAGTTCCCGGCTTCCTTGGTTATCAGGGTTATCCCGCTTCGGCCTGTATCTCGGTTAACGAGCAGGTCGTACACGGCATACCATCGGACTATGTCATCAAGGAGGGTGACATCGTATCGGTCGATTTGGGTACCATTATGAAGGGGTTTGTTGGTGATTCGGCATATACGTTTGCCGTAGGCACTGTTAGCGACGAAGTACAGCAGTTGCTCGACGTCACCAAAGAGGCTCTTCGCAAGGGTGCCGCACAGGCAAAGGCAGGTAATCGCGTGGGCGACATATCTGCGGCTGTGCAGGATTACGCCGAGAGCTTTGGCTACGGCGTAGTGCGCGAGTTGGAGGGTCACGGCATAGGCAGAAAGATGCATGAGGAGCCGGGCGTACCCAACTATGGCGCACGAGGCAGAGGACCATTGTTGAAAGAGGGTATGGTCATCTGCATCGAGCCGATGATAACGATGGGTGATCGTAGGGTAGTCTTCGAGCGCGACGGATGGACCGTGCGCACGAAGGATCGCAAGCCGGCAGCGCACTTCGAGTATGCGGTGGCTGTGGGCAAGGATGGCCCCGATATTTTGACGGATTTCAGCATCATCGAAGAGGCAATTAACAACTAAATCTTATGGCAAAACAGACTGCTATTGAACGAGACGGAACCATCATTGAGGCGTTGTCGAACGCAATGTTTCGTGTGGAATTGGATAACGGCCACGTTATCACGGCTCATATCTCGGGTAAGATGCGTATGCACTACATCAAGATCTTGCCCGGAGATAAGGTAAAAGTTGAAATGACACCTTACGACTTGAGTAAGGGTCGAATATCTTTTAGGTACAAATAATTAAGAATGCTTCGGTTATGAAAGTAAAAGCATCAATTAAGAAGAGAAGCGAGGATTGCAAGATTGTACGTCGCAAGGGCAAGCTCTATGTGATCTGCAAGAAGAATCCTAAGTTCAAAATGCGCCAGGGATAATTTTTAGTTTTAACAAACCGGAATTAAGAAAAAGGAAAATTTATGGCACGTATAGTAGGTGTTGATTTACCAAAAAATAAGCGCGGCGAGATCGGCTTGACCTATATCTATGGTATTGGTCGTTCTACGGCGCAGAAGATCCTCGATAGCGTAGGTGTAAGCCGCGACATCAAGGTTCAGGATTGGACCGACGAGCAGGTCGGCGCCATTCGTGGCGCAATTGCCGATATGGGCATCAAGGTTGAGGGCGAGTGCCGCTCAGTCGTACAGCTCAACATTAAGCGATTGATGGATATTGGTTGCTACCGTGGTATCCGTCACCGTTTGGGTCTTCCGGTTCGTGGTCAGAGCACGAAGAACAATGCTCGTACACGTAAGGGTAAGAAGAAGACTGTAGCAAACAAGAAAAAGGCAACTAAGTAATATTAGAGAGTTATGGCAAAGAAAACTGGAACAGTTAAGAAGAAGGTTGTTAAGGTTTCGGCTCAGGGTATGGCTTTCGTACACTCTACCTTCAACAACGTTATCGTAACCATCACTAACGAGGTTGGTGAGGTCATCAGCTGGTCGTCAGCCGGTAAGATGGGCTTCCGTGGTTCTAAGAAGAATACTCCCTATGCTGCCCAGACAGCTGCTGCTGACTGCGCAAAGGTTGCTTACGATATGGGTTTGCGTAAGGTTAAGGTTTATGTTAAGGGTCCTGGTCAGGGTCGTGAGTCTGCAGTTCGTACCATTCACGGTGCCGGCATCGAGGTAATGGAGATCATCGACGTTACGCCGCTGCCCCACAATGGCTGCCGCGCTCCTAACCGTCGTCGCGTATAATGCCTGACGTATTGGAAGCATAACAAGAGAAACACTTAATTTACAGTTAAACAGATTAAAGATTATGGCAAGATATATAGGACCTAAGTCGAAGATTGCCCGTCGTTTTGGCGAGGCTATTTACGGTGCTGACAAAGTTCTTGAGAAGCGCAACTTCCCTCCCGGTCAGCACGGTCTTGCTCGCAAGCGTAAGAAGAACTCTGAGTATGGCGAGCAGCTTTCTGAGAAGCAGAAGGCAAAGTACACTTACGGCATTTTGGAGAAGCAGTTTGCACGCACTTATGAGGCTGCCGCACGTATGGGTGGTATCACGGGTGAGAATCTTCTCAAGTTGTTGGAGTGCCGTCTTGATAATGTTGTTTACCGTTTGGGTATTGCTCCTACACGCGCAGCAGCACGTCAGCTTGTATCACACCGTCACATCTGCGTAAATGGTAATGTAGTAAACATTCCCTCATACGCATTGAAGGTTGGCGACGTAGTATCTGTTCGTGAGAAGTCTAAGACTTTGGAGGTTATCACTGAGTCGCTTTCGGGTGCATCGCGCAGCCGTTACGCTTGGTTGGAGTGGGATGGTGCCACAATGAGCGGCAAGTTCCTCCAGACCCCTGAGCGCGAGGAGATTCCCGAGAACATCAAGGAGCAGCTTATCGTCGAGTTGTACTCTAAGTAGTAATTTACAAACAAATTCAATATTATGGCAATATTAGCATTCCAAAAGCCTGAAAAGGTCATCATGCTGGAGTCGACTTCATCGTTCGGCAAGTTTGAGTTTCGTCCGTTGGAGCCTGGTTACGGTATGACTGTCGGAAACGCTTTGCGCCGTGTGTTGCTCTCATCGTTGGAGGGTTATGCTATCACGACCGTGAAGGTTGCCGGCGTGAACAATGAGTTCGCCGCCGTTCCCGGTGTGATGGAGGGTATGATCGAGATTATCCTTAATCTCAAGCAGGTACGTTTCATCCGCACTGTCGACAACGAGGAGGCCGAGAAGGTCTCTATCAACGTAGCGGGTGTTACCGAGCTTACAGCAGGTTACATCTCTAACTACCTCTCATTCTTCAAGGTGCTCAACCCCGAGTTGGTTATATGCCACCTCGCCCCCGGTACTAAGATGCAGATGACAATTACCATAGGTAAGGGTCGTGGCTACGTACCTTCGGAGGAGAATGCAGGCATCGAGAAGGATGTTGATACACTCCCCATCGACTCGATCTTCACTCCCATTAAGAACGTCAAGTACTCTATCGAGGACTACCGTGTCGAGCAGAAGACCGACTACGAGAAGTTGAATTTGGAGATTACTACAGACGGCTCGATTCATCCGAAGGATGCGTTGAAGGAGGCTGCCAAGATTCTTATTCAGCACTTTATGCTCTTCTCGGACGAGAAGATTACGCTCGACGAGGAGGAGCAGCAGGGTGTTGAGGAGTTCGATGAGAGCATCTTGCACATGCGCCAGTTGCTTAAGACGAAGCTTGCCGATCAGGATTTGAGCGTTCGTGCGCTCAACTGCTTGAAGGCTGCCGATGTCGACACTGTTGGCGACCTTGTGAAGCTCCACCGCAACGAGTTGTTGAAGTTCCGTAACTTCGGTAAGAAGTCGCTCACGGAGCTCGACGAGTTGTTGGCGACACTCAACCTTAAGTTCGGTATGGACGTATCTATCTACAAACTTGATAAAGATTAATTATGAGACACAATAAGAATTTTAATCATCTTGGCAGACAGGCCGGCCACCGTAAGGCTATGCTCTCAAATATGGCATCGTCGCTCGTTCTGCACAAGCGCATTCAGACTACTGTAGCTAAGGCTAAGGCCGTACAGAAGTTCATCGAGCCCCTGGTAACCAAGTCTAAGGAGGACACTACTCACTCACGTCGTGTAGTATTCTCATACTTGAAGCAGAAGGAGGCCGTAACAGAGTTGTTCCGCACTATCGCTCCTAAGATTATGGAGCGTCCCGGTGGTTACACTCGTATCCTTAAGACAGGTTTCCGTCTTGGTGATGGTGCCGATATGTGTATCATCGAGTTCGTTGACTTCAACGAGACTTACACCTTCGGTCGCGAGGCTGCACAGGTAGCTGCTGAGGCTAAGCCTAAGACACGTCGTTCGCGCAAGAAGAGCACAGACGCTGCTGAGGATGCAACTGTTGTAGCCGAGAAGAAGGCTGCTAAGGCTGCTGCTCCTAAGGCTGCTAAGGCTTCTGCTGCTAAGGGCGCTAAGAAGACAAATGTAGGCAAGAAAATGTAATTTCTTGTGATAGGGGGCGTAGTGGCGTCCCCGAGCAAAAATCCCGACAATGGAACGTACGTTTCAGTACTACCCATCGTCGGGATTTTGTCGTTTGTGGAGTGGTGCTCTCTTTTTGCACTATCCCGCTTCGACAACCATTATCTCTTTGCAATTTACACAATTTTTTCTTATCTTTGCCTTCGGTTAGTTAATATTAAACAATGATGAGACGATATTTTAATTTTTTCCTTGCCCTTGTTGCCATTATGTCCGTGGCGTGTGAGGGTGACAATAACTCGGAGACAAACAACAACCCCAAGCAGGAGTCCACATTCACAATCTTATCGGATGAGATCATTCACGTAGCTGCCGATGGTGACGATGTGTTGGTGCGTTACGCTATCGATAATCCTGTCGATGGCGAGGCAATAAAGTCGCAAGTGCTTAATAAGGAGATGATTTCTGCGGTGGATTGCTCTGTGGACAATGTTGTTAAGATTAGCATTCTGCCCAACCCCTCTATGTCGCCACGTGAGGGTACGGTGATTCTCAGTTACGCCAATCACAGCCGCAACATTACCATCAAGCAGGAGGCGTCGCAGTATGAGGTTGTTGATATTGCTGCCAACCAGCTTATCGGCACATACTATGGCGAGAACATCGTTCCGGGCCTCGGCTCCTACTGGCTCATCTTCTCGAAGGATGGTATCATAGATGGCGATACTCAGCCTAACACCGACTTTATACGTCTTGACATCCTCGCTCCCTTGGCTACGGATATGGAGAATATAACCGTGCCTGATGGTACTTATGTTTTCGATAGCAACAACCAATTCGCGGCATTCTCGATACTTAATCTCCCCAATACGGATCACATGTGGGTAGATGAGAATATCGAAGGCTGGTCTACGCCGCTTGAGGATGCTACTATGGTTGTCAAGGGTAACCATATCGAGGTGGTGGCATATACCGGTAACAAGCAGTTTAACCTCACCTTCGATGGCGACTACTCGTTGGGCTTGCATAAGGTTGCTGAACACATCTCGACACTCACGAGCGATCTGGTCATCGATGTCTCGGACTGCGATGTAGAGTTAAGAAACCATGGAGACTATTGGCGTTGTGGCTATACTAACTGGGTTGTGGAGTTTGTCGATAAGGCGGGTTTTATGAAGGGCAAGTACCTCGTAATCGATCTTCTTGGCACCACGGCAGACGCCTCTTCGGGCTATGTAGGTCTATATCGCTCGGCGGGCTTCTCGCAAGACGATCCCAGCAGGCCTAACTTTGGCCCCGGAGTCTTTGTCCCTTGTGTGCGCATCTCGGATGATGGGTTCTATCTGCAGGGTTCGATGTATATGGAGTACTCGAGTGATGGCAAGGGTGAGCTTCAAGTCCCCTTTACGACCGGAACCATAGAGATCAAGGATAATGGTAATGGCACGCAGACAATCATTGTCGATGTCTACGACGATGCTCCTGAGCCAAACCATGTTACGCTCAATTGGACGGGAGTACTTTAATCGTACCAAACAAACATTTTTACTTTCGCCTCGATGTATCTCATCGAGGCGATTTTTTTTTACATAAAAAGGCGCAGAAATGTTGTCTAAAAACCAAAAATATTTTATTTTTGCAATTTAGAATAGTGTTCTCTTTTACGGCCCGGGTGTTATATTGTGTCGCGATGATATTTAAGCTAAAGCGTAAAAGACTACTTTAGTGTGTTATTGAGAGAGAACGATGTGTGCAATATGCTGAATAATAATATATTAACAACTTATAATAAAACTAACTATGAAAAGATTTAACTTTATGATGATGCTTGTGGCAGTGATGTCGCTTGTCGCAGTATCGTGTACGGACTCCAATGAGGAGACACCTAAGCCTCCCGTGAATAACGAGCCTATGACCTTTGATGTAGAGATCGGAGAGGTGAAAAATTCGTCGTTTACCTATACGGTAACGCCCTCAAATCTTGAGGCATCTTATCTCATTGCCTTGTATGATGTTGAGACGGCTGACGACTTCACTCGTGATGAGTACCTCGTTTCGAGCCTTCTCCAGGAGCTTGAGATGGAGGCAAATGCTACGGGTTACACCTTGATCGAGTATATGCCCGACTTCACCGACATGGGCGTTGTTGAGGGCGACTTCTCGCAGTTGGCACCTGGCACCGACTACTACATCATCGTCTTTGGTGTCGATCCAGCAAAGAACTATGCGCCAACGACTGCGCTCACCAAGGTTAAGGTATCGACCCCCGAGATACAGTTGATAGATATAGACTTCGACATTCAGACCACGGTGAAGAATAACTCGGCGGAGTTTACGATTACGCCCTCTGACCTCGAGCGTATTTGGTATTTCTACACTATACCCGAGGGTAGCTACAAGGCTTACACCGATCCCGAGGGTAACTACCGTATGAGCGATACGCAGTTCTTGCTCTACGTCCTCCAGATGCAGATCGAGGGTCTTCGCAAGCAGGGCTATTCAGATAACAAGATATTGAATGAGCTTTTCCACAAGGGTTCGTTGAAACTTCAGGGTAATAATCTCATTGCGCTTGAGAATTATATCAACCTCGTTGCTGCATTTGACATTACGGAAAATGGTGAGATATCTATTATCTCGGCTATCACTACTTCAACATACAAGACTGAGAATGTTGAGCAGAAGGACTTCACCTTCGAGATCTCGGTTTCTGATGTGGAGTATAACCGCGCAGCTATTAAAGTCAAGCCTACCAACCTTTACGAGACCTACTGTTGGATATGTGCCGAGTACGATGGCACAAGCACTGCCGAGGAGATCATGGCAGAGATCGTGGCACAGTATGGTGGTTATATGAATAACGGTGTGATGCTTTACTCTGGCATCCAGGACTACACCGGTGGCCTGGGTAGCCCCTACAAGTATAAGATTGCGGCATCAGACGCTGAGCACTATGTCATCGCCTTTGGTTATGCTGGTGGTGTTACTACGGCTCCCGTGATGACAACATTCAAGACGCTCACTGCTCCCGATCCTAAGGAGACTACGTTTGAGGTTAAGGCCTTGGGTGTCTCTCCCTATAGCTTTACTATCGACGTTAAGTCTTCGGAGGCGTCGACATACTACAACATGAATGTCTGCACTCCCGAGGAGTATGACGAGGAGAAGTTTATTCAGGAGTCTAACGCTGCTTTCGACGAGATGCTTCAGCTCTCTCGCGACTTCGATCCTAAGACTACACCGGCGATGATTCTCGACGGGTACTATTTCAGTGGCAGTATCCAGTCATCGGCAACGGGTGTCTATCCCGAAACTGAGCTTATGTGCTATATCTTTGCTCTTGATCCTAAGACGGGACACGTTGTTAAGGCGCACACGTTTGATCCGTTCGTAACAACATCACAGGCAGGTAGCGTGACGCCCTCTATTGAGCTTGTTGGTTACTACCACGGTGATGCCGAGAATGGTGAGATCTTTGGTGACGCTGCTGCAACCAAGGGTAAGGCTATCACGGTTGTTAAGTACAACAATCTGGATGGCGCTCGCACGCTCTTCACTACCTCGCTTGAGGGTGATTGCAGCAACAGTGTAGGATTCCCCGATCCCGATGTTTGGGCTTCATGTATCGGTTATTGGACGTCATGTAAGATAGCTCAGCCCTACACGTTCTATCTTGCTAATTGGCAGCAGGTGCTTACAGCTTTGGCGTATGTTGTCGATAAGCAGGGCAAGATTGGTAGCATCGCACGTCTGTATACGTATCCTACCGCACAGGAGAAGAGCGACATTAGCGAGTTGAAGGCCTTGGTTGATGAGCTCAATGCTTCGGAGGAGCAGAGTCTCGCACTTCCCGAGTCGCTGGTTATCGCTTCTACCGGTAAGATAGAGCTTGCATCTAAGTCTATGGAGACTCCTGTTGCTAATGTTCCAGCAGAGGTTGAGGCTAAGGCTGAGGCAGGTACCATGATGGCACAGCCTCAGGACGTGGTTAAGCCACTCAGCTACATCCGTCCCTTCTATATTCACCGATAGACGTGGCTGATTGTTAGTTATTGTGACTTATAAGATATAAATAGTGAAATTGTAGAATATGAAAAGATTTAATTGGTTGATGACCATCTTGGCTGTGGGAGCATTGGCTTTTGCAGCCTGCGAGAAGGATAATACGGATAAGGATGCGGATAAGGAGCAGCCCGGCACCACTCCCGAGGATAAGGAGCTCACGTTTGTCGTGGAGTGCGATGCCGTAAATAAGACATCGGTAGTCTATAGCGTCACTCCTTCGGATCTCGAGGCCGACTACATCGTTGTAGCTTGTGGCGTTGCGGCTGTTGATGAGTGTGCTACGGATGCTGCCATTGTAGATATGCTCTACACCCAGATTAGGGCTTATGCCGAGTCTGTCGATACGACCTTTGAGGATGCTATGGCCCAGAAGGTGGCCAAGGGTAAGCGCGAGAGTGCTGAGATCGCGGGCTTGACTTCGGATACGAGCTACTATCTTTTGGTCTTTGGTGTAGATGCTGCTAATGGCTACGCTGCCACCAGCGCAGTGTCGCGCACACGCTTTAAGACGGAGGCTCCTGAGGTTGGCTCATGCTCGTTCACAGTGAAGGCTGACACCTACCTCAATACTGCTGCCATCAAGGTTACGCCGAGCAATAACGAGCAGGATTGGAGCCTTGTAAATGTTGATATTGAGACGTTCAATACCTATACTGCCGAGGATGGTGAGTACAAGTGGACTAAGCAACAGTTCTTCGAGAACCACCTCAAGACGCAGATTGACAACCTCAAGGCTGAGGGCTTGAGCGATGACGACATTCGCACAAAGCTCGTAAATAAGGGCTACAGAACGCTCTATGCGGCTAATCTTTTGCCCGAGACCAAGTATACTTGCATGGTTGCAGGTGTTACGTTCGACGAGGATGGTGTGTGGGTAAACACATCTATCAAGGAGTTGCGTTACAACACCGGCAAGGAGGCCGAGAGCGACCTTACGTTCGATGTGGAGGTGAAGAATATCGACCACTACTCTGCGGAGGTTCTTATCACCCCCTCTGATCCTAATGCTGAGTACTACTACTATATCGATAACATCGATACGAGCAAGAAGGATATGAAACCCTATGATATTGCAACTAGCGCTGTTACGGAGTATATCTACTACTGGGGCGAGAACTCGGAGCTTGTACGTCGCGACCCTGTTAAGGGTGTTGTAAGCCTTACGGGCGATAATAAGGTTGAGCTTAATATTGCCGAGACGGAGTACTACGTCGTTGCTTTCAGCTTCGATCCTAACCCTACGTATGGCACTGTTATCAACGAGGAGACCGGCGAGTACGACTATAACCCCGGCACTATCACTTCGGCACCTGTATACGTATCATTCAAGACATCCGAGCAGGGTGATCCTATGGCTGCGACGTTCGAGTTCCGTGCTTCGGATGTGGGTCCCTACGACTTTACGTTGGAGGTTGATGCCAGCGATCCTACGATCTACTATCAGCCCGGTATCGCCTATGCGGATAGCTTCGATCCTCAGGCAGCTATTAACGCTTCAGCATCGCTCCTTGCTCAGATTATGGAGATGTGTATGACGGGTCAGAGCCCCTCGTTGACTATCCAGGAGGCTTTGGAGGAGAAGTGTAACCACCTCTATCGTAATGGTGATGGTAAGTATTATATCGCAAACCTCGAGTCGCAGAAGGAGTATATCGGTTATGTCCTTGTTATCGACGCCACCACGGGTAAGTTCGTAAACTGCGTATATAGCGAGGTTATCGCCAAGACCATTGCCCCGGGTAGCGTTACTCCTACTGTCGAGCTCCTTGGCGTATATAGTGGCGATGATGAGAAGGGTACCATCTTTGGCGATGCCGATAAGACATCGGGACACCCCATCATTGCAGTTAAGCATACCAACATCGAGGGTGCTACGGCCCTCTACTGCGCTATGACTACCGATTCTTACAACGATGTTGTTGCGCATCCGGATAGGTATATCATCGCAGACTTCCGCAACTACTGGCAGGAGGTTAACCTCAATGTCCCCTACCACTTCTTCATTGCAGAGTGGGATATCGAGCAGACTGTCGTTGCCTATGCCAAGGATGCTAACGGTCACGAGGCGGGCGTTGGTCGTCTTCAGGTAAGTCCTACCACTGCTGGCGACATTGAGGAGCTTCGCGACTATTATAACGAGGTCTTGGCTGCTACACCGGCACCCCAGGCTTATGCTAAGTCGCTTGTTGTGGCTGAGAATGGCGAGCCTGTGATTGAGTGCATCTGGAGCGAGGAGGTAGGTGCTCCCCGTGCTGCCGAGGTTACATACCACGCTGTGGAGCCTCTCGTAGCCGAGAGTGATCTTGTTGAGGTTAAGGTTATTAAGGCCTTCCGCCTATAGTCTATTGATTCATAGAGGTGGGGTGTCGGCATAACGCTCGACACCCCCTCTTGTTAGTATATAAAGCAATACTATGAGAATTAAGTATTTAACTACGTTGCTGTTTGCTCTCGTTGCTGTTGTTGGCAGTGTCGTGGCTCAGCATAATGTCATCACCCCCGTGCCTAATGTGGTAACATGGGGCGATGCGCATCTGGATGTCAGCCGTGGTCTCAAGCTCTATATCGATGCTCCGAGGGAGGATGCCGAGCGCCTCGAGGCTACGCTGGCAGATATGGGCATCGCGATGCGTAGTGTCTGCCACCCCGCACGCCGGGGCTTTATCAACCTGAGGGTTGTTGAGGCATCTGCTCTCGGCGATATAGCCTTGGAGCGCAATGTTGCCGAGGGCTACGTTATGGATATCACCACTGAGGGTGTGAGCATCGATGCTGCGTCGCCTGCGGGACTGTACTACGGCCTTCAGAGCCTCAAGCAGATATACGAGGCTCATGGAGCGCTTACCACGTGCCATATTGTCGATGCTCCGCGCTTCGGCTACCGTGGTGTGCTTATCGACATCTCGCGCCACTTCCGCACCAAGGAGTTTCTCATGCGCCAGATAGACCAGATGGCGGCTATGAAGATGAACCGCCTGCACCTGCACCTTACGGATGCTGCCGGCTGGCGCTTGCAGGTGGATAGCTACCCGCGCCTCACGAGCTATGCGGCGTGGCGCGTGCCCCACACGTGGAAGGAGTGGTGGTATGGCGAGCGTCGCCATGTGGAGGAGGGCACCGAGGGTGCCTATGGTGGTTATCTCACTAAGGCTGAGGCGCGTGAGCTTGTGGCCTATGCTGCCGACCGCTATATTACCATCATCCCCGAGATTGAGATGCCGGGCCACTCTGACGAGGTGCTTGCTGCCTATCCCGAGCTGCGCTGCACGCAGCTCCCGGAGCGCCAGGGCGACCTGTGTATAGGTAAGGAGGCCACGTTTACTATGATGCAGGCCATCCTCGACGAGGTCATCGAGATATTTCCCTCGGAGTATATACATATCGGTGGTGATGAGGCGAGTAAGGCGAGCTGGCAGGAGTGCGACGACTGCCGTCGTAGGATGGCTGAGGAGGGCCTCGAGGATGTCGACGAGCTCCAGAGCTATATGATTCACCGCATCGAGGAGTACCTCAATGCCCGTGGCCGTCAGATTATCGGCTGGGATGAGATACTGCAGGGTGGCCTCGCGCCTAATGCTACGGTTATGTCGTGGCGTGGCGAGGAGGGAGGTATCGCTGCTGCCGCTGCGGGCCACGATGCTATCATGTCGCCGCACGGCTACTGCTATATCGACGCGCCGCAGGATGCTCCCTACTCTCAGCCCGAGAGTATCGGTGGCTACCTGCCCTTGGATAAGGTCTACTCTTACGAGCCTGCACCCGAGAGTATGGATGCTGCTGTCCGCAACCATATCATTGGCGTTCAGGCCAACCTGTGGGCTGAGTTTATCCCCACCGACGAGCACTACGAACACATGTTGTGGCCGCGTGCCATTGCTGTTGCGGAGATCGGCTGGAGCCAGCCTGCGCGTAGGGATTTTGTGCTCTTCCGCGAGCGTGCTGTTAGGATTGTCGATGCCATGCTCGAGCGTGGCTATACCCCCTTCGACCTTAAGAACGAGATAGGCAACCGCCCCGAGTCACTCGAGCCTGTCGACCACCTCGCTGTGGGTAAGAGCGTCACCTACCTCCATCCCTCGCGCTACTATGCTCCGCAGTATGCTGCTCAGGGCGATGCTACGCTCACGGATGGCCTTCGTGGCACGTGGACATACGCCGACAAGCGTTGGCAGGGCTTCCTTGGCCGTGGAGGTGTCGATGTCGTTGTGGATATGGGCGATGTTACGCATGTGGAGAGCATCGCTGCCGACTTTATGCAGATATGTGGCCCGGGTGTCTTTATGCCGTGCCGTGTGGAGATATGGGGCTCTGTCGATGGTGAGCACTACGACCTCCTTGCCGATATCGAGCACGAGGTTGTTGTCGACGAGCTTCCCTCCTTCAAGAGTTTTGGCTGGGAGGGTAGTGCCGATGTGCGGTATATACGCTATAAGGCGCACCGCAGTGCGTACTCAGGCTTCCTCTTTACGGATGAAATCGTTGTTCGATAAGAATAGTCATCACCAAGAGGCTGAATAAAAAGTGTATTTTGTCGTTATGCTCGCCCTCAAAATGCTCATTTACGCCAAGTAAACTCCGCTTTTTCGGGCTTCGCAAGCCTAAAACTACATCTTTTTATTCAACCTCTTAACAAAACGGGGATGACAA
>JAFWYM010000015.1 GCA_017517705.1 Alistipes sp.
CGTCTTTTGACGACAAATTGGTCTCGCTTAATGTTTTTTGCTAAACGATTAATCCGCAATCTGCGACATATCCCTTAAAGTAAGAGTCCTCGGGCTGTACTAAAGGTACTATCCCGAGGCCTCTTCTTTTGCGATGCACCCTCTTCGTAGCAGAGTGGAAAGATGGTTCTAAAAAGCTGTTAAACTACGTTAACTGCTCTTTAGTTCATTTCTTTGGCTGCCGTACCCTACAATTTCCCTTTGGCTATCTCTAAACCATTATTATCCCCAGCGGCGACTTTATTTTTCTATTTTTCTATATTGATTTTATATTTATGAAAAACTAAATCTCTCTCTTAGCCGAAGGCTAATTGATTGATTTTTTTGAGGTTTTTGTTTGTAATTTAGAAAAATAATAGTACATTTGCGTTAGGAATCGAAGTTCCAAATACGAAGAAACTAAATAATCTTAATATATGAGAATAAATAAAATTGCGTATCGCCTTATGGGTGCGATATGTGCTTTCGCAACTGTAGCATGTGTTGATGACTCGTTTGACGTCAACAATGTATCGACCGAGGTAACCATCGGTAATGGTACTACGACCCTTCCGCTGGGCTATCTCGACAACAAGACCATCGCTGACCTCCTTGGTCCCGACAAGCTTGAGGAGTTTATGGACGATGAGGGTAACCTCACATTCAACTTCTCGGGTGAGGGTGACTCTATCGACATCGAGGGTATCACCACAGAGTTCGAGATTCCCGAGATTCGTAACTCTTTCAACGTGGAGTATCCCGAGTTCGCATTCAACATGGAGACCATTAAGATTGGGGCATCGGAGGATGTCACGGTCGACCTCGGTGTGTTGGACGACTATCAGATTCCCGACCTTGACATTCCCGGTTTTGAGATTCCCGACAATGTGGAGCTTCCTAAGATTGCGGGTAGCTATACTAAGTCGTTCTCGGAGGCTGACCTTGAGGGTATGCACATCGACGTTGAGCTTCCCGAGCAGATTGACAACGTCGATAAGATCATCTTCAAGGACTTGGAGGGTAACCACCATGGCGCTCCTATGCACCTGCGTGTAGACTTCAACGACCTCGCAGGTATTAATGGCGGTGGTAAGCTCGACTTCGACCTTACGATTAAGGGTGGTACGTTTACTATCCTTGATGCTCATAACGCGAAGGTGTGCGACGGCGACCACTACACCGAGCAGTACATCATCGAGGATGGTGCCGAGCATATCGACTTCGCAATTTATATCGAGAGCCTCACAAACACTACGGAGCTTGATGAGAATCACCACCTCAATATCCCCTTGGAGCTCACCTTCGATATGGACTTTGAGCTTCAGACCAAGGCCGGTAACTTCCAAGTGAAGGATATGCCTCATATCGAGCTCAATGCAGAGTTCGCCTATGGCGATGCGGAGGTTGAGGTCAGCACCGATAATAACCTCGTTGAGTACCACCCCGAGGAGGCTCAGCCTATCGACATTGAGGGTCTCCCCGAGCAGATCAAGTCTGTAAACCGCGTGTCGCTCAAGGAGGGTGGCATCCTTAGGTTGTTTGCTCACGGCCTCAGCTGGCTGGGTGAGGATCTTACCGATAATATGGATGTTGTGATGTTGTTGCCCGACTATCTCGTGCTTCACAACCTCGATGGCATGAACTGCGAATACAATGCCGATACTAAGGAGCTTAGAGCTTCGGTTACCGAGTTGGATAAGGGTATACAGGTGGGCATCAAGGCTCTCGACTTTGGAGCTGCAGGCATCGAGCCCGACGAGAATGGTAATATTCATCTCGACTTTGCTCCCGACATCGTAGCATCGTTCGTTGAGAACTCGGAGATCCTGGTTTCGCAGTTGCAGCATGAAGGCGACATCGAGATATCTTTGGGCATCGAGAAGGCTATGCTCTCTATCGAGTCGGTAAGCGGCCGTGTGGACTATAGCTACACAGTGAGCGAGGAGTTTCCCCTCGAGGGTCTTAGTGATCTCAACCTTGAGATTGGTGGCTTGGGTCTCAAGCCTATCATCGAGGTTACGGTGACCAACCCCCTCACCATGCCTGCCGAGCTTAATGGCGTTATCACACCGTTGAGTGGTGGTGTGAAGGTTCAGGAGAATGCTGCAACCTTCAACAAGGTGCCTATTGCTGCCGCTACGTATGTCGATGGCGAGATTGTACCCATGGAGATTAAGCTCGTTATCGCCGATGAGAGCTTCCGCACCGACTATGCTGATGCTAAGTATACGTTCGTTCCGTGCGATGTTACTACGTTGTTCCACGGCAAGTTGCCCGACTCGTTGAATATCGACTTGACCCTCGGTGTTGATCCCCAGAAGGTGCAGACCATATATATGGCTGATGCGCTTTCGGTTAAGTACGACTATAAGGTAGACATCCCCTTCAAGTTGGATAACACGCTGCAGATCAAGTATGAGGATGAGATGTATGGTTTGAACTCTACGTTCAAGGGTCTTGCCGACTACGATATTAAGGTTGGTGACGTGACGGTCATCGCCACCATCACCAATACAACCCCCTTGCAGCTATCGCCTCGTGTGACGATGCTTGATAAGGATGGCAAGGAGACCAAGGCTCAGGTTATCATTGCTGAGGGTACTAAGATTGTCGGATCGTCGGATGGCGTGACTCCCGCAGAGAGCGTCGTGCGCCTGACGTTGAACCTCGGCGAGGATGGTCGTGTGTCGAACATCGCTGCTGTCGATGGTATACGTATGGTGCTTGAGGCTACAAGTGCTGCCAGCGATATGGCTGTGCAGATAACTAACCAGCAGTATATTGGTGTTAAGTTGCAACTCGAGCTTGCCGGCGGTATCACCGTAAACATTGGCGATTTTATGTAGGTTAGTTAAATAAATGAGAGATACTATGAAGAGAATATTTGTTCTGATAATTGCGGCTATCACGCTTCTTGGTGCAGATATGGCTGTGGCACAGTCGCGTACGTCGTATTTTATGGAGGGTTCGCCCTATCGTAACGACCTAAACCCCGCTTTGGCACCTACGCGAGGCTTCGTGGCGCTGCCCGGCTTTAGCGGTATAGGCTTGAATGCCACGACTAACTTTATGTCGGTGGATAATTTCCTCTACCAGAAGGATGGCCAACTTGTGACGGCGCTTCACGGCTCGGTATCGTCGGAGGAGTTCTTCAACAAGCTGCCCAACCTGGGTAAGGCTACGTTGGACTTCAAGACCAACATCTTCAGCGTGGGCTTCTATGCCAAGAAGATGTATTGGACGTTTGGTATTAATGCGGATGTAGCGGGCGATATGGCTATGTCGATGGATATGTTCAAGGCCATCAAGACTCTGGGTAATGGTACCTTCGATCTCGGTGCTACGGCTATCGATATGAATGCCTATATGGATGCGTACCTCGGCACATCGTTCCGTGTACACGATAATGTAAACATCGGTATCAAGGCAAAGTTCCTCGTGGGTATTGCTAACCTCGAGGCTAACTTCAGCGAGCTGGCAGCAAATGTTACGCCCGACGAGGTTAATGCCACCCTACACGGCTCATGGCGTGCTAATGGTGTATTCATCGATAAGGCTCCCGTGAAGGCCGGCAATAGTCTGCCTATTAGTGACATCCTTAGGTATGATCCTTCGTATATACTCAGTACGCTCAACAACTTTGGTGCGGCCATCGATCTCGGTGCCGAGGTGCGCCTCTTGGATAACCACCTTAAGATTTCGGCTGCCGTTACCGACCTTGGTTTCATCAAGTGGTCGGGCGACGGACATATCGCCGGTACGGCCGAGGGTAACTTCCTGTTTAATGGTATGAACCTTGAGGCTGAGGAGCTCGCTATAGATAGCGATTTCGATATGTTGGTTTCGGATGCCGTGGAGAATAAGGGTTATATCTCTATGCTCAACTTCTCGTTGAATGCCGGCGTCGAGTATAACATCCTCAACAACCACATAGCCTTTGGTCTTATGTCGCACACCAAGTTCTGTAAGACGATGACCTACTCGGAGCTTATCGCGTCGGTTAACTTCCGTGCTACAAACTGGCTTACGGCAACCTTCAGCCACACCTTCCTTAATGGCAATCGTCCCGGAGTGTTGGGCTTCGCGCTCAATATCCACCCGCGTGTTATCAACATCTTTGTTGGTGCCGACTTCATCGATACGCGCTACGTTAAGGGCCCCACGGTGGGTGGCATGAATACCATTTTGGGTCGCTACCAGCAGTCGCTCAACCTCTATGCCGGTATCACGTTTAACTTTGCACGTCCCAAGTTTATGCGTGGTAAGAAGTAGTGGAGCTGTATTAAAACATTTTGCGGAGTGTCAACCATGTGTTGCGCTCCGCTTTTTTATGTTACGGCTCGTTGTGGCTCAGAGTCTAAAGCCTATGCCGTACATCAGGTTGTGTGTATACTGCGTGCTATTGTATCGGTAGCCTATATGTAGGAAGAGGCTCGGCGTGAGAAATGCCTTGAGCGAGAATGTGGTGTAGAATAGGCTGGTGTCGTAACCCGTATTTAGGGCGTTGATGCCGAAGCCTACGCCTACGGTAAAGATGGGTGCTCGCACCTCGCCACGAATCGAAAGGCCCACCTCCATCTGTTGCCATAATGGTGGTCGCGAGTATCCTATGGTGTTTCTGTTATCATCCATTATGCCACCATAGAGGTTGAGGCTGCTATCTGCCTGTATGTCGAGCGAGGCACCGAGGCCGAAGTGGTCGTTAATCTGGTATGTGGGTTGAAAGTTGAGTCCTACGATGGGCAGCGCCTCGTTAACGACATAGAAGCTGTCGCCATCCATGAAACGGTCGGCGCGCCAAGCTCCGTAGATGATTATGTCGTAGGTTATATGCTCGGCAAAGCTCTTCGTGGCGAGCTCCTCGTCGTGGGATATGTAGCGCCTGGCGCGGGCTACGGCGTGCTCCTCACTAAAGAGATATGTTGCACCTAAGCGCAGACCGAACATATTGGTGCCACTATTGGGAAATGCCGTGTCACCATTCGAGAAGTGGGTGTAGTCGGGCGTGAGCGATAGCTCCCAGTGGGGACTCACACGCCACGTGAGGGGCAGGGCAACGTTTATCAGCACGTTGCATCGCGAGTTCATCGCATCGTTGGGATGCCACCCCCACGAAATGCCGAGGTTCCACTCGTAGCCTAAGGATAGCACACTGCCAATGTCGGCGATGTGAGCACCTTGAAATATATATAAGGCCATAGGCGTGCCCGTGAGGTCGTGATCCCAGAAGGTGTATGTGGCGATGCCTACACCCTGATATGCTGTGGGATAGTGCCTACCTATGCGGCTCTCGGGATCGAATGTGAAGGCGTAGCGCGCATGGAGCGAGAGGGCACTATTTAGGGCTCTACCATGGTGGTGTAGCGCATAGTGCGATACCATGTTGTATGCGGGGCGTAGCTCGACGCTTGCCCTATGCGATAGCGAGTCGCACCACTTGCGACTCTCGGCGTGTGCGTCGGAGAGCCCAAGTAGTGCGGCTAATAGCGTTGTGCAGAGTATGATTACTGCTTTTCTTTCCACGAGAGTATGTTCTGTGCCACACAGTCGATGAGACGATCTATGGCTTCGGCTGCCGACCAGGCGTTGTGTGGCGATGCCAGGAGGCGATACCTATCCTTCACGTCGTATAGTGGCGACTCGCGTAGAGGCTCTATGGAGAATACGTCGAGGGCTGCTGCTGCAATCCACCCCTCGTTCAGAGCCTCGGCCAGCGCTGCTTCGTTGATGATGCCTCCGCGTGCTACGTTTATGATGATGGCCGAGGGCTTCATCTTGCGAAGCTCGCTGCTGCCGATGAGGTCTCGCGTGCGCTCGTTCAAGGGTGAGTGTACCGACACGATGTCGCTCCACGCCAATAGTTCCTGGAGCTCCATGGCGGGGTATGCCTCCTCGCGCTTGGTGCCCGAGGTAGAGTAGTAGCGCACCTCACAACCGAAGGCTGTGGCGAGACGTGCTACCTCGCGACCTATGTTACCGAGGCCTACGATGCCCCACTTCTTGCCACGTAGCTCGAATGTGAGACGGTCGTAACAGAAGGCGCGGTCGGCCTTGGCATAGCGGCCATCGTGGAAGTATTCGTCGAAGTATACGATGTTGCGGGCAAGGGCAAGTGCCGAGGCGAGTGTCGTCTCTGCCACCGACGATGTAGAGTAGCCCACGGCATTCTTCACCTCGATGCCGAGCTCGGCTGCAGCGTTGAGGTCTACGTTGTTCATGCCCGTGGCGGCGACACATATAAGCTTCAGGTCGGGGAGCTGGCGCATAGCCTCACCATCGATAAGCACCTTGTTCGTTATGGCTATGTCGGCACCCCTGAGGCGCTCTACAACCTCGCTCTTGGCGGTATTCTCGTATGCGATGTATTCGCCTTGGTCGGTAATCTTCTTCAGGTCGCGACCCGCTATGCTGTACTCATCCAAAAAGACTATTTTACTCATATTTGTTTGGGTTTTATTTGTTGTTGTAATATCTATTCGTTGTCGTTGTTTGTGGGTGTCAGCTCGCCAATCAGGTCGCGCACGACGACCGAGGCACAGCCTATGCCGAAGAGGGCAGGGATGTACGATATGGTGCCTACGTTGGACTTTTTGTTCTGCTCCTCGCATAGTATCATCGCTCCCTCGCGCACAGGCTCGGGCGAGAATACTGCTCTGAAGCCGCGTTTTATGCCAATCTTATGGAGGCGCTTACGTAACATGTGCGCCAACGGACAATGATGCGTTTTGGCTATATCCTTAATCTCCATAAGCGTGGGGTCGGTCTTTGCCCCGGCACCCATCGAGCTTACTAAGGGTATGCTGCGGTCGAGAGCCCCTTTTATCAGTGCCAACTTGGGCGATAGTGTGTCTATGGCGTCGACCACGTAGTCGAACTTGGCGCTGTCCAAGAGGTTGTCGGTCTCCGAGTCCTTGATAAAGCGGTTTATGGTGTGCAAGTCGAGCTCGGGGTTGATATCCTTAAGTCGCTCGGCCAGCACCTCGCACTTGGAGCGTCCTATGGTCGAGTGTAGCGCCACAAGCTGTCGGTTGATGTTGCTTGCCGTGACATTGTCGGCGTCGGCAATGGTCATGTGTCCTACGCCTGCGCGCACTATCATCTCCGCAGCGTAGGCCCCCACGCCACCAACACCCACGACCAAGACGTGAGCATCGCGCAGCATCGCAAGCTTCTCGCTGCCAAGGAGTAACTCTGTGCGTTCTAACCAGTTATCTGTCATCGTATAAATAACGTTTTATAATTTTCTTCTATCCTTTGCTTTAGCTCCTCGACACTCTCGTTGCGTATCGCTGCCACCTCGGTGTATAGCTCCTCGATGGTAGGTACGGTGCTGTCGTCGGTCTCCACAAAGAGGCGATTCGAGGGTGTTGCGGCTATCACCTCGCGTGTTCGCGGTGAACGTAGCGAGCGTGCCCCAAAGGAGAGAAAATAGCCACGCTCGAAACACCGTCGTGCCTGCTCCATGGAGCCTATGAAGCCGTGAAATACGACACCTCGGAGTGTGGGGTAGTTGCGGAGCGTAACCATCACATCCTCAAAGGCTTTTACTACGTGAAGCACTATGGGCTTGTGTAGCTCTGCGGCAGCATCGAGGTGCTGGCGCAAGAGCCTCATCTGTGCCGCCCTCCCAACCGCCGAGGCATAGTCCAAGCCAGTCTCTCCGACTATGTCACACGAGGCGAAATCGGGGAGTTGATCACCGCGCTCCGCATGCCACGGATGTATGCCCGCCATGCGTGGCGATAAGACATCCTCACGCGGGTGGTGGGTGTGTATGTCAACGTAGTTGCAGTTCATAATCCAGTGCTCCCGACCTACAAAAATAATAAATTATCACCCAAAACACAAATATAGGGTCAAAATGATTGTTAATTTGGGAAAAAAGGCGTATCTTCGTGCGCATTTTATAGGGTGGATTTGCACTCTATATGGACGCAAAGAACATAAACACATAAAATAAAACTATTAAATTAAACTAATAATCTAACAAACAGTTTTTATGTCGAAAAACATCAAATTATGTAAAGGTCTCGACATCAAGCTGGCAGGCAAGGCCGAGAAGGTTGTGGAGAGTGCTCCTATGGCCAAGTCGTATGCCGTTAGCCCGCTTGATTATGAGAACGTTACTCCCAAGCTGTTGGTTAAGGTTGGCGACCAGGTAGAGGTTGGTACGGCTCTGTTCTTTGACAAGAACAATCCGCGCATCCTCTTCACGTCACCCGTCAGTGGTGTCGTTTCTGCCATCAACCGTGGTGAGAAGCGCAAGCTTCTTAACGTGGCTGTTGAGCCCGACCAGAAGCAGCAGATGAAGGAGCTTAAGGTGGTTAACCCCGCCACAGCTGAGCGTTCTGAGATTGTCGAGATGTTGCTCGCATCGGGCCTTTGGACTCGCATCGTTGAGCGTCCCTTTGGCGTTATTGCAAATCCTGATGCACAGCCCAAGGCTATCTTCGTGTCGGCATTCGACTCTGCTCCTTTGGCTCCCGACTACAACTTCGTATTGGCATCGGAGAAGGCCGAGGTCGAGGCTGGTATGCAGCTCTTGGCACGCTTGACCGACGGCAAGGTACACCTCTCGGCTCGTAAGGGCGACGAGGGCTTCATGGCCGAGGTTAAGGGCGTAGAGTACCACACATTCTCGGGTAAGCACCCCGTAGGTAATGTGGGTGTTCAGATTCACCACATCGACCGCATCGCTAAGGGTGACATCGTATGGACGGTAAACATCCAGGATGTCGCTATCATGGGTCGCTTGGTGCTCAGCGGTAAGCTCGATATGTCTAAGACCGTTGCTGTTGCCGGTAGCGAGGCTAAGAAGCCCGCCTACAAGCGCATCATCTCGGGTGCTGCGGTTGAGTCTATCGTAGGCAAGGTTGAGGCCGGCGTGCGTATCATCTCGGGTGATGTGCTCACGGGTACGACTACGGCTGCCGATGGTTACATTGCTGCCGGTGCCAATATGCTCACTCTTATCCCCGAGGGCGATAAGTATGAGTTGCTCGGCTGGGCTATGCCCCGCTTCCACCGCTTCTCGGTATCGCGCGCTTACTTCTCGTGGCTCTGCCCCAAGAAGGAGTACAAGCTCGATACTAACCTCAATGGTGGTGAGCGTCCCTTCGTGGTTACGGGTCTCTACGAGAAGTACCTGCCTATGGACGTATACGTGTCGTATTTGCTCAAGGCCTGCCTTGTTAAGGATCTCGACAAGATGGAGAATCTTGGTTTGTATGAGGTTCTTCCCGAGGATTTGGCGCTCTGCGAGTTTGTCGATCCTTCGAAGATTGAGATGCAGCAGATCTTGCGCGATGGTATTAACCTAATGATTAAGGAGAGCTAAGCTATGGGATTGCGTAAATTTGTAGATAAGATTAAGCCTACCTTCTCAGAGGGCGGTAAGCTCGGTTTCTTGCACTCGACATTCGAGGGCTTCGAGACATTCCTTTATGTTCCTAACACCGTAACCAAGAAGGGCGCACATATCCGCGACTGTAACGACATCAAGCGTGTGATGATCGTTGTAGTGTTGGCTCTTGTGCCCGCAATGTTGTTCGGTATGTACAACGTAGGTCGCCTTGCCGGCATCGAGGGTGTGTTGCCCGCATTCTGGTATGGCTTCCTCGAGGCTCTTCCCAACATCGTTGTATCGTATGTTGTAGGTCTTTCGATTGAGTTCGCCTTTGCGCAGAAGCGTAAGCACGAGATCAACGAGGGCTTCCTCGTTACGGGTCTTTTGATTCCCTTGGTAATGCCTATCGGTGTTCCCTGCTGGATCGTGGCCCTCTCTACTGCCTTTGCCGTTATCATCGGTAAGGAGGTATTTGGTGGTACGGGTATGAACGTCTTTAACCCTGCGTTGTTGGCACGTGCCTTTGCATTCTTTGCCTACACACCCCAGATGTCGGGTGAGGCGGTATGGTATGCCGATGGAAAGACCGGTGCTACGGCTTTGGAGCAGCTTGCTACGACAAATCAGATGGAGTGGAGCGCTATGGATGCCTTCTGGGGCTTCATCCCCGGCTCGCTCGGTGAGACATCGACGGCAGCCATCTTGCTTGGTGCGGCGTTGTTGCTCTTCACGGGTGTCGCTTCGTGGCGTATTATGCTGAGCGTCTTTGTCGGTGGTCTTGCTTTTGGCTACCTCTTCGATGCTGTGGGTATGACCGACTATCCTGCATACTACCACTTGTTGGTTGGCGGTTTCGCTTTCGGTGCTGTGTTTATGGCTACCGACCCTGTAACGTCGGCTCAGACAAACTGTGGTAAGTGGATTTATGGCTTCATGGTAGGTGCTCTTGCAGTGCTTATCCGTGTTGTTAACCCCGCATATCCCGAGGGTATGATGCTCTCAATCCTCTTTATGAATGCTTTGGCTCCGCTTATCGACTACTTCGTTGTTGAGCGCAACATTGCACGTCGTAAGAAGCTAATTAAGAATGTTAAATAAGTGAGGAGCTATGGCAATTAATAAAAATTCAAATACATATATCATCATCTACACGGTTGTGATGGTGGTAATTGTTGGTTCGCTGCTTGCTTTCTTGGCTACGTCGCTTAAGCCTCAGCAGGATGCTAACGTGCTCAACGAGCAGAAGGTATCTATCATGAAGGCCTTTGGCGAGGCAGATGCCAACTTCGATGATATGGTAAAGATAGGTCTTGTTACCGAGGGCGAGTTTACTGAGGTCGCTAAGGATGACAAGGCAGGTGTTCAGGCCGTATTCGATTTGCTTGGTAACCGCAAGGCTCTCTCGGAGGCTACTGCGGAGCTTCCCATCTTCGTTTTGGAGAAGGATGGCGCTACGAAGTATGTGCTTCCTATCGTAGGTAAGGGTCTTTGGGGCGACATCTGGGGCTATGTATCGTTGCAGCAGGCCGAGGATAATGTCGTAATCACGGGTATCGTTATGGATCATGCGGGTGAGACCCCTGGTCTTGGTGCCGAGATTGCTACCGAGCGTGTGCAGAAGATGTTTGAGGGCAAGGCTCTCTACAATGAGGCTAACGAGTTTGCTGTGCGCATGCAGAAGGGTGGTGCCCAGAATGAGCATCAGGTTGATGCCATCACCGGTGGTACCAAGACTTGCGATGGCGTAAACGCTATGTTGGCTATCTCTGTCGGCAAGTACGAGGCGTTCCTTCGTGGTGCTGAGGCTACGGCCGAGGCTGACACTGAGGAGTGCGCTTGCTCAGAGGAGGAGTGCTCAGAGGAATGCTGTGGCGAGTGTGCCGATGAGTGTGCCGATGAGTGCTGCTCGGAGGAGGCTATTGTTGAACCCGTAAATGTTGAGGAGGAGTAAGCTATGAAACTAAGTAAGAATTTTACAAACCCCTTGGCAGCTAATAACCCTGTTATCGTTCAGATATTGGGTATCTGCTCGGCTCTTGCCGTAACGGTTAAGTTGGAGCCTGCGTTCGTTATGGGCTTGTCTGTGACGTTTGTGTGTGCCTTCTCTAACCTCTTTATGTCGTTGTTGCGTAAAGGTGTGCCTTCGCGTATCCGTATCATCGTTCAGTTGGTTGTTATCGCAACGCTCGTTATCGTTGTTGACCAGTTCCTGCGCGCGTATATGTATGATGTATCGAAGCAGCTCTCGGTATACGTCGGCCTTATCATTACGAACTGTATCGTGATGGGTCGTGTCGAGGCCTTCGCGTTGGGTAACAAACCGTGGGATTCGTTCGTTGACGGTGTTGCCAACGGTCTTGGTTACGCCTTCATCCTCGTTCTCGTTGCCTTCTTCCGTGAGTTGTTTGGCTCGGGCACATTGTTTGGCTTCGATGTATTGGCACGCTTTGGCTACGTCAACAACTCGTTGATGCTCTTCCCGCCGATGGCCCTTATCATCATCGGTTGCATCATCTGGGTTCATCGTTCTATTAATAAGGATTTACAGGAAAAATAGGAGGGTAGCGTATGTTAAATTTGTTTATTAATTCGGTATTTATCGAAAATATGGTCTTCGCATACTTCTTCGGTA
>JAFWYM010000016.1 GCA_017517705.1 Alistipes sp.
CATCTTCTACATATTCGAAACAATGCATATCGATTATTCTTCCGTTGTCATCTTTCCAGACAGTATGGCTGTCGGTCGTATAGTCCATTATAACTTCTCTGTATCCCTTCCCTGTAATCACGGATATGGTTATACAGTAGTCTTTCTTCTCTACGAACAGATCGATGTCGTTATGTGTTCTTGTTTCCCTGCCTATAAGTGCATCGACACCCCAACCGCCGTCCAGAAACACCTTTACAGATGCTTCAGACAGCATTTCAAGAATCTCACATACATCAAAACAAGTTACCATAAAATTCGAATTTATGATGGTTCAGAGTTATACCTCCTCTGCCTGCATAGGCTTGTATACCGTGTCTACCACTCTGCGCTGGCATTCGTCGGCATCGGAAAGAGGGTGGGTACTGATAAGCATAAGGACACAGGAGGGGTCGAGGTGTGCGTCATTCAGGATTCTGGGATCCTCCAACTCAACATGAAAACCGTTACGCTCGTAGAAGGCGATGCGTCGGCGTGTGATGTCATCAGTTGGAGGCTCCACTTCCCCGATTATCGGCAGATTGGTCTCTTCCCTCAGGAGTTTCAGCGTCAATGCGCCCAAACCCTTGTTACGGTGGATGTCAAGCGTAGCCAAATACAGGAGATAACGACATATGCCTAATTCAAATACTACAGCCATACCGCAGAAGTCGTCATCTTCAGTGATGGCATAAAAAGACATTTCCTGGCAGTGGTCTATCATCCACAGGAAACGTTCAGTGTCAGTTCTCTCCGCTTCGGGAAAAGCAGACTCGTAGAGCTCTGGAACTTGCGCTATCAGCGGGTCTTTGCTTGACTGTATTTTTATCAGTTTCATGCTAAATTCCGATTTATCGGTGCAAATATAACAAATCTACAGCAAATTCTAAATCTAATTCTTTTTTCATCGTTACTGTGTGTTACAAAAATAAAACTGTATTCTTGCTTGACACAGTTCATTTTACACTCTCCACTACACAAAATTAGCCGCCCCGTTTGGAGCGGCTTTCGCGTTTGTTAGCGGTTATTAGGCGATCTGTGAAACTATGAGATGTGGATTGCTATATTGCTCGTCTGGATAGAATAATCGCCACAAATGCGCGTTGCCAACTTACTCATGTCCTCGGCAAGTTTATCCTTAATGATCTTCGCATAAATCTGCGTGGTGCGAATATTTCTGTGACCGAGCATCTTGGCTACAGACTCAATAGGTACACCGTTTGACAATGTAACAGTTGTAGCGAATGTATGTCGAGCCATGTGGAAGGTTAAGGTCTTATTGATGCCGCAACGCACAGCCACCTCCTTCAAATAGAGGTTGCTACACGAGTTTGTCAATGTCGGAAGCAACTTGCCATTGAGTTCCTTCATGCCTTGATACTTTTTGATGATGAGCTGCGGAATCTCTAACAATGGTATATCAACCACCTCTGAGGTCTTCTGACGATGTGTTTTTAGCCAAACCTGCCCAGCTTCATCGGTAATAATATTTTCTTTTGTCAAGCCTGCAACATCACAATGTGCCAGACCAGTGAAACACGCAAATACAAAAACATCTCGCATCTTCTCAAGTCTGTCAAATATCATGTCTGTTTGGATAAGAGCAGCCAGCTCTGACTTGGTAAGAACATCGCGCTCAACGGGATCAAAATGAATCTTAACGGTTGAAAATGGATTCTTGCTAACCCAGCCATTATCTATGGCAACCCTGTATATCGTGCGTAGCTTTTGGCGAATCTTCATGGCGTGGTTATTTGCCATGTTATACTCTACGCGAAGATAGTTGTCAAAGTTGCTGAGGAATTTAGGCGTTACCTCCTCAAGCGAGATATCTTTAACGCCAAGTTGAGATGCGATGTAATCCTGGAGACGATTGCGCACCAATATATATTTGTCAAGTGTACGCTTGGAGGTCGTGATACCGACCATCTTTGAATACTCGACCAGCCACTGATCAAAGATCTCTACATAACCCCTGGGTTGAACCTGGTCTTTGCCTAAAAGAGCCTGCTTTAATCGTTCTGGTGTCACATTTATATTTTGCGCCTGCAGCTGAAGGAATTTGTTATAAGCCTTCGTGCGTATCTCCTCAAGAACGGCTGTTATGGCTTGATCCTCCCGCGTGTGTCCGATAGGCTTACCATCGCCCCATTTCTCTGGTAGGATATTTTGCTTCGTGCTAATGTGGCAAGTCTGTTGCCCAATAGTAAGCTGCATTAAAATTGGCACTCTGCCAGACTTGTTTGGCTTGCCCTTGTGGGCAATCATCTTGATCTTTAACATTTCAGTTCTCATAGCTTCTAATCGTTTTTATAGTGTACTATTTATGTTGCAAAATTACGCTACTAAAAACGGCTGGAAGAATCTATACATAGACAACTTTTAGACAAACATAGACAATGTTTAGACAAAGGTTGACATTGTGCAAATTCCTTTCAATGAGCCGTTTACGAGTGCAAACATAAGCTCACTATTCGGAAGTGTCAAGTTAATTCCAAACTATCTGCCAAGATTATCGCAGATTATTGAAAGTGTGGCGATGTTTTCCGAAACCTATGTCTAAGTTTTCGGTTATTGGTTTCAAATAGGTTTGTGAATTTTGTCTATTCTACATAGACAGAGGATGGACAAACATAGACAAAACAACCACGATACGCCACTGGTGCGCCCCAGGGCGGGTTGCTTAACTCATTGAGCAACAACAAAAAAGCGAGAAACTTTCGTTTCTCGCTTCTGTACCCCCTCAGGGGCTCGAACCCTGGACCCCAACATTAAGAGTGTCGTGCTCTACCAACTGAGCTAAAGAGGCATTTGCTAACCTTTCGATTGCGAGTGCAAAGATAAGGCACTTTTTTTAATCCACCAAACTTTTTGCAAAAAAAATCTAACTTTTTTTTATTTATTTTTCTACCCCAAAGTTAACTATCTATAAATCACACTAAAACAGAGTTATAATTCGACGAGTAAAATTATCTATTATCGTCCGAGTTCCACTCTCTACCGCCATCCATATAGAACACGGGGCGGTTGCCTGCGATGCGCTTAGCTGCAATATAGCTCTCGTAGAGGCATATACCATTAGCGCTATCGTCAGCAAGGAAGTAAGCAACAACCGAGGCATGGCGCTTAGAGGTATGTATCATCTGTTCCGTACGTGCGACATACTCATCACGCCAAGAGGGATCGTTCGAGGGGTTACCTCCACGTTGGCGCGAGGAGCCCGCGCGAGAGGAATTAATAGGCGCTGTGAGAGCCACGAGGATGCCCATCTCGTCACAGAGTGTAAGCATCTCATCACTAACGCCACCGGCTGTAAAACGTATGGCACGATGACCTGCATCACACAAGGCTCGCAACTCATCAGTGGTTATCGTAGGTGCAACATCGTACCACTCTACATTAACGACATCGCCATTTATAGCAAAGGCTCCATTGGCATACCTAAGCTCGCGCAAGGCCACAGCGAGGTCGAAGAACTCCACATCACGACCTGCTATGCGGTTTTTCAGTCGCAGACTAAGAAGCGTTGGCGACACACTACTCCAGAGCATACTATCACGCAACGTAGCACCAAAGCGCATAGTATCGACACCATACATCCCAAGCACAACATCGCGATGTCCCGCAGCGAGGCGTATGGTATCGTTAAGATAGAGCTCATAGTACAAGCACGATGACTTCTCGCCAAGAGTGGCGTTATGCATCACAACACTAAAGTCGACATTCACAACGCCTCCCACTCCCTTCGTTGCGCGCCAGTCCACATCGCGCACGCGCACGCGCGGTTGTGATATGATGTATACCTCGGGGTGGGGAGCAGCATGCTCGAAGCTCTCGATATGTGCAACGTCACTCGTAGGCAGCAGGCGAAGCTCTACGCGATTCTTATCCTCACGCGATATCTTCGTGATGTCGAACTCCGCGGCTACAAAGCCATTTGACGAGCCACCGGCACGCTTGCCGTTGACAAATATCTCATAGGGGCAATGCACCCTCTCTATGCGCAAGTATATGCGGCGCTCAACCCACGAGAAGGGGTAGGTAAACTCTCCGCGTAGCACACCGTCGACCTCTGTCCACTCGACGATAGGTTGCATATATCGCTGCTTAGCCATCGAGCGCTTCGCGGCACTCTCGGCCGTAGCATAGGGCACAAGGCGCGTACGTGAGGGCTCAGCATCTGAAATGGGAGTCTGAGCATAGGTGGCACCGACACATAGGAGCATGACGATAGCCACAAGCGTATATCTAAGATTCACGTTCATCACTTCTTATTACGTTTCTGATACGATGCTCGCGAGTTTCGCCACTCGATAATCTCGGGCGTGAGTTCATCGACACGATCCTCCCACATACGGTTCTCGACAAGGCGTCGGCGGTCGTAGTTGATACGCTCGGTGATACGGAAGCGCGGCTTCTGGCGTCGGGTAGCCTCCTCGCGTTGCGTGGAACGTATCGTGCGGTCGCACACGGAGTCACGTGTGGGACGACGATCGTAGTACCACTCGAAGTCCGGGAGCTTACGCATCTGTGTCTCGGGAACCATACCTATGGGATAGAGTATATACTCGGGATTCTGCTTATATGCGATCTTGTCGATATTACCATCTATAAGGTAGAAGCTTATCGAGGCACTCTCGATATACATCATACCCGTAACCTCGGGGTCGTCCTCGCCCTGCATATAATATATCGTCTGAGCATTGCCATTAACATCGTTGCGATATACCGTGCCATCCTCGAAGTACGCGATCATATCTTTACCCTTCACCTGGTTGTAGTACGACGTGTCGATCTCCGTCCCCATTATCGGATCGCCCATAAAGTGAGCCTTCGACATCAGCTCGTTACGAGTATATATAGCCATCGAGTCGGATGTTATCTGGTTGGTCTCCTGCCACAATACAGGCTCGATATAGAGGCGTATAATAGAGTCGGTATTCTTCAGCACGAGCGAGTCGCACACAATCTGCGAATCGCTGCGATACATCTTCACGTGGCGGTATGCCTTAATCATCTTATAGACACTATCCTCGGGGAAGGGTTGTTCAATGATGGTATCGCCAGCGAGGCTATCCGTGGCGAGCGAGTCCACAGCGAGGCTGTCGCTCGCCAATGTATCACGCTCGTCGCGTGGGCTGTCTATGGCGAGCGTGTCCTGCGCGAGGGTGTCGAGCGTATAATCCTTGCCTTTATACTCCTTACCACGTCTTAAGGCGCGTGCCTTGGCCTTATCAATCCTACGGCGCTCGCGCTCCTCGGATTTCTGCTTCAGGCGCTCGAGGCGTGCAGCCTCCTCGTCAGCCAATCGCGAGCTCTTCTCGATACGTTTTGCCACGATCGAGTCTATCTTAATCTTAAATAACGAGTCGCGTATGTGCTGCACCGAGTCTAACTCAGCCTGCCTTATGGCATCGAGCGAGTCGCGCAGGGCACGCTCTACGCCACGTATCGAGTCACGCACACGGCGCTTCGCGAGCTTAGCGCGGTAGCGCAATTGCTTGGCTGTGGGTGCTGCAATGCTATCCATTGCGAGACTATCCATTGCGAGGCTATCCGTTGCAAGACTATCCGTTGCAAGACTATCCATTGTGAGGCTATCCATTGAAAGGCTATCGGCAACTACAGTTTCGCTTACCACCTCGCCATCACTCTCACCCTCCGCGGGCTGTGTCATCTCGGGGTTCATCGGCTCGGGATCTGCCAGTGCCTCATTTTCTGCCATCAGGTCGCGGTTTGCACCTGCTGCGCCACGTCGTGGCGGCGTATCTGAGGATTGCTCCACAGGCTTGTTTGCCGGCTTCCCGCCCGAGCGTCCATTAGGTGCGCCCATAGGCCGCTCCTTAGACTTATTATCCCCGCCGGGACGCTCCATACGTCTATCCTTAGCAGCCTCCGCACCCGGGAGCTCCATCTGATCACCACGCTCCTCCATGGTTAATGCACCAGCGCCCTCAAGTGTCGGTGCCTGCATATCGGTGGGCATCTCTATGGCTGCGGCACCGAGAGTATCGACCGCCTCCATCGACATAGTATCGCTTTCGACAGCTGTCGTATCACGCTCCGCAATTGCAGAGGCATCCATACCCATAGTGTCGCGCTCCGTAGCCAAAGAGTCGCGCTGCGGCGTCGCGGGTGGTGGCACAGGGATGGTATACATCCACAGCGTATCTGCCGAGAGATACAACGAATCGGGTTGCTCGGGGTCGTAGTTTATCATCGAAGGGCGACGCGTAAAGAGAGCATTGCCTGGCTCATCCCACCATTCGCCATAGTCGGCAAAGCCCAGCACCTTCTGTGTGGTGTCGTCCATCTGTATGTTTTGGCGACCAATAATATGGCCCTCTGTACGGTAATACTCGATGGTGTCGCTCCATATCTCACGCTCGGGAGATAGGATATAGGCATCGCGCGTTAGCTTGTGCAAATCGCGCGACTTGGTATATGTACCCTCGTTAGCAAAGAGATACTCCTCCTTATCGTTCCAGATGTTCGTATTGGTAAAGTAGCTGGCATCCTCCGTCTGCGTATTGAATATTACCGAGTCGCCCGTCATCAGGTATGTCTCGTCACGCATCTCGACATTATCCACAGCTATAAGGTCGTGGGTATCGGTGTTATAGTAGCCTCGCTCCGCCTCCAAGAGGCTCTCGCCCTTCTCCACGTAGCAGCCACCGCGGAAGTGACCGATATTCTCGGCCGTATCGAAGGTGCAATGGTAGGTATACATCACCGCCTCACCGTCGACAACCTTTATAAGATCGGAATATATCGTCGCGGTGCTATTATCGCGATTATACTCTGCGCGGTCGCCGTAGGCATACGTATCGTTCTGGTTAATAAGCACATCACCGAAGCACTCGAAGCTCTGATTGGAGTATCGCACGGCGCTATCGGCAAGGATGACCGTGCCATTGTGGTGCGCAGCGAAGTTACCCACGAGAATGAATATCGTCGAGTCTCCCTTCTCAATAAGGTAGCTGTCGTCGGCAGTCATATCAACCATACGACGATCCGACGACTTCTGCGGTGCAAAGTAGCTGCTATCGTAGTCGACAAAGTGGTCATAGTCGCGACCGCTGGCAGCATAGTATAGAAGGCCAACGCAGAGTGTGAGTACAACGATGGGTGTTATTAACTTTCTCGACATAGGTTACTTAATCCAATTTTTATTCTCGAAATCATCGCTGCGATACTCGGGGTCGATATATACGTACATCGAGCGTATCTTATCCGAGAGCCACCTGCGATATACCTCCTCCTGCTTCTTCTCCAAGGCCATCTCCTCGAGGCGTATATAGTCATCCTTGAGCGACGCCGTATGTGCCGGAATTATCTCCACGAGCTTGACAATCTTACTCATCTGGTTACCCATAAGGTCGGTTGTCTGGAACGAGTTTGACACCTCGCCTACTCTAAGACGCATCAGGGCGTTGTAGTCATCGAGCGACTTACCTCCCTGCGAGCTGAAGTCCTCCTTCAAAAAGCGTGTCGCAGTGAGGCGGGCACCATCGTAGACTCCCATACGCTCCAATACGTCGCTATTCGACACAATACCGCCGTTATACTTCGACGTGGCATCGTCCGAGAAGCGCAGGGCTGCCTCATCGAAGGTGAGCGAGTCGCGACGTATGAGGTCGGCGATGCTATCGAGCTCGTGAGAGGGCTGCATAAGCTCATCGCGCGTAAACGTGGGGCGCAACACTATATGGCGACAATGGTAGAGCTCTCCCTTCTTATCGATAAGCTCGATGATATGGAAGCCATACTCCGTCTCTACAATCTCGGATATCTGTCCGGGCTTAAGTTTCTCCAGAGCCTCAGCAAAGGGGCGCACGAAGTATGATGCTGCCGTGGGCTCCATCTCGCCACCATGTATTGCCGAGCCATCGAGCGAGTACATACGTGCCAACACCGAGAACTTGGTCTGACCGGTGATGACACGCTCACGCATATCCAAGAGACGCTCCTTGGTGCGCTGCTGTGCCTCCTTCAACGATGCCGGGAACTTCGTAATCTGCGCATAGACATACTGCTCGCCAATAATCGGAAGGCTATCCTTGTCGATATGCTTGTAGAAACGCTCCACCTCACCGGGGACAACAACCACCTTGCTCACCACCTGCGACTTCATAGCCTGGGCATACGCCTGCTCCTCGTACTGCTGACGCAGCATCTCGCGATAGGTGAAGATGGGCATGTGCTCCTTAGCCTCGAGTGCCGCGATGCCACCCTCCTCGGTGATGAGCATCTGCAGGTAGTTCTCGATGCGACCCACAATATCTGCCGTGTTGACCTCCACGGAGTCGATAAGAGCCTGGTTGTAGAGCAACTTCTGCTCGAGCAGAGCCTCCAAAGCCTCGCTCTTAGGGTCGCGGTCCGACGTATAGCCCATCTGTCGTTGCTGGGCGACGAGCGCCTCGGCATACTCCTCAACCTCGGAGTGTAGTATCGACGAGCCACCAACCACAGCGACAACCTTATCGAGCATCACCTGGCGACGCTCCTGTGCCACAACATCCGCAGCGTGTATCATCATCACGGCACATAGTGCCACAGCTAAACTCTTTCTAATCATATCTTTCGTTCTCTTGCATTACTCTTGAATCTCGACCGCCACCTCAGGCTCATCGATATGCTCCGTAGCCTCGCGTACCACGGCATCGGTATTCGTCGTATCGGGGCGGTAGCTCATGGCGTTCAACAAGACCGTATCCTTGACCATCACACGTCCCGCCTCGACAGCCTCGCGCTTAAGGTCGGCCTCATAGCCACCGACAATCTCCGAGCGTCGCTCGGCATAGAGCCTACGACGTATATCGCCCTCGACGCACTCCAAGGGCGCCACACTACCCTTGCGTGCCACGTCGACGATGATGAAGTAGAAGAGAGCATCGTCCGTGGTCATCTGCTGCACACCACTCTTATCCAGGAGGTCGACATAGGAACGCGAGCGCTCGGTGGGTAGGTTGCTCAGGAAGTCGGAGTACGACACCCATCGGGGTATATGGTCGGTAAGTTGCAACTTATGCTTCTCGACAAGCGCTGCCACCTCCTCGGTGCTACCGCTCTTTTGCACCCCCTTTAGTGCGGTGCTAAGGGTCGAGGTATTGCGAAACGTGCGCGGAGCCTTGACGATGACGCCACGCACCATATTGTGGTCGAGCTTGAAGGATGCCGAGTTGGCGCGATAGTAGGCCGAGAGTTGCTTATCGGTGATCTCCACGTCAATAGCATTGTCGATGTAGTACTGATCGAGCTGACGCATAATAAGCGACTCGCGATAGTCCTCAACAAGGCGCTCTATATCCTTCTCGTACGACGAGAGCACCTCCTCGGCACGGCGCATCTTGAGGCGGCTGAGCACCCAATTATCGACATACATACGCACAAAAGTGGCACTATCGACCCCCACAAGACCTGCGGGCATGGCACGAGCCACATCCTCACGCATAAGGACGTGCTTATCTACCCTCGCAACAACATTGTCTACACTATCACCACGGCTATCGCCGCCCTCGGTAGAGCATCCTAAGGCTGTGAGGGCAAAGACCCAAACGAGTATGTAAACTACTTTTCGCATAATCAACTTGCAAAGATACATTTTTTTCTCATTACAAACGCATCTTCTACGAAGATTATTGCAACATCGCCCTTAAATGAGGATGTGCCGACATCGGCCTAAGCACCAATATCGACACAAACAACATAACAAACGGAGGCTCTCTACTTCACAAAGAGGAGTCGCTCGGGGCCCTCATACTCGGGTAGCGGCTTCGGCGTATAGTCGGCATAGCCAATGGCGATGACGCTAAGCACACGATACGATGCCGGAATCTCGGGCAGCAGCTCCTTGACATAGTCCTCACTACGCTGGCTCGCAGGCTCATCCTTAAGCGTGAGGTAGTCGCCCACATGTACCCAGCACGATGCCAAGCCCTCATCCACCAATGCCAACTGAAGCACCGTGGCCATAATCGCGGCATTTGTCTGCCACATAGGACTCGCCTCCTCATCGCCGAGGATGACGATAGCCGCCGATGCCTCCTCCAAGAGACTTGAGCCCCAATCTCTTAGGCGACCGAGCGCGTGTACCTTGTCTATATTCGTAACAGCCATAAGACGTGTCGAACGTGTATTCTTCGACGAGGGGGCACGCAGTGCCAACTCCATTGCCGACTGAAGCTTCTCTATCTCAACAGGCTTACCCGTAAAACGGCGCGTAGAACGACGTTTTCTTACTACATCTTTAAATTCCATAATTATCTCATTTTTAATTGTTAACAAAACATATCACCCTACTCCTCGGGAATCAACAGCCACATTATGATGTATACCCACAGCGACATACCCGCAAAGGGCATAAGCAACACAACGGCTAAGCGCACAACCACAGGGTCGAGACCCATATAGTGGCCTAAGCCCCCACATACACCCGCCACAATGCGATCGTAACGCGAGCGACGCAACCTTCTCTCCATAGTATCTAAGCCTACGTTTTTAAATTTTATTCTTGTTTTATGCAAATATAGTGATTTTTTTCGTATATTTGAACGATAAATGTAAAATTGTCTACTTTCAAGCAAAGATTATGAAAGATATGATTACCGTAGCCCTTATCTACGACTTCGACGGCACGCTGGCACCGGGAAATATGCAGGAGTACGACTTCATCCCCGCCGTGGGCAAGAGCAACATAGAGTTCTGGCACGAGGCCAACACCCTTGCCGAGGAGCAGGATGCCGACCAGGTGCTCACATATATGGCACGCATGCTCCAAGCGGCACAATCTAAGGGGCTGTCGCTCAGGCGCGAGGCCTTCCGCGAGTCGGGTCGCAACGTCACCTTCTTTCGTGGCGTGGAGGAGTGGTTCGGACGTATCAACCGCTATGGTGCGGAGCGTGGCGTGCGCATACTCCACTACGTCAACTCTTCGGGTCTGAAGGAGATAATCGAGGGCACGGCCATAGCCCACGAGTTCAAGAACATATACGCATGCTCGTTCCTCTATAATGTCGACGGCATAGCCTACTGGCCCGCAGTGGCAGTGAACTATACCAACAAGACGCAGTTCATCTTCAAGATAAACAAGGGCGTGGAGTCGGTATTCGACACCAAGGATGTCAACCGCTTCATGGAGGAGAGCAAGCGCCCCGTACCCTTCAGCCGAATGATATATTTTGGCGACGGAACGACCGACATTCCCTGTATGAAGCTCGTGAAGAACTTCGGCGGACACTCCATAGCGGTCTTTAACCCCGAGGTCGAGGGACAACGCCACATCCTCAACGACCTTATTCGCGATAACCGCGTAAACCACGTATGTCCCGCCGACTACTCCGAGCAGTCGGAGATTGACGTAGTCGTTAAGACCATCATCGACAAGATAGTCCTCGACAACCGCCTCGCAGAGTTGGAAGTAGCCAACGATAACGCATAACATGCTAATATTAGGCATGTTACACCAATAAGGCAAACGGCATACATACAAGTAATTGATAATCAGCAGGTTGAAAAATCGACAAATTTTAATTTTGCAACACGCTGATTATCAACATATTTAAACCCGCATCGCTGAAAAATTTGAGGCGTAAAAATTTGGCGACAGGGTGTAAAATACTCTATCTTTGCGGTAGAGAATTTTAACAGACCAACGTATGAAGAGACTAACCACCCTACTACTCGGCATAGCTCTACTCAGCGTCATCGCCCCGGATGAAGCGGTAGCGCAGAAGAGCTACTCCTTCGAGGACTCGCTCGGTAGGTACGACGTGAGTTTCACGCCACACGAGCCAACGCGCACCACACGAACCGAGAGCGTCAAGAGCCAACGTACCGACCTTACGGGCCACCATGAGGTGCGCCTCGGCATCGCCTACAACCCCTACACGCCACACGATTATGCCCCCAACTTCCAGTGGTGCAACTACCCTCTCGATATCCCGAAGAACACAATCGTAGGTAACACGCGCTGGTATACCGTAAATGGTGACTATGGCTACTGGTTTCGCAGATGGCTCTATGTCGGTGGCGTAGCATCGTGGACGGGAGGCTTCAACCGCATTTCGAGTGCTATAGACCATAGACGCGTAGATGCCTACAACTATAACGCCCTGACACTTATGCCCATAGTCCGCTTTGCGTGGCTCAACCGCGGCATCGTGCAGCTATACTCGGGCGTAGGCATAGGTGGCTCCGTGGCCATATACGAGCCTACGCTCAAGGGGCCACTGGCAACGAGCTGGAAGATGAACTTCGACGTCACCTTCATCGGCATAACCGTGGGTAAGCGCTGGTTCGGCTACTTCGACATTGGCGCAGGAGGGCGCGGTACCATAAGCGCGGGTGCGGGTTATAGGTTTACGACTAACACTAAACGATAGAGCTATGCGACACATAAACATTATACTCACCATCATAGCTCTTACCATAGCCACAACGGTATATGGTCAGGGGCTCACTGCCGACGAGGCTTACAACCATAGTCGTAGCACCGTCATTGAGCACAACAACAGCGCGACCACTCAAGAGTGGCGCCACGACATACGCATAGGCGTAAGCACCCCGGGACTACTCTCGATATTCTTCATCGGCGACACCAAGAGTGAGGACTTCTCTACCCTGCGACCCTCAGCGAGCACGGCACTGGCCTCGGCACGCTACTATCGCACACCGACATACTACTTTCCCGGCGCCACGCTCGAGTACGCACAGCGACTTAAGTCGTGGTTGCTTGTCGGCGCCAAGACATCCTTCGCCATGACGTGGAACTCTGTGCGCCACGTTGTTACGGATGAGATACTATATCGCGACAACAGCTACGCCATAGGCCTTATCATCAACGTGCGCTTCGACTGGCTACGCCGCGACATCGTGAGGCTCTACTCCTCGATAGGCGGAGGCTTGGCAGTGCGCATATCCTTCCACGATGGCATCATAGTGCCGATGTACGACGCCACATACTTCGGCGTAGCTCTCGGACGCAGCGTATACGGCTTTGCCGAGATTGGCGGAGGCATAAGTGGCTCACTGCGTGCGGGCTTAGGAGTACGTTTTTAACCGTTATATATGACAAAGAGTATGAGACGACTAAGATACATATTAACGATTGTCGCATGCACCCTCATGGCGGGTTGCGAGCTGGATGATGGCCGCCAGCGCGACATCGCGGCCGTGGGGCTATACCTCTGGCGGATAGCCTCCGACGACCTCAACCATATCAACGAGGCCTTTGCCTTGGCTATGCACTACCGCAATATGCTCGACATCGAGGATGCCACGGAGCGCGAACAGTACCGAGTGTTGCATATCCAGGGCGACATCGCAGTTGTGGGTGATAAGCATGTCATAACCTACCATACGATGTACGACACCTCCTATACGATAACTATAGAGATGGAGCCCTCGGCGTGGCACATAACGCGCAGTGGCGGCAACGGCTACGAGCTTACTATCACACCCTATGGCGACTACTTCCGCGCCACCTTCGGGCGACTATACCACCACGAGTCGTCGGGATATGGCGAGTTCACGGGGCGCATAGTCGACGAGGAGGGCACTCCGACGATACGATATATCGGCAGCTGCGTCATGGTCGACCGCTCGGCCGATAGCACGAGGCCCCTCACGGTGACCACGACGATACTCAAGGACATCGTCTACATCCCCGGCACACGTATGCGTGAGGGTAAGATGGAGATTGTGGCCATCGACGAGCTCTATGGCTCAAGGGATGTGGCCACAGCTACGCTTCTGAAATTCGATAACCACGTATTCATCGAGTGTATGGATACAGAGACAGAGTACGACTATTAAAAAATTAGCACTATGATAAAGATAGTATTTGCGACAAACAACGCCCACAAGATAGCCGAGGTGAAGGCTGTTCTTGGCGAGGGCTACGAGCTTGTCACACTCAAGGAGGTAGGCATCACGGAGGATATACCCGAGACGGGTGCTACGCTCGACGAGAACGCCTCACTCAAGGCACGCTACGTATACAACCGCACGGGGCTGGACTGCTTTGCCGACGACACAGGCCTGGAGGTCGAGGCACTGAATGGAGCCCCGGGGGTACACTCGGCACGCTACGCCACCGATGGCCACGACTTCAAGGCAAACAATCGCAAGTTGCTCAACGAGTTGCAAGGCGCGGATAACCGCCGTGCTCGCTTTCGCACCGTGATATCGCTCATACGCGGTGGTGTGGAGCAACATGTCGAGGGTATCGTCGAGGGCACTATTGCCCGCGAGGAGTCGGGCGCCGAGGGCTTCGGCTACGACCCGCTATTTATCCCCACGGGGCACGACAGAAGCTTTGCCGAGATGAGCGCCGAGGAGAAGAATGCCATATCGCACCGCGGTCGCGCCGTGGCTAAGCTCGCCACGATACTGCAAAAATAGAGATTAGTAGAAAACGTTTTCTACTAATCTCTAAAATATCGCTTTAATTTACACATATTCAGCTACTTATTTATTATCCCAAGCGCCACTTTTTGCATCATTACCGAAATTTTCATTGAGCCCAAATTTCTTGTCAGAAGGGGTTAGGCTTGGTCTCGACATGAAATCAGCCCGGATGGGACATACTAAGTGTATTTCCCATTCGGGCTGATGATTGAGAGGCCGAGAATCGCCTATTGGATAATGTTAATTCTGTAAGTCTGCACAAAGTCACCGCAGGTGTAGGTGAGATCTACGGCAGACAAATCATCAGCCAAGAAATTCAACTTATAACCCTTGCCCTCCAACTTTTCGAGCGAGAGTTTCTCGGGGTCGCTCGAAGTGAGGGTGTATGCCGAGGTGGGGATAATATCGTTGGGATAATAGTCAAGCGGTGAGGCCTCGGCCATATGTTGTTCGTCGCTGGGGCAATAGGCCACGAAATAGAGTTGTGAACTCAAATAATCTTCAGCCTCGTAGTTAAATTTCCAATCGCTCGTCCCACACAGCGCATGCGCTCCATATTCGAAGGTAGCACCATTATTTTTGCTGGCCATAATCCAGGGATAGGTGAGAAAATCGACCTGGGCATAGGCATAATCGGATTTATCGGCTGTCGAGACCTCGACCTTACAACCGTTACGGGTAGAGTTTTCATCGACAACACAGCAAACCGTAGCCTTATCGGCCGTAACCTCATAACTCACACCCTCGGGGTTAGCCAGACCATTAAGATTCTGGAACGACCAATTCAATGTGCGCAAATCGGCATTGGCGGGAGTTGTACGAACATCTAATTCAAATTTGTTTCCGTGCCAGGTGGTATATTTTGCATAGTTATCCGAGCCGCTAAAATTAACCTCGGTTGCAGGATTTGACACAGCGATTGCAACGGTGGCCGAAACACCACTACCGTCGGTAGCCAACGCCGTAACGGTTGCATTACCAATAGCCAGCGCCTCAACCATACCCTGCTCATCGACCGAGATGATAGAGGTGTCTTGCGTACTCCACGCGAGCTTCTTGTTATCGGCATTTTCGGGCAAAACAGTCGGCACAAGAGCCAACACATCACCTACAATCATAGCATAACTCTCTTTCGAGAACTCAATACTCTCGACAAGATTTTTATCGGTTACAGGATTTGACACAGCGATTGCAACGGTGGCCGAAACACCACTACCGTCGGTAGCCAACGCCGTAACGGTTGCATTACCAATAGCCAGCGCCCTAACCATACCCTGCTCATCGACCGAGATGATAGAGGTGTCTTGCGTACTCCACACAAGCGTCTTGTTATCGGCATTTTCGGGCAAAACAGTCGGCTTAAGAGTCAACACATCACCTACAATCATAGTATAACTCTCTTCCGAGAACTCAATACTCTCGACAAACACAGCATTTTTGTCGGCCACCACCTCAACATTACAAAGTGCTTTATATCCACCATCGTCAGCCGTCACCGAAACAGTTGCCTGACCCACAGAGAGAGCCGTCACAACTCCCTCATAGACCTCGGCAGCACTGCTGTCACAGTTCCATTTCACGCTCTTGTTGGTTGCATTGGCGGGTGTAAAGACAGGGTTAAGCGTCACACTCTCACCTACCTCCATAAGGAGCGATGTTTTGTCGAGTGCTATGGCAGTAAGAGCGACATTGACGTTTTCGCCACCGCCGTTGTCGTTAACACCCTTATCGTCGTCACTACAAGCGACTCCGAAAAATCCGATAGCAGCGATGCTAACAGATACCAAAATGTGTAATAATGATTTTTTCATAGTTAACATTAATTTAACTGTTAATGCCTACTCTTTACAGGGTTTTCAGCAAACTCCCTCTTTGCAATTGGATTATGGATATATACAAAACAAGAAAGTGTGGAGTTAATCCCCGTTTACCTCTAAGATGGCTCTGACAAAACCGTGCGATAATAAACGATGCAATGCCCCACACCTGTATAGAAGTGAGGCATATACACAGTTTGATATAAACCCACATACATATACAAGAGATGAGTGCTGTTCGTTATCCCATCGCATTGAAAACTGTCAGATTCTCTTAGAAGGACTGCGAAAACACTTTCTATATGTCTGCAATCTATCCGATTGCCGATACAAATATAAAAACTTTCTCGCAAACAAACAACACTCTCAGGGTGCATTGCAATAACGTTGTAATTATTTTTTTGTAATTTTTGAGAATAGTCGGTGAGTAACTAATAGTGCTATTTAATACCGAAAAGGTATAAAAAATAAGGGTTTAGTTAACAAAAGTTAACCAAACCCTAACGGTTAAAGTATTATAAATCAATACTTTATGCCACTAATACTCCTCCTCGTCGAAGAAGAAATCATCCTTCGAAGGGTAGTCGGGCCATATGTCCTCGATAGACTCGTAGATATCGCCCTCGTCCTCTATCTCCTGAAGGTTCTCCAACACCTCGAGGGGTGCGCCTGAGCGCACAGCGTAGTCAATAAGCTCCTCCTTTGTTGCGGGCCATGGTGCATCCTCCAACTTCGATGCAAGCTCTAATGTCCAGTACATACTCTATATAGTTTATAATTATCTTATTTGTTTGCCATAAACAACGCCACATACGGCATTTTAGCGTGCAAATGTATAAAATAATTTTCTATATTCAACAATATCGATAAAAATATTTGAGTCTCAACCTCTTCGCACTAAGGTATCCACTGGCGCTCCTCGATCTTGAAACGCTCCGTGAGGAGTCTGCCAAGCGTATATAGGTAGTCCGAGAGGCGGTTGAGATACTTCAGCGTGGTGCCATCCACCGTCGTAATTTCCGCAGCTCTGAGTGCTGCACGCTCCGCACGACGGCACACCGTACGACATACGTGCGAGAGCGACAGAGCACGATGACCACCAGGAATCGTGAACTTAGTGATGGCCGGAATCTCCGCCTGCATCCTATCTATGGCTCTCTCGAGGGTCTCCACACGAGAGGGCTCCAGTGGCGCTATCTTACCCTCGCCACCACAGCCTACGGCCAAGAGCGCCTGCACGGTCATAAGCTCCGACTCCACACGCTCGAGCTCCGCGACAACATCGTTGGCGCGCGAGTCATCCCTAATCTCATCCGCAAGGAGGGCGACGAACGCCGTGAGTTCGTCAACAGTGCCATAGGCCTCAACCCTCGCATCGCACTTACTTACGCGCTCACCGCCAATAAGTGATGTGGTGCCTGCGTCACCACTCTTGGTATAAATCTTCATAGTCGTAATATGTTATAGTCTATATCGTTGTCTCGGCAGGTGGTTATTGAACATAAGCAGATAGCCTCGATTATCCACCGTAGTCGAGGGATGGGCCTCGATAAGAGCCTTAACCACACCCCAGCGGTTAGCATTGTTGTAGGGCGCCATTATGCAGAGCGTAGCGCCTACCTCTCGGGCATAGCGGGCATACTCCTCGAGGTGGTCATAGGTGGTAGCGAGCGTCGCCACAATAAGATCCACCCTCGCGAGGCTATCCACCGCCCAGCTCTTATAATCGCAGTGTACCACGAGGTTGTCGAGTTGCACAGCACGACGACGTGGCACGCCATGCTCCAAGAGCATATCGTGCAACGGGTGCTCCTCGGCAAGCAACTCACGCTGCATAAAGACCTGACGTACTACATTATATACGTAGGGCGAGTGTACGCCGTGGCCGCGGAAGTAGCGGGCACGACGCAGATACGACGGCAAATGCTTGAGGTCGTAAAGACGTTGCTTAAGGTTTCTTCCCGATCGCTTCATACCCTACTTCTTTAGTTGTCCCGCCAGGCGACCCGTAGAGAATGCTATCTGCATATTGTAGCCTCCGGTGTTTGCATCGATGTCGAGCACCTCGCCTGCAAAATATAGGCCCTTGACCTTCAATGACTCCATAGTATACTTATTCACCTCGTCGCACGCCACGCCACCAGCCGTGACGATGGCATACTGGAACGGAGCATAGTCCGTAATCGGAAAGACCATACCCTTCAATATCTTCACTAAGCGCTCCTTCTCCGCCTGCGTGAGCTTACCCACGTAGGTCTTAGAGTGGAAGTCCACCTCCTTGGCCAAGGGTACGACCATCTGCTTAGGCACGAGCTTACGCAACAGCTCAGCGAAGAACTCCGAGGGTTGCATATCGGCAATCTCGCGCTCGATGCGTGCAAGGAGTGTAGCCTCATCGAGTGCAGGCTTGAGGTCGACGACAAGCTTCACCCTACGCTCGTCGATGATGGCATCCACCACATCGCGGCTAAGGCGTAGTGCCACAGCACCCTCTATGCCACGCTCCGAGAAGCCCAGCTCGCCGAACTCCTCGGCGCGTAACTCATTGTCGACATATAGTTTAGCGCCCACATTCTTAAGCAGCAGGCCGTTGAGATACTCCCTCTGCGGGTGCGACGTAACGATGGGCGTGAGCGACGGACGTACAGGCTCAATGGCGTGACCTACAGATGCCGCGAAGTCGTAGCCATCGCCCGTAGATCCCGTCGAGGGGTAGCTCACACCGCCCGTGGCGATGATGACATGCTCGGCCTCCTCCCTACGCTCGAAACCGCGGGCATTCTGGTAGCGCACACCCGTAACCCTGCCACCGATGGTCTCAATGGCCGTAACACGTGTCTTATACTTGATGGTCACACCCTTATCCAGGCAGAAGTCGACGAGGGCATTGGCTATATCCCACGCCTTGCCGCTCTTGGGAAATACACGCTCGCCACGCTCAATCTCCAGCTTCACACCCTGACGCTCGAAGAAGCGTATCGTAGCGCGGTTATTGAACTCGGCAAAGGCCACAGAGAAGAACTCCTCATTCGTGCGCACCTTCTCCATAAACTCCTCCGCAGGGCGGGCATTCGTGAGGTTACAACGGCCCTTACCCGTGATGCGTATCTTGCGGCCGGCCTTCTCCATCTTCTCCATGACGAGCACCGTGCGGCCACTCATCGCCGCCGTGCCTGCAGCCATAAGTCCCGCAGCACCGGCGCCTATAACTATCAAATCGTACATATCTATTCTCTCAATATTATCTATAAGTGTATGCGTTGCACCTCGTCGATGCCCTCAATCTTCGCGATGCTCTCCATCGCCGACTGCAACTCGCCAAGCGAGTGTACCGAGAAGTCGATGGTACAGATGGCTATGCGGTCGATATTCTCGGTCTTGAGCGACGACATCGTTAGGTGGAGTTTATCCGTGATGCAGTCGATAAGGTCGCTCATAAGGTGGTAGCGGTCGATACCCTGTATGCGTATGCGCACGGGGTAGAGGAAGGCATCGTTCTCCTCGAAGTTCACCGACGTTATAGAGTCGCCATGTTGCGACGCTAAGCGTATGGCCACCGAGCAGTCCCTCTTATGCAGCACCGTACGTCCATCATCGGCACGGAATCCCACGACCTCATCGCCCGGCAGCGGATGACAGTGATCGCAGCGATCATACTCCAAGCGTGGCAGCGTGGCGAAATAACTGCGCAGGTAGCGCTTTGCGCGATATGTCGACACACACTCCATCCACTCCTCCACGGGCTTGGCATCCTCGGCGGTACCTATCTCCACACAGTCGCCACGACGCAACACCGTACGTAGCGACATCAGCTTGCCGTTGATACGGGCATATACAGCCTTCTCGCCCACCTGACTATGTATCTCGAACGCAAAGTCCAAGGCCGTAGCACCCTTGGGGAGTATCACGCCACGGCCCTTGGGCGTGAATACCATGATGTCGTCGTTGTAGAACGACGACGTCACGCCATCCATAAACTCCATATCGTGGTTGTCGTCGGCAACATCCTGAAGTATCGCCTTGAACTTATCGAGCCACGCCTTGACGTTATCCTCCGTGCGCTCGGCAGCACACCCGAGGCGTGAGTTACGCACCATACGCTCCGACGAGATATGTATCTCCTCCCATATGCCCTGCTCGCTGAGGAGCTTGACATGGAAGCTCTGGTAGCCATTCTCCTTCGGTGCATCGATATAGTTCGACACGCTGCCGGGCTTCTCCTTGAAGTGGTCGGTGAGGGCCGAGTATATGCGTAGGCTCATACGCTTCTCGCTGATATCGAGGTTGTCGGGGTATATTATACGTATGTAGTGCTTGCCATCCACATGCTTTAAGTCGCTACCCTTGGCCTGCATCTTACGCCATATACTATAGGGCTGGCGATAGCGTATCTCGGTACGCACATCGAAGCCCTCGCTGCGCAGTATCGCATCTATCTTATCGGTGAAACGCTCCAGACGCTCACGGTCGGCATTGCGCTCCGCCTCGAGCATACTCTCCACCACGGCGTAGTCCCTCGGGCAGCGGTAGCGGAACGATAAGTTCTCCAGCTCGGTCTTAATGTGGTAGAGGCCGAGACGATTGGCAAGGGGTGCGTAGAAGTAGTCTGTCTCACCCGCAATCTTCATCTGCTTATCGGGACGCATACTATCGAGCGTGCGCATGTTATGCAGACGGTCGGCAAGCTTTATGAGCAAAGCACGTATATCGTAGTGTACCGACTCAAGTATCTGGCGATAGTTATCCACCTGCTTCGAGTGTTCGTAGCTATCCTTCTTACGCTTCGTGACGGTATCCACCAAGAAGGCCACGTCGTCGCCAAAGCGCGAGCGTATATCCTCTACGGTATAGGGAGTATCCTCCACCACATCGTGCAGGAATGCCGATATCACAGGGTTATCGCCAAGCTCCAGCTCCTCGGCCACGATCGACGCCACGGCTATGGGGTGTATGATGTAGGGCTCACCACTCTTACGACGCTGCTTGCTATGTGCCTCACGTGCAAGCTCGTAGGCAGCACGTATGCGCGCCATCTCCTCGTCGGTGGCACGCTCAGCCATATAGCTAAAGAGTGTCTCCACGCTATTGCGTATCTGGGTTGCGTAGATTTCGTTCATCACGTTATGGGTGTTTGAGTAGAAATATTCGTACAAATTTAAGAAATTTTCCGCGAAACACCAAAAAAAAATATTACTGCGGCAAAACCACAATTCACCACTACTATTTATCAATGAAGGCATCACTTTATATTTTTTTTATTATATTTGCGCGATAAATAACCTTAAAACTATTGATAATGAGAATTAGATTGCTTCACTATTTGCACTTTGTTGCGCTTATGGCTATGTCGCTTATTGTGGGATGCGAGAAGTCCCCCAACGACAACAACAACGAAAACAACCGCTATCCCAGCTCTACGGCATTTGCTATCTCGAATGTACGCACGGAGCATACAAAGATCAACGTAGACATCTTCCCCGAGGATAAGGATATGGAGTACGTGGTATTTATCGCAGAGGTTAAGCATTTTAGTTTCAACATGATAGATACGCCCGAGGAGCTCTTCGAAGACGACTATATGTACTTCCGCCAGTATGCCGAGGAGTTTAATCTCAGCGTTCACGACTTCCTCTCTCGTGTAGGATGGCTCGCCAAGGGCGACCTACGCAACTATGGCGCAGCAAACCTCTATCCCGCAACTGATTACATCATCTACTGCTATGGTGTGGAGTTCGAGGGTGCCGACAACTACACCCCCATAACCGACATCGCCTACAAGGTGATACGTACCACAGCACCGGCGATGAACGACGTCACGTTCGACATCGAAACGAAGGTTGATGGTAACGTCGTAACATTAGATATCGACCCCAACGGCTATGATGGTCTCTACTACCACTACTTTGTCGACGAGAACGACCGCTACTACCTCCCCGAGGGTGCTAAGTTTGACGAGAGCTATATCGAGCACTACCGCAATCGCGCCTTCGACGACTTCAACGAGCTCATCAACGATGAGGGTTATTTCCCCGATGACTTCTGCCATAGTGGTACCACGACAATCACGGAGCGTCTGACGGCAAACACCAACTTTATGGTCTTATGCTTTGCCGTGACTCCAGATCGTATGCCCTTGCTATGCTCCGAGCCTACGGTGGCACACTTCACCACAAGCAACACACAAATTGGCGACATGAGCTTCGAGATAGTGGTTAGCGAGATTACTCCCTACAATGCCATCCTCGACATCACACCCTCGACCGACGACCCCTATGCCTGCGTGTTCCTCTCTGTCAACCAGCTCCCCAATAGCGGCGACGAGTTCACCGATATGGATATCATCATCGAATACTACCAGCCCGCCATCCTTGAGGGTGCGTATCAGCAGGAACTCACTCCGCTTATGCCATCTTCGGAGTATGTTGTCGTAGCCTTTGGCATCGAGGATAACCTACCCACGAGCCACATGTTCAGCTACCGTTTCACGAGTGGCGAGGCCGAGAAGGGTAAGGTAAGCATCACCGACATATCACTACTTAAGCTCTACGATGCTGAGGAGATATTGGCACTCGACCCGAGCTATGAAAAGTATATCGGAGAAGCAGAGTGCATCGCTATTGTCGAGGCCAAGACATCGGCACCCACCGATACGCTCTACTTCTGGTGGTACGAGGAGTGGCAAAGGATAGAGTATAACGATGAGGTATTCCTCGAGGATTTGCTTATGTATGACCCTGCAAATAACCCTGAGGTTATGCAGATGTGGTACAGCGAGGACGAGAACGACAAGTTCCTGTTTGCAGGCATCGCCGAAGACGAGGATGGCCACTTAAGCGATATATACTATGGTGATTTCTTCGTCCTCTCTAAGGATATGACAAGCCCCGCAGAGGAGTTCCTCGAGTTGGTTCGAAAGTAAACTACAGACTATGATATTTCTCAACTCAGACTACACCGCAGGTGCCCACCCCGATGTTATGGAGAGGCTCCTCGCCACCAACTTGGAGCATACCGTAGGCTATGGTCTCGACCCCTATAGTGTCGAGGCACGGAACATGGTGCGCAGCGCCTGCGGTGTAGGCGAGGCTGAGGTTATTTTCCTTGTGGGTGGCACGCAGACAAATGCCACGGCCATCGATGGCATCTTGCGCCACCACGAGGGTGTCCTTGCTGCCGATAGTGGCCATATTGCCGTACATGAGGCTGGCGCCATCGAGGCATCAGGGCACAAGGTGCTCACCCTCCCGCACAACGATGGTAAGGTTGCGGCGGAGGATGTCGAGCGCTACATCACGTCATTCTATGCCGACCAGACATACGAGCATATGGTGGCACCCGGCATGCTCTACATATCGCAGCCTACGGAGTATGGCACCATCTACTCTCGTGCCGAGCTCGAGGCATTAGGCGAGGTATGCCACCGCCACGATATACCCCTCTATATCGATGGGGCACGTATGGCCTATGCCCTTGCTGCCGAGGGTGCCGACTTCACACTCGAAGATATAGCCCACATTGCCGACTGCTTCTATATCGGAGGCACTAAGTGCGGAGCGCTCTTTGGCGAGGCTCTCGTTGTCACGAAGCCCTCCCTCATCAAGGCGCTCTTCTCGCTCGTCAAGCAGCACGGCGCCCTGCTGGCTAAGGGTCGCCTCCTCGGACTGCAGTTTATGACACTCCTGGAGGATGGCCGCTATGAGAGGTTAGGGCGCCACGCCGTGACTCTCGCCCTACGCCTACGCGAGGCCTTCGCCGAGGCCGGCTATGCTGCCGTGGTGGCATCGCCCACGAACCAACAATTCTTCCACCTGCCGAACGAACTTATCGACCGTCTGCATAAGGTGGCATCGTTCGATTACTGGGGCCCTCGGGGTGCCACGCACTCCACCGTACGCCTGGTGACAAGCTGGGCCACGACGACCGAGGATGTCGACGAATTTATCCGAGCATTAAGAGCTTAACTAATATATTATACTACTATGAAGAGACTCTATTCTTATCTTATCGTACTCATGGCCATGAGTACGATGATGATCGCGTGCGAGGCCTTCGACGACCTTCTACCCTCGATTGACAACCCCACCGAGGTGCCCGATGACGGAAACGATGACGGAAACGATGACGGCACGGATGACGGAAACGATAATGGAAATGATGACGGCACTCCTAACGATCCTGAGGATAACCCTGGTGACAAGAGTGCGTGGTCTATGGTTGGCGCCTTCAACAATTGGGGACTCAGCAAGTCGTACATAGGCCTCGACATCCCCGACATCCCTATGAGCGTTACGGGCACAGTACATACGGCCGAGGCTACGCTCTATCGAGGTATGGGCTTCAAGCTCCGCAAGGATAACGATTGGCTGCATTCACGCGGACATAGCTACACAACGGATGAGGAGTACGACTTCTACGCGGCTATTGTAGATGGCAATGGCAAGGAGTTCGACGTGATGAATGGCGGCGTGGATATATACATCCCCACGGGAGGTAAGTACCTAATTAAGTGGGATTCGGCAACAGATAAGATGAGCACGACACTCCTGGAGGAGGTCGAGGATAGGTGGGTACTCACGGGGGTCTCGAGCCAGAGTGCAGGGGTAGAGTTCAGGTGGCTCGCCGCCCAGAAGCCACGTATGTACATCATCGAGGACATCGCTCTCAGCCAGGGCGACGAGCTTATCATCACGCACCACGGCGAGAGCGAGACGGTCTATGGCAACTCCTCGGATAGGACATATCTCGACATGGAGTATAAGCTCTATCCCAACCAGACGAAGGGGCTGAAGATTAGCTATACGGGCACATACACCATCTTTCTCGACACAAACGCCGTACTACCCACCATTACTCTTACCAGTGGCGATGTTGTCATCCCCGAGAATCCCGGCTCAGCCAGCTGGGGTGTCGTTGGCGACTTCAACAATTGGAATGACGACATCTATATGCGATGGATCGATGCCGACAAGTGCTATCAGGCAGAGGTGGAGATAACCATTCCCAATGCCAAGTTTAAGATACGCCAGGATGGCAGCTGGGAAGTAAACCGTGGCTCTGTAGAGCTCTACGACGTCCTGCCTCTGGACAGCAAGATAGCCGTTGTACAGGAGGGCCAGAATATACCTCTGGCGGATGCGGGTAGCTACGAGATACGCTACTATATCGAAGAGGAGATGATTAGCGTGACGCAGCTTAGTGGCGAGGTTACCCCCACACCAACGCCTACGCCCGACGTGGCACAATGGAGCATCATCGGTGGCTTCAACGACTGGAATGGCGATGTGGCGATGACCTATGTAGAGAGCCAGGAGTACTACTATGCCGAGCTGCACATGCATTCTACAGCGGATAACGGCTTCAAGCTACGCAAGAATGGCGATTGGACCGAAAATCTCGGTGCTACAGACCTGCTTGCCGACTTACCCCTCGATACGGACATTCCTGTAATACAAGATGGCCACAACATACCTATATTAAAGAACGGTATCTATCGTGTGGAGTACCACCCCGCGGCGGAGGTTGTGCGCGTCACGCTCCTCGAGGAGGATGTAATTGTGGAGCCTAAGGTCTATGTCGACGCCTCGCTTACGGGCTGGGGAATAATCGGCGTGTGGGCATGGAATCTCGACGATGGCAACATCAACTATACGGGAGGCTCATGGCCTGGCGTGCAGCTTACCGAGACTATTGTGGTGGACGACATAACGTACTACGTATGGCAGGCCCCCTCGGAGCTCGCAGGCGAGACTATAGGCTTCATCGTCAACGACTTCGGCGGTGGCAATCAGACCGAGAACCTCAACGTCACACTCGGCAGCGAGCCTGTATATGTGACCCTCACGGAGGTGGGCAGCAACGACAAGTGGTTAGCAGATGTCGTAACGGAGAACTAACAGATATTGGTGCATCACAAAAGAGGACTACCACGGGACAGTACACATAGTACAACCCGTGGTAGTCTTCTTTTAGGGGTGTGCCGCAGATTGCGGCTTACCTCAACATATTATTTAGGGTTAACCTCCAACAACTCAACCTTGAACTCAAGAGCCTCGTTGGGGCCGATGTCGGCACCTGCGCCACGCTCGCCATAGGCCATATCTGCAGGAATCCAGAGAGTAATCTGACCACCGGCCTTAACGAGCTTCATACCCTCAGTCCAACCACGGATAACGCCATTGAGGGGGAATGAGATGGGCTCGCCACGCTCGTAGCTCGAGTCAAAGACCTTACCCTCGCGGGTCTTACCCTCGTAGTTCACAAGAACAACATCCGTATCATCAACAGCCTGAGCACCTGTACCCTCGCGGTCGATGCGATAGAGCAGACCCGACTCGGTCTTCTCGACACCCTCCTTCTTCTCTATCTTCTTAAGCCACTCTGCTGACTTCTCGGCATTCTCCTTAACGAGGCGCTCACGCTCTGCAATAGCCTCCTCGCGCTTCTTCTGGCTGAAGTTCATAAGCGTCTGACGCATCTCATCCTGCGTGAGGCGCATGAGCGAGTCGACATTCTCCTGCGTGTCAACCTTAAGACCATCACGGATAGCACCTACAAGGCAATCCATATCGAACTTGGTCTCCATGCTCTTAACGTAGGCACCCATATTCTTACCCATCATCGCCGACACATCCTCGCGAGTAAAGTTCTCATCGTAGAGTGCGGGGAGCTCAGGCAGCGTGTCGGGCATATCCGTAACAACAGCATCGCGCTGACGCTTAGCACCCACATACGACATAAGGCGCGTGTACTGGAACTCCATCATACGGTTGCGTACCTCCATGATCTCCTCACCCTCAAGGTCACCATTCTTATAGAACTCCTGAATGTTCTTGATAACGACATCGTTGTCAAGGTCGAAGTCGGCCATACCGAAATTAAGGTTGAGACCGAGGTCTGCACCCACAGCATACGACAACGAGTCGAGCTCCTTAGGCTCGTTGCTACCACAAGCAACAGCCATCACCGTAACGGCAACCGCAGTTGCCAAAGTAAACAATCTTCTCATCTTTAATAGTTTAGTTTATTGATTTATGAATATATTATATGTTCTACTCTTCAGTAACAACACCCTCCGCTGCAGCATCCTCGGTCGCTGTGACATCCGCAGTTGTCGTTGCCGTCTCTTCTAACGTCGTAGTTTCGTTAAAATTGTCCTCTGCCACAAAATCTGTGCCTGAGCCATCCTCCTCGAGAGTGTAGGCGTCGTAGTAGTCCTCATCGATGGGTGCCTCCTCGGTGGTAGTCTCTATCTCCACCTCCTCGTCATCGACAACAAGCGTCACCGTATAGCGATCCTTGCCACGGTAGTTCTTTACATCCTCCATAACGACGTCGTTAATCGTAAGGAGCTCCTCCGCCACGTCGCTATGCTGGAACTTTATGTACTCCGCGATGATACGATTGCGGTGGCGCATAAGGTCTCCGAGCTGCGCCTCAGCCTCCGAGCCATAGAGTGTCATAGCCTTGGCGTGTGCCGACATATGTGCGGGGTCGATGCCACGCACGAGTAGCAACGAGTCGGCAAAGGCCGCAACATCACGTCCCGAGAGCTTCATCTCGCTAATGCGTGCGAAGTCGAGCATATCGAGATAGCCACTCTCATCGCCCTCAGTGGCGTTGTAGAAGGCTATCTTGAGGTTTAGGTTGGCAAGACGCTGCACGGCATGGTCGTAGTTAACGCGCTGCGTGAGGCGCACCTTAAGATTGCCATCCTCTCTCAACGTCTCTGCCATCTTATCTATGCGAGCATAGTGCTCCGAGTCAAGACCGGGCGTGAGGAGGTCGATGTCTATATGACGGAAGGCATCCTGCTTATCTCCCGCCATCCACTCGAAGGGTGCCGCCACGACCTTCAACAGGAGGTTGCCAATAGCCTTCATAATGATCTTACGGTAGGAGAACTCGGGCGAGTCGATGCTACCGGTAATGGGGAAATCGACATCTATATGGTCGTCCTTATCCGTGAGGACGAAGAGGCCGAGTTTGAGCGGCAGGTCGTACTCCGCATCGAGCGTTCTATTCTTCTTGCCGAGAGCAAACTTATAGGTGCCGAGCTGATTCACACCACTGAGCTTACCATTGGTCACGACATTTTGGCTGCGGAAGGTCATATTTCCCGACGTCACAGGAAATGCCGTAAAGTGCTCGATATATGGCGATAAGCCCTTGATGTCGACATTTGTGAGCATAGCCAGAAGGCTCTGGTTGTAGAAGTCCGTGAGCGAGCCCTCCCACTGGAAGAGTGCCGAGCCCTGCTTCGGAAGGTTGGCCCTCAGCGTGATCTTATTCTTGCCCATCAGGTCGAAGTTGTCGCTTGTGATGGCTATGTTACGCAACACATATACAAAGTCCTCGTGCATCGTGCGGTCGGAGTAGTCGACGATGCCACCTTTAAGGTCGAGCTTGGCGATGCGTAGCGTCATATTGCGTAGTGGCGCCACCTCCTCGGTCGTGGTTATCGTCACACGCTCCTCTACGTCGTAGGTATCCTCCGCCACCTCCGTCGCTGTGGTCTCTACGCTAAGTTCGGGGTCGTCCCAGAAGAGACCATCGAAGTTCGTCGTGCCATCCTTGCGAAAGTGCAGCTCGGTGGCATAGTCCTCGGCCACAAGGCTATTGAAGATGTAACGCTCGCGCTCGATGTTAAGCTCCGCAAGCGAGGCATCTATACGCTTGGCACTAAACACATTACCCCCATCGGGGCCTACGATGGCAAGGCTGTCGGCAGCAACATCACCTACGATGTTCATCTCGAAGATATTGTCGATGTTACCCTCTGCCACAATGTCGGCAGCGGCAGTGCCCTTAATGCTCCTAATGTTTAGATATGGCGTCCAATATTTATACGTGTCGGCAAGGCTGAAGCCCTCCATCGCACCATCGAGGCGGAAGTCGAAGGTCTCGCAGTTAAAATCGAGGGCGCCATCTATTGTGGCGCCATCGTTAATAATCATCTGCACCATAAAGGTGCTAAAGCTATCACCGAGGATGATCTCCTCGGTGCTTATGTCGAGCGACGAGAGCACCCAGCGTTGATCCATCTCGCTGTCGTAGTACGACAGGTCGCCCTTGACGACCTCCACATTCTCTATCGTCACACGCCACTCATCTCCCTCATCATCGACCTCCGTGTCGTCGAAATACTCATCGAGGATATACTCTACGAGGGTGTCGAAGTTAAAGAGTTCACCACTCTGCACGATGGCAAGGCGAGGGTTGAGCAACGTTACACCCGTAACGTGTATATGCTTGTCGAAGATATCGCCTATCTCTACTGCCGCCTTAAGGTTGTCGGCACGCACAAACTCCTCCACGCCATCCACCTCGTAGACAACGACATTGTCGGCCTCGAGCCTACCGCTAAAGAGCTTCACCTGAAGATTATCCATCTCTATGCGGCGTCCCGTGAGCTCCACGGCGTGACTCTCGAGATAACGCTCGGCAATGGGGCCGAGCCATATTACCACAGCCAGAACGGCAAGAACCACCAAGGCCAAGAGCACTAAGATGATACGCCATAGCTTACGCATCCATCCACGCTTGCGCTTGGTGTTACCCTCCACGGGGGCGCTACTCTGCTTTGTATTACTCATACGTTCTTCAATTTATGGTTCCACTACTTCTGCCACCTCATAGTGAAGTTACGCAGTGGGCGTATTAAGAAGCCTGGGAGATACTTACATATAGGAATAAAGAGCCTGAACCACCAGTCGGGCACCACAACGCTACGGCCCTTGAACATAGCCTTCAGACCACGACGGGCACAACTCTGGGGGCTCATAAGGATGCCCCACTTCACGCCGAAGCGTTGCAACTCCTTAGAGAGACCATAGAGGTCTGTGGCAATGCCCGCAGGACATATCGCCGTTATCGACACACCCGTGCCACGAAGCTCCTTGGCAAAGGCCTCCGTGAAGCTCTTGACGTAAGCCTTGCTGGCGCTATACGACGCCAAGCCCGGGAAGGGCATCCATATCGAGTATGACGACATATTGAGGATGCGACCCTTGCCGCGCCTCATCATATCCTCGCCATAGAGACGGCACATCACCGTGAGTGTGACATCGTGCAGTAGGAGTATGCGCTCGAGGCGCTCTACGGGGGTATTCAGGATGTCACAGAATGAGAAGATGCCCGCATTGTTTATCACCACATCGAACTCAAGACCCTCTGCCACCGTCCAGGCGTGCAACTCGTGGGCAGCAGCCTCGCGTGCGAGATCCATAGTGCGTGCTACAACCCTCACCTTATGCTGTGCGGCAATGGCCAGAGCCTCGGTCTCTATCTCCGGCAGTATATCTACCACCACGAGGTTATATCCCATCATCGCCAGACGCTCCGCATACTGACGGCCGATACCCATCGCCGCCCCGGTCACCAACGCCCATGCCGAGCCTCGCGCCACAACGCCTCTATCTCTATTGCAAAGTCCCATCTATAGCCTCCACTACTTAATTGAGTTAATCTCCTTCCACAGACGCTCGGGGATGTGCTCCTTACAGTTGTGGCAGCACTGCATATCTACCGAGTACATACGCGCCATACAGTAGTCGCGGTGGTCGCAACCACTGCGTGTTGTGATGTCGCCCTCCTTGAGCTTGTTCACAAATGCGGGGTCGTTGACCAAGGCACGCGCCATCTGCACAAGCTCGAAGCCCTCGTCCAAGACCCTCTCTATGCCCTCACGCGACACAAGACCTCCGACGTACACCAGCGGGCCCTTCAGCGCTGCGCGGAACTTCTTGGCATTCTCCAGGAAGTAACACTCCTCAAAGTCGTACTGCTTGATGAGCCACTGACCGAAGAGCGACACGACGATCTTCTGCAGCCACTCATTCCAGCCCATATAGTAACCCATAGTCTTGGTAGGTATACGTCCACGCATCACGGCCATCGGTGCCTTCGACACGAAGCCCGACGAGAGGACGATGCCATCGACACCGAACGTCTCTATCTGCTTGGCTATCTCTATCGACTCGGGCACCTGTATACCACGCTTGAAGCCATCCTCCATATTATGCTTCACGAGAACACCCATACCGCGCTTGCGTGCCGCCGTCATCACCTCCTCGAGGCACATATTCATAAAGCGCATGCGGTTTTCGAGCGAGCCACCATACTCATCGTGACGATGGTTAGTATAGGGCGAGAGGAACTGCGAGATAAGGTATCCGTGACCTGCGTGTACCTCCACAGAGTCGAAGCCCGCATTATATGCCGTCTCCACTGCCGTGCCGAAATCCTTGGCAAACTCCCTAATCTCGGTCTTTGTCATGCGACGATGGAACGTCGGCGAGTATAGGTTAAATCCGTTAGATGCCGACACCGGGAAGCTTCCCGCCGTAGACCAGTGCGTCATGTTACCGCAGTGGCCGAGCTGTATACCCACAGCAGCACCCTCCTTGTGTACAGCATCCGTAAGGTCGCGAAGCTGAGGGACAATCTCATCTCTGAGCCACAACTGCTTGTTGAATGATATGCCGCTACGATTTATCGAAGCGTATGCCACTGTAGTCATACCTACGCCACCCTTAGCGACACTCACATGGTAATCCTTGAGCTTCTGCGTCGGGGCAAAGTCCTTACCCATAGACTCAAATGCAGCGGAGCGTATCACGCGGTTGCGCAACGTCACGCTACCCAGCTTATAGGGAGTAAACAATTTAGACTCCTCTAATCTCCTCTTGTTCTCCATAATATTTGGGATTAATTTCTCTCTTGTTAGTAGATAAAGGGTATTATGCGCTTACGCTTCAGCGACGTAAACTCCGCGCCAAACTCTCGCTCGTAACGCTTGTATAGCGATGCCGAGCGGGGCCCGAGGTTGGCAAATGTCCACCATGCGAAGACCACACCTGCCCACGACCATGAGGCTATAGCAAAGCCTACCCACTCCATAAACTCGCCGAAGTAGTTCGCCGACGACACATACTTAAACATGCCACCCTTGGGTATGTAGTGCTTCGTATCTCCCTCCTTGCGCAAGTTACGTATCACGTAGTCGGAGTGTATGTTGGTAATCATGCCGAAGATAAATACCGCAGTGCCGATGTAGAAGTATGGCTTCGACATCCACCCGTCGTAGTAGCCCATCTCGGGGGCATAGTAGAATATCCAGCCGCCCTGCATCACGGCATTCAGCGTGTTAAACACCACGCCCATAAGCACTATGCCTATAGGCATCTTGGAGTTTCCGCGCATAAGCATCGGGAAGATGAACGAGCGCTGGAAGTAGTGCAACTCGAACATCAGGAAGAGGGCCAGGGGGGCTGCCTCCACGGCATAGTCCGACATCCACCATAGCACTGCCATGGCGAAGAATACCGGGCACTCCATCAATACCCACCCCACCTTGTTAGGCACGGGGAAGCCGAACTTGCGATTGAAGAGATAGCCATATCCCGCCTCTACAAAGTAGAGCGCCACGAATACTACGAGCGCCACCACAGCCATTATGATTAGGAATGTGTTGTAACACTCCAACGATACCAACTCCGAAAACATAATATATCCTTTTACACTGTTTACACCACACCGGCACCACATCAATGTTACCTAAAGGTAACCACCACGGTAGAGCAGGTGCTATAATCGCACAAAGGTACAACTTTTTTTTCTAAATTTTCGTTAGTAGTGAGTAATTAGTCGTTAGTAATGGTAAATAAGTCTATATTGTCCTAAATAATTTTGCTTTTGTGAAGCTTTGCTTCAGTGCCTTGCTCGCCTATGGCTACTGAGGTTGCCGGACATCGACAATATAATTGTAGTGCATGCTTTATTTAGGACAATATTGCAAATAGGAAGTGAATTTAAGGAAATTAAGGAGATTTGTGTTTAGGGGAGTATGTGTATACGCGGGCTACGCCCACTATGGGGAGCATGGGTAATTTACTCAAAACTACTCAGACTACCCAGACTACCCAGACTACCCAGTCTACCCAGTCTACCCAGTCTACCCAAGCCACCCAGACTACCCAAGCCACCCAGACTACCCATAGCACTGACATGAAAAAGCCGTCGATGGATAACATTCCATTGACGGCACTTTTTGTTAGCGGCAGCAGATGCTGCCTTTTCACGCCCGCAATTTGTTGTCAAAAGGTAGTAGATGCAACGCTCGGCAAATTTCGAGGCGATGGGCTGTACTATGGCGTACTGCCCATTGCTGAGATAATTTGTTAGCGGCAGCAGATGCTGCCTTTTCACAACAAATTACTCGATGTAATAGGCCTTAGACACATCACGTGCCGGCGCTGCGGGGACATCACCTGAAGGATAACCAAAGGCAATGGCAACCATCAGTTTATAATCCTCGGGGAGGTTCAAGCGCTCCAGGTATGGCTTCGCAGCCTCCGAGTTCATAACAGGTACAACGCTACCGAGACAGCACGAGCCTATACCCATAGACCACGCTGCAACCATCATATTCTCAGAGAGAAGGCCACAGTCATACTCGCCGCTATAGCTCTCCTCGGGGCAGGCTATAAATGCCACAGTGGGGGCATTGCGGAAGAAGTTACGGAAGCCCTCCTGCTCCTTAAGCTGAGGCATCTGCTCCACGGCGATGGCTGTGACACCCTCGATGAAGTCGGGAGCATCGACAACACGTACTGCCCAGGGCTGCATATTCATGGCACTGGGGGCGTAGATACCACACTCTACGACCTTAGCCATCTGCTCGCGCGAGACCGGCTCAGCCTTATAGTCGCGCACAGAGCGACGTGTCATGATAGTCTCCACGACAGCCTGCTCCTTCGAGCACTCACACTCATTCGTCGCCCTCTCCGAGCAGCATCCATAAAACATCGTCGCAGCCACAAGAGCCACAATAGAGAGTGTTAATCTTTTCATAATCACCACTATTAGTTAATACGTTTACCTTTGAGTACTATCTTTCGAATAATGGGGGTCTGGTGTGCATAGGGGAGATATGCCAACGACGGCAGGGGCTTCGTGATGTAGAAGTTGGCCACCTTACCGCGTGTTATTGAGCCGAAGTTGCGGCTCTCGCCCATAGCAGCTGCGCTGTTGAGCGTGGCAGCGTTGAGCGCCTCCGCGGGTGTCATCTTCATCTTTATAGAGCCGAGCGACACTACAAAGCGCATATTTCCCGAGGGTGCGGTGCCCGGGTTGAAGTCCGAAGCCAAAGCAACGGCAAGGCCCGCATCTATCATCTTACGCGCAGGGGGATAGCCTATGCCGAGGAAGAAGGCACAGCCGGGCAACATTGTTGGCATCGTCCGGCTACCTCTAAGAGCCTCAACCTGCTCATCACCCATAGACTCAAGATGGTCTACCGAGAGAGCTCCATGCTCCACGCCTATCTCCACGCCACCCGACACAGCGAGCTCGTTGGCATGTATCTTAGCACGCAGACCATACTTAGCTCCCGTCTCCATAATCTTTGCCGTCTCCTCGACGGTAAAGAAGCCCTTATCGCAGAATACATCCACGAAGTCGGCCAAGCCCTCGGCTGCAACGGCAGGAATCATGTCGTTGCATACGTGCTCGACATACTCAGCCTGACGGCCACGGTAGGCACGGCCTACAGCATGAGCGCCGAGGAACGTAGCACGCACCTCGAGGGGTGCCGTTTGACGAATACGACGTATCACACGTAGGATTTTGAGCTCATCCTCCAACGTGAGACCATAGCCCGACTTAATCTCCACGAGGCCTGTACCCATGGCAACAATCTCGTCGATGCGCTCCATAGCCTGACGATATAGCTCATCCTCCGACGTCTCGTGAAGGCGGTCTGCCGAGTTAAGTATGCCACCACCACGCTTGGCTATCTCCTCGTATGAGAGGCCGTTAATCTTGTCGAGAAACTCCTGCTCGCGACTACCGGCATAGACGATATGCGTATGCGAGTCGCAGAACGACGGGAAGAGCCAGCCACCCTCAGCATCGAGGACATCGCAGCCCTCCGCAGAGGGCAGCGTGTCCATCGTGCCGTAATCCTTGATGCGCTCGCCATCGGTGAGGAGCCACGCATTCTCCAAGGTCGCGATATCGGCCATAGCCCTACCCTCGACCCTCAGACGTCCACTCTCGTCGATGCCTACGAGCGTACCTATGTTTTTAACGAGCAAGCTCATAGTCGTTCAAGAAGTTTACCGATGTAGCAATATGTGGATACATCACCGTGTCGTTATCCACGAAGGGAACAACCTTGCGGTAGGCCTCGAACATAGCCTCCACAGCTGCCGATGAGCGCAGGTTGGTCATCTGATGGCGGAACTCCAATGCCTGTGCCGAGTTCATAAGCTCGATGGCAAGCACACGCTCGGTGTTCTGCACCACCTTCCAAAGCTTCGTGGCAGCATTCGAGCCCATGCTCACGTGATCCTCCTGACCCTGCGACGAGGGTATAGAGTCGCACGAGGCGGGCCAGCATAGACCCTTAGACTGGCTGACGATAGATGCTGCCGTGTACTGCGGAATCATGAAGCCTGAGTTAAGGCCGGGGTTAGCAACGAGGAAGTTGGGGAGGTTACGCGCACCCGAGATGAGCTTATATGTACGACGCTCCGAGATATTGCCGAGCTCCGCAACAGCGATAGCCAAGAAGTCCATAGCCACAGCAATAGGCTGGCCGTGGAAGTTACCCGCAGATATTACCTCGTCGGTGTCAGGGAATACCGTGGGGTTATCCGTGGCGGAGTTAATCTCCGTCTCGAGGACGCTGGCAACGTATGCAATGGTATCCTTCGACGCACCATGCACCTGAGGTATGCAACGGAACGAGTAGGGGTCCTGCACATGCTGCTTGGGCTGCTTGCCAATCTCCGAGCCTGCCAATATCTCGCGGAAGTTACGTGCCGTCTCAATCTGGCCGTTGTGCGGACGTATGGCGTGTACGTTATGCTCAAAAGGCTCCATGCGGCCATCAAAGGCATCGAGCGACATGGCACCGATGCTATCAGCCCAGCGGCTGAGGCGCTGCGCGTTAATCAACGAGTAGACACCGTATGCCGACATAAACTGTGTGCCGTTCAACAACGCAAGACCCTCCTTCGAGCAAAGAGTGATAGGTGTCCATCCCATCTTCTGCATCATCACGCTACCCTCGACAACCTCACCATCAATCTCCACATGACCAAGGCCCAAGAGGGGCAAACACATGTGCGCCAAGGGCGAGAGGTCGCCCGAAGCACCCAGCGAGCCCTGCTCGTATACCACAGGGATGATGTTGTTGTTAAACATCTCGATAAGGCGCTCGACGGTGACGAGCTGCACACCCGAGTGACCGTATGACAACGACTGCACCTTCAAGAGAATCATCAATCGTGCTATCTCCGAGGGCACACGCTGGCCTGTACCGCAGGCGTGCGACATCATAAGGTTCTTCTGCAACTGCGACAATCCCTCCTTCTCAACCGAGATGTTGCACAACGAGCCAAAACCCGTCGTCACGCCATAGATAGGACGTCCCGCATTCTCCATCTTCTTGTCGAGATACTCGCGGCAGTGGTTGATGCGACGCTTGGCATCCTCGCTCAACGCCAATTTGTAGCCCTTCGACAAAATCTCCTCAACACGAGCGATAGTCAGGCGCTCGGCACTAATATAATGAATCATAATCGTTTACTTATTTTCGTTATACACCTTTTCAATCATATCCATGTCCGCGAGGTTGGGAAGCGTGACCTTCAACAGTGGTGTGCGCTCCATCTCGCGCTTGATGGCAAACATGGCGCCCTCGTTACGTGCCCAGCTACGACGAGCAATGCCGTTGTTCACATCCCACAGCAACATCTCCTCGATGTGGCGTGCCGAGTCCTCCGAGCCGTCGATGACCATACCGAAGCCACCATTGATAACCTCGCCCCAGCCTACGCCACCACCATTGTGGATAGATACCCATGTAGCACCGCGGAACGAGTCGCCAATGACGTTATGCACAGCCATATCGGCACAGAAGTGCGAGCCGTCGTAGATGTTCGATGTCTCACGATAGGGCGAGTCCGTACCCGACACATCGTGGTGGTCACGACCAAGGACGATAGGCGCCGATATCTCACCACGCTTGATAGCCTCGTTAAAGGCCAACGCAATGCGTGTACGACCCTCAGAGTCGGCATAGAGGATACGTGCCTGCGAGCCTACGACGAGCTTGTTCTCCATAGCCTCGCGTATCCAGTGGAGGTTGTCGGCAAGCTGTCCCTGAATCTCTGCGGGAGCCTCCTTGAGCATGGCGTCGAGCACCTCCGCAGCGATGCGGTCGCTCTTGACGAGATCCTCCTCCTTGCCCGAGGTACATACCCAACGGAAGGGGCCAAAGCCGTAGTCGAAGAACATCGGGCCCATGATATCCTGAACGTACGAAGGATAGCGGAACTTACCATCCTCGGCCATAATATCGGCACCTGCACGCGACGACTCCAACAAGAAGGCGTTACCATAGTCGAAGAAGTACATACCGCGCGCCGTGAGCTTATTTACGGCTGCCACGTGACGACGCAACGACTCACGCACACACTCCTTGAAACGCTCGGGCTCCTCGGCCATCATGCGGTTAGACTCCTCATACGAGTAACCCACGGGGTAGTAACCACCGGCCCAGGGGTTATGCAACGACGTCTGATCTGAGCCGAGGTCTACGTTAATATCCTCCTCGGCAAGGCGCTCCCAGAGGTCTACGACATTACCAACGTAGGCAAACGAGATGACCTCCTTCTGCTCCACAGCCTGCTTAACGCGAGGAATAAGCTCGTCGAGCGACGAGTAGAGCTCATCCACCCAGCCCTGCTTGTGGCGCTTCTCCGCAGCAGCGATGTTTACCTCGGCAGTGATGCTCACCACGCCCGAGATATTACCCGCCTTAGGCTGAGCACCCGACATACCACCAAGGCCTGCTGTGACAAACAACATACCCTTCAAATCCTTCTGTCCGGGCTTCATACGCTTGCGTGCAGCGTTCATCACCGTGATTGTCGTACCGTGAACGATACCCTGCGGGCCGATATACATATACGAGCCTGCGGTCATCTGGCCATACTGCGACACACCCATGGCGTTGAAACGCTCCCAGTCGTCCTGCGACGAGTGGTTGGGGATAACCATACCGTTGGTCACAATAACGCGCGGAGCATCCTTATGCGAGGGGAACAAGCCGAGGGGGTGACCCGAGTACATCACGAGGGTCTGCTCGTCGGTCATCTCCGCGAGGTACTTCATCGCGAGGCGATACTGCGCCCAGTTCTGGAACACGGCACCATTACCACCATAGGTGATAAGCTCGTGGGGGTGCTGCGCTACGGCCTTATCGAGGTTGTTCTGAATCATGAGCATGATAGCTGCCGCCTGACGCGAGCGTGCAGGATAGTCATCTATCGAGCGGGCATACATCTCGTAGTCGGGACGCAGGCGGTACATATAGATACGACCATAGGTCTTGAGCTCCTCCAAAAACTCGGGCGCAAGCTCCGCATGGTGCTTCTCGGGGAAGTAACGCAGGGCATTTGCCAAGGCGAGCTTCTTCTCCTGGTCGGTGAGGATATCCTTACGCTTGGGTGCATGGTTGGCATTGGGATCGTATGCCTTAGGTGCAGGCAGCGGATCGGGAATACCCGCCAATATATCTTTCTGAAAATCTGTCATTGTATCTTACGTTTTTAGGTTTATTAGTTAATCTTGCTCTCTACCACAGCCAAAATCTCAGCCTCAGCCCTCTGTGCGGCAGCCTGAATATCCTCAGCCTCCTTAACAAGCTTATCGGCCACGGCGCGATCCTTCAATCCCGCAGCGTTAATCTTAACATTGAGGCAGGCACCCATCACTGCCGAGCGTGCCGCCAAGGCACCCACACCGGCATCCGATACTGAGTTGGGGTTACCCTCCTCAGCCATGGCGCGAACAACATCGAAGGCCTTATACGCAGCCTTCATCGTGCGTAGGGGCACCTCCGTAGCGTAGAGCGTAGCAGCCTCCATGGCGGCAGCACGTGCAGCCTTCTCCTCCTCCGTAGACTTAGGCATGCCAAAGACATCCATAATCTTGTTGAACGCCGCAGTATCCTCATCCACGAGGTAGAGCAACTCGTTCATCACACTCATGCCGTTATCCGCCCAATTAGAGAAGTACTCCCAGCGGTCATCCCAGCCCGCCTTGTGCGACGAGAGGTTTGCCACCATCGTGCCGAGGGCTGCAGCCAGGGCACCCATATATGCCGAGATAGAGCCACCACCAGGTGCAGGAGACTCACTTGCCGTCTCCTCGGCAAAGCCCGTGCAGGTCATATCTACGAGCTTCTTAACACCCTTCTGCTCATCAGCCTCCAAGATATACTCAACGACCTTCTCCTCGGGCTTGAACTCCTTGAGGTTCGAAAGACCCATAGACTCGATAGCGATACGTACCAACTCCTTCTCGGGAAGACCCGTAGAGCGGTTCTGCTTGCGCAGGAAGTGACGACCGGCATCCACCAACGCGCTCTTAGGAACAAGACCTACAATCTCGGCACCCGTAACACGCACACCACGAGCATCTGCAGCACGGCATACCTCATCGAAGGCGGCATGGAGGGGTGTAATCGAGAGGTTTGTCATATTCATCGACACCTGAGCGATGCCATACTCCTCGATAAACCAGCCGATAGCCTTGCACGCCTTGAGCGTACCGGGCTTCATGATGGTATTGCCATTCTCGTCCTTCATAATCTTACCCGTGATGGGGTTACCCTCACGCATAGGACGACCCTTCTCGCGCACGTCGAAGGCGATGGCATTGGCACGACGTGTAGATGTGGTATTGAGGTTATAGTTCACAGCCACAAGGAAATCGCGAGCACCCACAGCCGTAGCACCCGTCTTAGCCACGCCCTCATCGTAGGGGCGAGCACCAAAGTCGGGTCTCTTCTGCTCGTGCATCATCTTCTCGGGCAGTGCCTCATACTCACCCTCACGGCATACCGCGAGGTTACGACGCTCGGGAGTGAAGGCGGCAGCCTCGTAGCAGTATGTGGGGACGCCAAGCTCCTCAGCAATACGCTTAGCAAGCGCGCGTGCCAACTCGGCACACTCCTCGAGTGTAATACCCGACACAGGGATAAGCGGACAGACGTCGCAAGCACCCATACGGGGGTGCGCACCCTTATGCTGGCGCATATCTATAAGCTCCGTAGCACGCTTAATGGCAGCAACAGCAGCATCGCATACAGCCTCGGGCTCACCTACGAAGGTAACCACCGTACGATTTGTAGCCTCACCGGGATCTACATCCAACAACTTTACGCCCTTAGCGGCGTCGATGACATCCGTAATCTGCTTGATTGTCTCATTGTTGCGGCCCTCAGAGAAGTTAGGCACGCACTCAATAATTCTCTTCTGCATAGTAGTCTTAGTTTTATTTTAGTTTGTATTCGTTATTTCCAAAAATAGTTTTGACACAACTCCTTTTGTTGTCAGCACCACTCCGTTGCTACAACTTATAGTCTACATCCACCCTCTCCAGTCGACGGCTCTTGCAGTAGTCGCTTACGGCAACATGCAGCGGGTGAACCTTGTATGCCTCCATCGTCTCGAACGAGGGGAAGTCGGCCGTAAGCACCGCATCGTAAGAGGATGCTGTCTCCTTAATGTTCACACCCACCTCGGCGCGCAAGAGACCATCAATCCTACCAACAAGTGCCTCAAGGCGGCTCTTCATCTCAAGGGCAATCTGCTCGGGTGTCTCCTCCAAATCGCGGCGGAACTTCCACATAACGATATGTCTAATCATAGTTCTGTATTTTTAGGTTTCGAAGTTCGAATTAAAGCATCATACAAATGTAGTGATAATTTTTCGAATTCACACGCGCCTGCGCGATATTTTTGCTTGTACACCGCCATTTTTCCCGCCGCGTCGCAAAAATTTACTCCACACGACATATTTCACACCTAAAATTTGTCGTTATTATAGAAAATCATTACCTTTGAAGATAGAATAATTAAATAATCAGAGATATGGATATTTGGATTTACTGGGTCGTTGCCGCCCTAATACTCTTTATCGTCGAGCTCTTCACCTCGGGATTTGCCATAATATGCCTCTCGATAGGTGCTGCCGGTGGTGCCATCGCTGCTGCGGCAGGTGGCTCCATAGAGATTCAGCTCTTGGTCTTTGCCATCACCTCGATGGTTGCGCTCCTCGGTGTGCGACCGATACTCAAGCGCACGTTCTACCGTCGTGCCGAGGTCGCCACAAACCAGAATGCCATGATTGGCAAGCGGGGCACGGTATGCGTAGATATAGAGGCTGAGGGCGAGAGTGGCCGTGTGATGATCGAGGGCGTCGACTGGCGTGCCGTATCGGCCACGGGCGAGCCCATAGCCTCGGGCACGAAGGTCGTAGTCACAGCAATAGAGAGCGTAGTATTAACCGTTAAAGCACTATAATCATGTCAATTACACCATTAACAATTTTCATCATCATCGCCATCATCGCGGTGATATACGTACTCAAGGGCTTCAAGATTATACCCCAGTCGGAGACTCGTGTTGTTGAGCGTCTCGGTCGCTACGACCGCACGCTGCAGTCGGGTATCAACTACCTGTTCCCCATCATCGACCGTCCACGTGCGGTATACCAGCGCGACGAGATACGCTATGCCGATGGATCGAAGAGCGTCGTTATGCGCTCGACATCGCGCATCGACCTCCGCGAGCAGGTCTACGACTTCGACAAGCAGAGCGTCATCACCAAGGATAACGTCACAACGACGATAAACGCACTACTATACTTCCAGATTGTCGACCCGATGAAGTCCGTCTACGAGATCGACAACCTCCCCAATGCCATCGAGAAGCTCACGCAGACAACGCTGCGTAACGTCATCGGCGAGTTGGAGCTCGACGAGACGCTCACCTCGCGCGACACCATCAACTCGAAGCTGCGTGTCGTATTGGACGAGGCCACAAACAAGTGGGGTGTGAAGGTCAACCGCGTTGAGCTCCAGGACATTACTCCTCCCGAGTCGGTACGTCGCGCCATGGAGCAGCAGATGCAGGCCGAGCGCGAGCGCCGTGCTAAGGTGCTCGAGGCCAAGGGTCAGAAGGAGGCTATGATTCTCCAGTCGGAGGGCGAGAAGGAGTCGCAAATAAATCAGGCCGAGGCTGAGAAGCAGACACAGATATTGAAGGCTCAGGGCGAGGCCGACGCTAAGATCCTGCAGGCCACAGCCGAGGCGGAGGCTATACGCAAGGTTGCAGAGGCTATTGCCGAGTCTAAGACCGACCCCGCAACATATATGCTCCTTATGAAGTATGTCGAGACACTCAAGGAGATAGGCTCGGGCGACCAGGCCAAGACCGTATTCCTGCCATTCGAGGCCTCGAATCTTGTTGGCGCTCTCGGCTCACTTACGGAACTGCTGCCTAAGAAGGAGTAGCAACACTTTCAACGATAGGGGGATGACAAAAATTAAATTTGCCATCCCCATTTTTTTGTTAGTGAGGTTGAATAAAAAGATGTAGTTTTAGGCCTGCGAAGCCCGAAAAAGCGGAGTTTACTTGGCGTAAATGAGCATTTTGAGGGCGAGCATAACGCAGAAATACACTTTTTATTCAGCCTTCTATTTAACACGTATTAGATTTATACCATCGCGGATGGGCACTATCACATTATCCACCCTCGCATCCTCCTTAACACGCCTGTTAAACTCGACGATGGCCTCCGTATGTCGATCGTTGTGAGCGATAGGCTCCGCCACCTTGCCATACCATAATATATTGTCAGCCAAAAGTATCGAGCCACTACGCACATAGCCACCATCCATCAACATATCGTAATATGCGGGGTACTCGCGCTTGTCGCCATCGATAAAGACCATATCGTAGACCTCACCTAAGCGGGGCACAATGTCGAGGGCAGAGCCTATATGCTGGCGTATACGATGGCCATAGCCAGAGGCATCGAAGTACTTTGCGGCAATATCCTCAAGCTCGTCATCCACCTCTATGGTATCGAGCGTGGCGTCATCCTCCAACCCTCGGGCGATGCTCAATGCCGAGTAGCCCGTAAATGTACCTATCTCCAACACGCGCTTCGGGCGCATCATCCTAACAAGCATCTCAAGGAGCTTTCCCTGCAGATGCCCCGATATCATACGCGGATTTATCACGCGCAGATATGTCTCACGCTCAAGACGGTGCATAAGTTCCTGCTCCGCCTTGGTATTATCCAATATATACTGTTCTAACTTATCCATTCCTTCGTAACCTCTTAGTAATCACCCTATCTCGTCATTGCGAGGATTATCACCTATACAACAACTGCGACATATCTCCGAGGCGCTCCTCGGCTACCGCACGAATATCCTCGGCCGTGATTGCCATAACCTTCTTATAGGCCTCCTCCAACGTGTCTATCTCCTTATACAGAAGCAGGCTCTTACCCGCACCGAGCATATAACCCTCGTTTGCCTCCATCGATATTGCCATCTGTGCAACAAACTGTCGTTTGGCAACAGCCAAACGTCGGGGCGTGATAGGCTCGCGCCTGAGTGCCTCAATCTCCTTATGAATAAGTTCCACGCATCGCCCAGCATTGTCGTGGTCGGAGGAGAAGTAGATGCCCACGATGCCCGTATCGGAGTAGGGCGTATAGGTAGCCTCAACATTATACGACAACCCGTATTTCTCTCGGAGTAAGATATTCAGGCGCGAGTTTGCCGAAGGGCCACCGAGGATATTTAACAACAACGCGAGAGGCAAGCGTCGCTCGTCGGCAATGCTATAGCCACGCGTACCGATGATGCCGTGTGCCTGGTGTGTATGTCGTGAGAGCGTAGTATCGAAGGGCTTATACTCCGCAGGCGCAATGCGCTGAAAGCTACGTGTCGTGGGGGTAAAGTCACCTAAATAGCGCTCGGCAACGCTCTGTGCCGTTGCTGCCGAGAAGTTGCCAATAGAGGAGAATACCATCTGGTCGGTGGTATATGTTCTACCTACGAAGGAGCGTATGCTGTCGGTCGTAAAGCGCGCTATCGAGGACTTCGAGCCGAGGATGTTGTGTCCGAGCTCCGAATCACGAAATATCATATCCTCGAAGTCGTCATATATACGCTCCGCGGGCGAGTCCTTATAAGAGTTTATCTCGTCGGCGATAACCTCGCGCTCCTTGCTGAGCTCCCTCTCGGGAAATGTCGAGCGAAACATCACATCGGCAACGAGCTCCACAGCACGACTAAAGTCGCGACGCAACACCGTGGCATGCAGCGTAGTATCCTCCTTCGTGGTGTAGGCGTTAAGCTCGCCACCAAGGTTTTCTAAGCGGCAATTTACCTGATAGGCCTTGCGGTGCTCCGTACCCTTGAAGAGGGCGTGCTCCGTAAAGTGGGCGATGCCATACTCGCCCTTATGCTCGTCGCGCGCACCCGCATTGACAACAAGGGCGCAGTGGGCTACACCACTACGCACCTGACGGTGTATGCAACGTATGCCATTCTTTAGGCTATATATCTGAAATTCCTTCATTCCTACATAAATACTCTCCCGTATAACTATCCTCTCTCCTCATCACATCCTCAGGCGTGCCGGCAACAACCACCCTGCCACCCGCAGCTCCAGCCTCGGGGCCGAGGTCTATGACCCAGTCGGCACACTTGATGACATCCATATTGTGTTCCACAACAACGACCGTATGTCCACGCTCAATGAGGGCATCAAACGCTCCAAGAAGGCGGCCAATATCGTGGAAGTGCAATCCCGTAGTAGGCTCGTCGAAGATAAACATTATCTTATCGCCCGAGCGCTCCTTCGTGAGGAACGAGGCGAGCTTCACGCGCTGCGACTCGCCACCCGAGAGTGTCGACGACGACTGTCCGAGCTTGACATATCCCAAGCCGACCTGTTGCAGGGGTCTGAGGCGCTCGACGATACGCCTGCATATTGCGCACGAGGCATCCTCGGAGAAGAACTCCAGAGCCTCATCTACCGACATATTGAGCACGTCGTATATCGAGCGTCCGCGGTACTTAACCTCCAGAATCTCCTGCTTAAAGCGCATACCGCCACACGCCTCGCACTGCAGTTCGACGTCGGCCATAAACTGCATGCTTATCTTGATGACACCCTCACCCTCGCACTCCTCGCAACGACCTCCGGGCATATTGAACGAGAAGGCCGTGGCCGCTATGCCCGTATGTTTGGCGTAGGGCTGGTCAGCAAAGAGCTTGCGTATCTCGTCGTAGGCCTTGATGTAGGTCACGGGATTTGAGCGCGTAGACTTGCCTATAGGCGACTGCGACACCATCTCCACGCCCTGCAATAGATGTCTGTCGACATCCATACCATCGTGATCGCCAGGCATGAGTGTCGTCTCCGACAGACGGCGCTTGAGAGCCGGGAAGAGCACATCGTCGGCAAGCGACGACTTACCCGAGCCCGAGACGCCCGTGATACACGTCAGGACACCAAGCGGTATCTCCACATCTATGTTTTTGAGGTTGTTGTGTCGCACGCCACGCAGACGCACACATCCCGCTGCTGCACGACGACGCTGCGGCGTGGCTATACGCCTACGCCCCGTGAGATAGTCGGCCGTGAGCGACCGCTCGGCAGTAACTATATCCTTTGCGGCACCCGAGTAGACCACCTCGCCACCGCCAATGCCCGCCTCGGGGCCCATATCCACAATCCAGTCGGCAGCACGCATGACCTCCTCCTCATGCTCCACGACAATAACCGTATTATCCAAATCGCGCAGCTGCTTCAACACCCCTATAAGTCTATTCGTATCCCTCGGATGGAGGCCTATGCTCGGCTCATCGAGGATATACATCGAGCCCACAAGGTTGCTGCCAAGCGATGTCGAGAGGTTTATGCGCTGCGACTCGCCACCCGAGAGTGTCGACGACAGACGGTCGAGCGTAAGGTAATCGAGGCCCACATCATTGAGGTATCCCAAGCGATTGCGTATCTCCGTGAGCACACGCTCCGCCGTTGTGGCATCATGCTCATCGAGCTTGAGGTCGCGGAAGAAGCCGAGAAGCTCACCCACAGTCATCTGCACAAGCTCGGCGATGCTACGCCCACCAACCTTCACATAGAGCGCCTCCTTACGCAGGCGGTTACCATGACACTCGGGGCACAACGTCTTACCCATATATCGAGCCTTAAGCACGCGATATTGCACCTTATGACGCTGCGTGTCGACATAGTCAAAAAATTCGTCGATGCCGTGGATATGCTCATTGCCATGCCACAGCACATCCTTATCCCCCTCACTCAGTGCATAGTAGGGCGTATGTATCGGGAAACCGCACTTCGACGAGGCGAGAATCAACGCCTCCCTCCAACGTCCCATGGTTGCGCCATTCCAGCAGGCCACAGCACCCTCGTATACGCTCTTCGATTTATCGGGTACGACGAGGTTTTCGTCGATGCCCACAACCCTACCATAGCCCTCACACTGGGGGCAGGCACCTATGGGGTTGTTGAACGAGAAGAGATGCTCCGTGGGGCGCTCATAGCTTATGCCATCCTCATCGAAATGCGATGAAAAGCTCTCCACACCCCTCGTGATGACGTACATAATGCCCGCGCCATAGCCCATGGCACGTGCTACGGAGTCAGCAAGACGCGACACGGTATCCTGCTCATGGTCGAGGACGATACGGTCGACGATGATCATCACATCCTCGAGCGCCATATCTGCCGTAATCATAGGCATAAACTCCTCGACAAGCATCACCTCATCGCGATACCTCACGCGGTTGACACCATCCTCCATAAGTGTGAGCATACGCTCGACAATGCCCTCGGACTGCTTCAGTAAGAGCGGTGCGGCAATAGTCACACGCTCGCCATCATCCATGGCAAGGATGTGGTCGACAACATCATCTACCTCATAGCAACGTATCTCGCATCCCGTCTTGGGCGAGTATGTCCTACCTATGCGGGCAAAGAGGAGTTTCAGGTAGTCGTATATCTCCGTCGTGGTGCCCACCGTCGAGCGCGGGTTGCGCGATATCACCTTCTGTTCGATGGCTATAGCCGGGGCTATGCCCTCGATAAGGTCGGCATCGGGCTTCTCCACACGCCCCAAGAACTGACGCGCATAGGCTGAGAGACTCTCGACATAACGGCGCTGACCCTCGGCAAAAATGGTGTCGAAGGCCAATGTCGACTTGCCCGAGCCCGAGAGACCGGTGACCACAACGAGGTTGTTGTGCGGAATCTCGACATCCACACTCTTCAAGTTATGCACCCTCGCGCCCTTTATTTTTATCTTATTCTCCACGCTTTATTCTCCTGGCCTGCTATACTATTACTCTACGACCTCCACCGTGGCACCCTCGACCTTCTCCAGACGGCCGATAAGCTGCTCAGCCTCGCCCTCGCGAATCGTAAGTGTCATGGTGCATAGGTTGTCGAACTGCTGGTCTACAACCTTAGGTTGCATATCCTTCACTATGCGCATAACGTCGTTCATCGCAATGTAGGAGAACGACACCACAATCCGCACATCCACCGTGCGCTCAACAATCTCGCACTCGGCAAGCACCAGCGCCGTAGACTCCTTATATGCCGCTATCAACCCCGGCACGCCAAGCTTCGTGCCTCCGAAGTAGCGCACCACAACAACGAGGCAGTTGGTCACCTCCTGAGACAACAGCTGCCCGAGGATGGGCTTGCCCGCCGTCGACGAGGGCTCGCCATCGTCGTTAGCACGAAAGTGCTCGCCATGGGGCCCCAGACGCCAAGCATAGCAGTGGTGCGTAGCATCGAACCAGCGCTTGCGAAGCTTGTCGAGATGCTCCTTGATCTCCGCCTCCGTCTCCACGGGGTAGGCATACGCAAGGAACTTACTACTGAGCTGTCGGTAAGTCACCTCCCGAGGCGCGGCTATGGTTTTAAAGCTATCTTGTGCCACAACTACCCTATTACTTTATAGACTTAAACATACGCTCCCAGCGTATGCCACCCTCCGCAGGATCTACCGAGAACCACACGTATGACGCCTTACCCACAATGTGATCCTCGGGCACAAAGCCCCAGAAGCGCGAGTCGAGCGAGCCGTGACGATTGTCGCCCATCATGAAGTAGTAGTCCATAAGGAAGGTGTAGTGCGTAGCCCTCTCGCCATCGATATATATATCGTCGCCCCTACGCTCCACAAGGCGCTGCTCGTATACCGCGATGCAACGTCCGTACATCGCCATATTCTCCTCGGTAAGTTCTATCGTAGCACCCGCCTTAGGCACCCATACGGGGCCAAGGTCGTCTATCGTCCACTGCGACGATGCCACCTCAGGCATATGAGGTATGAGGCTGCCACCCGATATAGCGCCACCTATCTTCTTAAGTTTCAACTTGTCGTCGGCGAGGTATGTACCAATCTCGTCATCCGTGACGGGGAGCTCCATATACTCACCCGATGCGGCATCGATGCCCATCTTTAGCGGCTTGCCCGTCACCTCGTTGTAGTATATATATTGGCGCTTGGGCACGAAGGCCTCCTCGACACCATTGGTATATACGCGACCATCGACAATCGTGAGCGTATCGCCCGCAACAGCCACGCAGCGCTTGATGTAGTTCTCCTTCTTATCCATCGGTCGCACGGCAATGGTGAAGTTGTCGTGGATGTTCTTGCGACGCTCCGCCTCGCTCTTACCAAACTGCTTGTCGCGCAGGAGCTCGTAGTAGCTCATAGCCTGCAGCTCCATAACGACAGTGTCGCCCTCGGGGAAGTTAAAGACAACAACATCGCCGCGCTCCACCTGCCCACTACCAGCAAGACGACGATACGAGCGCTCCCACGATGTCGAGAACGATGCCTTCGTAGGATTCATCGGCATGGTGTTGTGAACAAACGGAAACGACAGTGGCGTCATAGGCACACGTGGGCCGTAGGCTACCTTGTTTACAAGGATGTAGTCGCCAGCCATAAGTGTGCTCTCCATCGAGCCTGTGGGTATTACGAACATCTGAAACCAGTAGAGCTGTATGAGTGTCGCCACCACCGTAGCAAAGAGTATGGCATGTACCCAGCCATATATCCACGTATACACCTTTGTGTGTCCCTTAAGCTCCTCCCATACGGCGTATGCCAAGATTACGGCAAAGGTAATGAGGAAGGGCTGCTCCCAACGGAAGAGCAACATATGCACTATGATGCCCACAACGAGGGCAAAGACCGCAGCGCACCATAGTGCCCACATCACCTGCCACCAGCGATACTTCGCGTACATCCTACGATGCCAGTTGCGTATACCGTGTGCCACGTAGTAGTCGTAGATGAGCGGCAGGGCAACGACGAGTGTCCACGCCGCACCATACCATAGCGCAAAGGCCGAGACTATGACGCCCACAATGATGGCCATAGTCCAGGGATGTGTCGCAAGACGCTTGATGGCCGCATATATATTCTTAATCTTTTCCATAGCTGCTGTTTATAAAAGGTCATCCATAGTATGTACACCGCGCTTATCAGCGAGATACTCGCCCGCCAATACCGCGCCCATAGCCAAGGCTCGGCGGTTGAGTATCGAGTGCTTAAGCTCGATGAAGTCATCCTCCGAGGTGTATGTCACGGTGTGAATGCCCGGCACCATACCCTCGCGGAACGACTCTATCTCGAGTTCCTCGCAAGACGTAGGCTTGGCATTCACCCACGATGCCTTGCGGTCGAGCTCTGCGATGATACCCTCGGCGAGGGTTATCGCCGTGCCACTCGGGGCATCCTTCTTCCATATATGGTGCGTCTCCTCTATGCGTACGTCATACTGCACATGGGGGTTCATCAGCTCCGCGAGACGACGGTTGAGGCGAAACATCATATTCACGCCTATCGAGAAGTTCGAGGCGTAGAAGAGGGCGCCACCGCGCTCCACGGCCAAGAGTTCCATCTCCTTGAGACGCTTCAGCCACCCCGTTGTGCCACACACCACACGGCCACCTGCGGCGAGTACCCTCTCGACGTTGCCGGCTGCCGTCTCGGGCGTGGTGAACTCGAAGGCTACATCTATGCCCACAAGGCGCTCGGCCGTGAGTTCTGCACTGTTGGCCTCATCAATGATAAGCTCGACACTGTGGCCACGCTCCATGAGGATATGCTCTATCTCGCGCCCCATCTTTCCGTGGCCTATAATTGCACATTTCATACTTTTCTTCCCATTTAAACAAATAACGCGGTAAAGATACAAAAAATTATTGGTTATCGACACGCAGCCGATAGTAATTGACGGCAAGCGCATCAAAATTGTTCTAAGCGATATTTGTTGCTTTGCGCAGATTACACCTCAACACAGCAGAATGTGTGCTTTATATAGCTAAACACTGCAGATAAAAGGGCAGGGCATATTTAGAAAACCCCACCCACCACTACATTCTTGTGGGTATATAAAAATATACCCGCGCCACCATTAGTGCCATCTATTCTAAAAGTCGTAGCCAACGATACGGCCAGCGTAGTCGCTCCAGTACTTGGCTGTTTTATAAGCTTACACAGACTCCATAGGAACATAGATTTTGCAATTTGAAACATAGAGATCAAAGATTGTAGGCTGTTGTTCAACTTTTTTTCGTACCTTTGGCAGATATTTCATCGTTATGAGGAGAGGATATATTTACATCATACTATCTATCGTGCTCGGGGTGCTCGGCACAAATATCGCCATGGCACAGAGCGCCCTGCCCAAGGCCGTGAGCGACTCTATATGTCAGGTCATTCGGCGCATAACACTCAAGGAGGTTGCCGGCAGCTGGGTGAAGGTTGAGAGCGTGCGTCTGCGCGAGCGTGGCGACAGCCGCGTGGTCGAGGTGCGCACATCGCAAGAGATGGAGTACTACCCCATGCGCAGCGAGAGCCTCGAACATATATACAGCGAGGTGCGCAGGGTATTGCCCGAGAAGTACAAGGGTTACACCGTGCTCATATACACAAATGGTCGTCTTATCGACCAGCTGGTGCCGCAATACTACCTCGAGACCAAGGGTGCCAAGCACTTCACGCACGAGGTTACAGCGCCCCTAATACGTCGCACAAGCAACATATCGCAGCCCACAAAGGGACTAACAAACAGGCATATAGCCCTATGGCAGAGTCACGGACGTTACTTCAACAACAATACGGGCGAGTGGTCGTGGCAGCGCTCACGCCTATGGGAGACCGTCGAGGATCTGTACACGCAGGGCTACGTGCTCCCCTTCCTCGTCCCCATGCTCGAGCGTGCCGGAGCCTCCGTACTACTCCCCCGCGAGCGCTCGACATCGCGCCACGAGATAATCATCGACAACGATGCGGGCATTGACAACACACGCTACGCGGAGCACGGCAAGTGGCAGGAGGCGGGCGTGGGCTTCGCACACCTCCACGAGAGCTACCCCTCGGGGCACAACCCCTTCGAGGATGGCACAGCACGCAAGATAGCCACCACCGAGGGTAAGTCCAAGGGTGCCTCCATCACTTGGGGTGGCACGATACCCGAGGCGGGGATATACACCGTATATGTGTCGTACACAACACTAAAAGAGTCGGTTACGGATGCCCACTACACCGTACACGCCACGGGTGGCGACCGCGAATTTAGAGTCAACCAGCAGATGGGTGGCGCCATGTGGATAGCCCTCGGCGACTTCTACCTTGCGGAGGGCCACCACGACAAGATTGTGACCCTCACGAACGACTCCAAGCATAAGGGCGTGGTCACGGCCGATGCCGTAAAGATTGGTGGCGGCATGGGTAACATACGTCGTAGTGTAGACCCCTCGCTACGCAAGGAGGAGATAGAGTACCCGGAGGAGACAAGCAACTACCCACGCTTCACCGAGGGTGCGCGCTACTGGCTCCAGTGGTCGGGATTCTCGACAGAGGTATACGGACAAAAGGGAGGCAAGGATGACTATCGCGACGACTATATGTCACGAGCACACTGGGTAAATGCCCTGATGGGTAACGACGAAGAGGATAGAGGCAAGGATGATGATGCACCTAAGGGCAAGAACATACCCGTAGACCTCGCCTTCGCCTTCCACTCCGATGCGGGCGTGCGTCTCAACGACGACATCATCGGCACACTCGGCATATACTGCACCAAGGAGAACGACGGCATGTTCCGGGATGATATCTCGCGTCTACGTTCGCGCGACCTGACGGACATAATAATGACACAGATAGTCAGCGACATACGCACAAAGTACGAACCCTGCTGGACACGTCGTGGCATGTGGGACAGAGCCTACTACGAGGCGCGTATGCCTGCATGTCCCACGATGCTCCTCGAACTCCTCTCGCACCAGAACTTCGCCGATATGCGCTATGGTCACGACCCCTCATTCCGTTTCGACGTAAGCCGTGCGGTATATAAGGGCATGCTTCGCTACCTCTCGAGCCAGTATGGCGTACCCTACGTCGTGCAGCCGCTACCCGTAAACAGCTTCTCGGCACTCGTACGTGGCGACGAGGCGCACCTTAGCTGGGCCCCCACGACCGATAGCCTCGAGCCTACGGCCCTACCCGACTACTACATATTATACACGCGCGTGGAGGATGGTGGTTTCGACAATGGCCGCAGGATAGATGGCACCACAACAAGCGTGAAGATCGATGCGGGCAAGATATACAGCTTCCGCATCACGGCCGTAAACGAGGGTGGCGAGAGCTTCGACTCCGAGACCCTCGCCGTATCGCGCCATAACCGCCCCAAGGGCAACATCCTCGTAATCAACGGCTTCGACCGCATAGCTGCACCCCTAAGCATACAAGGTGACTCCGTCGCAGGCTTCTACAATCGCTACGATAGCGGTGCCGCTTATATTAGCGACATATCCTTTATCGGTGAGCAGACGATCTTCGACCGCAGCCTCTCGCGCTCCGAGAACGACAACTACGCTCTCGGCACGTCATACAACGATTATGAGCAGGATGTCATCGCCGGCAACACCTTCGACTACCCCGCGCTCCACGGGCGCGCAATTTTAGAGGCGGGCTACTCCTTCTCATCCTCGTCGCATCGTGCCGTTGCTGCCGGTGGCGTGACACTCCAGGAGTACGATGTCGTAGACCTCATCCTCGGCAAACAACGCACCACGGCCATCGGCCGTGGCACTTCAGGCTACCACTTCGAGGCTCTCAGCGCAGAGCTACAACATAGACTCCGCGAGTATGCTGAGTGTGGTGGTGCCCTGCTGCTCTCCGGCAGCTACCTTCTGACAGACCTATGGCACGCCCCCGAGGCCACGGAGGAGGATAGAAGGTTTGCAGAGGAGGTGCTCCACGTGCGCTTTGGTGGCAATATGGCCACACGCCGTGGCGATGTGTATGCCCCCGCTACAAAATTCTCGCGCAAGGGTCTCAAGCTGCAATTCAACACCGAGCTATGCCGGGAGATATACTGCGTGGAGTCGCCCGAGGTAGTTGTCCCTGTAGGCAGCAGTGCCTTCACCGCCCTGCGCTATGAGGCCAATGCACAGTCGGCAGCCGTAGCCTCGGGAGGTAAGCAGCCCAGCATCGTCATAGGCTTCCCCATAGAGACCATCAAGGATGAGGAGGCCCGCAATAAGCTCGTACAAGCCTCGCTTAAATTCCTAATGAAGAAGAGATAACCCCCATTATGGCACTTTCACGACATACCATCAAGACCATATCTATGCCCCTGGCTATGGTTGTAGGTGCGCTCCTCTGTCGACCCCTCGCACACGTAGAGGCTGCAACGGAGTATATGCTCACGCCCATGCTTATCGCTGCGATGCTATTCATCACCTTCTGCCGCGTAGATATGCGCACCATGCGTCTTAGTATCATACACCTATGGATGCTTATGGTGCAGTTCCTCGGCTCCATGGCAGTCTACCATATCGTCGAGCCACTCTTGGGTCAGACCGTGGGCCAGGGGGCTATGATATGCGTGCTTGCACCTATAGCCATGGCCGCTGTAGTCATCGGTGGCATGCTTGGCGCCAACGTCACGACGATGGTGACATATAGTCTTATATGCAACGTGGCCACAGCCATCATAGCACCTATGATACTTCACACCTACGGCAATGGCACCTGCACCTTTGTCGACATCATCAGCCGTGTGGCACCGACGCTCATCGCCCCCTTCGTTGTGGCACAGCTCCTCAGGTGGCTCGCCCCACGCATTGCCGAGTGGTTCGCTACGCACTCGTCGCTCTCGTTCTACTTGTGGCTTATATCTCTTATCCTGGTTCTCGGTCGCACCACAGCCTTTATCCTCGATACCGAGGCCGACCCCTTCGTGGAGGTGGAGCTTGCAGCCGTAGCCCTTGTGCTGTGCATAGCACAATTTATGGTGGGACGCCTCTTAGGACGCCTCGCAGGCGATACTGTTGCGGGAGGCCAGTCCGTAGGACAGAAGAACACCATTCTGGCGGTGTGGATGTCGCTCAACTTCCTCGACCCCGTTGCCTCTGTGGCACCCACGGCATATATCGTATGGCAGAACTTCGTCAATAGCTATCAGATATATCGACGTAAGTAGCCATTGTGCAGCAACAAATGAGGGGTCGACTAAAAAGCAACTTAGCCAACCCCTCATACTCACTCGAGCGACGAGCACATTACTTACCGTGCTGAGCCTTCTCGTGCTCTAAGGCCTTTACGCGCGCCACCTCAGCCTTGGCACTTGCCACGGCCGCCTTCTTCTCGGCATCTACAGCCTTCACCTTCGACTTAGCAGCCGATATCTCCTGCTTCGAGCGCGTAGACTCCTGCTTGTAGTATAGGTTGGCATTGTCGTACTTCTCCTCCGCCTCCTTCATGTGACGCTTGCACTGCTCAACTATAAGCTGATACTCCTGCTTCACTTTGTTGAGCTCCTCGCGGGCACGCGCTAGACGGTCGTTGGCAGCATCCGTGATGCGACGCTCCTCGTTACGCGCCTCCTCGAGGGCTAACTTACGATCGGCCACAGCCCTATCATACTCAATCTGCGCCTCAGCCAGCGTCTTATCGGGCAACTGTGCCGAGAGGCTACACACCGAAGCCATAAAGGCAACAATAAATAAGAGTCTCTTCATAAGCTATAATGTTTTTATGATACGTATATCTGCATTGCTATTACAAATGTAGGTATTTTTATCTAAATATCCAAAAAGGGTCATCGCAAATAGTACATATAGGACAAAAGCAGAGCTTGGAGCAAGGGGTGTAATAGCAAATTTATAGAGGGCTGTAGAGACCCAAAGTATTCTCCGAAAAAATGCCGTCGATGGAATGTTATCCATTGACGGCACTTTTTATTAGCGGGGATGACCAAAAAGTAAATTTGTCATCCACGTTTTGTTAAGAGGTTGAATAAAAAGATGTAGTTTTAGGCTTGCGAAGCCCGAAAAAGCGGAGTTTACTTGGCGTAAATGAGCATTTTGAGGGCGAGCATAACGCAGAAATACACTTTTTATTCAGCCTCTTTTCACAACAAATTTTAAAATTCTACAATAAGAACAGACATCGGAGACACGCGCTTGCCATGCATAACAACCTCCTCGCCGGTGACTACATCGCGACCTACGGTGAGGTTGGCAGAGATCTCGGCATAACGATCCCATGGTATGGTACACTCGTGCTCGGTATTGTTGACATAGACAAAGACAACGTCGTTGTCGTTATAGCGGAAGTATGCGTAGGTATTGTCGCGGTCGATGAAGTGAAGGGTCTTACCCGTATGTATCACCTCCTTGTTCTTGCGCCAATTAAAGAGCGTGTGGGTGTAGTCGAAGACATCCTTCTCGGCACCCGCATGCTGTGCGCGGTCAAAGAGGTTCTTCTTATCGCCCGGCCAGCCTCCCGGGAAGTCCACACGGAGGGTGGGGTGTCCCTTAGAGCGATCTGTAGAGCGGAACATTAGCTCGTCGCCATACAACATCTGAGGCATACCGCGGAGGGTTGCAAGGAGTGCTGCGACAATCTTCATACGACGCGGGTCGCCATCAACAACATCGCCCACGCGGTCGGTGTCGTGGTTGCCAGCCATGATCATCATATTGCTAAGGTCGTGATATACAAAGTCGTGCGATAGGACATCGTAGACACGTGTCATACCGGCACCCCAGCCACCACGCTTATCGTACTCGGTCATAGCGGCACGTATGGCGTCGTGCAACGGGAAGTCCATGATAGACTTGAGATGCGAGTCGAAGCCATCCTTATTGGCATTACCACCCTGCCAGTATGCCAACTGTGGTATTGACGATGTCCACACCTCGCCCACGATGTTGAAGTTGGGATACTCCTCCATAACGGCCTTACACCATTGGCTCATAGGTATCTTCTCATTATAAGGGTACGTATCCACGCGGAAGCCATCGAGATTAGAGTACTCAATCCACCATACAGCCCACTGCTTGAAGTAGTTGAGGAGGTACTCGTTATCGAGGTTCATATCTGCCATCGTACGATCGAACCAGCCGCTCTCCATCTGATACAAGTCCGACTTCGAGGCGTTGAAGTCCATATTCGTAGAGAATGTCCAGTTCGACTGCGTGTAGCTATCCCACTTATGCACCCAATCCTCGAAGGGGAGGTCGTCATACCACCAGTGCGACGTAGAACTATGGTTGGGAACGATGTCCATAATAACCTTGAGGTTACGCTTATGACACTCCTCGACATACGTCTTAAAGAGCTCGTTTGAGCCATAACGCGGGTCGATGAGGTAGTAGTTGCTGCACGAGTAGCCGTGGTACGAAGCGCCATTCTCATCGTCCAACAACAGAGGCGTAGACCAGATGGCCGTAGCTCCGAGGTCAGCGATATAGTCGAGGTGGTCGATCATACCCTGCAGGTCACCACCATGACGGCGACCCGGGTTACTGCGGTTAGCCTTCTCTGCGGTATCCTCCGTAGAGTCGTTCGTAGGATCGCCATTGGCGAAACGGTCAGGCATAATAAGGTAGACGAAGTCGGCCGTAGTGAAGCTCTCACGCTCGCGTGAGCCCTCACGACGCTCGGCGATAGTATACGTGTAGTCGTACTTACGCTTGCCAAGAGTAAAGCGCAACGTATAATCACCTGCCACAGCATCGTCGCTGATGGCAACATCCACAAAGATGTAGTTGGGGCTATCGGCCTTATGTATCGCCTTGACAGCCACACCATTATCGGCAGGGAGAATCTGCACATCGCAGTCCGCAACACCCTCGGCATTGATCATAAGTTGCAAGGGGGTATTCATGCCTACCCACCACGACAGTGGCTCGACATGCTTTACTTCGAACTTAGGCTTCGCAGCCGTAGCCGTAGCAACAGCAGCAAGAAGCATGACGATGGTAAATATTCGTTTCATAGGTCTATGGTTTATTTTATTAATATACGGTATTGCCATGGGGCTATGTCACACTCCACATGGCTATCGAGGATGAAGCGCTCGCCAGTCATAGCATCGCAGTAGGCGCCAGCATATATTCCCGTGTTAAAGTCGGCATGTATGGTGTAGGGCGAGAGGTTCATGATGGCAACAACGCGGCTACCATCGACCTCGCGCACGAAGGTCATCATACAATCCTTAGCGTTATTCTCGATCTCTATCATCTCGCCTCCACGCTCCGCTGCGCAAAGCGCCCTCTCGCGGTGCTTAAGTGCCGTAAGGCGCCTATATAGCTCCGTCGTGCGATTCTCGACATAGGCATCCGCAGGTATCGGGTCGCGCTCGAAGAAGGCAAACGAGTGGTCGTAGCCCACCTCCTCGCCTGTATATATGAGGGGCATCGTCGAGGGCATAAGGAAGGTCATCGCACGCATCACCTCCAGCGCAGCACCGAAGCGCGACTGCTCCGAGCCACTCCACGAGTTCTCATCGTGATTCGACGTAAAGCTCATACGTATAGCCTCCCTCGGGTAGTTGGCTCTCTCGCCGTGTATGGCATTACGCATATCCCATACGCGACGCGCACCCTTAGCTATGTCGCACATAATATGGTGAATGTTCCACTGATAGCTCATATTAAAGGCCGCATCGAAGAGGTTATCCTCCTCGGCCTCGGCAAGCATGAAGATGTCGGGCTTGAGGGCATGAAGCTCCTTGGAGGCCTCCTGCCAGAACTCTATGGGCACAAGCATGGCCATATCGGCACGAAAACCATCGACACCAAACTCCTCGACCCAGAAGCACATAGCCTCAATCTGACCGCGCCACACGTCGTGGTTGGCATAGTTGAGCTTAGCGGTATCTGTCCAGTCCCAAGGCACAAGAGGCACACCCTCAGCATCGCGCTCATACCAATCAGCCGGACGCTCCGTGACCCAGCGGGCATCGCGTGCCGTGTGGTTGGCAACCCAGTCCAGAAGCACCTTCATGCCGAGCGAGTGAGCGACAGATATAAACGCCCTCAAATCAGCCTCCGTGCCAAACTCCTCATTCACAGCCTTATAGTCGCGAATCGAGTAGTACGAGCCGAGCGTACCCTTACGTCCCTCAACACCGATAGGATATATCGGCATCAGCCAGATGGCATCAATGCCTATCGAGCGCAAAAAAGGAAGGCGCTCGATGGCTGCATTGAACGTGCCCTCGGGCGTAAACTGCCTGACGTTAAGCTCGTAGAGCACAGCAGAGTAGCTCCACTCGGGATTTTGGTACATCATAGGTCACAAGAGAGAAAAAGAGGGATGACTAAAAAGTAAATTTATCATCCCCGTTTTGTTAAGAGGTTGAATAAAAAGATGTAGTTTTAGGCTTGCGAAGCCCGAAAAAGCGGAGTTTACTTGGCGTAAATGAGCATTTTGAGGGCAAGCATAACGACAAAATACACTTTTTATTCAGCCTCCTATGTTGATATTATTTTGCAAGGAGCATATAACCCCACGCGCCGAGCTCTACAACATCGCCCGCAGCAAAGCTCTTAGTCTGGCCACAGAGGCAGTTGTACTCACCGGCCTCAGCCTCCGTGAGCGTCACGCTTGCGGGCTCGGCCGAGAAGTTAAAGAGACACAACACGGTGTTCTCCTCGTTGGCACGTGTGAATGCAAGCACGCTCTCGGGAGCACCCTCAACATAGTGCATAGGTGCTACATTTGCGCCCGCAGCCAACACCGAATTGTTGTGACGGAAGGCGCAGAGAGCCTTGTAGAAGTCGCGATACTCCTTGCCATACTCCGTATCTACGAGCTCAACGACAGAGTCCTTCTCGAAGAACTGGAGACGACGGTTGAGACCTATCTCCTGACCTGTGTAGATGAGCGGCTGGCTCTTAGGCAACACGAAGGTGAGCGCAGCAAAGGTCTTGTGAGCATCGCCCATACGCTCGAACTCCGTACCTGCCCATGAGTTCTCGTCGTGGTTTGAGGTAAACATCAGGCGCATGGCGGGTGCCGGATACTTCTCATCGTCGCGTGCAAGGTACTCCTTGAGGTCGGCAACGCTCTTAGCATCGGTCTTGATGGTGCCATCGCCCGCAACATTCTTGGTCTCGCTGCCACCCTTAGCCATAGCGTTGAAGATGTGGTGGAGCTCCCACGCATACGTAGCATCGAAGCCACTCTCGTGCAACCATGTCTCCTCGCCCTCGGCCAAGAGATATACGTCGGGATTGATGGCGCGAACCTCCTCCCAAGCCTTAGCCCAGAAGTCACCGGGGACATTCATCGCAACATCGCAACGGTAGCCGTCGACACCCTTTTCAACCCAGAACTTGAGAGCATCGAGCATAGCAGCACGCATATCCTCATTCTTATAGTTGAGCTTCGCGATATCCGTCCAGTCGTACTCAACGATGGGGAGTCCCGTCTCCTGGTCCATGACATACCAGTCGGTCTTACCCTCCTTCCACCAGTCGGCATCGCGCGAGGTGTGGTTGGCAACCCAGTCGAGGATGACCTTCAAGCCGAGGTCGTGAGCCGTAGCAAGGAAGCTCTCGAAATCCTCCATCGTACCGAACTCAGGGTTGATCTCCTTATAGTCGATAATCGAGTAGTACGAGCCGAGCGTACCCTTACGACCATCAACACCGATGGGGCTCACAGGCATAAGCCACACGATGTCTACGCCCATCTCCTTCAACTCCGGGAGATACTTCTCGGCAGCGGCAAAGGTACCCTCAGCTGTTGCCTGACGGATGTTCATCTCATATACCACCGAGTTGAACTTATCGAACTCGCGGGTCTCGGCCTTCTCGTTGCAGTTGCAGCAACCTACAAGCGTAGCAACAGCTACGACAAGTGCTAAAAATCTCTTCATATTATCCTTAGTTTTATATTATTTGTTTACAATCACATAACCATAGGCAGGCACTGTCACGCTAATGCGACCCTCGCCTAAGCACTCAGCCGTAGCACCCTCGGTAGCCACAGCAACCTCAAGGTTGCTACACTTAGCAAATGCGGGGAGCTCAACCTCCACGCTCTTAGCCTCGCCACGCACGTTGATACCTACCAACGTCCACTCGCCCATATAGTGGCGCAAGAAGACCCACGCCTCGTCATCAACATAGAGCGTGCGGTAGTCGCCATACATCAACGGCATAGATGCACGACGCTCGGCGATGAGCGCCTTAGTCTGGGCATACTCCCTCGTCTGGTAGTCGTTGTAGCCATCAAAGCGCATCATATCGCGGTTGTCGGGGTCGTTAGCACCCGGCACACCGAACTCATCACCCTGATATATGCAGGGGACGCCCGGCACGGTGGTGATGATGGCCTTCAGGAGCTGCAAGCCGGCATGTCCCTTGTCCATGTCGCCGACACCCACCTCGCGGTGCCAGCCCTCAGCCTTATCATCGGGACACCATAGCGACATGTCGCCACCGGCCAACGATATGAAGCGCGGCTTATCGTGGTTACCCGTGATGTTACCCATCGTATGGTGCGAGCCATAGGCTGCCTCCGACTCCTCGACAGTAGAGGCGATGGTGCGCATCGAGCGACTCTCGTCGACGATGACATCGCGCGAGTTGTGATAGAGGTTGAAGTCGAACTGCGAGTCGATCATACCCGACTTAACATACGAGCCTATAAGCTCCACATCGCCGTATGTCTCGCCTATCTGCCAGAGGTTACGCTCGGGCATCGTCGACTTCATCTTATGCGTGAGCATACGCCAGTAGTTCAACGGGATATGTTTGCACGCATCGTGGCGGTAGCCATCGAAGTCGAAGTTACGCACCCAGTAGAGTGCCGTGTCGGTCATGGGGTCGCACACCTCCTCGCGACGTGTGTCGAGCGTGGGAATATGCTCATCGAACCATGTCGTAAGACGTGTCTCACCATCCCACTGACCTATATTCTTGCGGCCATCGGGGAGGTAGAGGTCTGTAGTCCAATCGGGATGCTCCTTGAGCACGGGAGAGTTGATATGCAGGTGGTTAGCCACATAGTCAAGGATGACATTCATATTCTCGTTGTGCGCCGTCGCAAGCATCGTGCGAAGCTCCTCGTCGGTACCGAAGCGGAAGTCCACCTTCGTATTGTAGATAGGCCAATAGCCATGGTATCCCGAGAACTTGGTATCGGGATTTACGTTCTGACCCCACGCATCCTTAGGGTTCTGCGTGATGGGCGAGATCCATATCGTTGTGATGCCGAGGTCGGTGAAGAAGCCATCCTCGATCTTCTGTGTGATGCCCACGATGTCGCCACCCTGGTAGTCCACCTTATCCAACACCTCGGGAGAGTTAATCTTCCAGTCGTTCGCGGTGGTACCGTTGTTGAAGCGATCGACCATCAACGAGTAGAGCACCTGCGACTGATGGTCGCCACGACGTATATCCTTCGCATCGGTGACAACCGCGCCACGCTCCAACGGCAGGAGCACATCGTTGAAACGTCCCGCCTCAGATGCTGCAAAGATGCGCACCACCGAGCGGTCGAAACTCTCGGCACACGCGGGGATGGCAACGCTCAGGGTGCTACCCTCAACCTTAACATCCTCGATGGGGTTATTCTGCCAGAGGGCCACAGCCTCCGCGATGGGCGCTGTTGCCTCAACAATGATACGGCCATCATTGACCTCCGTAGTAGACATGTAGCTGCCCTCGGTGTCGCGCTTGCCACCAAGCACAACGACGGCTAAGGGCTCGCCCTCGTGCCATACGTCAAGGGTAGTGACCAACACCTCGGCATCTGTAGTTATGTCGAAAGTAGACCAGTCGTCAGCCGTAGCGGTGAGCTTGAGGCGCTCATCCGTAGTAGTGACCTCATCGGCACCGACCCACTGCGGATAGTAGTCCGTGAGGTGGTGCGACGTAGTGCCCACCTTGATGGTCATAGGCACAACAGGGGCATTATTGCCGAGCGCAAACTCGCCATCTGCCGCAGGCTTATCCATGATGCAGTGTACGGCAAAGAGCGACACCACAACGGCACAAGCCACAAAAAGGATAGATTTAAGTCTCATATTGTTTGTGTTTTAGTAATTTGCATTGTTCTACTCCACGTCCATCATCCAGTCGATACCCTCATGTAGGTTATTATCATTGGTGAAGTCCCAGTAGGAGTTGTTCTCCCACGTCGAGCCGTAGCCCCACTCTGCGGGGTAGGTGTAGAGGCCGAGGCCATGACCCTCAGCCTTACCCTCTAAGAGGTCGGGCAGCGACTCCGTGCCCCAGGTGATAAGGCCTATGCCGCCTCCCGCCTTGACATCCTCGGCCAGAGCACGCAACCATGCACGCTGCTTCGCGGGGGTGTAGTTCTCGGCATTCGTAGCATCATTCCAGTCAGGATAGTTGTACGAGTTGTCGCACCAGTCGCCCATCCATTTGCCATTGACCGTGCCCGTGGTGTAGGAGTGCGCCGTCTCGAGTATCATCAGCCTCTTGGCATACTCCTTAGCCACATATTCGCCCATGCTCTTGAAGCTGACAAACGAGCCCATCGTGTGGCCTATGTTTGTTCCGGGGTACCACGAGAGCGCTACGACGTCGTAGTCGACACATCCGTTACTCTTAAAGTCTCTGATGTAGTTTATCTTCGCGGGGTTGGCGATGTGTACCGCCGAGATTATGGCCACCTCCACGTCGCGCGAGAAGTCGCGCACAGCCCTATGGCCGTAGTTCAGCAGGCGTGCCGTGCGGGCAGCATCGTTGGTGCCATTGAGCATAAATCCTATGTTTACCTCGTTACCCACGGCAACAATTGCAGGGACTACACCCTCATCGTGCAGAGCCTCAAGGCTCTCATACACCCATCCATATAGAGCCTCGCCCAATGCCTTCTCGTCGAGAGCCTTCCAATCCTCGGGGATGTTGTTATGTGCTGCCGACGTCGAAGTGTACTTGTCGTAGTCGGGCTTCAGCGTGAGCATCACATCCAACCCCTCGGCCTTAGCCGCGAGGGCATCCTCCACAACACGCTCCCACTGCTGCCAGTCGATGGTCACACCATCGATCTCGGCGAAGGGCTCGCGGTCGAGTTGCAGGCGCACGATATTCGCGCCATGAGCCTTAACCGAGGCATAGGGATTTGTGACCTCGCCATTCTCGCGATATACGAGGCCGAAGTCTATGAGATAGTTGGCAAACGACATCGTCGTGCCCTTATAGAATTTGTTGAACACCACCTCGGGTGCCGGCTTGGGCTCCTCGGGCTCACCCGGCAGCTCGGGATTATTGTCGTCGGGCACTATGGGTTTCGGCGTATCGCTCTCCTGACCACATGCCACCATGGCCAACACCAGCATAGGCACAACGCCCCATATCAACTTTCTCATTGTCGGTATCTCTTTTGGTTAGGGGTTGAGAGGCCGATCAAAGCCTCCCAACCAAGGGTATAGCATCGCGCGGGTAGACGCGATGCTATAGAAAGTAGTGACGTTGTTAGTTCTTCTTGAGAGTAAAGGTACCAACCTCGTTCTCGATAGTAAGAGTAAGAGTGTAGTTACCTGCCTCAACGACCTTGATGTCATTAGCAGCATTAAAATAAGCCTTGAACGGTGTTCCATCTACGGGAGCAAAGCCCTCACCGTCATAGCCGAAGTTAATATCCCAACTGCCGTCTGCACGTACCTTGAACTTAGCGTTCTCGCCAGCATCGAAAGTAGCAGTAGCAGTGTTGCCGCTAACAGTCATCGCGAAGTTATCAGCATCCCAGTTAGTCACACCGATAACGCCCCAAGTATGGCCCTCGATGGTTAGAGGCTGCTTCTCTGGCTCCTCACCATTGATTGTAGCCTGCCACTTGCCATCGCTACCCTTCTCGGTAAGCTTAATGAATACATCAGCATTGAGCTCAACACCGTTGATATTAACAGTCTGCTCAGAGCCATTGTTGAAAATAACGTTAACAGTCTTGCCATAAAGTGCAGGATCAGCTGTGTAAACATAGTAAGTCACACCATCAACCTCCTCTGTTGCAAGTGCCTGACCAGGCCAATTACCACCAGTATAGTTGTTGTTGTCGTCATCCCAGATCCAAGCGTTGCAGTTTGTCCAGCCAGTAGCCGAAACATCGCCGTAGATCTTCACCGCCTTAGCGTCTGATGGAATAGTGGGATCAGCCGAGCCGGCAGCCACGAGGATGATCTCGAGCGATGTGGTGTTGAAGTATACATCGTACTCACCGGCAGCAACAGTCAAATTTTTACCACCAGATACCAATGTAGTAGCCTCGCCAACAGTAACCTCATAAGGCTCAACCTCACCTTCAGCACCGAAGTTCTTACCCCAATCGTTGTTTACACGCACCTTGAATTGATTGTCTGCATCGAGCTTGTAGTTCTCGCAACGAGTCCAGTCGCCATGGAGCGCCTCAAGAACAGCATCGGGCTGCACTGTGCTATCGTCACCCTCAACAGTAGGATTACCCCAGTTATTGGCAGTACCTACAAGGCCATAAACCTCAACCTCGGGCTCAACTGCCTCACCTACGAGCTTGTAGTTAAGAGCGAAGTTAGTGTTATCAGCAAAGCTGATAGAGAGGTCGTAAGCACCAGCATCGAGTGACATATCGCTACCATTATAAGTCATATCCTCAACTGCACCACCAAGGTTATAACCGGGATCTGCGAGGTTGCCATTGTGCCAATCACCCCAGCCGTCATTCATACGGAGCTTGAATATACTTGTAATAGATACGTTCTTCAACTCGTAAGAGTAAGTCTCGGGATTGTAAGTAAAGTTGTTCTGGTTGTTCCAATCACCATTACCAATAAGACCTACAGTCTCAAGCTTGTGAGCAATCATCAAGTTGTTAACCAAGTCAACGATGAGGATATACGAGTCACCCTCGTTGGTCTCATCCTTAACGTCGGGCGTATTACCAAAGGTAATGTTAGCATCTCCAAGAGCATAGGTATAGGGAGACTCTACATCGCTGGTCTCGCCACCAAGCCATACTTGCTCGTTCTTAGCGTTGATGTAGTAGAGCTTAGCACCATAAGTAGCACCCTCAAAGGTGATAACACCAGAGTACATACCGGGCTTGCTTGCATCAGCCTTCAAGATGGGTGAGATGTCGGCTGTTTCGCCCCAATTGAGGCCACAGAAGTCACCAACAACATAGATAGACTCGGGATAGAGAGGACGGCAGGGAGTGATGCCAGCCTTAACAACCTCAGAAACAGCCTCAGCGCTGCCACTCTTGGCACGCACGCTAAACTCTACCTCGCAAGGCTCCTGAGCCTTAGCACCATTAGCCAAAAGCTGAGTGTTGAAATCCTCGTGCTTAACACGGATAGCGTATACCACAGCCTCGGGAGCGCTCTCCTCGAAGGTTGCAGGAGTATTCTCCTCACCCTCGGTAGTCTCCTTATCCTCCTCCTTGTCGGCATCCTTATCCTCCTCAGCAGCAGCCTTATCATCCTCGGCAAACTCCTTCTGAGTCTTGATAGTACCCTCAACAACGAAGGCCTCCTTATCAGAGCCAACAACCTTAGCCAATACCTCGTAGCTGAGCTCGAGACCCTCACCAAGGTTAGCGGGACCCCAAGTAAGAAGCTCAACAGCATCCTTAACATCCAAGTTCAAGGCGAGACCCTCAGCAGGAACGCCTGCACCAAGAGCCACCTCCGAAGTCTCGGGCTCGTAAGTAGTAACCTTAACAGTCACGGTATCCTCAGCCGTAGCCTCGATAACCTTAACCTCGGGCTTAGCCTCCTCACCCTCGGCGGGCTCACCCTCAGCGGGAACCTCGTAAGAGTAGTAAGCACGAAGAGCAAAGCTAAGCTCTGCAGGAGCGTCGACATAACCCTGAGCGCGCAACATAGAGTTGAACTCAGCCGAGTTAAGCGCAAACTTGGTATCGCTGATGCCATCGTACTTAACGGGCTCGGCATCCTTCAGGCCAACGTACGTAAGAGTTACCTCATAGGCAACCTCGATATTGTAGCCGAAGCGCGCAGGCTCCCACTCCAAGAGAGCAACATCCTTAACCTCGTCGAGAGAGAGAACGATGTCGGCACCTGCATCGGCACCTGCCTTCAATACGGGAGCAACCAACTCGCCAGATACGAAGATAAGTGACGAGATAGGATCAGACTTAAGAGTCTCACCATTAGTGTTGGTAGCTACGACGTAGAGGTCGATGCTATAGTTGTCGTTCGAGGGAAGTGTGTAGTTCTCGTTCAACAACGTGTGGAAAGCCTCCTTGTTGATAGAGTATGTAAGCTCGGCAGTCTCAATGAGCTTGAGCTCCTGAGCATCGAACGACATATACAACGTGTAGTTCACGTCGCCGAAGTTACGAGCAGGCGACCATGAGTAGGTCACATCCTCCTGGAAGGTATCCTCCGTGAGGAGAACAACCTCATTTGCATTCATTACAGGGGCAACAGCATCCGTTGAGAAGATATCCTTGGGATCCTTCTGGCACGAGCTAAGAGCAACAGCTGCCGCTACGAAAAATGATAAATATTTTAAAATCTTCATAATCTGAAATGTTTTATTCGCGGGAGGGGCAACCTGTGGGCTACCCCCACCACGACATTTTCACTCTATTATTCTGCCTCGTAGCTTATAACCCAAGGTGTACGATCGGCATGTACGCATACGAATACGTTACCACCCTCGGGAGCCTTGATGTTATCGCCACCCTCGAGTACAATACCCTCAGTCAACGTATCAAACTCGCCAAGATTCTCAGCAGCAGCACCGGTACTACCATAACTGATATCCCAACCACCATTCATACGAACCTTGAACTCCGAGCCACCGGCAATAGCTTTCTCACTACGCCATACACCCGCATTAGCATCAAACTTCATAGCGATAGGCACACTCCAGTTAGCATCCCAAGAGCCGGCAATATCCATAGCCGTATACATCGTTGCCTGGATAGACTTAGCATTCAAGTCGACATTAAGCGTCCAGATACCCTTGTTCAATACGAGGTTACCGTCATCACTTGCCGTGAGATTCTCAGACTTTGAAGCAAACCAATCGAAGCCACGCTCAGAACCATCCCACGCACGGTTGTCGGGAATCTTAAAGCCTGAGTCATCAGCCGTAAACTCAACAGTAGTTTCGTAGATGCCTGTACCGGCAACTACCTCCCAGAAAGGAAGGGCTTTGTCAATACCCCAGTTCTGGAAAGCTCCAACAAGGAAGAGATTCTTGAACATCGCCTTATACGTAGTGATGTTGAAGCTGATAGAGTTAGACTTCTCGGTCTCAAGATGAGCTACAGAAGCTACTACATAAGCGTTGATGTCGGCAGAATCGTTGGCCGCGATACCGAGGCCGTTAACTGCTGCAGAGTTAAGCACGCTCTTCTCGAACGTAAGAACGTTAGTATTAGCGCTACCAACAAAGGCCTCCTTAGCCTCGCCACCCTCGGGTGCGTAGCTGAAGTAGAGCGAGTAGGTAACCTCTACGGGCTGACCAAAGTCTACCTTCGTACAAGAGAACGTAACCTTCTCCGTTGTGATGTTATCGCCATTGATAACAACATCCTCGTGGTCGTTCAACACGGGTGCCTCAACATCCTCAATCGGACTAAGACGCGGCTGCTCGACATCGGTCTGGCACGATGCAAACATAAAGGCTGCACCGGCAAGCATCGATAAATATTTGATGTATTTCATATTCTTAAAAATTTAAGCTTATTCAATTGTTATCCACAAGACTAATAACCGGGATTCTGTACCAAGTTGGGATTAACCTCCTTGTCTGAAGAGAGGATAGGATAGATCTTGCGATAGTCGTCGATAGCGGCATTACCATCCTTGATACCTGCCTTGTAGGGCCAAGCGTATGATGCCGTAGTGAACTTGTTGTAACGGATCAAGTCAACACGACGGTGACCCTCCCAGTAGAGCTCACGTGTGCGCTCCTTGAGAATCCACTCGAGGTCGAGAGACAAAGGCATAGTATCCTCTTCACCATTAGCACGCTTACGCAAGGTCTTGATGAGCGCATAGCCATCATCCGAAGATGAGAGCGAGCCACCCTTCATACGAGCCTCAGCCTCGGCAGAGATGAGGTACATCTCAGCAAGACGGAAGATGGGGAAGTCGGCCGACGATACGTCTATTCCCTTCTGAACCAAGATGTCGACATTGTCGCTGGTCAAGGGTAGCCACTTAACACAAGCCCAACCGGTTGTCATATCGGGAGAGTAGGGGTTAACCTCGTCGGGGAAGCCGGCACCGTAGAAGAAGGCACGCTTATCGCTGGCCTCACGGCTATAGCCCCAACCCTGCGTACGATCGATACCCTGAAGGTCGAAGTTCTCCTTAACAAACTCGCTCGAGCATGTATAACCGTTCCACTGGCTACGATAGATATCCGTGGTGAAGCCCATAAGCTTAGAGATAGGCATACGGATAGCATCGTTAACAGTAGCATATACGTAGTGTGTGGTACCTCCCCACGACTGTGTAGAGTCGGTGTCGTAAGTAGCAGCAATGATGAACTCGTCCTGAGCACCATTCGTCGTGTTATCCTGGCGGAAGAGGTCTACGTACGAGTCGTTAAGCTTGTAGCCACCTTCGTCGATACACTTATCGGCGTACTTCTTAGCATCCTCCCAGCGAGCAGTGCCGGTGTAAACCTCAGCGTTGAGGTACATACGAGCCAACACAGCATAAGCAGCACCCTTCGACAAGCGAGGATACTCAACACGTACGGCAGGGAGATTCTCATCCTCGATGACCTCCAAGAGCTCCTGCTCGATCCACTCGAACAACTTAGCGCGGCCAATAGCAGCATCGCGATCCATCTGCTCGGGATAGTAAGCAGCACCAAGGTGCTCAGGAAGTGCTACGGGAGGATTACCGAAGAGATCCATCAAGATCTCATAGTAGATGGCACGCAAGAGGCGCATCTCAGCACGATAAGCACGTACATCGGCCAAGCGGTCACCGTGACCACGAGCCTCAACAGCGCTATCACTCGATACCGTAGGGTCAAGGAACTGATTGCAGAGTGCAACAGCCTTGATACCACGAGTGTAAACAGACTTTACAGCCGTATTTGTGGGATTCCACTTATGGAACTGTATACCTGCAACATAGTCATCGCCCCAAGTACAGAACAATGCATCGGTAGACAACTCATTAAGAATTGTGTACATACGTGTGAACTCCGACTGACCGGCATCGTCAACAGCGATATCGGCACCACCCGGATTATCGGGAGATACCAATGAGAAATAACCGTAAGCATAGCTTACATACTGGTCGTAGCTATTGGGGTCGGCAAATGCACGATCCGCAGTAATCTGGTTCTTATCCAGCGGCTGTGTCTCCAAATCGCCAACACACGATGTGAGTACACCCACTGACGAGAGCAGTGCTACACTATATATTAATAACTTTTTCATATTACAAATACTACTTTATTAGAAATTAATGTTAAGACGCAACGTGTAGAGGCGAGGACGAGGAATCATCGTGCCATATACACCATCGGGATCGCCATCCTCGGGATCGAGACCTGAGAACTTGCTGATAGTGCATACATTCTGAACGCTGGCTGCAACACGAATGTTAACGTCTGACTTGCCTATGTTACGGAAGGTGTAACCCAAGTTAACATCATCCAAGCGGAAGAACGATGCATTCTCGATGAAGAGGTCTGAGTATGCCTGCTCCGTAGAGGTGTTACCTGTGAAACCGGTGCGGAAGTGATTCTCGTTAAGGTTACGCAAGTAGTTGTAAGCCAAAGTACCACAATATGTAGAAGAGTTGTCAACAGCGAGCTTGTTGATGGCGTAGTTGCCAATAGAGCCGTGGCCATTGAAACCGAAGTCCCAATTCTTGTACGTGAGCTGCATATTGATACCGTAGTAGAAGTCGGGAGTAGCGCTACGACCAGTGATATACTTATCATCCTCGGTGATGCGGCCATCCTTGTTACGATCTACGAAGGTGTTCATCAAAGGCTTGCCATCAGCATCGTATGCCTGCTGGTAGAGGTAGAAGGTATAAGGTGCATAGCCCTCGATGTGTACCGATGAGTTACCACCTGTACCGCTAAGACCCTCACCTACCTTAACCATATTGCCACCAAGGTCGCTGATGATGGTGCGCTGCCATGTACCGTTGATGCCTACGCTCCAAGTCCAATCCTGTGTCTGGATGGGCACGAAGTCCAAAGCTACCTCGACACCCTGGTTCTCCATATTACCGATGTTTGACTTCAAGCTGTTGGTAAAGTTAGAACCAAGAGGAATAGATACGTCGCTCAACAAGTCGCGTGTATGGCGATAGTAGTAGTCTACGCTACCACGGATACGACCCTCCAAGAAACCGAAGTCGATACCTGCGTTGTAGGTAGTTGTAGTCTCCCACTTGATATCCTTGTTAAATGCCAAAGGCGACAAAAGACCCTCAACACCGGGGAGATACTGCATCGTACCCACGTTGTAGTACTTGTAAGTAGGAATGTGGGGATAGTAGTCGTCACCGATATCCTGCTGACCTGTCTCACCCCAGCCCAAACGGAGCTTCAAGGTTGACAATACGTCCTGATCCTCCAAGAATGCCTCCTCAGCGATGTTCCAAGCAAAGGCTGCCGAGGGGAAGAAGCCCCAACGGTTGCGCTTAGAGAAACGCGATGTAGCATCCTCACGAACAGTAACTGTGAACAAGTAGCGCGAGCCGATAGAGTAGTTGATACGTCCGAAGAACGAGATCAAGTAGTACTCCTTAGGTACGGCCATACGTGACTCTACAGACTCATAGTCGCTGTGCAACTTCTCACGGTCGTTGTTGTAGTAACCTATGCTCTTATAACGAACATAGTTGCGCTGCCATGAGTAACCGGCCATGATATCGAGGCGGTGGTCGCCGAACGACTTGTTATAGTTGGCGTAGAACTCCAACAACGTATTAGCGTTGTAGTTCGTGTAGTTCTTGTACATATCCTTGGCTCCCGACTTGATGTTGTTGAATGAGCCAATGGTGTTGTACTGTGTACCCTCAGACTCGGCGATATCGTAACCAAGGTTAAGGTTGAAGCGCAAATCCTCGAGACCGTGAACCTTATAGTCGATCTGAGCGTTACCGATAGAACGCCATGTGTGCGAGTAGTTAACGTAGTCGTTCAAAGTCGACAAGGGGTTAACGTTCGAGTTGGTGTTGGGCGAGAAGCCGTTATCATCAAAGTTACCCCAGTTGAAGTAACCGTTTGCAGTCTCGCGGTTGATAGAACCATCCTCGTTGTAGAACCATACAGGCTTTGTAGGATCGAACGTCAAAGCATCACCTACGGCGTTGTTTGTCCAGTTCGACTTGTTGTAGATACCCTTGAGGTTTACGTTCACCGAGAGGTGATCCTTCAAGAACTTGGGCGAAAGGTTAACACCGAGGTTAACACGAGTGTTGTCACCACCCTTAACCGTACCCTGATCGTAGTTAGCACCTACGCTGACACGGTAGGGGAAGTTACCATCTGCCGTATTGCCATATACCGAGATTGCGTGGTCGGTAGAGAAGGCTGTGCGGTAGATGAGATCCTGCCAGTTGGTGTCGTAGATAGTGCCATTGTAGCCCATAAGCGACTGAATCTTCTCGACGTCGGCAGCAGAAGCAACCTTCGAATACTCGTTGGTGATGTAGTCGTAGTACTCCTTACCCGAGAGGACGTCGATCTGGTTAGAGTTGGTCTTTACGGTGTAGCTCGAGTTGTAGCTTACCTGAACACCCTTGCCCTTACCCTTCTTCGTGGTGATGATGATCACACCGTTAGATGCTCGCGAACCATAGATGGCTGTTGCAGAGGCATCCTTCAACACGGTATAAGTGTCGATATCGTCGGGGTTAACCGATGCCAATGGGTTACCCATACCGGCACCACCATCGCCTGTTACGGGCACACCATCGATAACGATAAGAGGATCATTCGACGCGTTAAGCGATGCGTTACCACGGATACGGATCTGTGCTCCAGTACCGGGCTCACCCGATGCGGGAGTAACCAACAGACCGGGAACCTTACCCATAAGCAACTGATCGGGAGAGTTGACAGCACCACGGTTGAGGTCCTCAGCCTTGATGGCCACAACCGAACCTGTCATATCCTCCTTCTTAACGGTACCATAACCGATGACCACGATGTCGTCGATCATAGCCGAGTCCTCAGCAAGAACTACACGCTGAAGCTCTGTAGAGTTTGCCGCATAAGACTGCGATACGTAGCCGATGAAGCTTACGGTAACTACAGACTCGGCACTGCTAGCGATCAGCGAGAACTGACCGTTAACGTCGGTAGTGACACCATTTGTCGTGCCCTGCTCTACAACAGAGGCGCCGATAACCGGAGTTCCGGTAGTATCAACTACCACACCCTGTACCTGGTATCTACCCGACTGAGCAAACACCTGGGCGGGAATAGCCATCGCCAAGATAGCCAAACCCAAACACATAGTTAAGAATTTTCTCATAGTGTTTTAGTGTTAGTTAATAAATTGTTAGTAAATAATATTGTTGTGTTTCGTTTTGAGCACATTTGGGTTCGAGCGTCGAGCCAAACCCGTCGGGCAGGCTACCCTACCCGACAGATAAATCATTACTCCTCCCTACGCTTTGTGCTGATGCCAAAGACCGCCAAAGCACCCAGAAGCAACGATACGCCGGCAATCACAAGCATAATGATCTGGCCACTCTGGAACTTCTTCATCTCGGTCTTTACAGGCTCTGCCTCAGCAACAACCTCCTCGGTTGCTATCTCCTCAGCAACAACCTCCTCGGCTACAACCTCCTCGGATGCTACCTCCTCAGCGACAACCTCAAACTCGAGCACCTCGGCCTCGGCGGGCTGCTCTGCAACCTCGCCAACAACCTCAGTCTCGGTCTTATCCTCAACAACGGGCACCTCGACATACTTTGTCTGACCTCCAAACGTCATAAACAACACACCACCAACAAGCGATGCTACGATCTGCGGGAGACAGATGGTGCAGTTGAATAGACCCATATACGAGCCGAGCGACTTGCCGGTGAGGGCGTTAGTAAGAAGTGCAAAGGGCAGTGCCAACATTGCCGCCCAGGCGCAACCGATAAGCAAGAACGACACGAAGAGCAGATACTGATCGTGGATAAAATAGGTCGAGATGAAACCTACAGCACCGAGCACCAAGCTCAACGAGTAGGCAACCTTTGCGTTGCGGAACATAGGGATAACCATAGCCCAGAGAATCGAGCCTACGGCCTGCACAGCAAAGAGGACACCTGTCCAGTCACCAGCCTCCTGATACGCCTTTGTTGTGGGGTCGATAGCATCCCACACGGTCTCAGCAATACCACCCGTAGTGTATGTCCACATATAGAGGAACGCAAACCACGAGAAGAACTGCACGAGGCCAATCTGCCAGAAGGCCTTAGGCGCATGGAACAAGAGGCTAAGAAGATTTGTGTTCTCCTCCTTATCCTCCTTCTTGATGTTGTTATACTTGGCATAATCCTCGGGATTCCACTCCTTGACCTTAGCTCCCGTGTAGAGCACACAGAGAATAAGGATGGCAGCACCGATATAGAACGACCACGTTACCGAAGCGGGTATCTGACCCTCGGGAGCAACACTCTGCACACCCAGCCAAGTGAAGATGTAGGGGAAGAGGTAACCCACCAACGAGCCTGCATTACACAAGAGGCTCTGAATAGAGTAGGCCTTGGTCTTCTGCTCCTCGTTGACCATATCGCCCACCATCATCTTGAAGGGCTGCATGGCCATATTGATCGAGGTGTCGAGCAACATCAACATCACAGCACCAAAGGCCAATGCCGCCTTTACCGTGAGGTTGAAGCTTCCCGAGTTGGGAAGTAGCGCCATAACGATGATGGCCACAATAGCACCGATGTAGAGGTAGGGCTTACGACGTCCCCACTTGCACCACGTCTTGTCGCTCAGCGAGCCGACGATGGGCTGTACGATCATACCCATCAACGGGGGCAAAACCCAGAAGAAACTCAACGTGTGGGGGTCGGCACCTAACGTTGCAAAGATACGGCTGATGTTGGCGCTCTGAAGAGCGTAGGCAATCTGCACGCCAAAGAATCCGAAACTCAGATTCCACATCTGCCAGAATGAAAGTGTAGGCTTTTGCATATTTTAAAAATTTTTAATAATTATTCGTCCGTTGTCCCAGTTTTGAGGATTGTATATACAATGAGTTTTTTAAAAAATTTAATAACTACACTCCTCCAACACTACAAATTTTACAAAAAAAAGTCAAACAAACAAATCAATTCTACCCAAATGGTAGTTTTCTGCGACGAATTGCGTGTTTTCGAGACCGAACGGAGATACTCTGCGCAACACTGGCACGATATTGGGATAATAGCTTAAGCTATAATAGTGGCAAATCGAGGAGCAACAGAGACGGAATAGGGGCTGAGAGATGTGTGGCTGTAGGCAGGAAAAGTTGGAAGATTGATTTTATTTGCGTATATTTGTCGCTATGAATCGATTTCGCTCAATAAACAACACGACCATAGTCCTACTGTTTGCGCTGCTACACTTCGCCGTGTCGATAGTGTCGCGTGGGCTGAACTACTACGACGATATTCCGCTGACGATACTCACCATAACGATGGTCATCGTGGTATCGATGCGCAACAACACACGTGTCGAGATGATGGCCGTACTGACCCTTGTTGCTACTCTCTTAGGCTTCATCTTCGGCTCGTGGCTATGGGAGCCGTTGATGCTTATCGTAAAGAGCAGCTACCTGGCACCCGCCATATCTACATTCCTAATAACCACCATATTAGGCCTTGCCATAGATCGCATAACACTGCGCGTAAAACGTCTGCGCAGCAACAACAACGAACACTCCATAAAGCCCCAAAACATCACCATCATAGCCATATCGATTCTTATCCTGCGCATGATCTACGTGGCGATGGATAGAGCCAAGATATTTACCGAGGGCATGCTCTTCTCGAGCATCATGGATGTATTGGGCAACAGCTGGGCACTGCTACTGCTGCTGGCGGGAAACATCATACTCACACTCAACGTCACACGCTACACATCGAGAGAGAAGAAGCACAAAATGACGACGCTGACGCTGGCAATATCGACACTCACGATTCCCTTCCTCTCGGCACTACTCATCTACTTCGACATACCGCTGATGCAGGAGCCCGGAGATAGCATCGAGGAGTTTATACGCAAACTCTCAGCATCGCTACTTATCGACCTGATAATCATCACTGTATGCTACCTCGTACAGACGGCCATGCGTTCGCGAAGAGCGCTGCGCGAAGAGCGCGAACTGAAGCACCGCACGGAGTATCAGTACGAACGCCTGAAACAGCAGATAAACCCCCATTTTCTGTTCAACTCATTAGGCATCCTCGACTACCTCGTGCAGGAGCATGAAACAGAGCGTGCAAGCGCCTTCATACGTAAACTCGCGGGCACGTATCGCTATATGCTCAGCAACGACAACAAGCCTCTTGTAAAGCTCAGCGAGGAGATAGAGTTTACGACGAAGTATATCGACTTGCTGAAGGAGCGATTTATCGAAGGAATGGTTGTTGAATGGGAGGTAGAGGAGCAACTTATGAATAGGTTGGTTGTGCCCTGTGCACTCCAACTATTGGTCGAAAATGCTACTAAGCACAACATCGTGAGCGGCGAGACTCCGCTACACATAAACATAGCCACCGAGAACGACACGCTGATCGTGAGAAACAACCTACAATTACGCACCCACGGACAGCCGTCGACACACCTCGGCCTGGCAAACATACGACGCCAGTATCTCGACATCACCGGCCGCGAGATAAGCGTCGAGAAAAGCGATAAAGAATTTATAGTAAAACTCCCGATAGTATGATAAAAGTGCTAATCGTAGAGGACGAGATCCCTGCGCAGATAAACCTCAAAAAACTTATCGACAAGTGCTGCCCCGACAGCCGCATCGTCATGACCCTCAGCTCAGTGCGCTCGACAATAAAGTGGTTAGAGGAGAATCCCGAGGGTGCCGACGTGATATTCATGGATGTGGAACTCTCGGATGGTGTCTGCTTCGACATCTTCGACAAGATAAACATAACGGCGGAGGTTATCATCACCACCGCCTACGACAACTACGCCGTCAACGCATTCAAGGTTAACAGCGTAGACTACTTGCTAAAGCCCATCGAGGAGAGGGAGCTGACGCGAGCATGGGAACGCTGCCGCGAGCGCCTCGAGCAGCGCACCTCGCCGAGCCTCGAGGCCCTCATCGACATAGTGTCGAGGGCGGGAGCACCCAAGGACAAGGAGTACAAAAAGCGCTTTATCGTAAAGACCGGCGAGAAGATTATCATCATCCCCATCGACGATATAGCCTACTGCTATTCAGAGGATAAGAGCACCTATGCCATCTGTCGCAACGGCTCACGACGCCTCCTGGACTACTCGCTCGACACGGTGCAGGAGATGCTCGACCCGAAGCTCTTCTTCCGCATATCGCGAAGCTACATCGTATCGATAAACTCCATCGAAAACATCTCGAAATACTTAGGCACACGACTGAAACTACAGCTCACACCACGCTCCGAAGATGATGTTGTCGTGAGCCGCAGCCGCACATCCGACTTCCTGGAGTGGCTCGACAACAACTAAACGAAAATAAAAACGCACGAGAATAGCGCGATGTAGCATATTTTTTGTATATTTGCACGGTTATTGGCCGCAGTGTTGAGATGGCTGAGGCATTTGTGCAAACCATATAGAAATAGTGCAAAAAATATGAGATATTTTAAGTTGCTAATACTCGGATTAGTAGTGATGCTTTGTGCTTGCAATGCACAGCGACGCGTACTATACCTTCAGGATGTGGAGAGTGGCTCAGAGATAGTGCTCCCCGAAAACTACATCATACGCCTGAAACCCTTAGACCAGATAACGGTCGTTGTCAACAGCAAGAATCCCGAGCTCGCAATGCCCTTCAACACCTCGACGAGCTACAACGCCCTCAATGGCACGGTGACAAACAGCACCGCCAACGAGAGCAGCCTCCAGGTACTTACCGTCGACAGCAAGGGTTATATCGCACTCCCCGTTATTGGCAAGGTTAAGGTCGGAGGCCTCACACGCGAGGAGGCCGAGGCCAAGATCGAGAAGATGATAATCGATGGCGAGTACATCGCCGACCCGAAGGTCAACGTGCGCTTCGCCAACCTTACAGTGTCGATCATAGGCGAGGTGACAAAGCCCGGACGCTACAACATAAACAAGGATCAGCTCACGATATTCGAGGCATTGGCCCTCGCAGGCGACATGACCATCTACGGTAACCGTGAGGATGTAGCCATCATTCGCGAGAAGGAGGGCAAGAGCATCGTCACGAAGCTCGACCTACGCTCGCAGGATATATTCTCGTCGCCCTACTTCTACATAGAGCAGAACGACGTCATCATCGTAAGTCCCAACAAATACAAGGCGGCAACGGCGGAGATTAATCAGAACCGCTCATTCTGGATATCGCTCACATCAACAGCAATATCGTTGGCCACATTGGTAATAACCATCCTCACAGTAAGCAAATAGTAATACATCCACAGCTATGTCGGAGAATACGAATACACAGCAGGCAACAACAGAGCCTAAGGGTCGCAATCTCTCGCTTAACGACCTGCTACAACTTATATTGTCAAACTGGTATTGGTTCATCATCTCACTGCTCATGTGTGGTGGTATAGCCTTCTTCTACCTGCACCGCACAGCCCCCATATACCAGCGTACGGCCACCGTCCTTGTGAAAGACTCGCGTAAGGGTTCGGGCACAGAGGTTACGGCTTTCAACGACCTCCTCGGAGGTATGGGGCGCCGCTCGGTGGATAACGAGATACACATCTTCCAGTCGCGAAAACTTATGGAGCAGGTCGTTAAGAAGTACGACCTCACCACACGCTATACGACGGAGGGACGCATACGCACGACAGATATGTATGGCCGAGCACCCTTGCTCGTTAAGTTCCTCACGGCAAAACCCTCAGATATGGGATCGCTACGCTACAAGGTGGATGAGTCGGGCATTATCACACTCTTCGACTTCTGCGACGAGGAGGGCTCCATCCGCAATGCCGAGGGTAGCATCAAGCTGCAAGCGGGAGATACCGTGGCCACACCTCTGGGCAACATCACCCTGATAGCTACCCCCTACCTCGAGCGCTACGGCCACCGCGAGATTAAGGTCACGAAGCTACCACTAAACGAGGTTACGGAGAGCTATCGCCGCCAGCTTAAGTGCGAGATTGCCGACAAGCAGGCCTCGGTCATCGCCATCACGATGAACGACCAAGTGCCCCTACGTGCCGAGAATGTCATCAACGGCATCATCGACGCCTACAACATCGACGCCATCGAGGATAAGCAGGCTATATCGAACCTCACCGAGGAGTTTATCAACGAGCGCCTCCTATCGCTCGGCGAGGAGCTCAACCTTGCCGATAGCGACATCGCCTCGTTCAAGCAGCAGAATCGTCTCTATAGCCCCGAGAATGAGGCTCTGCTCGGCGCCGAGGAGCTCAAGCAGCTACGCAAGGATGTGCTCTCACTGGAGGCTAATCGCGAGATGGCGGAGTATATCCTGGCGTATATCCGCGATACAAACAACCCCAATGCCCTCATTCCCGCAGCTACGGTAACGATGAGTGGTGCCTCTACAGCCCTCGCAACACAGATTGAGCAGTACAACAAGAACGTATTGCAGTATGAGCGTCTGCGCTCATCGTCGTCACAGAGCAACCCCATAATCACCGACCTCGAGATGCAGCTTGCCGACGTGCGCAGGGCCATTGAGTCGTCGCTCGCGTCGCACATCGAGGGTCTGAACCTGCAGATTGAGCAGGTAAATCGCCAGCAGAATATCGCCGACTCGAAGATGTACAGCTCGCCCACAAAGGAGAAGGAGCTACTCTCCAAGGCACGCCAGCAGAAGGTTAAGGAGGAGTTGTATATCTACCTGCTCACGAAGCTCGAGGAGAATGCTCTCACGGGAGCTACTGCCGAGAGCAACGCCCGCATCATCGACAAGGCCTATGGCAGCAACCTGCCCATAAGCCCCAAGCGCCCGCTCATATACCTCATTGCCGTGGTGCTGGGTCTGGCCATACCCTTTGCCATCCTCTACCTCCGCGAGATACTCAACACCTCGGTACGTTCACGCCGCGACATCGAGGAGGTGCTCACCGCCCCCTTCCTTGGCGACGTACCACAGTATGGAGGCAAGACCGTTGGTGGCATCATCGTCAAGGATGATGGCCGTGATGCGCTCTCAGAGTCGTTCCGCATGATACGCACAAACCTCAGCTTCATGTCCGTAGACAAGGAGGTTAAGGTCATAATGCTCACCTCGTCAATACCTCATAGTGGCAAGACCTTCGTGTCGCTCAACCTTGCAGCTACCCTTGCTGCCTCGGGTAAGAACACCGTAGTCATCGATTTCGACCTCCGTCGTCGCACCCTCTCGAAGACTATGGGCCACCGCAACGACCGACGTGGTATGACGGGATACCTCACCAACAAGATAGCATCCATCGATGATATCATATATAAGAGCGAGGAGGAGCCCAACCTAAGCTTCATCTTCTCGGGGCCTCAGCCACCCAACCCCACCGAGATGCTTATGTCGCAGCGCGTAGACCAATTTATCGAGGAGCTACGTGGCCGCTTCGACTATATCATCATCGATAGCGTCCCCGCTATGGCTGTTGCCGACGCCCTTATCATCGACCGACTCGTCGACCTCACCGTATATATCATACGTCAGGGCAACCTCGACCGTCGTCACCTACCCGATATTGAGAACCTCTACCGCGAGAAGAAGTTCCGCAATATGAGCATCATCCTCAATGGCGTGACACATAGCAAGCGTACCTATGGCTACGGCTACGGTTATGGCTATGGCTACTATAGCGAGAATGAGGATAACACGACACTACAGCGCCGCTGGCGAAAGTTCAGAGGCCTATTCACAAAACGATAGGTTATGGCAAAAGATAAAGGTATGGTCATCGCCGTGGACTTCGACGGCACGTGTGTGGAGCACGAATACCCAATGGTGGGTATGGATGTTGAAGGTGCCGTGGATGTACTACGTGCCCTTAATAAGCGCGGGCATAGACTTATACTATATACTATGCGCTCGGGCGCGAAGCTTGAGGCTGCAACAAAGTGGTTTCGCGACCGCAAGATAGAGCTCTGGGCCGTGAATGATAACCCCGAGCAGCGAGAGTGGACTGAGTCTCCTAAGATCTATGCCGATATATATATCGACGATGCCTCATTGGGCTGCCCCATTATGTTTATCGACGGCGTCCGCCGCCCCGTTGTCAACTGGGCAAAAGTACGCACACAACTGGAGTACGATAAGGTGCTGTAATCTGTAGTGGTGCAGAGCTTTAGGAGGGCAAGCATACAACAAAATACACTCCCTATTTAGCCTCATGGCTGAAATAGTTTGTTAGCAGCTGTAGATGATTACTTACCACTCTCTCATTTTTTGTAAGATGGTAGTAGATGCAACGCTCGGCAAAAATGCCGTCGATGGATAGTACTTAGCGTACGTTCCATTGACGGCACTTTTTGTTAGCGGCAGCAGATGCTGCCTTTTCATTCCCGTAATTTGTTGTCAGAAGGGTGCCGAGTGCAACACTCGGCAAAAATGCCACCGATGGGTAGTACTTGAAGTACGTCCCATTGGTGGCATTTTTTGTTAGGGGCCGCAATCGACCCCTTATCACAACAAATTAAGAGGCGAGGCTGCAATATTGATTATACTTCCCCATAACCTCCTTGACGTAATGCAGCGTCTGACCACTGCCGGTAAACTTACCGCTCTGGACAATATCGAGCTCGTAGTACGCAGGATCGGACTTGAGCTTGAGATAGTGGCTGACATCTGCCCACGAGTTAGGATTTGCGCCCTCGTGGCGAGCAAGGCGTCGAGCATCGAGAACATGGCCTATGCCTGCGTTATAGCTGGCAAGGATTATGCTCAGACGATCCTCCGTAGGTGTGCTCTTAGGGATGCGGAGCATCGTGTCGAGCTCCGAGAGGAGCATACCTGCAAGGCGGATGTTGGTCTCGGTGTCGTGGATATCCTCCACCGGCACATTGAAATGACGAGCTACAACGGGGCGTATCTGCATAATACCCATGGCCCCCTGGCTCGACTTAAGGTCCTCGATAAAGCGCGACTCGCTATAGGCTATAGCACTCATAAGTCGCCAATCTTGACCCTCCTCGCTACCTACCCTACGCATTATGGGGTCGAAGCGAGAGATAATACACGGCAGCTCGGCCGTCGCGGCCATCTGCTCGTTGTTGCTCGGGGCAGGGACAGCGCTAAGGTCAATAGTCGTAGCAGGGGCCTTACCCTCGGTTGATTCGTATACGGCAACGAGAGCCGTAACAAGAATCACAATAGATACTTTTTTTAACATCGTTTAGCAGTTTGTGGGCTGCTTATACGGGCACAGAACTCGCCGTTAGTCGTAGAACGACCACGAGATACCCAGCTTGAACATACGCGGGTTCATAGGATAGCGAGCTACCTGGAAGTATTCGCCATTGCCAAAGAGTCCCTGGTTGAGATGCTGGAACTTAAGTAATATTCTCATACGCTTCCACTTGGCCGACACAAAGGCGTCGATATAGGGGTAGTTGCCCACCTTTACATCGCGCTGATTGAAGAAGACCGAGAGTGCAGGGTTGTAGCTCGGTGCGTGGTACGCCGTATTGAAGCGACCATCCAAGCCTATCTGCACACGTAGCACGTCGCGCTTGACCCAGAACTCGTAGTAGTACGAGAGGAAGGCGCTCAACGTGGGTACGGGAAGCACACGCTCATCGGACGTGATCTGTACCAATGCCCTGTGATCGAGATGGAGTCCCGCAATGCGGAAATCCTTGCGAGCATACAAACTCGTGAGGCTAACAACACCCGTATGTTGCTTCACCTGGCTGTTAGTGTCGTAGTAGATCATATCGCCTATGACACCCTGCCAAGCACCAACCTCGAGTGCTATGTCGGGAACCGAGAAGTTAACCTCGAAACGAGTTTCAGACTCCTTATCGAAGGAGTTAAACCACGCATAGTGGTTTGAGAATAGATTCTCCTGCCAGTAGCCTGGCGAGCGGAGCTCCTGACGGAAGCGTCCGGTGAGAATCAGCGGGTGTTCGCGGATGAAGGCTCTAAGTGTAATGTCAGCATTAATATAGAGGTCACCGCCACGATAGCCCGAGGGGTAGTACTTGACGTCAGCACCCCAGTCGGCATATCGTTTAATCTTACCGCCCGTGGCACCATATACGTACCACGACGTGCGCTTATCGCGCGTCATGCCACCCTTAATGTAGTCATCAAGGCGTAGGTATGAATATGTGTGAAGGTCGAGGCCGACACCACCATCGATGGTCGAGACCACACCGTCACGATCCCACGGCTGCACCTGCACGAAGAGCTTATTCGAGATTATACGCTCGGAGATGGAGTCGCGCGTAGCCTCGGGGTCGATATACCAATGGTCGTAATACTCGAGGTCGCGCACAGGCTCCCACTTCTGTGTCTCCTCATTGTAGTGACCACGCTCATTGGTATAGGTCGCATACTTGTCGGTATATACCTTCGACCAAGTGTTATACTCGAACTGATGGCCGAAGTATACCGCCGAGAGGTCGGCCAACGAGAAGTCGTACTCGGTGACGTGCTCGAGGGGTATGGCGTATGCCTGCTTTATAAAGAAGGCGTGATTGCGATAGTGGTTGTGCGCCTGAGCATTAGCAAGACGCATCGGCACACCCGAGGGCATCTCGAATGTAGTATCGGCCACAGCCCACTCGCCCACAACACCACCATTCTCACGTGTGTCGACCATGTTGTGCATATACGCAGCGTGTACCGAGTAGCGCTTGCCGGTATGTGCCACGCCCACCGAGAGAGCATGGTTCTTGGTGCTCTGCCAGTCGTAGAGGCCGCGCGTGCTGCGCGCCTTGTAGCTCACGTTTGCCGAGGTCGAGGGGGTTATGTTCTGCGAGTGTACAAGCTCAAAATGCTCCTCGCGGTAGCGCTTCTGCCCCGACTCGAGGTACATCATGTTCGTCAGTGGCGTCTTACCGTTGTAGAATGGGACGTTGTCTATACGTGCAGTATATGCGTCGTAGCTACGCGCAAAGGTAAAGTCGGGACTCTGGCGTCGGTTGAACCAGTTGACCGGCTGCGTAGATTGTCCGAGACCACCAAGCGACATATCGCCCACGCCATTGCGATAAAAGACATAGTCAATACGCCAGTCGGCAAGCGTCGTATCGAGAGGGGCGATGTTCACACGGTTATAGTGGCTATCTATCGTCCATTTCCAGTTTCTCAGGGCTCGCACCGTGTCGTTGAAGTAGTAGGACTCGAGGGGCTTCCTCTCACGCTTCTTCTTCACATCGGTAGAGTCGACACCCTCGCCCTCCATGCTCTCGTCGCCCTCCATACCCATGCCCATGCCGTTATCCATACCGGGGATGCCGGTATTTCCGTAGGGGGTTGTCTGCCCCTCACGTTGGGCACGCGCCAACGCTGCAGCGTCAAGTTGTGCGTGTGACACCGCGGGTAGCAATGATGCTACCACGAAAGCCACGACCGAGAGTATACGCTGCAACCTATTCATCCAAAAAACTATGCTTTGCTCCTCGTTGTAAGCCAGCGAAGGAGCGATACTACGATATAGAGAACGATGATTGTCGGTATGGAGTATGTCGTGAAGCAAATAATCACGACCAACGCCACAAGGATAAAGCCATAACGCAGGGCATTATCTTTGATGCCAAAGCCCTTGAACTTGAGGGCGAACATACGTATGGGGCTGATAAGCAGGTAGCACGACAATAGGGCTACGGCAAGGATTATCTCCTTGTACAGAAGAAGGTGTCCCTGCTCGGCAAGGAGCGCCAACGATATGATTAACAGGGCATTTGCGGGTGTAGGGAGACCTTCGAACTCGGTGCTCTGCGTAGTGTCGATATTGAACTTCGCAAGGCGCAAAACCGAGAAGGCCGCAATGAGCAACACGACAAGTCCCAGCCATTGCATAACAACCTCATTATCGACCCATCGAGCCTCAGCACCACGGTAGAGGTCGAACATCACGAGAGCCGGAGCGACACCGAAGGTAACGTCGTCGGCCAAGGAGTCGAGCTGCACGCCGAGAGGCGACTGCTGGTGTAAAAGGCGCGCCACGAAGCCATCGAAGAAGTCGAAGATGGCAGCCGCAACGATAAGCCACAGTGCCGTCTCATAATCGTGATAGTTGAGCGTGGCAACGATGGCCAGCACGCCGGCCATAAGATTTGCCAGCGTGAGGATGTTGGGAAGTGTGAACAGCCTAATTTTCATTCGTTTACAATATTTTTTCGGAGCACATAAAGCACCTTTAGAGCATTAAAAAAACTCCAAACATTTTGCAAAGATACAAAAAAATTTTATCTTTGTGTAAATTTTATAAATTTATACAAATTTCAGAGAGTATGGCAAACAACAAATATTGTGTGATAATGGCCGGCGGTGTAGGGTCGCGCTTCTGGCCGATGAGTCGACAGAGCCACCCCAAGCAGTTCCTCGACATTATGGGCACGGGGCGCTCGTTCCTACGTCATACATACGACAGATTTGCCAATATTGTTCCTAAGGAGAACTTCATAGTAGTGACAAACAGGCGCTACAAGGAGCTCGTCATCGAGCATATCCCCGAACTCACCGAGGAGCAGATTTTATGCGAGCCCATAGGTCGTAATACAGCACCGTGCATCGCCTATGCCGCATACCATCTTCTACGCCGCGACCCCGATGCCAAGATGATTGTCACACCCTCTGACCACCTGATACTCAACGAGAAAGAGTTTTCGAGCATAGTAAATAATTGCCTTGCGTTCATCGACAATAAGAGCGCTCTGATGACCATAGGCATAGAGCCCACACGCCCCGAGACAGGCTATGGATATATACAGCGCACAGGCTCAACCGAGATAAGCAAGGTGAAGTGTTTCACCGAGAAACCCAACCTCGAAATGGCAACAGCATTTTTAGAGAGTGGCGAGTTTTTGTGGAACTCGGGAATATTCATCTGGAGGGTCAAGGATATAATCGCCGCCTTTGAGGAGCACCTCCCCGACCACGCAGCTCTCTTTGGCAACATCATCGACACCCTCGGCACCGCAAATGAGACTGCAGCCATCGAAAAGGTATTTGCCGAGTGCAAGCCCATATCCGTAGACTTCGGCATTATGGAACGCGCGGAGAATGTCTACGTTCACGCGGGCGACTTTGGCTGGAGCGACCTTGGCACATGGCGCTCGGTGTATATGCAATCGCGCAAGGATAAGTACGCCAACGTCACAAGCAGCGACGACATATACCCATACGACACACGCAACTCATTGATACACATTCCCGAGGGCAAGACTGCGGTAGTTAGTGGACTGAAGGATTATATCGTCGTCGACACCCCCGATGTGCTGATGATATGCCCCAAGAGCGAGGAGCGCAACATCAAGGGCTTTATCGAGGATGTAAAGTATGCCACAGGCGACAAATTCATCTAAACCTCAACTAAACGACTCCCTAACGGGAGATAGAAGTCTATTTATCTCAGAGGCTGTGCATTTATGCGCCGCCCGGGTGCTTATCGGGCCGGGGAGGTGCATATAGTCCTAAGCGTATCGACAGACATCATCGTAGCACCCCCTTTGTCAATAACTTGTTATAAAGATTTTCTTCGCCATCGGTTATTTCCATGAAATAATCGCTACATTTGTCGCGTTATTGCTATAAACATCGGTGTGTCGCGCCCTACGCCTACGGCAAGGAGATTGAGACGCATAGATAAAAAAAACGTTGACTATGAGTAGAAATAAGAAGGATACAGAATTGGATGATTTGGGTTTGGTGCCCGAGCTCTTCGATGGCAAGCACCAGGTTATACCCATCATATCGGGTGGTGACGACACCATCGAGAAGGTCAACATCCCCGAGGTGTTGCCCATACTTACATTGCGTAGCTCCGTGATATTCCCCGGAGCAGTGACACCCATCACCGTAGGGCGTGCCAAGTCTATAGCGCTGGTGCGTGCCGTAGAGGCGGGTGACGGATTATTGGGCGCCGTATTGCAGGTGGACAGCTCGATAGAGGATCCCACACCCGACGATATGCACAAGATAGGAACGACGGCACGCATACTTAAGATCCTCGAGATGCCCAACGGCAACCTCACGGTGATACTCTCGGGATTGGAGAAGATTGAGGTGCAGGAGTATATCACCACGCAGCCCTACTTCAAGGCTACGGTGACACCCATACAGGATAGTACACCCGATGCGAAGAATGTAGAGTTCGTAGCCCTCGTGGAGTCTATCAAGGAGGTGGCTCTCGGCATCATCAACATATCGCCCTCGATGCCCAAGGAGGCGGCCTTTGCCATCAAGAACCTCGACTCGAGCCGTGCGATAATAAACTTTATATGCTCGAATATGGAGCTCACGGACGACGACCGCCAGCATCTGTTGGAGGCTCCGGGTCTCTTGGCGCGAGCACGTCGATTGTTAGAGATATTGGTTCGCGAGCAGCAGCTGGCCGAGCTTAAGAACGACATACAGAACAAGGTCAAGCAGGAGATAGACAAGCAGCAGAAGGACTACTACCTCCAGCAGCAGATGCGCGTCATTCAGGATGAGATTGGCGACGGCATGGATGCCGACGTTGAGCGTCTGAGGGAGGCAGCAAAGAAGAAGCGCTGGTCGCAGGCTACGGCCGACCTCTTCGAGAAGGAGGTGGCACGCCTCGAGCGCCTCAACCCCGCCGTTGCCGAGTACTCGGTGCAGATAAACTACCTACAGCTTATGCTCGACCTGCCGTGGGAGGAGATGACAACAGATCATCTCGACCTCAAGGCTGTACGCGAGCAGTTAGACAAGGATCACTTTGGTCTCGACGAGGTCAAGGAGCGTCTGCTGGAGCACCTTGCCGTCATCAAGCTCAAGGGCGACCTCAAGTCACCCATACTCTGTCTCTATGGCCCTCCGGGAGTGGGTAAGACATCGCTCGGTAAGTCCGTAGCCGAGGCTATGGGGCGTAAGTTTGGTCGCATATCGCTCGGCGGTCTGCACGACGAGTCGGAGATACGCGGTCACCGTAGGACATATATCGGAGCTATGCCCGGCCGCATAATAGAGACAATCAAGCGCTGTGGCGCCTCAAACCCCGTGATCATCCTCGACGAGATAGACAAGGTGTCGCGCTCGAATCATGGCGACCCTTCGAGTGCCCTACTCGAGGTGCTCGACCCCGAGCAGAACACCACGTTCCACGACAACTACCTCGATACGGAGTACGACCTCTCGAAGGTGCTCTTTATCGCCACGGCAAACAACATCGAAAACATATCGGCAGCGCTACGCGACCGCATGGAGATGATCAACATCCCGGGATATATCCTTGAGGATAAGGTGCATATTGCCGAGAATCATCTGGTCAAGAAGCAGCGCGAGGCACACGGCATACCCGAGGATAAGCTCACGCTCTCGCGTGATGCCATCGTCCGCATCATCGAGGACTACACTCGCGAGTCGGGCGTGCGTGGCTTGGATAAGAACATAGCAAAGATAGCGCGTAATCGTGCCAAGGCCCTCGCCTTAGAGGAGGAGGTAACAACGACCATCGAGGTTGGAGCATTAGAGCCCATCCTCGGCAAGCCTAAGTACAAGAACGACCGCTACGACATTGCAGGCATGCGTGGCGTGGTTACGGGCCTTGCCTGGACGCAGGTGGGTGGCGACATCCTATACATCGAGTCGGTACTTACCCCCGGCAAGGGCAAGCTCTCACTCACGGGTAACCTTGGTGATGTGATGAAGGAGTCGGCAACCATCGCCCATGAGTGGGTTATGGCACACCACGAGGAGCTGGGCATCGACCGTAAGCTCTTCGAGGAGCGCGACCTCAACATCCACGTGCCCGATGGTGCTATACCCAAGGATGGCCCCTCGGCAGGCATCACGATGGTGACATCCATCGTCTCGACATATACCGGCCGCGAGGTTAAGGAGCGTCTGGCGATGACGGGCGAGACGACATTGCGCGGACGTGTGACGGCCGTAGGTGGCATACGCGAGAAGATACTTGCAGCCAAGCGTGCCGGCATCAACGAACTCATCCTCTCGGAGGAGAACCGAAAGGATGTCGAGGAGATCAAGGCCGAGTATGTCGAGGGTCTGACGTTCCACTACGTACATACCAACGACGAGGTGCTTGCCATAGCCCTCAAGTAGTTAAGACATTCGACTATGGCACTCCGCACCTTAGCCATCATCCCTGCACGCTACGCCTCCACGCGCTTCGAGGGTAAGCCCTTGGCGCTGCTGGGTGGTGTGAGTATCATCGAGCGCGTATATCGCAGGGTGCAGGGCGTCGTGGAGGATGTTGTTGTCGCCACGGACGATGAGCGCATATACGCGGCTGTCGAGGCCTTTGGTGGGCGCGTGGTGATGACCTCCGCGACACACCGCTGTGGCACGGATCGCTGTGCCGAGGCCCTCGAGGTTGTGGGTGGCAACTACGACATCGTGGTAAACGTGCAGGGTGACGAGCCCTTTATCCGCAGGGAGCAGATACGCTCGCTTGTCGACTGCTTCGCCGACGACGACGTGGCGATAGCGACCCTTGCCCGCCCCTTCAGCGTGGAGGAGGGCATCGCAGAGGTCGAGAACCAGAACAATGTAAAGGTTGTGCGCGACGCTAAGGGCATGGCGTTATACTTCTCACGTGCAGCGATACCCCACATTCGCGACTACCATCGCACGGAGTGGCTCGAGCACCACCGCTACCTCAAGCATATAGGCATATATGCCTTTCGTAGCGACGTGCTTAGGCGTGTGACGAGGCTCGAGGGTGGAGAGCTCGAGGGCGTGGAGATGTTGGAGCAGCTAAGATGGCTCGAGAGGGGCTATCGCATAGCTGTGGCCATAACCCACGATGAGAGCATAGGCATAGATACGCCCGAGGACTTAGCACGTGCCGAGGTGCTGCTGCGTAACAACGAGGATAGATTATAGTTAGGATTGTGAATAACACAAAATTCATAGCAGGCCCCTGTGTCATCGAGAGCTACGAGCTCCTCGACGAGGTCGCACGCGAGATTGTGGCAATAAACCGCAACCTCGGTGTAGACATCATCTTCAAGGCCTCATTCGACAAGGCCAACCGCACGTCGCTGACATCGTTTCGTGGCGTGGGTATGGAGCGAGGCCTCAAGATGCTCTCCGACATATCGTCGAAGTATGGACTACGCATACTCACCGACATACACGAGGCATGGCAGGCAGCACCCGCAGCCGAGGTTGTCGACATCCTCCAGATACCGGCATTCCTATGTCGCCAGACTGACCTTATCGTGGCGGCAGCACGCACGGGCAAGAGCCTGAATATCAAGAAGGCGCAATTCCTCTCGGGCCAGGATATGCGCTACCCCTATGCTAAGGCTATAGAGTCGGGCGCCAAGGATGTGTGGCTCACCGAGCGTGGCAATATGTATGGCTACAACAACCTCGTTGTCGATTTCCGCAACATTGCCGAGATGCTGAAGATAGCACCCACGGTGGTTATGGACTGCACACACTCGGTACAGCGCCCGGGAGGTGGCGAGGGTGTGACCAACGGCGACCGTGAGTATATACCCGCAATGGCGCTTGCTGCCAAGGCCTTTGGTGCCAATGGTTACTTCTTCGAGGTACACCCCGAGCCCAAGAGAGCCCTCTCAGACGGCAGCAACATGCTCCCCATAGCAGAGCTTAGCACACTAATAAGCAGATTGTTATAAATAGAGATAGAGATGACAACGCGAAACGAAGAGCTACTAATGGTAGGTCGCACAATGATACATACCGAGGCCGAGGCCCTCACGCTCCTTGAGCAGTCGCTCAACGAGAGTTTCATTGCTGCCGTGGAGACGATATACACCTGCCGTGGCAAGGTGGTGATCACCGGCATGGGCAAGTCGGGCATCATAGCGCGTAAGATTGCGGCAACGCTGACAAGCACAGGCACACCCACAATATTCCTCCATCCCGCCGAGGCATCGCACGGCGACCTCGGCATCATCAGCGAGGATGATGTCATCTTTGCCCTCTCATACTCGGGCGAGACGGACGAGCTACGCGCCATCGTGGAGTATGCCGAGCATAACAACAACCCTATAATAGCGATGACGGGCAACGCCACATCGTCGCTCGCCAACCACGCCAACGTATGCCTCAACATCACCATCACGGCCGAAGATAGCGTGCTCGACATAGTACCCACAGCATCGACAACAGCACAGCTGGCCCTGGGCGATGCCATAGCCACAGCGCTGATGCACCTACGTGGCTTTCACTGTAGCGACTTTGCGCGCCTACACCCCGGGGGATATATCGAGCGACGCATAGAGATGACCCAGAACAATAAATAGGTAGAGCTATGACACTACGCGAGTTCATCGACAAGCTGGAGGCCTCGGGCGAGCTTCAACGCATCAAGGCCGAGGTAAGCACACGCTTCGAGATATGCGAGATTACCGACCGCATATCCAAGAGCACAGGTGGCGGCAAGGCCCTGCTATTCGAGAATACGGGCACGAACTACCCCGTATTGATGAATATGATGGGCTCGGATAGACGCATGGCTATGGCTTTAGGTGTCGAGGAGCTCGACGACATCACGCGACGCATAGACAACCTTGTCAAGGGCGTCATGTCGCCCAAAGCATCGCTATGGGATAAGCTCAAGATGCTGCCACTGCTTAGCGACGTAGCCAAGTGGTTCCCGAAGAAGCGCTCGGGGCGTGGCAAGTGTCAGGAGGTAGTGTGGCGTGGCGAGGATGCCGACCTACGACGACTGCCGATACTCACCTCATGGCCCCATGATGGTGGCCCCTTCATCACATTGCCGATGGTTGCCACGGTAGACCCCGAGACGGGCATCCCCAACCTCGGCATGTATCGCATGCAGATATTCGACAGCCACACCACTGGCATGCACTGGCATAAGCATAAGACGGGTGCCCGCCACTACGACGCCTACAAGCGTCTCGGCAAGCGTATGCCCGTGAGTGTTGTGCTCGGTGGCGACCCCGCATATATATACTCGGCAACGGCGCCTATGCCCGACAATATGGACGAGATGCTCTTGGCGGGCATGCTACGCCAGCGCCCCGTGGAGATGGTTCGATGTCTTACCAACGACCTCTGGGTGCCCGCCGATGCCGACTTCGTCATTGAGGGCTATGTGGACCCCACAGAGGAGCTTGCCGTAGAGGGCGACTTTGGCGACCACACGGGATTCTACTCGCTCAAGGATCTATATCCGCGTTTCCACGTCGAGGTCATAACCTCGCGTCGCGATGCCATCTACCCTGCCACCATCGTAGGCATACCCCCCATGGAGGATGCCTACATAGCCAAGGCTACAGAGCGCATATTCCTCGCGCCCATACGCCTTGCCATACAGCCCGAGGTGCGCGACCTATATATGCCCATGGAGGGCACGGCACACAACGTAGCCATCGTGGCGATAGAGAAGCGCTACGACGGTCAAGCTGCCAAGGTGGCACAGGGACTCTGGGGCGCAGGACAGATGATTTTCAACAAATACATGCTCATCGCCCCCGCCGAAATAGACATACGCTCAACGAGCGCCATATTGCGCCTATTAAGCGACATTGAGTTTAAGCGCGACCTGATACCCTCCGAGGGTATCCTCGATGTCCTCGACCACTCAGCACCCAGGAAGGGCTACGGCGCGAAGCTCGCCATAGACCTCACAAACGTAGACACCACAATAGATGTCACCCTCCCTCTCATCCCCGACATCCTACACCCCGCAGGTGGCGTGGGATACTTCAACACGGAGCTTATATCAGTGGCCGGCATCCTCATCCTATATGCCGAGAAGCAGTGGCGCGCCGATGTCGACGTGGAACACTACCTCGACATAAACGGCATCATTGGAGCAAAATATGCCGTGCTCTTCGACTATGGCGCCTCGGGAGTGACACTAAGCGACCTGCTATGGTTAGCTGCCGCCAACACCGACCCTGCACGCGACATACGTCTCCACCACAACACCCTAATCATAGACGCCCGCTCGAAGCGCCCGGGGTACGGAGACAACCCGCCACGCTTCCCCAATGTCGTCACATCCGACATCAATACGGTGCTTCACGTCGACAAGCGATGGGAGGAGTATGGCCTCGGCGACCACATAGAGTCGCCCTCGCGTCGCTATCACAACCTAATACTCTCGCACGACGCCGAGTGGTAGTATATGGACAAGGAGAGCAGAGAGAAACTACAAGGCGTAGTATGGCTCGTGCCACTGATGCTTATCGTCGTGCTGCTATTTATGGTGGCACGCCCCCACGACAGCTATGACTATGGCAACAGCCACCGCAGAGAGGTAGACAGCAAAGCCACAGCCGACACCCTCACACCACAACTAAAGAGCTTCGACCCTAACGAGGCCGACTACCGCACAATGGTCGAGGCGGGTGTCGAGCGCAACATTGCAGTAAGCATACTCAAATGGCGCGAAGCGGGCAAGGTATTTCGCATAAAGGAGGATGTGGCACTATGCTACGGCATGACCGACTCGATGTACTTCGCCCTCGAACCCTATATTAACATAGGTGACAAGTATCGCATAAAGCCGCCCGCCAACACTAAGCCCGCGCCACAGGTAGACACCGTGACGCTACGCCCCTTTAGCCTTGATAGTGTAAGCGTGGCATATCTACGCACCATAGGTTTCACGTCGCGTCAAGCAGACCTCGTAATACGCTATCGCGACATGATTGGCGGCTACCGCACGATGGAGGAGTTCGCCGAGTGCTATGCCGTAGACTCAGCGATGGCAGCACGCCTCGAGCCCTATATCATCTTCCCCGAACGCCCGGCAGAGGTCATATACAACCGCCCGAACATTACCCTCCCCATAGATATTAACAGCGCAGACTCCGCCACGTTAGTATCGCTCAGAGGCATAGGCCCCAAGAGCGTAGTACACATCCTACGCTACCGCGAACTACTCGGTGGCTACCACTCCACAGCACAACTTTTGGAGCTTGCAGCCGTCACCGAGGATAATTTTCAGCACTTTTCGCCACAAATTTACTGCGATAGTGCTAAAATTAAAAAAATATGTATTAACTTTGCAAGCCCAAAAGAGTTAGAGGTTCACCCATACTTATCGAACCGCATGCTCAGGCGCATTATTAACCACAGGGAATTGAAAGGAGGTTGGAGTACCGTAGAAGAGATGATCGAGGATAACATATTTTCTGAAGAGGAGGCAGCACGCATTGCGCCCTATCTCGATTTCGGTACAACACCCAAGTAGATAAGACGTAGAGCCCGAGTTCACAAGGTGGAGGAAGGCAACAGGTCGCGAGGAGTGGGAGAAAAGAAGAGTCCCGAGCAGCGGCAGAAAAGAAGAGTCCCGAGCAGCGGCAGAAAAGGAGAGTCGCAAAGAGCGGCACAAAAAAATAAGAGTATTAATATTAAAAAAGTATAAGATTATGATTATCATGCCCGTAAAGGAGGGAGAGAACATCGAGCGCGCCCTCAAGAAGTTTAAGAGAAAGTATGAGCGTACTGGTGTTTTGAAGGAGCTTCGTCGTCGTCAGTACTTCACAAAGCCCTCAATCGCTAAGCGTGAGGCTATGCAGCACGCTATCTATGTTGAGCACACCTACCGTCAGGAGGAGTAATCAACAAACGCCCATAAAAGGCAGATGAGTTGTCGGTCGAGATTCCTCGGCCGACATTTTTTTATCCGCAAGAAATTGCATATATTAGATTTATTGACCAAAAATACACAGTTGCAACAGCTGTACTATATTGTTATTATTCAATATAATAACGCTCTTAAATAAAATAAAAATATCGAAATAAGGTCTTGCTATTAGGAATTTTAGAATATATTTCCTATCTTTGGGGTAGCAAACCTAATAATGATAATATGAAGAGAGACCTAAAACCCAGAGATCACTCGTTGTTTTTGAAGGCTTTTCGATTGTATCTACAATATGTCAACTCGGGGCTATACTTCCGCAAAGAGCACATTGTAGGCTTGGAGAATGTTCCCGAGAATGGAAATCCTGTTGTTGTGGTGTCGAACCATCAGAACTGTCTGAACGACCCCTTGTGCGTGTGTCTTATGCTTACGGATAGGCGTATGAACTTCTTAGCGCGCGCCAATGTATTTAAGAACCCTATCTTCAACAAGGCACTGCGCGCCATGGGACTCCTCCCGGCATACCGCATGAGCCACGAGGGCTTCGGCGCCATAGGCAACAATCAGGCGACACTCGACGCTGCAGGTCAGGCTCTCACAGATGGCGAGACCGTCATGCTCTACCCCGAGGCCGACCACCAGGATAAGCGTTGGTTGGGCAACTTCAAGATTGGCTATCTGCGCATAGCCTTTGGTGCTGCCGAGAAGATGGAGTTCAAGGAGGATGTCATGATTCTACCCTCGTGCAACCACTACTCAAATTACTTCCATGCGCGTACCGAGATGCTCATACGCTTTGGTGAACCCATATCGCTCAAGCCCTACTACGAGCGTTACAAGGAGGCACCACGCGAGACTATGGTCGAGATAAACAATATCGTGCGCTCGAAGATACAGGAGATGATGCTGCATATCGACGACCTCGAGAACTACGACGCCATCGACTTCCTCCGCGAGACAGGCTACGGCACGTCGTATGCCAAGCGCCACGGCTTCAAGCACCGCTTCCTACCCTCGCGCCTACGTGCCGACCAGAAGCTTGTCGACGACCTCAAGCGTGCCGGCCAGGAACACAGCCAGGAACTTAAGGAGATATATCGCGACACGCTGCATTTAGCCGACGAGTACCGACGTCTCGGCATCCGCGACTGGCTCTTCGTAAACAACCCCGGCATCGCGGCTCCGATACTCCGCGGCTTAGGATTGTTGATACTCTTGCCACTCTTCATCATCTCGATAATACCTACGTGTCTGCTCTTCATCATCCCGCGCATATTCACCAAGGCGCTTATCAAGGATCAGATGTTCATCAGCTCGTTTAACGTGGCCGTGAGCGCCTTCGTCTCAGTGCCGATATGTCAGCTTATACCCACAGCCCTGCTATGGATATTTGCAGGTTTCTGGTGGGCCTTTAGCTACTTCGTGGCCTTCCCATTCATGTTCATCCTCGTATGGAACTATATGCGCCTATGGCAGAAGTTCAAGGGCTCATGCAACTTCGTTAAGCCAAAGAACCGCACAGCCATCGACAAGCTGCGCGAGCTTCGAAAGAGCATCCACAGCCGCTTAGACGCCATATTAGAGTAGCTAATACCAGTGAGGAGTGAGGAGTGAGGAGTGAGTAATTAATAGGGAGATTGGGGAGTATTACCCATACTCCCTAAACTCCCTAAACTCTCTAAACTCTCTACTGCCCATTGACGGCACTTTTTGTTAGTGGCAGCAGATGCTGCCTTTTCACAACAAATTTCTTGTCAGAAGGGCGCCGAGTGCTACACTCAGCAAAAATGCCCTATAAAATCGAAAAATTAATTTTTGATTAGTAGACTGTAGATGTGGCCTCGATTAAGAGATTGCCCCGGATGGGACATACTATGCGTATTTCCCATTCGGGGCAATGATTGAGAGGCCGCAGATGCGGTCTAATAAACTAAAATTATCTTAGAGGTACGTCCCATTGTTGGCTCTTTTTGTTAGGGGCCGCAATCGACCCCTTATCACCGGATATTTCTTGTCAGAAGGGCGCCGAGTGCTACACTCGGCAAAAATGCCACCGATGGGTAGTACTTAGAGGTACGTCCCATTGGTGGCATTTTTTGTTAGGGGCCACAATCGACCCCTTATCACAAGAAATTATCGGCGAGAGATATATTGCTTGATAACCCCTCGCTTAGAGTTACGGATGAAGTCGATAAGGTAGTTACGCTCGGGTGTCTCAGGCACCTCGGCCTCAGCCTTATCGCAGCCTGTCTGGTAGTTAAGCTCGCTCTGGAAGAGTATACGACAGGTGTTGTGGATAGATGTTATCTGCTCCTCTGTAAAGCCACGGCGCGAGAGACCCACCTTGTTGATGCCGGCATAGTGTGTCTCGCCATTGGTAGCGATGATGTAGGGAGGAATATCCTGAACAACAAGAGCACCACCCTGAATCATAGCGTGGTCACCGATATGTACCCACTGATGTATGGCCGTATGACCGCCAATGACTACCCAGTCGCCCACCTCAACCTCGCCGGCCAACGACAATCGGTTAGCAAAGACGCAGTGGCTACCCACGACATCATCGTGAGCGACATGTACGTATGCCATAAGGAGGTTGTGGTCACCAACGATGGTCGTACCACGCGATGCTGTGCCACGTGCTATGGTCACACACTCGCGAATATCGTTATAGTCGCCAATGACGGCTGTAGTCTTCTCGCCCGCGAACTTCAAGTCCTGGGGCAAGCAGGCGATACAAGCACCCGGGTGTACTTTGTTACCCTTGCCCAGACGTGCGCCATCGTAGATGATGGCGTGAGGGCCTATCCAGCAGTCATCACCAATGACTACGTCACCCTCAATATAGGCAAAAGGCTCGATAGTAACGTTCTTGCCAATCTTTGCATCGGGATGAACGTAAGCCAAATTACTAATCATAGTGTTATAATAGTTTGTGTTTCTTCAATTAACGATTCTTTGCAATCTGTGCCGTGAGGATAGCCTCGCAGGCGAGCTGCCCACCAGCAAAGGCCTTACACTCGGCCGTGACGATGCCACGACGCATATCGGCAATATGACACTCGAGTTGCAACGTGTCACCAGGGACAACCTTGCGCTTCCACTTGACGCCATCGGCCTTGAGGAAGTAGGTGCTATACTGCGTGGGATCCTCCACCTGACTGAGGACAAGGATGCCACAGCACTGCGCCAAGGCCTCGATGATGAGCACACCCGGCATTACGGGCTCTGAGGGGAAGTGACCCACGAAGAAGGGCTCGTTCATCGTCACCTGCTTGATGCCCGCGATGTCGTTGCCATCCATATGGAAGACACGGTCGACAAGCAAGAAGGGAGGACGGTGAGGAAGGAGCGATTTGATGGCGTTGATATCCATCAGGGGCTGCTCCTTAGCGCTATACTTAAACATCGGACGGTCACCACTGCGACGGATGACACGCGAGAGCTCCTTCATAAACTCCGTGTTGGCGAAGTGGCCGGGGCGCGTAGCCCACACACGACCCTTGATGCGCATACCAAGAAGGGCGAAGTCGCCAAGGACGTCGAGGAGCTTATGGCGTGCAAGCTCGTTGTTTGCACGCAGCTGCTGGTTATTGAGGTATCCACCCGTGATGCGGATGTCATCCTTGCCGAAGATCTTCTTGAGGTGGTTCAACTGCTCATCCGAGACAGGATTTTCGACTACGACGATAGCGTTGTCGAGGTCACCACCCTTGATGAGGTTCATCTTCATAAGGGGCTCCAACTCGTGGAGGAAGACAAACGTACGACACATAGCGATGTTTGAGGCGTAGTCTATCTCGGCGTTATATACTGCATACTGGTTGCCAACAACCTTAGAGTTGTAGTCGACATGTACCGACACCGAGAATTCGTCGTCGGGGTAGAGCACGATAGCTACGCCCTTCTCGGGAAGTGTATATACCTGCTTCTCGGTAACCTCGTAATATCTACGCTCGGTGCTCTGCTCCACAGTGCCGACCTCGGCAATACGTGCGGCATACTCTCTTGCCGAGCCATCCATAATGGGGGTTTCTGGGGCGTTGATATCGATAGTAGCGTTATCCACATCGAGTGTCCACAACGCCGACATAATATGTTCGATGGTGCTCACCTTGGCTGCTCCCTTCTCGATGGTAGTACCGCGCGAGGTATCAGTAACATACTCACACAAAGCGGGAACCTCGGGCTCACCCTCCAAATCCACACGACGGAACGTGATACCGTGGTTGTCATCGGCAGGATGTACCGTCATCTTCACCTGAAGGCCTGTATGCAGACCCTTGCCCTCGAAAGATATCGCCTCAGCAAGTGTTCTCTGTTTTGTTGCCATATCCGAAAATTTTATGTTTTCTTACTAATTGTTATATTTAGTGCCACAAATATACTAAAAAATTTAAAAAAAATTACTATTTTTGCTCGGAATATTACGTTGACTATGTCCGAGAGCAGAAAATACAGCAATAAGAGCACAATAAAGGGACGTCCGAGATATACGCCGAAGAGGACTACGGTGGATCTTGGAGACACGCGCTCGGAGAGTGCTGGCGAGTGGCTATACAGCCATCGCGTGGGACTCCTCGTTGTCTTGGTAATATTTATGCTCAGCAGCGTAGTGCTCGCCACGGCACGCTACGATGTCGACATAGCCCCCGTGGAGTATATCATCGAGTTTGTCGAGGAGGAGCCCACGATGGAGGAGGTTGAGCGCCTGAAGCGTGAGCGTGACAGGCTACAGCAGGAGATAAACCAACGTCTGCAGGCGGTGCAAAATGTGAAGAACCTACAGTCGAACGATGCCTCAACAGAGGCAGGGTCGCGTAGCGAGACATCCTTCACAAGCGACATGCAGCAGATGATGGATAAGGTGGCTGCCGATATGGCGACAAACCGCGGAGAGTACGAGAGTGGCGTGCGCGAGGCCAAGGGCATAGGCCAGGGCTCGGGCGCAGGACAGAGCCCGGGCAAGGGTGAGGCAGAGAGGGGTAAATTCTCGGGCGCCGTGACCGTAGCCTACGACTTTCGCGACCCTGTGCGTCACCACCGCGACCTATACACCCCGGCATACCGTGCAAAGAGCGGCGGCGTTGTCGTTGTCGATGTGTGGCTCAACCGCAATGGCGAGGTTACGGCTGCACGCATACAGTCGTCGACAAACCCCGAGCTCAACGACCAGGCGCTGAGCGCTGCGCGTAACAAGCGCACAAGATTTAATATCGATAGTTCGGCCCCGACATCACACCGCGGAACTATAACATATACCTTTGTAGCACAATGAGTCTCCGTAGATATATAATCGCAGCAATGGCGATACTCATCGCGGCTATACTGCTTCCCACGGAGGCGGTAGCCTCGTCCCTCGACGCGGAGGTAAGCATCGCTGTGCTCACCGAGAACGGAGAGAACCAAGAGGCCACCACCCCTACGCTCACCACCGCCGAGGCTCCACTGCTATCGACAACAACAACGACGGTGACACCGCCAAGCGTGACGCCTGCGGTGCGCACACTCTCGCGCACGACGATAACATCGGAGCGCTCGTTCCAATACTCGAAGGCTGTGAGCGCCATAGACAGCACCACAGCCGCTACACGTTACGGATTGTATAACCATAAAATATTGTTCGAAGCTCACTCGCGATGCTACTACCTAAATCGCCTGATGAGACTTATTATTTAGTTGGCCGAGGGCGTCATTCGGGAGAGCCGAACGCCCATATAATTAATTTACAACAGATTGATATTAAGCCAACTAAACTAAATATTTTATGATTTTAGAAGATATTAGCAGGACACTTTATGCCCTGCCCTCTGGTGTCGTGGTTGAGCGACGCCAGCCCGTATGCCGTCCCGTGCTTATTGCCGTTGTGGGCGCCGTTCTTTTAGTAGTTAACTTCCTGCTTGTCGACGACAAGTCGGGGGCCATGGGTATGAGCCTGATGGTTGCAGGCATAGCGATGCTTCTCTATGGCGTCATTGTTGCCATCACCCGCCTTACGAGCGACAAGCGCGAGCCCTATCACACGCCCACGAAGCGCTATATGCACACCAAGGAGCGTTACTACGACCGCGAACATCTCGTGGCATTGCAGAAGGCTGTGGCACGTGACGATAGCGCAGGCATCGAGGCACTACCTGCGGGTAATGTGGCAGCGATAACACTCATCGAGTGTTACTCACACGACCGCAGCATTGTGGCCTACGCCATATATGAGTATGTCAACTTCGACTATATGCTTATTGGCGAAGTGAAGCTCATAGTGCGAGGCTAAGAGGCTATGACCGTGAGGTGGTCGTAGCATAAAGTATGAAACCTTAAATTAATATGATATGCTTACCGAAAACTTCCTCCTTGTAGGAGCTCTTCTGCTCTTTGTCGCCGTACTTGCCGGTAAGGCGGCCTATCGTCTGGGTGCCCCCGCCCTATTGCTGTTCCTTGGCGTGGGTATGATTTTCGGCTACAACGACTTCATATCGTTCGATTCGGCGGAGATGGCAGAGTTCATCGGCATGGTTGCCCTCTGCATCATCCTCTTCTCGGGCGGTATGGATACGACGTTTTCAGACATACGACCAGTAATGGCTCCTGGCGTGGTTATGGCCACACTGGGAGTCATACTCACGGCCATCATTCTCGCCACGTTCATATATCTCATAGCGCCGATACTTGGCGTCAACATAGAGATAACCTTCCCCTTTGCCCTTCTTCTTGCTGCCACGATGTCCTCAACAGATTCGGCATCGGTATTCTCGATCCTGCGTACCAAGAAGCAGGGCCTGCAGCAAAACCTACGCCCATTATTGGAGCTCGAGAGCGGTAGTAACGACCCTATGGCATACATCCTCACTGTCGTCCTTGTAGGCGTAGTGTCGGGTGGTAGCGACCTTAACATCGGCAATGCCGCAACTACCTTTCTCATACAGATGATCGTGGGCGCCGGCCTCGGATATGGCTTTGGCCGTGCCACCGTTTGGATTATCAACAGCATCAACATACGCAGCAACCCCTCGCTATACTCCGTATTGCTCCTGGCGTGCGCATTCTTCACCTTCTCGTTCACGACGATGGTATACGGCAACGGCTACCTTGCGGTATACATCGCCGGCTTAGTGGTAGGCAACATGCGCATCGTACACCGCAATATGCTACGCACCTTCTTTGACAGCTTCACGTGGCTGCTACAGATAGTGCTCTTCCTCGCCCTCGGACTCCTCGTCGACATTCAGGATCTGCTCGACCCCGAGGTATTGTATATGGGTATCGCCGTAGGTATATTTATGATATTTGTGGCGCGCCCCCTATCGACGTTTGCGTGCATGCTCCCCTTCCGTAGCTTCACAACCAAGGCTCGCATATATGTGTCGTGGGTAGGTCTGCGCGGTGCTGTGCCCATCATCTTTGCACTATATCCGCTCACAAACGGCGTGGCGAATGCCGACTACCTCTTCAACGTGGTATTCCTCGTCACCATAATATCGCTCCTTGTGCAGGGTAATACCGTGAGTGCTATGGCCAACTGGCTCGGGCTATCGTTCAAGGAGAAGGAGCGCACCTTCAAGCTCGTTGTTCCCGACCATATACGTAGCGAGTTTTCGGAGATTGAGGTCAACGGTGCGATGCTTAAGAATGGTAATACGCTTAAGGATATAAGCCTGCCGGGACATACACTCGTGGTTATGGTATGTCGTAGCGACAACTACTTCGTACCCAAGGGTAAGACCGAATTACGCCCCGGAGATAAGCTCCTCGTGGTGTCGGACGACAACGACGAGCTTGTTAAGGAGGTTAAGAATATGGGTATTCAGAACATTATCAAGATGTAGGCTGAGTTATAAAGATGTGTCGAGGGGGGGGGTAACTAAAAAGTAAATTTGTCATCCCCGTTTTGTTAGGAGGTTGAATAAAAAGATGTAGTTTTAGGCATGTGAAGCCCGAAAAAGCGGAGTTTACTTGGCGTAAATGAGCATTTTGAGGGCGAGCATAACGACAAAATACACTTTTTATTCAGCCTCCTCAATTTGAATAATATCTACTCTGGAATGTAGCCGTGCTCCGCGGCTCTGCGATATAGCTCCTCAGCCTTAGATTTACTCAACGTAAGGCCACCATCGCCATACTCATAGCAGATGGCTAAGAGATACTCGGCACACCCATAGTGCTGTGCGGCTGACCTCTCGTACCAGTATACTGCCATAGTCATATCCTCCGTGGTGCCTAAGCCATTTTCGTAAAACACACCTACATAGCACTGCGCAACGGCATCGCCTTGCTCCGCAGCCTTCGTATACCACTCCAAGGCACTCTCGTAATCCTCAACCTCGGCATAGCAATTTCCAATATATCGTTGAGCCTCAGCGTTGCCTGCCTCGGCAGCCTTCATATACCACTCCATAGCCTTTGCGCCATCGGCCTCCGTGCCAACACCATCGCGATAGCACGTGCCTACGGCAACCTGTGCGCTGACGTCGTCTCTATCCGCCGCCTCGAGCCATGAATCAAAGGCCGCAGCGTAATCCTCAGCTTCGTAGGCACTCTCGGCCTCCATCACAAGCTCCTCGACGCTAACCTCCACACCCCTATCCACGGGCGTTGAAGGGTCGTTTGTGAACAACACGTAGCCCACACATCCCGCCACCACAAGCAGTACAAATAGAGGCACAATCCACCACTTACTACGTCGCGGACGATGAGCGTCGCCACCATTCATAATTGCGAGGAACTCATCGACAGAGTGCGGACGCTCGGAGATATGGTACTTCATCGATGCACGCACAGCTGCGACAATATTTACGGGTGTTGCCTCGGGCAACTGCGGGAAATCTCTATAGTCTATATCATTAGGGTGCGGTGGGCGCTTCGCCATAATCGCATAATAGAGCGTGGCACCCAACGAATAGATGTCGGTCTGGGGCGAGAAGCGCGAGATGCTACGATTGTCGTACTGCTCGATGGGGGCGTAGCCATTGCTATAGCCTCCGGCCGTAGATGTCGTCTCCTTACCCTCGGACGTATCGTAGTGTTTCGTGAGACCGAAGTCGATGAGTATGATGCGCCCATCGTGCCTCGAGACCATAATGTTTTGTGGCTTAATATCGAGGTGTAGGAGGCTATGCTCGTGCATATAGCGTAGCGCCAAGGCCGTCTGCTCGATATAGCTACGCACCTCACTCACGCTCAGGCCACCACTCTGCTGTACCAGCTCGTCGAGCGATGCACCCTCGATAAAATCCATCACGTAATATACTGTGCCATTCTCCGAGAAGGCGTCGTGTACACGTACAATATTTGGGTGGTCGATAGAGGCAAGCGTGCGTGCCTCCTTCAGAAATTTCTGTTTGTACGCATCTATCGACTCAGCGAAGTTCGGAGCCACAAGCGACACCTGGCGCTCGTTAGCCTCACGCACATAGTAGTTGTGCGGGAAGAACTCCTTGATGCAGACCGTACGTCGCATATCTACATGCTCAGCAGCATAGGTAATGCCAAAGCCTCCCTTACCCAACACCGACACTATGCGATAAGTGCCATGTCTAAGGCTCTCACCCGCCCGTAGCTCGGAGCATGCGCTAAGCTCCACCTTCTGAGTCTCCTCCATAGCCAAAACTATCTATTACCCTGATTTACCGAGATCTTAGGCGCCTCGTCGCCCTTATTCGCATTGAATACAGGCTTCGGACGTACGCGCTGATGCGCAGCCTCAATGGTGACGGTGGTATTCTGCGGTTCAACATCACCCTCCTCGTCGACAACAGGCTCGGGAATATCGAAGTGCATGGTTACGGGGAACTCGATTATCGGGCAGTCGGTCTCGTGTACTCGGATGAAGAATACGGCATTGTCACTCTCGATCTTCGACATCTGGAACGAGTAATGGGTTTCGCTGTGCTGCGTGCAATCGATCTGCTTCTCCGTGCCATCATTCATCTTCTCGTATACCTCCACAATCTTGTGGTGTATCTGCTCATCGTGGCGCTCGGCCTTGGTCTGTGTCACCTCGAAGTCGATGGTGATAGCATCGTCGGGTGACGACAGCTGGAATACCTTGTTGCTCAAGGTCACGTTGTAGTAGGGCTGATACCACTCGTTGGCCACAACATCGTATACCTCCGATTTGAGATCGTCGTAATGCACACTAAATTTGTAGTGATACGTCTGCACCTTATCCGACAAATCCTCGGGGATATGCAGACGACACTTCTTATATGTGATGAAATTACCCTCGACGTTACTTATGGCCTCACGCGAGTTGGGGATAAGAGTACACATCGGACTATGGCTCTCGATCTTCGTTGTCAGCGCATCCACAAACGTAGGCAGATAGGCCGTCAGCGTCACATCGCGGTCGCGGTGCAGGAAGCCGATATCGCTCTGACTGTTAAGCACAAAGCTAAACTCTGCATGCTCCTCGAGGGTAAGCACGCCGTAGTACTTGCCTACGCGCACTATCGAGAAGCGGTCGTCAACATATACCACATCGTCGAACTGTGGTGGTAACAGGCTACGCTCCTTGTATGAGAAGCCGTAGGCGTCGCCACCCTCCTGCTTGTATGGTTTGAAGCGGGGAGAGGCCTCGCCCTCCAACACTTTAGCCTCCTCGACAAGCGACACGGGCTCACCTGTGCCCATCTGATACTCGATAAGCTTCATATTCTGATCGAAGCGGAACCAAGCATTACGTGCAGGGACAACGTATGTGCCATCGGCACGCTCCTCGACTTCGAACCAGTTGTCGTAGAGCGAGATAAGGTTCTTGCGCGACACCACATTGTCGACATACATAAGTTGTGGCGTGGTGTCTTCGGTGGTTATCGTGTAGAACTTATTCTTGATGATAAGGATGGCCTTGCCATTGGTAAACGACGAGGCAAAGGTTACGTTCGACATACGCTCCTCGCCCAAGGAGATAGACGCGCCATTGACATCGATAATATCGTATGCCGACTGTGTGAGGTCGCGCTCATTGGTAAAGCGGCGCACCACAGCATAACCATCAGAGTATGGGTATGCCAACGCATAGGGGCCAGATGTAGTTTTACCCTCAGCATCAATATAGCGGTAGAAGTTCATCCCGTTACGCCTATTGTATACCAGTAGATTACCCGATACGATATCCTCGGCGCCGGAACGCACATCGAAGCCCAAATCGAAGAGATTATTAATCTTGCCCTTCTCGTTAACGACACCCATAAAATAACCATCATTAAAGAGCGTGGCATAGCCATCCGAGAATGGACGTATCATATCGTACTCAACAGGCACAATCTCCTGCCAGTTTTGATCGTAGAGACCCTTCTTGCCATCCTTCTCGACGACAAACATTCCGACGTTGTTAATCGTAATCTTGTCGTACGTGGGCTTCAGTCCCCATCGAGCAACCTGAGCATTTGCCACAAGGGCAAACAATAGAATAAAAACAGATAGTAGGCTTCTTCGCAGCATACGTAGTGTGTAAAAAAGTTAATACTAAGCAGCATAGGCATCGTATGCTTGTCCAGGGCAAACGACGCAATAAGACAACAAAAGAGACTGATTTACAACCAGTCACCATCATCGTCGCAAGTAAGAGCATACCCCAACCCCACAAATTCAAAAGACACGAAGCTCTCAATCGGCGCAAATATACGAAACATTATCGAGATTTCAAAACATACATCTCTTTTCAAAGCCCTAAGAGTCAGCAAAAAGATGATGCAATTAATAATGTTGAAAACATCTTTCGCCTTTCAACTTTTTTTAGTATCTTTGCCGTCGTTACGACGGTGCTTTTACCAGAAGAAAAAGACAACATTAAGTGAGTATGGGTAACCATACGACTTCAAGTGTTGCAGTATTGAAACATAAAGCTGAGATTGAAACCTAAAACTGAGAATATAATCGATTATGAAAAGACTCACCCTACTATTAGCAGTCGCGGCACTCTTTGCCTCTACAGGCGTTGCCGAGGCCCACAAGACCGAGAAGGTTAAGCCCAACTACGAGCTTGCCGAGCGCTTCTCACCCACAAAGGTACGCCGCCTTGTACCACAGACCATAGTGCAGCCCAACTGGTTTGAGGGCTCGTCGAAGTTCTGGTATAAATGGCAGACGGTAGATGCCATAAACTACTACATTGTAGACCCCGCAACGGGACGTAAGAGCGAGATGTGGTCGATGGCCGAGATGGCCGAGAAGCTCACCATAGCCACAGGTCACCCCTTCGATGCAGAGCATCTACCCATATCGAACATTAAGCTCGAGGAGGATAACTTTGTTCTCTTCGACCTCACACCCTCGGCCGTCGTGGTGGAGAACAACGAGTACCTCGAGAAGGATGATGAGGGCAACCCCAAAGTATACCACTTCAAGTGGGATATCGCCAAGCGCGAGCTTACACAGCTCGACAAGCGACTGGGTAAGTACCCCAAGTGGGCAAACGTATCGCCCGATGGTCGCATAGCCGTGTACCAGAAGAACAACAACCTGTGGTATATGACCACCGAGGATGTCGAGAAGCTAATCCTCGACCCCAAGGACTCGACAATCGTCGAGCACCCCATCACCACAGATGCCGTGGAGAGCAACGCCTACCATTGGTTTGAGGATTGCATCGAGCAGCTGAAGGAGGATGAGCGCTACCGCGTGTACCTACAGTGGTCACCCGACTCTAAGCACTTCGCCACGGTACGCAGCAACACCGAGATGCTCAAGGATTTCTGGGTTATCGACATCCTCAAGGAGCGTCCCGAGCTCTTCAGCTACAAGTACCAGATGCCCGGCGAGCAGAGCCCCGACTTCTGGCTTGAGGTATTTGACACCGAGACACTCGAGCGCAAGGAGATAGACCTCGCAAAGTATAAGGAGCAGATGCTCTTCATCTGCCCACGCCCGGGAATGTATAAGGATACCTACGAGCGTCCCTATCGCCACGTATGGCAGGGCGACAACGAGAACCTCTACATCCTCCGTCAGAGCCGCGACATCAAGCGCATAGACCTCTGCAAGGTAAACATCGCAACGGGTGAGGTTACCGAGGTGGTACACGAGCAGATGAAGACATCGATCGAGTATCGCTACCCCACACTCCTTAACGGTGGCAACGAGGTCATCGAGTGGTCGGAGCGCACAGGCTGGGCACATCTCTATCGCTACACCTCTGATGGTGAGCTTCTTAATGCCATAACTACGGGCGACTGGCACGTATCCGACGTTCTCGGCGTTGACGACACGAAGCGTGTCATCTACTTCACCGCCACGGGCTACAACAAGGATGAAAACCCCTACTACCTGCACCTCTTCCGTGTGAATTATGATGGTACGGGTCTCAAGCAGCTCGACCCCAAGGGTTTCAATGGCGAGTTCTCGCTCTCGGACGACCGTCGCTACTTCACAACGACATACTCGCGCGTAGACACAGCACCCAAGACGGAGCTATATACCACCGACGGCAAGCGCATTGCGGAGCTCGAGACCGTAGACATGGCTCCCCTTATGGCTCACGGCTATAAGTTCCCCGAGCCCTTCGTAGTAAAGGCTGCAGATGGCATCACCGACCTCCACGGCGTGATGTATAAGCCCTACGACTTCGACCCCAACAAGAAGTATCCTATCATTGAGTACGTATACCCCGGCCCGCAGACCGAGGCTGTGGAGCAGTCGTGGTACGGAGGCCTCAACCGCACAGATCGTCTGGCACAGATGGGCTTCATCGTCATCACCGTAGGCAACCGCGGTGGCCACCCCGACCGCTCAAAGTGGTACCACAACTACGGCTATGGCAACATGCGCGACTATGGCCTTAAGGATAAGGTTGTTGCGGCACAGCAGCTCGCGGCACGTCACTCGTTCATCGACATCACGCGCGTGGGCATCCACGGTCACTCGGGTGGTGGCTTCATGTCGACAGCGGCGATACTCATGTATCCCGACTTCTTCGACGTGGCAGTATCGTGTGCCGGCAACCACGACAACAACATCTACAACCGCTGGTGGAGCGAGAAGCACCACGGCATCATCGAGCGCGAGGGCGAGAATGGCGAGATAATCTTCGAGTACAACATCACCGCCAACCCCGAGATAGCATCACGCCTGAAGGGTAACCTCCTCTTGGTTCACGGCGATGTCGACGAGAACGTACACCCGGGTAATACGCTGCGTGTTGTTGACGCCCTAATTCGTGCAAATAAGCGCTTCGACATGCTCCTTCTCCCTGGCCAGCACCACGGCTTCGGCGATATGAATGAGTACTTCTTCTGGCGTATGGCCGACTACTTCTCGGAGCACCTTTTGGGCGACTCGGAGACATCGACCGACATACACCAGCTAAATAACGACATCTAAGATTATGCTTAAAAGATTGACATACACGCTCCTATCCATCGTGCTACTTGCCTGTAGCACGGAGGGGAGTGAGTCGACAAACTCCGGGACGGGCAACAACGGCAACAACGCCGACACCTCAGACCTCGTCAAGGATGCCGAGCGCAAGCCCTTCTACAAGTTTAACCCCGTGAGCTCACTGCCCACGGCCGAGGTTATGTCCGAGGAGCAGCGCCTCGCCTTTGTCAACTGGGGCGCGGAGCTTCCCACATTCACGCTCACCTTCCCCGAGGGAGAGTATAAGCGTGTAATCATGGAGTATACCATGGGGTCGTTCGGCTCGGGACCTGCGGAATACGACTATACGACAATGCTCTTTGTGCGCGATAAGGAGACGGGGGCGATGCACGAGATAACGCGCGCGATGACACCCTTTGGCGGCATATTCGACTCAGCGTGGCAGAAGCATTTCTACATCGATGTCACGGAGTTCTGCGCACTGCTACAGGGCGATGTTGAGTTTGCGTACTTCTATGGTGGCTTCGATAACTCCGAGAATCGAGCACACAGCTTCACGGTGCGTTTTATGCTCTACGAAGGCACTCCTGAGCGCGAGCTTGTAGGCATCGTGCCGCTCTACGACTCATTCAATAATGGCAATAGTGGCTACCGTGGCTGGGCATACGGTGTCGCAGGCCACGACATAGAATCACCCGAGCGCCTTGGACAGCGTAGCGTGACAATACCCGAGGGTGTGGAGAGCATGGAGCTGCGCCTAAGCATTACGGGCCACGGCCACGACATGGGCATCTTTCCCGACATCGAGGGGTACACACCGCAGAATATGGCTGAGTTCGTGGAGAATAGCTACACGTTTAACATCAACGGCATAACACAGAAGAACACAGGACGCATATTCTACTCGAATGCCGACAACTACCTACAGATGGGTACGTACAACTACGACCGCGCAAACTGGGCTCCGGGCAACCCTGCGAATGTACAGTTCTGGAGCATAGATATGTCCGCAGTGCAAGATGGGACATTCACCATCGACATCGACCTTCCGCGCTTCGAGTCGTCGTTCGATGCCCCGAATGCCGAGGGCGTAGCCCAGTATATCGTGATGGCAGACCTCTTCCTCTACAGGTAGCAAGCACCATACGGTAAGGGGATGACTAAAAAGTAAATTTGTCATCCCCGTTTTGTTAAGAGGTTGAATAAAAAGATGTAGTTTTAGGCCTGCGAAGCCCGAAAAAGCGGAGTTTACTTGGCGTAAATGAGCATTTTGAGGGCAAGCATAACGCAGAAATACACTTTTTATTCAACCTCTTATGCAACCACAGCAATTACCTCCTGCAATATGTACGGAATGCGAAGGGAAACTCATACTCCTCGCCTCGCTCATGGCGCTCCTCGGCCATAAGCTCCCAGCGGCTGAAGTCGATTGGCGGGAACGATGTGTCGCCTGCATAGTCGTGCTCAACATGCGTGATATACATCCTATCTGCCACGTTGAGCGCCTCGGCATATATCTGCGCACCACCAATGATGAATACCTCCTCATCGTCACCGGCAAGGCGTATGGCCTCCTCCAACGAGTGTGCCGTGAGTGCCCCCTCGAATGTGCGCTCTGCACGTGTGATGACAATATTCGTGCGCTTAGGCAGGGGACGCGAGCCGAGCGACTCGAAAGTCTTACGCCCCATAATCACGGCGTGACCCGACGTTGTAGTGCGGAAGAAGCGCATATCCTCCTTAATATGCCACAGCAGGGCATTCTTATCTCCAATGGTGCCATTCTGTGCGATGGCGACAATGATGCTTACCATAGTGCAAAATCTTTAGAACGATAGTGGTGCTTTGATTGCAGGGTGGGGGTCGTAGCCCTCAAGCGTGAAGTCCTCATAGCGGTAGTCGAAGATGCTCTCGACCGCGGGGTTGAGGTGCATCTTGGGGAGCTGTCGCGGCTCACGCCCAAGTTGTTCGGTTGCCTGCTCTACGTGGTTTAGATAGAGGTGTGCATCGCCAAGCGTGTGTATAAACTCGCCCGGCTCAAGGCCACACTCCTTAGCCACCATCATCGTAAGCAGCGCATAGGATGCAATATTGAAGGGCACACCGAGGAAGGTGTCACCACTACGCTGGTATAGCTGGCACGAGAGCCTACCCTCGGCAACGAAGAACTGAAACATCGTATGGCAGGGCGGCAGAGCCATATTCTCCACATCGGCGACATTCCACGCCGAGACAATCATACGTCGCGACGTAGGGTTACGCTTGATGGTATCTATGACATTGGCAATCTGGTCGATAACACCACCCTCGGGTTTCGGCCAGCTGCGCCACTGATAGCCATAGACGTGGTTGAGATCGCCAAAACAATAGCCCTCGATGGGCGACTCTATGCCTGCAGCCGCAAGGAACGTATCCATATCTACGGGCAGCACGCCATGCTTAACACAGAGCTCGTTATAGTAGCGATAGGCGTCGCTATCCCATATATGTACGCCATTATCGACAAGATATTTGATGTTGGTATCGCCCTTAAGGAACCACAACAACTCGTGAATGACGCCCTTCAAAAATATCTTCTTCGTGGTCAGCAGCGGGAAACCATCGCTGAGATTGAAGCGCATCTGATAACCAAAGATACCCTTCGTGCCCGTGCCCGTGCGATCGTCACGCACGACACCCTCGCGGCATATCTTATCGAGAAGCTCGAGATATTGTTTCATCTATATCGAAAGTTTTAAGTTCGAGGTTATTATCCTCATCCAACGTAGCATACGTAGCCTTATCGCCCGACCAGTCGCTAAGGAACAATACGTCGACATCGTCATCCGTCACGCGATGCGCCAAGTGCATGTGTCCGAAGATGTAGCGACATACATCGGTGTGCTCGGCGTGGTAATTGCGGGCATACTCCACAAGATAGTCGAGCCTATCGGATGTTATCAGCTCACCACCATGCGACTTTCGCGACTTACCACTCCACCATAGGCCAAACTTCATCGCCACATCGGGGTGTACAAGCCAACGGAAGAGCCATCGTGCCATGCGCGAACGGAAGAAAGCATTCATCGCACGCAGCATAGGCTGACCCTTGATGTTCATATTGTCGCCGTGAGCGAGATGCAGATCCACGCCTCCCACACGTACAACCTCGGGCTTGCGTACAATCTCCACTCCGCACTCGCGCGTAAGGTAGTCGTATGTCCACATGTCGTGGTTACCACTAAAGAGCACCACACGTATGCCACGATCGTGAAGCGTAGCAAGACGCCCCAGGGTGCGACTAAAACCTTGAGGCACAACCCTCAGGTACTCAAACCAGAAGTCGAAGATGTCGCCAAGGAGGTATATCTCTGTGGCATCGTCGGCCACCATATCCAACCAACGACAAAAGGCACGCTCTGCAAGTTGTGCCTGCGCGGGAGTACCTCCACCGAGGTGTATGTCCGAAGCGAAGTATATCATTCGGGCTAAATGAGTCTCTTAATTTCGTTCTCCAAATCCTCCATATATATCGGAGCAATGCTCATATTACCCTCACGGTCGATGAGATATGCCATAGGTAGGCGGGCAACATTGTAGAGCGTGAAGACATCGTCTCTATCACCCGCAAAGAGCGATATCCATGGGAGGCGCTGTTCGCGCACAGCGTCAATCCACATCGATATATCTGTGTCTGCCGACACCTGATATACCTCAAAGCCCTCATCCTTATAACGCTCATAGAGTCCCTTAAGCTCGGCATTGATGTTGTTACATAGTGCGCTCTCGGCCGTCCAGAAGTAGAGCATCACAACCTTGCCGTCGAGTGACGAGAGGCGATGCCTCACCTTATACATATCCTCCAACTCGATATCGGGGTATGAGGTGTACTCGATACGGCTACCGAGGTCGATAAGAGCCTCCGCGTCGGCTATCTCACGCTCGATGATGGCGATATATGGCGAGTCGGGATACGCAGCCTTTATGCCCTCGAGCACGCTGTTATAGTGCGCCAGGGTTATGCCATAGCCATCGAGCTGCGGGATATACTGCTCGGCAATATTGTGTCGCATAGCGTAGAAGGCAGCGAGCTTATCGTGGTGCGTACCCACGAAGCGCACCTGCGCCTGTATGGCATTACGTGCTGCAAGGTATGCCTCGCGCTGAGGATATGCCTTCGAGGTGCTGGCGAGATTCTCGGCTATGAGTGCCAGGCGGTCGCACGCAGCGAAGTAGTCGCGGTTGAACTCGCGGATAAGAGCCGACTCCTGCGAGCCCTCAACGGTATAGTTCAGGAATACATCACCGGCAGACTCCACGCGGATGTTATCCCCCGGGGCCACAACGAGTGTCAAGGGACGCATATCGCCCGGGAACGACAGCTTATAGAAGCGTGGCGAGGTGCCCTCCTCGATGTCGAACGAGAAGCTGAAGGCTCCATTATCGGCGATGGCCGAGGATGCTACGCGCTCGGGCGCCACGAAGTTATCGGACACACGCTCGAGATATACCGAGTCGACATTGCTACCCACGAAACGGCCCTCGATGGTAGTCTTCTCTGTAGCCATATCGCTACCGCAGGCCACAAGCGTGAGTGCTGCTATGATGCTAAAAAGTGATCTCTTCATCTGTTTCTTAGTTTACATTTTAGTGAACGCTCCACTACTTATGTACATTGTGTCGCTGCGCCAGTTTATTACGCTGTGGCGACTGACTGCCACCCTTCGACATCTTATTGCGGTTGTTGTTACGCCCCGGCTGTGGCTTATTGCGCTTCACGTTGCGCTGCGGTGCATGACGATAGTCGCTACGCATGGCACTCACAGCCGTAAGGTCGACATCGACATCGCCACCAGCCATAATATTGATATCGCGAATGATAGATCCGTTGTTGGGGTGCTCGTTATTGAACTCGAAGCTCTTGGTGCGCATATAACGCGCCACGTTAAGCATCTCGTCCCTCTTAAGTTCCGTGTTACGCTCCGAGGCGATGGCACGCACGAGGTTATGTACATACTTACCATAATGCTTGAACGAGATGCGCGACTGCGGATATGGTAACTTTTTGGGCACCACGGCCAGATCTTGGCGTGATGGTTGCTGGTAGGGCGAGTCGACATCCAACTGAAAATCCGACATTATGAATAGGTGGTCCCAAAGCTTATGCTTGAAATCCTCGGTATCGCGTAGTGTGGTGTTGAGGTTACCCATAACGGCAATTACAGCCTTTGCCTGTCGTGTACGCTCCTGTCTATCCTCAATCTCAAGTAGCGAGTCGACCATCTCGTGGATATGCCGCCCGTACTCAGGCAGGTATAACTTTCGTCGTGTGTAATTATAGTTTTTTCTCATAATATATGATATTAAACTCTCGATTGAAGTCCCGCGAAATAGTCCATAATGACCATTCTCGTATCGGGTAAAGGTCATCCCCTCGCGGTCGTTTGCACCATCGAACTAAAGGGTGCATCTTTATCCGTCGTAATGACGACGATTAACCTCACAAAGTAACTAAAAATAATTTACATATACAAGTTATGACCAAAATTTTAATCCTTTCGCCCTCGAAAAGTATGCTTAACTCGCTCGGCGAACGCCTGCGCTTCGAGAACTTCGCCACGGCTGAGGCCGACACACTATCCTCGGCCGAGGAGATGTGTCGCACGGCAACCTTCGATGCCGCCATTGTCGATAGCGACATAGAGCTTGAGGAGATTGCCCTGCCCACTATTGTCGTAACACGCAAGGCCGATGTCGACTCTGCCGTGCGTGCTCTACGCCACGGCGCCATCGACTATCTCAGCACACCGATAGATATGAATAGACTACTCACCTCGCTACGCAGCCTCGGGGATGATACCTCGAGTGATGTCGAGACGCCACACCGCAACGCACGTCACACCTCACGACGCACGAACTGTGCCACACAGCCCATCATCGGCAGCTCCGAGGCCATAGAGCATGTGCGGAGGATGATACGCCGTGTGGCACCCTCCGACGCGCGCGTATTGGTGCTTGGCGAAAATGGCACGGGCAAGGAGCTCGTGGCGCGGTGGCTGCACCAAAAAAGCACACGTTCGGCAGCACCCTTTGTGGAGGTTAACTGCGCAGCAATACCTGCGGAGCTTATCGAGAGTGAGCTCTTTGGCCACGAGAAGGGGTCGTTCACCTCGGCCGTGAAGCAACGTAAGGGTAAGTTCGAGTTGGCCGATGGTGGCACGCTCTTTATGGATGAGATTGGCGATATGTCGCTCTCGGCGCAGGCTAAGGTGCTGCGTGCTTTGCAGGAGAATAAGATTACGCGCGTAGGTGGTGATAGGGATATAGCGGTAGATGTGCGCGTTGTTGCTGCAACGAATAAGGATATACGCAACGAGATACGCCTCGGCAACTTCCGCGAGGACTTATATCATCGTCTGAGCGTCATAGAGATTGACGTGCCACCGCTACGCGAGCGTCGCGACGACATCGCCCTCCTTGTCGACCACTTTATCGAGGAGATATGCTCACGCCAGAGCATCGATACCAAGAGGATAGATAGTGACGCCATCGACATCCTCACCTCGCGCCCCTGGACAGGCAACATTCGCGAGCTGCACAATGTCGTCGAGCGTCTTATAATCCTTTGCGACGAGCGTATCACGGCAGACGCTGTGCGATTGTATTGCCGAGGTTAGAGCAGGGCTTCGAGTTCTGCCATTGTGCTTACCACGTGCTCGGCACCTGCGGCATAGAGCTCCTCGGCGAAGCGGAAGCCCCAAGCTACGCCAATAGAGTCGATGCCCGCAGCTGTGGCGGTGCGTATGTCGATGCCCGAGTCGCCCACCATGACGGCCTTTGACGGCTCAACACCTGCAATGCGGAGGATGTTGTGTACGATGGCAGGGTCGGGCTTCAGTGGCGCACCCTCGCGGTTGCCCTCAACGGCAACAAACGGTATGTCGCCAAAAAACTTGGCTACAAGCCTATCCGTGCCGTGCTGAAACTTATTCGACGCCACAGCCACCTTCACACCCTTAGCCGTGAGGCTGCTGAGCAACTCGGGCATACCCTCGTAGGGCGTGGTGTGACGGTCGATGTTATCGACATAGTAGCGACGAAACTGCGCCACGCACTCCTCGACATACGCCTCGTTGGCCGCAAGCTCCGCGGGGAGGGCACGCTCCACAAGGCGCTTGATGCCACCACCGACCATCTGTCGGTACTCCTCGTCGGTATGCTCCGGGAGGTTACGCGAGCGCATAACATAGTCGACCGATGCTGCCAAGTCGCCAATGGTATTTAGCAGCGTGCCATCGAGGTCAAATATAACAAGCGAGTATTTCATCTGTCGTGGGGTATATTATGGTTTAAGGTGTGTATATTTGGTTAGGGTGGCTAATGTGGCGCTGACACGAGAAATGGCGGATGATGCACATTTCTTGTCAGAGTGGTGCTAATGTGGCGCTGACACGAGAAATGGCGGATGGGACATACTTGTTGTGTATTTCCCATTCGCCATTTTGACTGAAGCGTCGCAGTAGCGGCACTATCACAAGAAATTAGAAGTTGTAGGTACAAGTAATGCCTACATTCGCGAAGCCAATGCCACGGAAATCAGCTGCCGAGCCACCCTTCCAGTAGCCAATACCGGGGCCGATAACGGGAGAATAGTCGAGAGAGAGGCTCACGGGAGCACCGTTGAAGGTGATACCGAGGCGTGCCATACCTGTAACGCCTACGTAAGCATAGTGCTCGCGACCACCGACGTTAAGACCCACACCTGCATCGAAGAACCACTCACCTGCGCTGGGTGTCCAGTCCATGGTGCATACATTCCAGTTGTGAAGAACGGTGAAGTCTGCAGTAACGCCAGAATCAAGCCAGCTGGCACCAAAGCGAGCCTCAAGATACTTGTCAGCGCTATAGCCATACTGACCTACAGCCTGGAAGCCTGAACCGATGCGGCCACCTACTGACCAATCCTGTGCGAAAGCACCTGTTGCGAACATTACAGCAACAATAGCGAGTAAAAACTTTTTCATAGTACAATAGTTTAGTAATTGTTAATAGATCTTTTCAAACACAAAGATAGTATAATTTCGCAAATATTGTCCTATTTATCTCGATAATTTATTGACAATCTATTATAAATTCAGCAGACAACAATATTTCTTCAATCTAACATTTCGCTCGCTACTTGGTTGTAAAGGGCTCGAACTCAACGTAAGATACACGCTTGTCCATATCCTCAACCTTGACACATATAGTATACGAGGTGCTATATTTGAGGTAGTCCCACCTATAGTTCACCTGCGGCTCTAAGAACTGGCGCATATTATCGTGGCTGAGATCCGGGATAAGCGAGAGCATACACTCCTCGAAGCTCTCATATCCCACTAAAGCATACTTTCCAGCCTTAATCTCGTCGAGATTAGCCGTCTCCATCATTGCCACATAGCAGCACCACACATCGTCGCTAAAGGTGCAGTCGAAGAGAACATCATGGGTGTTGACCTCCTTAATCACAATATCCACGATGCCCACACCTGCAGCCTCGGCCTTAGTGCGTATCTGCACAACTTCCACGCCACCGAGGAGATTATTCTCCTGACCCTCGCTATAATCCATCAACGCCGCAAGGATAAGATAGTCGGTAGATGAGGTCACCGACATCTCGAGGCCAGCGACATGCTCACATACCTTGCCATTCTCCCAATTGAACGTGCGCGTGCCATCGAGCATAAAGCCGTAGCTTACAACCCACGCACCAGGGTTAGACTGATACCGATCATAGACACGTTTGTCTACCACCGAGCAACGCCAATACTGACCCTCCTCGGCGTGTATCGTAAACCTAAACGACGTAGCCTCCACCTCGTGTACCTCGATGAGCTTCTCGACACCCTCGTTATCGCCCTCGGGAACCGCTGCGCCCGAGAGGAGACCATTATATTCACCCTCAACAATATATGACAAGCCATCCACCTCGTACGTCAGCTGAAACGCAAGAGTGTATAGACCATCTCGCACGCTGATGTTGACGATGCCATCGGTGAAGAAGTGACCATCCTCAACGTCATCCTCGGGGCTAAGGAGGATAAACGAGCTATCAGAGCATATTGTATAGGCATCCGTCGTCGCATTTACGATATAGTTACCATAGGGGAGGAAGCTACTCATAGTCTCCGAGATAGTGTAGAAGTCTAAGGTAAGGTGCTCGCCCGTGGCTGCCACAAGCGTGACGTAGTAGTTGGTATTGTCATACCAGCGCCCCTGGGTAGTCCTCTCTATCTCCAGAACCTTGGCATCGGGGTCATGAGGCGGCAGCTCGGGTTTGCCGTCGTTACCGCTGCTCTTTGCCGTCTTAAGCGATATAACGGATGTCATCACCACCCCTTCGCTATTGCGTGCTGCAGCAACAACGAGGTATGTGGTCTCGGGAGTAAGACCCGTAACGGTTGTCGGCCTGCCATCCCCCTCAATGGCTACACCATCGCTAAGGATGCGCTCAGGCGAGAGCTCGCCCTCACCATAGAGGAGGTAGGCGCACTCCGCGGCATCGGTGGCCGTCACAGTAAATGTTATGGTTGTAGCGGTGACTTCACCCTTAGTGATAGTAATAGCGGGCATCTTGCCACCATCGGCAATCGGCTCACAGCCAACAATATAGAGCATGGCTATACATGCTGCCGAAACAAAACTCAAGAAACGATTCATCATTAATAATTTTAGTTGGACACACGATTAACGTACAAATATAGCATTTTTTTTCTAATTAGCGCCGATGCAGCATCCTTAATTTGGTCACAGGGTCAAAGCACAACAACACTAAACCATCACATACCACCCTCTACTAAATAATATTATTAGGTGTGAATATCGAAAAAAAGTTGTATCTTTGCGGATTGATATCCGCAATGAAAGGAATACAAATAATATATAGACTATGACACAGGAAGAATTGTTCAAGAAGTTGGTCGCTCACTGCAAGGAGTATGGCTTCATATTCCCCTCGAGCGAGATTTACGACGGCCTCGGTGCTGTATACGACTACGGTCAGAATGGCGTGGAGCTCAAGAACAACATCAAGAGCTACTGGTGGGACTCTATGGTTAAGCTCAACGAGAACATCGTAGGTCTCGATGCCGCCATCTTTATGCACCCCCGCACATGGGAGGCCTCGGGTCACGTGGGCGCCTTCAACGACCCCCTCATCGACAATAAGGACTCGAAGAAGCGCTATCGCGCTGATGTGCTTGTTGAGGAGTGGCTCGCAAAGCAGGAGGAGAAGATCGAGAAGGAGGTGGAGAAGGCTCACAAGCGCTTCAAGGAGAACTTCAACCGCGAGCAGTATCTCGCAACATCACCCCGCGTGTTGGAGATCAAGGCCAAGATGGATGCCGTACACACACGCTTTGCCGAGGCGCTGAACAACAACGACCTTGCGGAGCTACGCCAGATAATCCTCGACTGCGAGATTGTATGCCCCATTTCGGGCACACGCAACTGGACCGATGTGCGTCAGTTCAACCTTATGTTCTCTACGCAGATGGGCTCGACGGCAGATGGCGCCAGCACCATATACCTCCGTCCCGAGACGGCACAGGGCATCTTCGTGAACTACCTCAACGTGCAGAAGACAGGACGTATGAAGCTACCCTTCGGTATTGCACAGATAGGCAAGGCCTTCCGTAACGAGATTGTGGCACGCCAGTTTATCTTCCGTATGCGCGAGTTCGAGCAGATGGAGATGCAGTTCTTCGTGCAGCCCGGCACAGAGATGGAGTGGTGGAACAAGTGGAAGAATACACGTATGGCATGGCACCGTGCCCTCGGCTTCGGCGACGACAACTACCGCTTCCACGACCACGACAAGCTCGCCCACTATGCCAATGCTGCCACCGACGTGGAGTACAACTTCCCCTTCGGCTTCAAGGAGGTGGAGGGCATCCACTCACGTACGGACTTCGACCTCGGCCGTCATCAGGAGTTCTCGGGCAAGAAGATTCAGTACTTCGACCCCGAGCGTGGCGAGAGCTACGTGCCTTACGTTGTCGAGACATCTATCGGCGTAGACCGTATGTTCCTACAGATTATGTCGGCAGCATATACCGAGGAGAAGTTGGAGAATGGCGAGGAGCGCGTAGTGTTGCGCATACCCGCACCTCTGGCACCTACGAAGGTCGCCGTGATGCCTCTTGTTAAGAAGGATGGCCTTCCGGAGGTTGCCCGCGAGATTATCGATATGCTTCGCTTCGACTACAACGTAGCCTATGACGAGAAGGACTCTATCGGTAAGCGCTACCGCCGTCAGGATGCCATCGGCACTCCGTTCTGCGTCACCGTCGACCACCAGACGTTGGAGGATCGCACCGTCACTGTCCGCCACCGCGACACTATGGAGCAGGAGCGCGTAGCTATCGACCAGCTCTACGCCTTGGTTGACAGCAAGGTAGCATTGCGTCACCTCCTTGCAAAGGTTAAGGCCTAATGCCTCGACTTATAGCCATAGACTACGGCACGAAGCGCACGGGGTTGGCCGTTACCGACCCCTTGGGCATCATAGCCTCCCCCTTGGAGACTGTCGAGACGAAGCAGCTGGAGCGTTACCTGGCCGATTACTTCGCGCGTGAGGACGTCGCCGTCATCGTCGTGGGCTACCCCAGACAGATGAATGGCACACCATCGGATACCATGCGCTATATAGAGCCCCTTATCGGTCGCCTGCGCCACGCATACCCCGAGAAGAGGGTCGTTCCGTACGACGAGAGGTTTACCTCTGTGCTCGCACAACGCACAATACGCCAGAGCGGCATAGGCAAGATGGCACGTAGGGATAAGAGCCTCGTGGATAAGGTCTCGGCAGCAATAATCCTCCAGGATTATATGGCATCAGTAGGAATGTAAATTTTAGATAGAGTAGAAGCTTTATGATATATCCAATCGTAATTTATGGTTCGCAGATTCTGCGCAACGAGTCGGTGGATATTACCCCCGACTACCCTGAGCTTAAGAAGCTTATCGACGATATGTGGACTACACTCGCGGAGGCTGAGGGCGTGGGCCTTGCCGCACCGCAGATAGGCAAGAACATACGCCTCTTCATCGTCGACTGCACACCCTGGGGCGAGGATGACCCCACGCTTGCCGACTACCGCAAGGTATTCATCAACCCCGAGATATACGAGGAGTCGGAGGAGACGTCGCTCTTCGAGGAGGGATGCCTCTCACTCCCGGGCCTTCATGAGAATGTACGTCGTCCCGTGTCGATACGTATGCGTTACTTAGACGAGAACTTCGTTGAGCACGACGAGGAGTTCACCGGCAAGCCCGCGCGTGTCATCCAACACGAGTACGACCATATCGAGGGTATGGTCTTTACCGACCACCTTGCCCCACTACGCCGCAACCTTATCAAGAATAAGTTGCAGAAGATGGCACGTGGCTCCTACCGCGCAGCATATAAGACAAAGCGATAGCGTGTGCTTGGAGGGGGGGGTAAGGGCTGCAACAAGCATCCTTAGACCTGACGCCTTAAAGGGGGACTCCTATTTATACGCTGATATATAAGGAGGCTGAATACCCTGGCGCTGCTATCACGGCCGATAATTTGTTGTCAGAGTAGTGCAGTAGTGGCGATGACACAAGAAATCCCGGATAGGACATACCTGACGTATTTCCTATTCGGGATTTTGACTGAAGCGCCGCTAATGCGCTGCTATCACAACAAATTAATAGCTCTTTGCAAACAACACACGATACTTCGACGGCTTACCTGAGAATACGCAGGTGCCCTCCTCCTCAACTACATCCATAGGGATGCAACGGATGGTTGCCTTCGTAGCATCCTTGATGGCCTGCTCGGTCTCGGGAGTGCCATCCCAGTGTGCAAGGATGAAACCACCCTTGTTATTAAGCACATCCTTGAACTCCTCCCATGTATCCACCTTAGTAATCATCGAGTTACGATAGTCGAGAGCCTTCTGGAAGATGTTATGCTGGATCTCGTCGAGGAGGTTTACGATGTGGTCGGCAAGGCCCTCCTGGGATACGACCTCCTTAGTAAGGGTATCGCGGCGTGCGAGCTCGATGGTGCCATTCTCGAGGTCGCGGGGGCCGAGAGCAAGACGCACGGGCACACCCTTGAGCTCATACTCGGCAAACTTAAAGCCTGAGCGCACATTATCGCGGCCATCAATCTTAACAGAGACGCCCTTAGCACGCAACTCCTTGGCTATCTCCTCGAAACGCTCGACAGCCTGCACGCGCTGCTCCTCACCACGATAGATGGGTACCATGACAACCTGAATAGGCGCGAGCTTAGGAGGAAGAACGAGACCGTTGTTATCCGAGTGAGCCATGATAAGAGCACCCATAAGGCGTGTAGATACGCCCCATGATGTAGCCCACACGTACTCCTGCTTACCCTCCTTGTTGGTATACTGCACATCGAAAGCCTTGGCGAAGTTCTGGCCAAGGAAGTGTGACGTACCGCTCTGCAATGCCTTGCCATCCTGCATCAACGCCTCGATAGTGAGCGTATCTACAGCGCCGGCAAAGCGCTCGTTGGGCGACTTATGACCGACAATGACAGGGACACCCATCCACTCCTCGGCAAAGGTCTTGTATACGTTAATCATACGCTCGGTCTCCTCCATAGCCTCCTCGGCTGTGGCATGTGCCGTATGACCCTCCTGCCACAAGAACTCGGCAGTACGCAGGAAGAGACGTGTACGCATCTCCCAGCGCACAACATTAGCCCACTGGTTGCAGAGGATGGGGAGGTCGCGGTATGATGTAATCCAGTTCTTGTACGTATTCCAGATGATTGTCTCCGACGTAGGACGCACGATGAGCTCCTCCTCGAGGCGTGCTGCGGGATCAACAACAACACCATTACCCTCGGGGTCGTTCTTCAGACGGTAGTGCGTAACCACAGCGCACTCCTTAGCGAAGCCCTCGACATGGCTCGCCTCGCGCGAGAAGAATGACTTGGGAATAAAGAGCGGGAAGTAGGCATTCTCGTGTCCCGTCTCCTTAAACATACGATCCAAAACATCGCGCATCTTCTCCCAGATGGCATAGCCATAGGGCTTGATGACCATACAGCCACGCACTGCCGAGTTTTCGGCAAGGCCGGCCTTAATAACCAAATCGTTGTACCACTGCGAGTAGTTCTCGTCGCTCTTGGTCAAATCTTTGAGTTCAACTGCCATTATATCTTATAATTTACGATTTTCGAAGTTGTAGCTACACGCTACGGGCGTATATCGAGGCAAAGGTATAAAAAAAAGTCGAGACCTGCAACGCGTAACGACGATTTATCCTATAAGTCCCTGACCACGGAAGCTATAGTGGTTGCCGCGAGCGATGACTACGTGGTCGAGAAGGCGGATATCGAAGAGGCGCGCAGCATCAGCGACACGACTTGTCAGCCTCCTATCCTCCTCGCTTGGCGCAGAGCTCCCCGAGGGGTGATTATGCACAAGTACAATCTGCACGGCAAGAAGCTCCAAGGCACGCTTGATGACAAGTCGGCAGTCGACAACCGTAGCCTGGATGCCACCCTGGCTTATGCGCATACGCTCGAGCACCCTACCCGACGACGAGAGATACAACGCCCAGCACTCCTCATACTGAAGCTCGGCAAGCTGCGGCTCCATGATACGGACAACATCCTCCGACGAAGCGACAACATCGCGATGATCAGCACTTGAGGCTGCCACCCTACGGCCACACTCCCTGACAGCCTTGAGCCTCAGAGCACGCAGACGGCCCAAGCCTCCAACCATCCTAAGACGCGCAACGTCCCTATCCATCAGACGCATAAGGCTACCATCAACCTCCGTAAGAAGCTCCGCGGCAAGCCCCGGCGCACGCTCGTCCGTAAGGCTCTCGGCGAGGATAACAGACAACAGCTCCTCGTCGCTAAGGCTCTCAGCACCACGCGACTGCAATCTATCTACAATCTCTCTCATCGTCTATATCCGAAAGCGTTAGTTAGCCATACGGTCAATTCTATCGAGCAGCTGAGCGCTCGCCTCATCGCCCAATGTTGCAGTCGATGTCTGTGACACGGAGAAGGCGGCACGCTGCTCAGCCTCCTTCTTCGAGTCACCCGTACCGTGCCCCACAGCAATACCATCGATATATACCGTAGCGTAGAATGCCGGATGCGACGGTTGCGTGCCACGACCGCTCTCGGTGCGAAACTCCACAGAGTAGTGGTTCTTCTGACACCACTCGATAAGGCGACTCTTAAAGTCGGTCTCCGACTGCATCACCTCCTCGAGCGACAGATAGCGACCAAAGATATCGTTGATAAGCAGGCGGTTGACAAAGTCGTAACCCTGATCCAGGTATATGGCACCCATCATCGCCTCGAAGGCATCACCGTAGATATGCTTCTGGCTATGGTTACCCACCGCGTGCGAGATGACATGCCTGTCGAGGCCTATCTCCGAGGCTATGCGATTGAGCGACTGGCGCGACACCATCTTCGAGCGTAGCTGCGTCATAAAGCCCTCATCGCGATCGGGAAACTCTATAAATATATAGTCCGAGGTGACACTCTCGATGACAGCATCACCCAAGAACTCTAAGCGTTCGTTGTTAATATGTCGTCCATCGTCGAGCTCGACAGATGCCGACTTATGTATAAGTGCGAGCTTGTAAAGCTCAATGTTGTTGGGTATAAACCCAAACATATCGTCTATTGCGGCGTAAAACGCCTTGTCGCGTCCGAAGCGACGTCGTATGGGACGTAAGATAAAATCGAACATTATACTTACCCTCTGCCCTCAGCCTCCATGGCCACGGGGCTACATTCATTCGTAGAACAAAAAAATGGACTAAACCGAGGGAGAAAGACTCCCTGGTATAGTCCATAAACTCCTTAAAATTGGCCTCGATATCCCAACGTGAAATACTCCGAAGAGCGTTACACGCTATATGGTCATACCGCGACCATTCATAATCCTTAACCCCGCAAGCCTAAAGTGCCCATCAACATCACCGTCGAACCCGCCGACAGCAATGTTAGCGTGCTACCCTAAAGCCCGCCACGGAGGTACGATAGGACTATTTATTACTTGTGAGACTCGATGTAGCTGATAGCATCGCCAACGGTCTGAATCTTCTCAGCGTCGCCATCAGGAATCTGAAGATCGAAAGCCTTCTCAAACTCCATAATAAGCTCAACCTGATCCAAAGAGTCGGCACCAAGATGTGCGGTGAAGCTTGCTTCGGGTACTACCTCTGACTCCTTAACACCCAACTTGTCAACGATGATCTCGACAACTTTTGACTGAATTTCTGACATAATAAATAAGTTTTAGTTAAACATTATAGTAGTAAATCATTAGCTACTGTAATACGCCCAACAACATTTTTTTTCATTGGACGGTACAAAAATAACACTTTTTTTATTATCTTTGACATTATGACGTAAAATTTTATCGACAACATTAATATAAAATATATTAAATACCTAAAAATCAAAGTCTTATGAACCTATTATTAATTTCCAACTCCACCAATGCCGGTGAGCCTTATTTGCAGTACCCCATTCAGGAGATAGCCAAAACACTCAAGGGCGTCACCGAGGTAGTATTTATCCCTTATGCCGCCGTAACATTCTCTTACGACGAGTACGAGGCTAAGGTGCAAAACCGTTTTAACGAGATAGGCATCAAGGTTAACTCGATACACCACGCCATCAACAAGCGCAACTTCATACGCCACGCTCAGGCCATAGTCATCGGTGGCGGCAATACCTTCGCACTGCTGAAGAAGATGCAAGAAGAGGATCTCCTCGATATGATCTTCCGTCGCGTGAAGGCCGGCGTGCCCTACGTAGGATGGTCGGCAGGTAGCAATGTTACATGCCCCACAATATGCACAACGAACGACATGCCCATCGTGCAGCCCGAGTCGTTCCGCGCAATAGGTCTCGTGTCGTTCCAGATAAATCCTCACTACCTCGACGCCAACCCTGAGGGTCATGCCGGCGAGACTCGCGAGCAGCGTATCCTGGAGTACCTCGAGGCCAACCGCAGCCGCTACGTTGTAGGTCTGCGCGAGGGTTGCATGCTCCGCATCGACGACAACGGCATAGAGCTTATCGGTAACCGCCCGATGCGCATATTCAAGAAGGGCGTAGAGACATACGAGGTACAGCCCGGCGATAACATCGACTTCCTGATTCGTCGCACGAAGTAATGGACATCTCCGCAATAGAGATTGGCTCCAAAGGCGAGGAGGCGGCAGTAGCATGGCTCCGTGAGCGTGGCTACTACATCGTCGAGCGCAACTGGCGCATAGGTCACTACGAGATAGACATCATAGCACAGCGCTTCGACACTCTACACTTCGTGGAGGTGAAGACGCGCAAACTCGGTGGTTGGCGGTCGGCATACGACAGCATCAACGACCAGAAGATACGCACGCTGCGTCGCGGTGCTATGGCCTACCGCACCATACATCGTACCCCCTTAGAGTTGCAGTTCGACCTTATAGCCGTCACCATCGACGACCATGGCCACTTCTCGATTGACTACACCGAGAACATACTGTAAAAGCGGGGCGAGAACATAGATTCTTAGTGTGGGGGGGTAGAGCACATCCCCCCATGTTCTAAAGCCCGGAATGACAAGATGTCGCTACTATATAACATAGGTATCGCCCTCTACGAATATGGCATAACCATAGCCTCGCCCTGGAACACAAAGGCGAGGCTATGGCGTGATGGGCGCAAGGGACTCCTTGAGAGTTTGTCGCACAACATACCCGCGGGTGAGCGCATAGTGTGGATACACGCAGCCTCGCTGGGTGAGTTCGAGCAAGGGCGACCCATAATCGAACGAATAAAAAGGGAGCATCCCGAGCGTAAGATACTCTTAACATTCTTCTCACCCTCAGGCTATGAGATACGTAAGAGCTACCCTCTTGCCGACTACGTATACTACCTGCCGGCAGATAGACCGCGCAACGTAAGTCGCATGCTGGATGTGGTAAAGCCTGAAATTGCAATATTTATAAAGTACGAGTTTTGGCTCAACTACCTCGCTGAGCTTAGACGCAGGAATATACCTACATATCTCGTATCGGCAATATTTCGTCGACAAAGTATCTTCTTCCGCGCCTGGGGCGGAGCCTGGCGCGAGGCTCTACGTGGCTATAAGCGCATATTTGTGCAGGACGAAGCCTCCAAGGAGCTTCTGAGCACCATAGGCGTGGAGCGTGTAGTGGTAGCAGGCGACACACGCTTTGACCGCGTGAGAGAGATTGCGGCACACGCCACGAGGGTACCCATAGTAGAGCACTTCAAGGGTGAGGATGACCTCTTCGTTGCCGGCTCAACATGGGAGAGGGATGAGGAGCTGCTTGTAGAGTTGATAAACAAGAATCCGCGCACACGCTTTATCATCGCACCTCACGAGATGGATGTGGAGCGTATTGCGCGTCTTGTGCGCTCAATAAAGGGAGGCGCCATACGCTACACTGAGGCGACACTCGGCCTGGACGTTAGCCATGCACAGGTACTCATCCTCGACACCGTAGGTATGCTATCGTCCGTCTACGCCTACGCACGCTGGGCGTACATCGGCGGAGGCTTCGGTGCAGGCATACACAACACCCTTGAGGCTGCGACATTCGGTCTCCCTGTGGCCTTTGGCACGAACTATCACAAATTTCAGGAGGCGAAAGATATGATTGCCCTTGGCGTAGCCACAAGCGTAGCATCAGCCACGGAGCTCACATCGTGGTTTGCATCGCTATGCAACGACAAGGCGCGCTACAGCGAGCTGAGCGACAAGGCTCGGCGCTACGTAGAAGAGAAGTGTGGCGCCACAGAGATTATCGTAGAGGATATTATCTTCTGATAACGACGACTTAAAAAGAGGGCTGACTAAAAGTAACTTAGTCAGCCCTGATACTCAAGGAAAAGAAGAGCATAGCTTTCTATCTCACTACCCACTACTCACTACTCACAACTCACTACTCATTGCTCTCCCCCATCCTCACTCTTTACAAGAAGTACTCTGCGCCCGAAGCACGTGTCTCGGTAGCCTCAGCCTTAACCTCCTCGGGAATAGGCACAGCCTCATAGATGCTCACCGTATTCTCCTCGTCAGTAAGCTCGAGCAGCTTACCATCCTCCGTATTGGTGACAGCAACGGTATACTTACTCTTCATCATACTACCATTAGAGTAAATACCCGTGAGCTTGCCATTAGAGAACATATAGGTACCCGTAACATACTCATACGTAAGAGCGTATACCTGCTCATACATCTCGAACGTCTCATCCTCCTTAAAATCGATATACACATTGAACGGAGGAACTTCACCGCACCACGATACCAAGCGCCACTCGCCAACAATGCTTACATTGTTATCACCGCCATTCGTACCGCTACCCGTGCCATCATCGGGTACACTCTCACATCCTACAAGACCGATGAACAACATCGCTATAAGCGACCATATCTTAATACTCTTCATATCTCGTATCATTTTTGCGTTAACACTTATGTATACTATAACCAACCATTAGACTGCACGGGGGCACCAAGATCATCAAGCTCCACATCGGGGCGTGCAATAAGGGCGAACTCCTTCTCGATATACATACCGCCAATGAGCAAGCCGCCACCCTCAGTTGTACCGCCGGCAATCATACCTACTTTCATAGTGCCAACACCGGCCTTCGTTGCCTGTACAGTGAACTGACCGCCAATAAGCTGATCGAACTCTATACCAAGAGCCTCGCGAGTCTCATCGGGAATATTGTAATCCTTAATCTTGAGATTGAGCTTATCGTTACCCATAAACTTATTGAAGTCGATATAGGTAGTCTGCTTCGTAGATACGGGGACGCAATCAACACCACGGATAGCCATAAGCAGACGATAGGCATCAATCTTACCCGTACCCATCTTGTTGCGATAGCCCGTGAGGTTAAGCGTACCACCACCAGGGATATACTTCGAGCCACTGAGGAGGCTATTGTCGAAGGCATTAACCGACGTCAGCAAGAGCGACTTAAACTCATCAAGCGTGAAGGTCTTGCCAAGATCCAAAGCATACGAGAGACCCAAGGCGACAACACCCGACACGTGGGGACAAGCCATAGAGGTACCCTGCATATAGCCATACTTGTTGTTAGGAAGCGTTGAGTATACACAACCCGTCTCGTTGAGCGAAGAACCCGTAGTGAAATACTCGCCACCAGGAGCAGAGATATTACAGCCCTTATCGTAGCAAGTATAGTATGCCGGAAGACCATCGGGAGCAAAGGCCGTAACACAGACAAAGTCGCGATAAGCACCAGGATAGCCCGCAGCAGCCATACCTTCATTACCAGCAGCAAAGACGACAACACCGCCATCTACAGCATCGCAGTTCTTCGTAGAAACAAAGTACTCGAGAGCCTTATACTCAACAGAGGCATAACCTGTTGAGAATTCATTGTCATTAGACACTCCTGGCGCATTGGGCTCGAAACCCCATGAGCACTGCAGAACTGAGGCGCCACGATCAGCAGCATACTCGATAGCACGCGCTGTCTCATCCAAGCTGGCAACGACCTTACCAGACATGATCTGTGCCGAGAGAATGCGAACACCATCGCCATTGCCGCTACCACCAGCAACACCTGCGCAACCTTTACCATTGTTGTTAACAGCAGCAACCGTACCCGCAACGTGAGTACCATGGCCCGTATCATCCATATCGTTCCACGAAATCCTACCATTGCGCCCATCCTTAGAAGCAAAGTTATAGCCGTAGATGTCATCTACATAACCGTTGTTATCATCATCAACACCCGCCGTACCATTCAACTCAGCCTCGTTAACAAGCATATTATCCTTCAAGTCCTCGTGAGTGTAGCATACACCCTCATCTACGACAGCAACGATAACCTCGGGGCGACCCGCCGTAAGCTTCCATGCCGACTTAGCATTGATATCCTCACCCTCAACAGATGTGGGATACAACGAGGTAAGACCCTTGTTGATGTAGTGCCACTGATAGTACAAGCCGGGATCGTCGAACTGGAACTCTTCGCTACGTGTAACATGAGACATAGCCGGATCAACAACGACGGGCTGATCCGAAGGTCGCTTAATCGACTGAGAGAACTGCACAGTCTCAACATAGTCGATAGAAGCAAGCTTCATAGCAGCATCGTCCAAGGCAACATGCGTGGGGAATGAGACAACATACCAGCGGTGCATACCCATAGCGCGCTTACGCTCAGCATTAACCTTAAGGTTGAAGACCGGCTGGATAGATGTAGCCTCAATATCCATAGCCAAGAGGTCAATCTCGCTCATACCGCTACGCGTAACCTCAGCATTCTCCAAACGCTCGGCACACTCCTCCGTAACGTAGAAGATAAGCGAACCGGCATCTGCATCTGTCGATGTGTTGATAATCTTCTTCGCAGCAACAGCCTCCTGGCTGACAACACCTGCATTGTCGATGTTGTCCTTGACGCACGACGACGCAAGGATAGCCACCAAAGAGATAAGTAGAAATCTGTACTTATTCATAATCTATAAAGTTTTAAGTTCCTTCCTTAGGTTTAAAATTACTCTCTCAAGGTGCGAAGATAGTGTTTTTTTTCTTATCTACAACAACTTTTCAGCATTTTGCAGATAATAAAAATATATAAAAATGCCTATCACACAACAACATCCCCGCATCAATTGGTGTACAGGTAACAAATAGGCTTATACACATGTGCTTAGTACAAAAAGAGGATGTCACCAGCCGCAGCCGGTGACATCCATCAACTCAGTGGGGTGAACACCCACATCGCTCAACTACAAGAAGGGAACACCCTCAGCGGCACGTGTAGCGCCAGCCTCAGTCTTAACCCACTCGGGAATTGTAGTCTTCGTGTAAACGCCCATGATCTCGCGCTCGCCATCAGTCTTATGCAGACGCATAGTCTCACCATCAACCGACACCTCAGCACGGTAGGGGCCAAACTCAGTACCGTCATTATACATGCCGGTGAGCTTGCTTCCGTTGAGCGTATAAGTAGCTGTAAACTGCTCGAACAACGACGTGTATACACGCTGGTAGATTACTACCTCTACACCGTCGAAGTTAACATACACATCGTAGGGGGCAACCTCGCCATCCCACTTCGTAAGCTGCCACTCACCAACAATGTTAGTTGCACCAGCCTTGAAGTTGTCAGTCGCAGCTTTCTCCTCACAACCGGTCACAACCATTAGAAGCGCTAACGCAAGTGACCATATCTTAAGATTCTTCATAATTTCTTTACTTTTTAGAGATAATTATTACAGTATAGTCACTTATTACAACCAACCACCAGGATTGTTTACAACACCATCCTCAGTAGCCGTGAAGCGTGAGCTAACAACAAGAGCAATCTCCTTCTCAATACGCATACCACCCATAGAGCTACCACCGCCTACAGAGTCACCACCGGCAACCATAGCAATAGTGATGATGCCACCACCAGGATTCTGGCATGTGATAATGAGGTTGTCACCAAAGATTGTCTCGTTCTCGATACCAAGACGCTTGCGAACATCATCTGAAATGATGATATCCTCCAAAGTCTTAGGCAACGTATAACCATCGGCCATCAAGTTCTTGAGGTTGATAACACACTCCTGACCAGCAACTACGGGAACGCAGCTAATACCGCGAACTGCCATCATAGCACGGTAAGCATCAATGTTACCAGTACCCATCTTACCGTTATAACCCTCAAGGCTAAGCTCGCCATTGCCATAGATATAAGGCTTAACAGCATCCTTAACAAGGTAAGCGTCGATGTTGGTTACAGAGGTGAGAAGCATAGTCTTAAACTGCTCGACAGTATAGCTCTTACCCAAAGAGTGAGCATACGAGAGTGCCAATGCTGCAATACCCGATACGTGAGGTGTAGCCATCGAAGTACCCTGCATATAACCATAGTTATTGTCGGGCAATGTAGAGAGGATACAACCCGTCTCACGCACATGACCAAACTGGTTAACAAAATACTCACCACCGGGAGCTGCAATGTTACAGCCGGGGCCATAGTTTGTATAGAAGGCGGGAAGGCCATCAGGACCTGTAGCCGTTACAGAGATATACTCGTTGTATGCACCGGGATAACCAGCCATGGGAGCGCTCTCGTTACCTGAAGCGAAGATCATAATACCACCATCCAAAGCGGGGTGATTCTTCTTCGTCATAAAATATCTGAACGCATCGTAGCGAAGCGACATATTCGCCTTGTACGAGTTATCGTTAACAAGGACACCGGGATCATTACCCCATGAGTTGTTTGCGATAACAGCACCACGGTCTGCAGCATACTCAACAGCCTTAGCCGCATAATCCCAGCCACTCTCCTCGTATGCCTCATCGTCATCCGAGAGCATCTGGCAGCAAAGGATACGTACACCATCACCGGCACCTGTACCACCAGCTACACCGGCAATACCCTTACCATTGTTGCTTGAAGCAGCAACAATACCTGCAACGTGAGTACCGTGACCATCACCAACGGTGATGATAGGTGAGTTAGCGTAGAAGTTGTAACCGTAAATGTCATCTACATAACCGTTGTTATCATCATCAACACCCTCAGCACCATTCAACTCAGCCTCATTAACAAGCATATTATCAATCAAGTCCTCGTGGCTGAAGTCTACACCGCCATCGACGATAGCGACAATGACACTGGGATCACCCTTAGAGTACTCCCAAGCCTGCGCAGCCTTAATATCAGCACCCTTCTTCATGTAGGGGCAGATAAAGCCGGGCTTATCGTACTCTGCATAGTCTGTAACAATAGTATCCTTCAGACCAGGGTTACCATTGTTAAACAAGCTCCACTGCATATTGAAGCTGGGATCGTTAGGATACTCACCAGCACGTGTCGAAGCGAAAGCATTGAGGTCTACAACCTTAGGCTCATCAACCTCAGGGCCTCTAACAATTGTTGAGAACTCGATACGACGAACGTTTGACACCTTAGCCAACGACTTAGCAGCAACGTCGAGGTCTACATCCTTAGGGAACTCCATAGAGAACCAACGATCCATACCGAGCTCACGCTTGAGATCGGCATTAACCTTCATATTAAATACCTGCGAGATCTTTGTGGCGCCAATCTCTGCTGCTACAGCGTCAATCTGACCAAGACCTGTGTTTGATGCAGAAGTTGCAGCCTCAAGCTGAGCAACACTACCCTCATCTACATAGAAGAGGAGCTTACCCTGCACTGCATCTGAAGAGGTATTCACGAATTTCTTGGCATTCGATGCCTCGGGCGTCGCCTGAGGCTGATCTACCGTGTCGGTAGCACAAGCCACTGCGAGCATTCCTGCCAAGCCTATCAATAAAATCTTACCCTTATTCATAAGTTTAATTATTTTTCATTGTTTGTTAGTACTATCATAGATCTCTCATTCGAGAGTTTCACCTTCGGATGGCGCCCTTAACGGGCACCACCCTTAGGGAAGAGCTCTATGATTACTTGTGGCTTACTGTTACGTTTGCAGGGCGTACCATGTCAAAGTTAGCCTTCAACTCTACATTGCCCTTGTAAACACCTACAGAAGCGCGCTTAGCAGTCTTATTTGTCTCATTCTCAGTCTGCTCCTCGTCCGTAGCAGGATCGTCCGTAGTAGGATCGTCCGTAGTAGGATCGTCTACTTCAGGTGCAGGCATGTATGACTCAACCAAGGTAACAACACTCTTGGGGCTGAACTCCTCAAGGAACTTCTCGCGATACTCCTCCTTAACGATATCTTCACCGTTATCATCCTGACCTGTAACGACCTTCTCGTTGTAGTAGTAGAACTTCTTGAAATAAGTACCGAGCTTGTTAATCACACCTTTAGCATCGTAGTAGAGAACCACCGACTCATTCTTGATAGCCAAAGCATCATACTCCTCGAAATCCTTAGATGAGTTGTAGTAGCCCCAATACTTCTCGGGATCACCCTCCTGCTCTGTGCCATCAACGTACTCGTCGAGGCCGACACCGAAGAGGTTAGCATTGTAACCAACAGCATCGCCATAAGCTACCAACGCATTATACTTAGTAGCATAGTAAGCGTTGAACTGCAAGTCAAATGGCTCCTCATCCTCACCATCAGGGGTGATAGTGTCGCCAACGAACGTAAGGAGATACATCTGACCATAGGTGGTGTGCTCCCACATAGGCTTAATCTCGATCTGCATCTCGTTGTCGCCATCAACGAACTTGTATACGCCAATGTTAACCTTAGCATTGTACTTCTCTGTCTTGCCGTCGTAGCGGTAGTAGTAGATCTTACCATAGATGCTGCTCATAGCAACAACTACAGAGTACTCGGTATCAGTCTCAAGGTTTGTGAACTCCTGTACAAGGCCACCTTTCTGCAAACCCTCAACCCACGATGATGATACTCGAGGATCAACAATGTTCTTGGCAACATCCTCGTCGTTGCTTGAGAACAACGTCTCAAGAGTCTCGCCCTGCTCAAGCAGAGTATCGAGCTCCGACTTCTTGCAGAAGTATCCAGCCATTGCCGATACATAAGCAGCATCGTCTGACGTCAAACCCAAAGTCAACACATACGAAGGATCGTAATACTGGCTATAATTTTCATCACCACCGGCATCAATCCATGAAGTAAGCACACCCTCAGGCTCAACCAACTCGGGAACATTGCCATCAGATGAGATAGGACGATAGTAGAAGTATGTAGAGGCGATCTCATCCATCACGGGTTTGCCATCCTTATCGTAGGGAACAGCAAAGATTGTATATACGCCAGCCTCTTCAAACGATACGAACCAACGAGTCTCCTCGGGCTTAGCCTCAGCCATAGTATCCTCCGCAGCGGGCTCATCGTTAGCAAAGTCGAAACCGATAAGCTTATCTATAGCCTCGTGATATACAACGGTAACCTCCTCCTCATCAGACGAACCGCTCTCAACCTCCTCAGATACATCCTGCTTACCCTCAACTGCGATAAAGCGGAACTTAGACACATCCGCGCCTACCGAGAAGTTGATGATAGCGCTCGTTGCAGTGTTATCAGTAGCAGTCTCAGAACCAGCATACGCAACACCCAGAGTGTAATCTGCGATATCTACGCCGGGCAAGATAATCTTGAAAAGACCACTTTGGTTAGCATAATTCCAGACCTCTCCATCCACAACGAAGCCTAAGGCATTCTTAGGGAAGGTGATAATACCATCCTCAAGCTTACCATAGAATGTTTCACCAGTTTCACTATTTATCAGTGTTGCAACCTGAATATTACCAACTCCACTAATAGAGAAACCTACAGACTGGAAGGGGATATATACCTCCTCAGGATCAGTAGCATCAACCTGAAGATATGTGTCACCAGAAGCAACAGTAAGATCACCGGGGATAGCACCAAGATAGGTCACAATGTTCTCCTCGCTAAATACGTTGAGCAAACGGTAAAAGCCAGGACGCGACTCGCTCTGCTCGATGATGACAGGAGCCATGTTACCAGCAGGTGCCGAGTATGCCCAAGTGAAGAAATCCTCTACAAAGTAACCCTCGTTAGAGTACTCCTGATCGCTCTCGGGATCATAGTTGATGTTTGCAGAGCCCCAGCTCTCGGGAATACCGAACTTGATAGTCTTACGATAGAGACCATAGTTGCCATGATACTTAGCATCCTTAACCATAATCTCAAGGTCGAACATCTCACCTACAGAGATCTTACCAACAAGGAGCTCATCCATAGTGATGGTGAGGTATGCAACAGTCTCACCCTCAGCAAATGTTACCGCATCAGCAACAACGAAAGCCTCGTCTTGTGACAACACTACTTCACTCTCATCATCCTGAGTAAGAGTCCATCGATAGTTAAGAAGATGACGAGTACGGAACTCAACCGTCATCTCAGGACCGGGGTTCTGACGATACACCGGGAACTTGGCAACACGAACATCATCACCCGTCTCCTCATTGTTCTTAGTGGGGAATGCAGCGATATCGACATCCGTAGGCAAGTAAACACTCAACTCTGAGTCAACGGGACCGGGATTCCAATCCTCCTGACACGCGGTGAAGGCACCGGCAGCGAGTGTTGCTAAAGCCAAAAATAAAAATTTGATATTTTTCATAATAGTATCTTATTTTCTATTAACAAATAGCATACTCATTAGATCGCATCCTCTGACTCGTAGCCATAAGAAGGATCGGGACCCTCAAAGCCCTTAATTGCAGTATTAACTGATGACTCAGAAGAGGGAACAGGAATATTCCACCAGGGCAGACGACCCTCAGTCTTGAACAACATACCTGACTGGTAGTTCTGATCCAACGTATTAACACCCATATCGAGACGCTTCATATCGAACAAGACCATACCCTCGCCCCAGAACTCAACGCTCTTCTGGAAGATAATCTCGTCAACAAGACCCTTAGCCGACAAATATGCGTAGCCCGGATCACGGTTAGCCATAAAGGTGTAGAGCAAGTTGGTTGCTGTACCCTCATCGTAGTGTGCCGTAGCCTCCATCTCGATGAAGTACATCTCCTCGATACGCATAACGGGCAATGACACGGCGTTAGCTGTCATGTAGTCAACACGCTCGCCCTGGAAAGGACGGAACTTGAAGTTGGTGTAAGGAGCACGGTATGCCAACTCCTCCCACTCGCTACGAGACATCGAGGTGTAATCCTTAAACTCATCATACGTAGTGTTAGGACCAACGATGAGCTTCTTACGGAAGTCGGTGCTACGCAAACGATCGTACATGCTCGAAGGCACGCCCTGGCAAGCCAAAGGTGCATATCCGTAAGTAGCCTCGGGAGCCATATGCGCCACGAAAGCGAAGAGGTTGTTAAGAACGGTATCGCTCGAAAGCGTCGTCGCCCACAACCACGAGGGAATAACAGTGTTGAAGCCCGAAGTAACACTTGTCCACTGTGCCTCAGTAGTGATAGGTGCCATAGATGTATCGATAGCCTTGCGAGCATACTCAGCAGCAAGACGATAAGCAGCCTCGCCCGTAGGTACGTTCTCGTAGCTTACACCCTCGAAGCCACCAAGCCACAAGTAAGCGCGAGCAAACAAGCCGTAGACAGCAGCCAACTCAGGATAAGTAGGCGTAGTGCCATAAACCTCAGCCTCAAGCTCCACCTTGCCAGTGTCGGGATCCTTCTCGAAGCGCTTCATGATAGCCTCAGCATCTGCCAAGTCGGCGAGGATGAACTCAAAGAGCTCCTCACGTGTAGCACGAGGATTGTTCTTAGCAGCCTGCTCGTCGGTATCCTCCGTAACAATAGGCACGGTCAAGCCCGCAACCTTAGCCAAGTCACCCTCGTATGTGGGAAGCTCGGGAGCCTTAGCGGGAAGTGCATCGTAGTAACGAGCCAAATCCAAGTAGAACAACGCACGGAAAGCCTTAGAGATAGCGCGATACTCGATCATATCCTCCTGATCGCCGGCAGCGCCAATAACCTCATTAGCCTTCTTAATCAAAGGATAGTAGTTATACCACAAGTAGAGAGTATAACCACCGTTCATACTCATATCGAAGCCGTAGTTGGCAGCCTGGAAACGGCAGTAGTAGGGGTTACCACCACGGTCGGGACGTACACAAGGGAATGCTATCAACGCATGGTGATCCATCCATACGCCAATAGAGTGATAACCGAAGTCCGAGTGGTCATACTGAATAGCTGAGCTGGCTGCCATATATGCAGGGATAGCCTTCATCATATAACCCAAACCAGCATCGCTAGCGGCAAGCTGCTCCTGTGTGATAGAACCAGACTTGGGAAGGACCTCCTTAATACAGCCGCTGAACAACACTGCCGAGCAGAGTACAAGGGCTGCAGTCTTAAATATCTTATTTACTTTCATAGTCTTAATCATATTTTATATTAGAAGGTCAAGGTTACACCACCCGAGATAGTACGGATAGGTGAGTAGTTAACATTGGTTGTACCACCGCTGAAGCTCTGACGAGGATCAAGACCCTTACGCTTAGACCAGTAGAATACGTTGTCACAAGCTACGTATACACGCAAGTTGTTGATCTTGCCATTCCACCACTTAGCAGGGAAGGTATAACCTAAGTTGATGTTAGAGATGTTGATGTACGAAGCATCGGTAAGGAAGCGGTCAGATGTAGCTGAAGAGTATACATCGTCGTACTGGAAGCGAGGAATCTGCGAGTCCTCATTCACACCCTTAGTCCAAGCCTTCAACAAGTCAACGTGGTAGTTCTGACCTACAGATGTACCGCTGGGCGATGACATGTAGCTTGCATAGCCTGAGTCGTATGCCAAACCGCCAATCTGGTAGTCAAATGCGATAGAGAAGTCGAAGCCGTAAGCGAACAACGTAGTGTTGAAACCACCATAGAGGTCGGGCGTAGCGCTACCCTTAAGCTTACGTGACGACTGGAGCGAAGCATACTGATAAGTTGAAGATACACCCTCCTCGAACTCACCTGTACCATTACCCTCAGCATCGGTCTTCTCATACTTGTAGTACCACTGAGCCTCACCCGTTTCGCTTACACCGCGGTACTCGGGCAAGAACCAAGTATACATAGGATAGCCCTCGGCAACAATCTGCGAGCCGCTGATGAAGCCATCCTTCACGCCATCACCATTGAAGTCCTGATCCTTACGTGACTCGGGCAAGTAGAGAACCTTATTGCGTACGTGAGTAAGGTTAACACCGAATGTCCAAGTTACGTTGCGTGTACGGATAAGATCTGCGCTCAACTCGATCTCGATACCACGGTTAACCATATCACCGATGTTGTCGTAGTACGACGAGTAACCCATTGAGGGAGCTACGGGCACTGAGAACAACATGTCGGTAGTCTTACGGTTGAAGAAGTCGATGCTACCGGTCAAGCGATCCTGCCACAAGCCGAACTCAACGCCGACGTTAAGGTTGGTGTTGGTCTCCCATGTGATGTTAGGATTACCCTTCTGTGCAAAGGCGATAGAGATACCACCGGCACCATCGTTAGATACGCTATAGAGGTCGGTATAGCGGTATGAACCGATACCGTCGTTACCCTGCGAACCGATAGAAGCCTTAAGCTTCAACATGCTGAATACGGGAGCATAGAACCAATTCTCGCGGTTGATGATCCACGCAGCACCTACTGACCAGAAGTTACCCCAACGGTGATCAGGGTGGAAGTTGGTCGAAGCATCGCGACGGAACGAAGCCGATGCGAAGATACGCTCACCATAATTATACTGTGCGCGGAAGAAGTAACCCTCGTTGATGTACTCACCACGTGATGATGAAGATGAGCTCATATCAACCATGGCACCAGCAAGCTCGTTATTGTCGGTATCGAAGATGTTAGACTTCGAGCCACCCAAGCTGTACGAGCGCAAAGAGTAAGTCTCGTGACCAAGCAAGAGGTCGAGGCTATGCTCGTCATCCATACCGAATGTAGTGTTGTAGTTCAACAACTGCTGCAAGTTGTGCGAGTATGTACGGCTGTGCGACTTAGAAACAACACCACCGTTAGTCACGAACTGACCGTAGTAGGGGTTGCTAAGTGACGTATAACGTGTCTCATCGATAGTAACCGAGCCGTTGAGCGTAAGCTTCAAGCCGGGGATGATGATGAAGTCTGCGAAACCGTTAACACCGAAGGCGTTACCCTCAGAGTTAGACTCGTTCAACCAGATAAGCTGCAAGGGGTTAGCCTGCTGACCGTTGGGGCGCAATACGCCGTTGTCGCGACCGTCACCGGTATCGTAGATAGGCCAGCCATACTTATCCTTCATGATGTTACCCTCGCCATCGCGAATGTATACGGGGTAGATAGGAGCCATGTTAGCTGCTGCCGAGAATACGTCGGCTGTAGAGCCGTCACCCTCGTTAGCTGAAGAGGCACCATTCCAGTTGAAGTTGGTGTAGTTCATGTTAGCACCGATCTTCAACCACTTCTTTGCCTGATAGTCAGCACGAAGACGTGCAGTCCAACGCTGCATGTCCGAACCGTCGGTGATACCGTTGTTGTTCAGGTAACCGAACGATGCGAATACACTCGACTTCTCCGAAGCACCTGCGATGCTAAGGTTATACTCCTGACGGAATGAGGGGTCGTACAACTCGTCCATCCAGTCATCGGGAGTGAGGTAGTACTCCTCGCCAGTCTTCTCGTTCGTAACCTTCGTACCAAGCTTAGCATTGGGGTTCAAGCGGCCGTTAGTACCGATGAGGTTCTGACCTGCAGGCACATCGTATACGTTGTAACCCAAACCACCGATATTGTTCGATGTAAGGGTATTTACAGCCTTCTGGTATGCTGACGATGAGTCGTTACCCTGATCGAGGTAGTAGTTATACAACGACTTGTAGTGCATCTCGTAGTACTGACCGGGGTCGCGAGTATAATCATATAATATACGCGCGCGGGTGTTAACACCCCACTTAGCATCGAACGTAACACGAGCGTCGCCAGCCTTAGCACGCTTCGTCGTCACCATAATCACACCGTTGGCACCACGCGCACCGTAGAGGGCGTTAGATGCAGCATCCTTCAAGACGGTCATCGACTCAATATCGGCCATGTTAAGGTTGTTAAGGTCGCCCTCATAAGGCACACCATCGACAACCCACAAGGGGGCCTGATTTGCGTTGATAGAACCGAAACCACGGATACGGATTGAAGGCTCCGAGCCAAGTGAACCTGAGCTCGATGATGTCTGAAGACCTGCAACCTTACCCACAAGGGCGCTTGCTGCTGATGAAGACTGTGTCTTCAACAAGTCCTCTGACTTGATGACCTTAGCCGAACCGGTAAAGGCCTCCTTCTTAGCAGTACCGAACGCCTGTACGATGACCTCCTCGATCTGCTCTGAATCGGCAGCGAGGACTACATCTACCTTCGAACGGCCTGCAACAGCCACCGTCTGAGTCTGCAAACCGAGGTATGAGAATACCAAGTTTGCGTCAGATGAAGCCGCAATCTCATAATAACCGGCAACGTCGGTAGTAGTACCGCGAGATGTTCCCTCGACTACAACCGCTGCTCCGATGACTGGCGTACCAGTCTCATCGGTCACTGTACCGGTAACACGCTGACCTTGTGCGAATGCTCCAACGCATCCCAAGACCAGAGTTGCAACCATTGATAGTACAACTTTTCTAACCATAAGCATTAGTTTTAAAAATTTTGAAAGTTATAAAGTTTTTTCTGTTCCTTAGTTTTTAGGTTTCCAGTTTTGCTTTGTCTCTTCATACCTTCACCCCGCCGTCTCGTTTGTCTGGTCGTCACTCCTATCCTTCATCTGCCCCTCTTTCACCCTTGACCGACAGCCGGGATGTTTTGTTGTTTTTTTTATGTTGTTTTGCCCTCTTAAAACTCTCCTCTAAACTTTAGTTTACCAATCTACTTGTCATCATTCGCACTCTACGTGTAAAGTTAATGCACAAAGATAAACCAATTAATTTAAATAGCAAAAATATGTTATCTTTTTTTTTCAACAATATGACGTAACCACCCTTTTTAGGCACGCCTATTGCGAGAAGCCAAACATTTAATCACGCTAAATTGTATCAACGAAATGACGATTTTAATAAATAAACCGCACTTGGCGACGCCAATAAATTCATAAATATGCTATATGCGTATATTTGATTTCGACCCCCACGACAAAGGATGGCAACGAGGCACATTATGGGAGCCTAAAAATATGAAATAAAATCTATTGTCGCATAAAAAATTTTGTGTATATTTGCGTCGCAAATTGCGCGGTTATGTGCGCGATTGACAGATAATCCATTAACCTGACACATAAATAGTGTCCCTAAATCCTTTAACAATGAAGCGACTGCTTTTAACCGTCGCACTGCTCTTTGTCGTGGCAGTGGCGTCGGCTCAGGTTACCACCGCTACGATACGCGGCTCGGTTACTGCCAACGACAACCCTCTTCCCGGTGCCACAATCGTAGCACTGCATACCCCGTCGGGTACAAATTACGGCACAACAGCAAATGGCGAAGGCTACTACTCGATCAGCGGCATGCGCGTAGGTGGCCCATACGAGATAACTATCACGTTCATAGGATATAAGACATTAGTCATCAAAGACGTACACCTTTCGCTTGGCGGTGCCGACACGTTTGATGCGGCACTTGTTGAGTCGCCCATCGAGGTTGACGATATTGTCGTGATGGCGGGTGGTAAGCGCACGACAGATGGCTCTACGTTCAGCCGTGTGGAGATCGAGACGATACCCTCCATCGACCGCGCCATCTTCGACCTGACACACCTCATGTCCTCGGCCGTGAGTCCCGCCTCTGGAGGCATCGTGCTGTCAGGGCAGAGTCCTCGCTACAACGCCTTCTCGATAGATGGCACATCGTCGGAGGACATCTACGGCCTGGGAACTACGGGAATGACCGGCTCGCTCACACGTGCCAACCCTATTCCTATCGATGCGCTTGAGGCTGTATCGCTCTCAACATCAACGGTTGACGTGCGCGAGAGCGGCTTCACGGGAGGTGCCATCAATGCTATTACGCGCTCGGGAAGCAACGAATTTCGCGGCTCGGCATACACCTACTTCAACAATCAGGAGTTCTGGGGCACGACACCGGGAAAGAATATCGCCGAGCGTAAGCCTCTATCGCAGCAGATGACCAACATTGTGGGTGTGACCATTGGCGGCCCCATCATCAAGGATAAGCTCTTCTTCTTCGCCGCGGGCGAGTTTAACCGCAATATGACACCCTCGACAAACTACCCGGGCAGCGCTGTCTCGGCACTTACGCTCGAGGAGGCAGAGAGGATATCGAAGCATTACGAGGGGCTCACGGGATATGATGGCGGTGGCTATGGCGAGAACGACGTTCTGGAGCTTACGGGCTCGGCCGTGGCACGCCTCGACTGGAACATAAGCGACCAGCACCACCTATCGCTGCGCTACAATATGCTCCATGCCGATGCCGATGCCGTGTCGAACTCCGCTCAGGCCTTCTACTTCACGGGCGCGGAGTATACCAATATCAACCGCACGCACTCTGCTGTTGCAGAGCTTAACTCGGCATGGACGGATAGCTCCGACAACCATGTAAGCAACTCGCTACGTGTGGGTTACACACGCCTACAGGATGGCCGCACCACCGAGAAGAGCCTCCCTGCCGTCATCATCAACGGCCTTGGCGAGCGTGGCACAGGCAGCGCTACAATCGGCACAAATCCATACTCGGGACGTAATATGCTCTATCAAGACGTCTTTATCTTTGGCGACGATGTGACCTTCAGTCGTGGCAAGCACGACATCACCGTGGGCACGACAAACGAGATATACCGCGCCGATAACCTATATATGGCAAATGCACGTGGCACCTACACATATGCCTCGATGGATGACTTCCTCGCCGACCGCGCTACGCAGTATGCCTACGGCTACTTCGCTACGGGCAAGAAGAACCCTCCGATGACTACGGGACAGTTTGCCATCTACGCTCAGGACGAGGTTGCCCTCAGCCGCGAGCTGCGCCTGACGTATGGACTACGTCTCGACATCCCCGTGATGTTCGACACACCGGGGAGGAATGAGGAGTTCAATAGTAGTTATTTCGCCAAATTCGGAACAATGACGGGCGATATTCCTCGAGCGCAAATACTCCTCTCACCACGCATAGGCGTCGAGTGGAAGCGCGATATTTTGACGCTACGTGGTAGTGCCGGCATATATACCGGAAGCATACCCTTCGTATGGCTGTCGAACTGCTACCAGAACAACGGCCTACGTTCGATTGGTGTGACGGTGACAAACCCCGACGAGACACCCTCGTTCAGCCTCAACCCCGAGAGTGTGGGCATACCGAGCAACCCATCTATCGACCTTGTATCTAAGGACTTCCGCTATCCCCAGGTATTTCGCATAACGGCAGGAGCGAAGGTCGACCTCTACCCCTTGGTTGTGAGCGTAGATGCCGACTACACGAAGGGTATAAACAACATATTTGTCGAAAACCTCGTTGCCGAGGATCATGGTCAGAGACTCTACGTGGGTGGTGACAGCAGCAATACTTCGGCTACGTACTATAACTCCACGACGAAGGATTATGCTGCGGTATACCGCCTCCGAAACACCTCAAAGGGTTACTCGTGGAGCACCACAGCACGCGTAGAATATAGCTTTTTGGGGAGTCTCGAGGGACTCAAGGCGATGGCGGCATACACATACTCCATGTCGCGTAGCGTAAACGATGGCGTATCGGCTCAGTCGTCATCAAACTGGGGGCGCACGTACGCCGTGGACAGCAACTCTCCCGAGCTCAGCAGCTCCATCTATGAGTTCCCGCACAAGGTCGTGGCATCGCTGTCGTACTCACGTCGCTATGGTCTCTTTGGCACCAACGTAATGCTGCTTTACAACGGCTACTCGGGCGAGCACTACTCGTTGACATACGTGCGTGGCAAGGTGGATGCCAATGGCGACACATATCGTGGTAACTCACTGATATACATCCCCACAGAGGCCGAGATGTCGTCGATGTTATGGGCCGACGACACATCATCGGCAGCATTTAACGACTACATCAAGGCCGACAAGTACCTCAGCGCACATCGTGGTAAGTTTGCCGAGCGCAACTCGCACTCACTACCCTTCGTACACCGCTTAGACCTACACGTGGCGCAATCGTTCTACTTCTCGAAGCAAAGCAGCCGACGCATAGAGCTCTCACTCGACGTGATCAACCTCTCGAACCTCATCTCGCGCTCGTGGGGTCTTGTACACCGCACATCGAACTGGGCACTCTCGCCCGTGACAATAACCGAGCTCAAGGAGGTGGACGGAGGCTATCGCCCTGTATACAAGTTTAATGGTGCGGAGTACACAACCAACGACATCGCCTCGCGCTGGCATATGCAGCTAGGCCTAAAGATTGTATTCTAAACCTCGAAACGGACACAAACAATTAAAAACAAATAATACCTCTACACCATGAAGAGATTTACCAACTTCCTAATTCTTGCCCTCGCCATTGTTGCTCTTGCAGCCTGCGACAAGGAGGATGTGAGCAACACTACGGGCATAACCTTCGACCCCGAGTGCGACCTGACACCTACATTCGCACACGAGGGAGGTAGCAAGGAGTACACCTTCACTACCAAGTATGAGTGGTCGGCACGTGCCGACCATCAGTGGGCGACGATAACCCCCAGCTCGGGAGATAAGTACAACAAATACTTCGTCATCGCCGTGACGCCTAACACCGAGGGCGAGGATCGCACAACGAATGTGACCATCGAGCTCAGCAATGGCAATAGTGTCGTGATACCCGTGCTTCAGGAGAAGGCCCCGCGCTTCGATAGCGAGGCTAAGAGGACGCTCACCATCGACAGCGAGGGTGGCACCATCGATGTAGACATCGAGACAAACCAGCAGTACAGCGTGAAGATAGCCAAGGAGGCCACGTGGCTCACTGCCGAGATCACCCGCGGAGCCATGCACAGCGAGACAATATCGTTCACGGCACGCGCCAACGACACCACATCATCGCGCATCGCCGTGGTAAACATCATCGCCGAGGATAACTCCATAATCGACACCTTCAACATCATACAGTACTCTGCAGGCGTATCGCAGAACGAGTTGGTCTACTACACACCCTATGCTACACGTGTGGATATTCCCGAGGGTGCTAAGTTCGGCGCCTCACTCGTAGCACACATCTACGATCCCAAGAGCAGGTGCAACCGTATGATCTTTGACCACAACGTGCTTAACATCCCGGCATACCTCTTCGCCAATCGCGACGACATCGTTAATTTCGACATCCCCGCATGCGTGGAGCAGATTGAGGATGGCGCCTTCAGTGGTTGTGTGGGCTGCAACGAGTTCCAGATACCGGCCAATATCAAGAACCTCGGCAGCAACATCTTTGATGGCTGCAGCGGCACGCTCACCATAAATGGCGTGACACCCGACACGTCGCTTTCGACAACCGACACAGGGCATTGGCTCTACAACTCGACATTCGACACCGTCATCATCAATAGCAACATCGGTAGTGGCGCCTTCTGCGACTATGCTGCCGTGACAAACGTGACATTCGCTAACGGCGTTACGAGCATCGGCAACGACGCCTTCGCTGCATGCCAGAATATCACCGAGGTACGTGCCGAGAGCATCGCCGCATGGTGTGGCATAGGCTTCGGCAACAGCACCGCAAACCCACTCTTCAACGGCACATGTGCCCTCAAGATCGATGGCAAGACCATAACGGAGCTTACGACGACAGCCGACATTGCTGCTGTGCGCACAAATACATTCAGTGGCTACAAGGCTCTTAAGAGGGTGACCATCAACGACGACACCACAGCACTCGGTGCCGGTGCATTCTACATGTGCGACCTTGAGACCTTCGACCTCAGCGGCAGCGTTATATCTATGGGTATTCAGGTGTTGCCACATAAGGATGGGGACAACGTAACCTACACCACGGTGGGCGTATTCACCAAGTGTAAGATCGGCACGCTCACCATAAATGGCGACATCAAGGCACAGAGCACTACGGGCGACTCATCGAAGCACTGGTTCACAGGCCTCGAGGCTAAGAAGATCGTCTTTAGCGATAAGTGTAGCGTCGTTAATAACCTCTTGCTGAGCTACTGCACTGCCGAGGAGGTGAGCATAGCACGAAGCGTCAAGAGCATTGGCGAGGGCGCCTTCGCTGCATGCCCCAACCTTAAGAGGGTGACACTCAATGAGGGTCTTGAGACTATCGGCGTACACGCCTTCTTCAACTGCCCTGTGCTCAGCGACATAGAGATACCCGCAACCGTCACAACCATCGGAGGCTACGCCTTCCAGGGTTGCAGCGCGATTAAGAGCCTCACACTCCCCGCAGGGCTCCTGTCGATTGGTGAGTATGCCTTCTACGACTGCGATGCCCTCACGACGCTCTACTCTCGAGCAACGACACCTCCCGCGCTCAACAGCAAATACATATTAAACAGCGCGCCCGGCGTGCTTACGATATACGTTCCCGCGAGCGCTGTTGGAGCGTACAAGAGCGACGCCATGTGGAAGAGCTACGCATCGTCAATCCAGGGCTACACATTCTAAGATAACCGTAGGGAAGAACGCCAGCAACGAGTTAGCTGAAATGAGTACTATTGATACTCAAGCGGCTAACTCGTTGCTGGCGTTTGTGCCTCTATGGCTTGCCCCTACACCTTAAGCCTAAGTAGCGCAACACGCACCCACACCCTATATAGGCGCGCATAATTTTTGCTGATGAACATCGTTGCAAGGCTTTTTTTAATTTTTTGAAAAATTTGTTTATTCCGAATTAGTTTCGTACCTTTGTCACGATTTGTGCTAAACGCAAAATAGAACTAATATATAATAAACTAAAAAGTAACTAAGACTATGATTTACTCACACGAAGTGCAGCAGATGTGCTGCGTGAAGAAGGGTGCTAACCACGAGTCTGCACCTATCCCCGAGGAGGGCAAATGGGTACGCGCAAAGGAGATTAAGGATATCTCTGGTCTTACCCACGGTATTGGTTGGTGTGCTCCCCAGCAGGGTGCTTGCAAGCTCACACTCAACGTTAAGGATGGTATCATCGAGGAGGCATTGGTTGAGACTATCGGTTGCTCGGGTATGACACACTCGGCAGCTATGGCCTCGGAGATTCTCCCCGGCAAGACAATACTTGAGGCTCTCAATACCGACCTCGTATGCGACGCTATCAACACCGCTATGCGCGAGTTGTTCAAGCAGATAGTATATGGCCGTACACAGTCAGCCTTCTCGGAGGGTGGCCTCGTTATCGGCGCATCGCTCGAAGACCTTGGTAAGGGTCTCCGCTCACAGGTAGGTACCATGTTCGGCACCAACGCCAAGGGTACACGCTACCTCGAGATGGCCGAGGGTTACTGCACACGCATGGCTCTCGACGCTAACGACGAGGTTATAGGCTACGAGTTCGTACACCTCGGCAAGATGATGGACTTCATCAAGAAGGGCATCGAGCCCGCAGAGGCATTGGAGAAGGCTAAGGGCTCATACGGCCGCTTCAAGGATGCTGTTAAGTATATCGATCCTCGTCACGAGTAACCGAGGGCGTTCATAGAGTATTAACCATTAAATTTCAGGAAAATTATGGCATTATTTGAGAGCTACGAGCGCAGAATCGATAAGATCAACGCTGTGCTTGCACAATATGGTATTAAGTCAGTCGAGGAGGCTAAGGCCATCTGCGACGAGAAGGGCATCGACCCCTATAAGATGTGCGAGGAGACTCAGCCCATCTGCTTCGAGAACGCTAAGTGGGCCTACGTTGTAGGTGCTGCCATCGCCATCAAGAAGGGTTGCACAAATGCTGCTGATGCTGCCGAGGCTATCGGCGAGGGTCTTCAGGCCTTCTGCATCAACGGCTCTGTAGCTGAGGATCGTAAGGTAGGTATCGGCCACGGTAACCTCGCAGCACGCCTTCTCCGCGAGGAGACACAGTGCTTCGCCTTCCTCGCCGGCCACGAGTCATTCGCTGCTGCCGAGGGCGCCATTAAGATTGCCGAGATGGCTAACCGCGTGCGTAAGAACCCCTTGCGCGTGATCCTCAACGGTCTTGGCAAGGATGCTGCGAAGATTATCTCACGCATCAACGGCTTCACATACGTTCGCACCGAGTTCGACTACTACACAGGCGAGGTACACGAGGTAGAGACTATCTCATACTCTGACGGTCTCCGCTCGAAGGTACGCTGCTATGGCGCGGACGATGTACGCGAGGGTGTAGCTATCATGTGGAAGGAGGATGTAGATGTATCTATCACTGGTAACTCTACCAACCCCACACGCTTCCAGCACCCCGTAGCAGGTACATATAAGAAGGAGCGCACGTTGGCAGGCAAGAAGTACTTCTCGGTAGCATCAGGTGGTGGTACCGGCCGTACGTTGCACCCCGACAACATGGCTGCCGGCCCCGCATCATACGGTATGACCGACACAATGGGTCGTATGCACTCTGACGCACAGTTTGCAGGCTCTTCATCAGTTCCCGCACACGTGGAGATGATGGGCTTCCTCGGTATGGGTAACAACCCCATGGTTGGTGCTACGGTGGCTATTGCAGTAGCTATCCAGCAGGCAATGAACTAATTTGCCGTGAAAAGCCGCAATCTGCGGCACCAAACTCAACTCCCCGAATGGGTAATACGCACAAGTATGACCCATCCGGGGAGTTCTCATTTGGCACCACATCTCACAACTTTTGACGACAAATTGGGCAACGACTCCAATCTACCCTTTCTCTTCATCAAGGCCAAGCCTAACCCCTTGCATAGTAAAACCCCTCGGGATGTACTTATGATCGAGTACTATCCCGAGGGGGTTTGCTGTGTTTGGATGAATCAGGGACGATCCATTCAACACATCATCTATTCGCGACCCTCAAAGTAATATGGCGCATAGTTCCAGCCACAGGCATCGTAGAACTTGCGGAAGGTGTTCATGCGAGGACGGATGCTCTCAGCATCGCGACGCTCGTTGGCCCACTGTATCTCGGCCATGGCTGCAAGACGCGGAAGGAGCATCTTCTCGACCCACGACATCGTCTTTAAATACTCCGACCACATATTACACTGAACACCAATGATATGCTTCTTGGCATCGTCGCTCACGCCCTCGTATGGATCCCATGCGTAGATCATCTCGAAAGGTATGTAGCCACCAATCTGGAGACCCTCACCCTCTTGGCTCTTGGTCTGGTAGAAGTTGAGATAGCATAGTGTCATAGGTGTCATGACGACATCGTTGCCACGCTCAGCAGCGTAGATGCCCGCCTTCAAGCCACGCCACGACATGACCGTAGCGGTGTCCGTAACGCCACCATCGAGAATCTCGTCCCAGCCAATCATGCGACGACCATTGGCGATAAGGAACTTCTCGATGCGTGCCACGAGGTAGCCCTGAAGCTGCTCCTCGTGCTCAAGACCCTGAGCCTTCATCATAGCCTGGCAGTGCTCGCACTCCTTCCAGCGATCCTTCGGGCACTCATCGCCACCGATATGTATAAGCTCCGAGGGGAAGAGCTCGATAACCTCCTTAAGCACATTCTCCAAGAACTCGTATGTCGTCTCCTTGCCTGCGCAGAGCACCTCGGGGGTTACGCCCCACATCGTCCACACGTCGACCTCCTGCTCATTGCAACCGAGCCATGGCAGGGCGTGGAGTGCCGCCTGCGAGTGTCCGGGCATCTCAATCTCGGGGATGATGGTCACGTAGCGCTTGGCTGCATAGGCCACAACATCGCGAATCTCCTCCTGTGTGTAGTAGCCACCATAGGGCTCGCCATCCCACCACTTAGGCTCGAGACCGTGACCTATGAGCGTCTCCTTACGCATAGCACCCTTCTCCGTGAGCTCGGGATAGGCCTTGATCTCAATACGCCAGCCTTGATCGTCGGTAAGATGCCAATGCAGGCGGTTGAGCTTATGTGCTGCGAGGATGTCGATATAGCGCTTAACATCCTCCACAGAGAAGAAGTGGCGCGACACATCGAGATGTGCTCCGCGGTATGCAAAAGCGGGCTCATCGGCAATAAAGCCATAGGGCACCTTGCCATCGTTGGTGATGATAATCTGTCTAAGTGTCTGAAGGCCATAGTATACACCCGCCTCCGAGCCTCCGATGATAAGGATACCCTCCTCCTCGGAAACAGTCATCTCGTAACCCTCGGCGGGAACGAACTTATCGAGGCGAATCTTTATGCCCTTACCGCGCTTCGAGGTGCGCATAGGCTTCTCCGCATCGAAGTACTCCTGCATATCGGCAGCAAACTGCTCGGCAGGGTTCCACAACTCGTCGACAACGACAATAGTGGTCTTGGGTGTTACGACAATCTCGCCCTCCGCAGCAATATCCATATACGCGGGCTGAGGCACAACATGAAGCTCGCGTGCCGAGAGCACGGGCAGAGCAAGAATAAGGCTAAGCACAACAAGTGCAATACGTGATAGGTATTTCATATATTTCAAACTTAAGGTTACACATTACTATCGCAAAGGTAATAAAAAGTGGGGACATTACATCACTTGAGACGTACAAATTTGCTGTCGCGCGAATGTAGGAGAGGCATCATTATGATACCAAAGGTAATAAAAAGTGGGGACATTACATCACTTGAGACGTACAAATTTGCTGTCGCGCGAATGTAGAAGAGGCATCATTATAATGCTAAAGATACAAAAAAGTGGGAACATTACATCACTTGAGACGTACAAATTTGCTGTCGCGCGAATGTAGAAGAGGCATCATTATAATGCTAAAGATACAAAAAAGTGGGAACATTACATCACTTGAGACGTACAAATTTGCTGTCGCGCGAATGTAGAAGAAGCATCATTATGATGCCAAGTGTAATGATTAATTCATAAAAACAGATTAGCACCTTAATTCAATACGCGCACGCGCGTAAACCGCCCATTTGCACGATTCTTGCCCATGGAGCCATAGGTACAACTTAAAATGTTGCAATTATGGAGAATAATCTTTACGACAAGACGGAGCGTCTTATCAAGCATTGGTGGCTATCACTCATCGTAGGCCTCGTAGCCCTGGCCATAGGCTTTATCGTGCTGGTACACCCTGCCGCGAGCTACTACACCTTTGCCACATGGTTAGGCTTAGCTATACTTATCTCGGGCATTGCCGGCTTGGTGCAGGCACTCGGCACACGCAACTACTTCGTACGTCGTGGCTGGCTTATGCTCGCTGCCATTGCCGACATCATCATCGGACTACTCCTGGTGTTTAACACCCTGCTCTCGGCCGTGGCCATGCCCATACTCCTCGGCGCATGGCTGCTATACCGCGGATGTGCTATGCTCATGCAGGGCTTCGACCTCCGAAGCTATGGCGTGAGGGATGCCGGCTGGGTGATCTTCTACGCCGCCGTGATCATAGCCATATCCATCGCCGTACTATGGATGCCCGGAACATTGGGCGTCGAGGCTGTCATCCTCTTCGTCGCCATCGCCTTCATCACCTACGGTGTGTCGATGATATCGCTCAGCTTCCGCCTTTGGGACATACACCACCATGCCCAAGAACTCGGCAGCGAGGAGTGAGGAGGGCGCGGTCATAGAGTTTAAGGAATTTAGGGAAATTAGGGATAGCGCTATCAGGAAACTCTCTAATTTCCCTAATCTCCCTAATCTCCCTAAATTCACTACTCCCACCACACCCCAATCTCTTGTCAAAAGGGGTTAGGCTTGGCCTATATGAAAAGAAGACCCCTCGGGATAGTACATAACGTACAACCCGAGGGGTCTTACTTTTTAGATGGGCCAATGGCCCCTTATCACAAGAAATTATCCGAGAATCTCAAGCATCTTGATAGCTGCCGTAGCCACGGGAGTACCGGGGCCGAAGATAGCAGCTGCACCATCCTTGTAGAGCTGGTCGTAGTCCTGTGCGGGGATAACACCACCCACAACAACGACGATATCCTCACGACCGAGCTTCTTGAGCTCAGCGATAATCTGAGGTACAAGGGTGAGGTGACCGGCAGCGAGTGACGATACGCCCACGATGTGAACATCGTTCTCAACAGCCTGCTTAGCAGCCTCCTCGGGAGTCTGGAACAACGGACCCATATCGACGTCGAAGCCAAGGTCGGCGTAGCCCGTAGCTACAACCTTAGCACCACGGTCGTGGCCATCCTGACCCAACTTAGCAATCATAATACGGGGCTGACGACCCTCCTTCTTAGCAAAGTCAGCACACATCTGCTTTGCCTTCTCAAATGCTGAATCTGATTTCACCTCTGCTGAATATACACCTGAGTTTAGACGAATAACGGCCTTATAACGACCAACGATCTTCTCGCAAGCATCCGAGATCTCACCCAAAGATGCACGAACCTTAGCGGCCTCAACAGCCAAAGCGAGCAAGTTACCCTCACCCGTGCGTACGCACTCAGTGATAGCGGCCAAAGCCTTCTCTACGGCTGCATTGTCGCGGTTAGCACGGAGCTCCTGCAAGCGCTTAACCTGGCTCTCACGCACTGCTGTGTTATCCACAGCGAGGATGTCGATGGGAGCCTCCTTCTCGAGACGATACTGGTTAACACCGATGATGGTCTCAACACCCGAGTCGATGCGTGCCTGCTTACGTGCAGCAGCCTCCTCGATACGGAGCTTAGGAATACCTGTCTCGATAGCCTTAGCCATACCGCCGAGCTGCTCGATCTCCTGGATGTGCTCCCAAGCCTTGTGAGCAATCTCGTGAGTAAGAGCCTCAACATAGTATGAACCTGCCCAGGGATCTGCCGAGCGACATACGTTGGTCTCCTCCTGAATGTAGATCTGCGTATTACGAGCAATACGTGCCGAGAAGTCGGTGGGAAGAGCAATAGCCTCATCCAAGGCGTTGGTGTGCAACGACTGAGTGTGACCAAGAGCTGCACCCATAGCCTCGATGGCTGTACGTGCTACGTTGTTAAACGGATCCTGCTCTGTGAGCGACCAGCCCGATGTCTGCGAGTGAGTACGCAATGCCAACGACTTGGGATTCTTAGGCTCGAACTGCTTAACAATCTTAGCCCACAACAGACGCGCAGCACGCATCTTGGCAATCTCCATAAAGTGGTTCATACCGATAGCCCAGAAGAACGACAAGCGAGGTGCAAAGGCATCGATAGACATGCCGGCATTGATACCTGCGCGGAGGTACTCAAGACCGTCGGCCAACGTATATGCGAGCTCGATATCGGCGGTAGCACCTGCCTCCTGCATGTGATAACCCGAGATAGAAATCGAGTTGAACTTAGGCATATTCTTAGAGGTGTACTCGAAGATATCGGCGATAATCTTCATAGAGAACTCAGGTGGGTAGATATAGGTGTTACGCACCATGAACTCCTTGAGGATATCGTTCTGGATGGTACCTGCAAGCTGGTCGAGCGTGCAACCCTGCTCCAAACCTGCAACGATGTAGAATGCCAATACGGGGAGCACGGCACCGTTCATCGTCATAGATACAGACATCTGATCCAAAGGAATACCGTTGAACAACACCTTCATATCCTCTACCGAGCAGATAGACACACCGGCCTTACCTACGTCACCCACAACACGGGGATGATCGGCATCATAGCCACGGTGTGTTGCAAGGTCGAAGGCTACAGAGAGACCCTTCTGACCCGCTGCGAGGTTACGACGGTAGAATGCGTTAGACTCCTCAGCGGTAGAGAAACCTGCATACTGACGGATAGTCCAAGGACGCATAACATACATCGTTGAGTAGGGACCGCGAAGGAAGGGTGCGATACCTGCTGCATAGTTCAAGTGCTCCATACCCTCGAGGTCGGCAGCCGTATAGTTCTCCTTTACAGGAATACGCTCGGCAGTCAACCAATCCTCCTTGGGAGCGTTATTCTTGGCGCAGCACTCTGTGGCTGCTGCCTTATATTCTAAATCTGAAAATTTTGCTCTCATAGTTGTAACCGAATTAGATGCCTAACTTCTTTAAGTAATCCTTCAAGGTCTCCAATACGTTGCTCTTGACGTTGATAAAGTTGGTGATGCCCTGAGCCTCAAGCTCCGCAGCACATGCGGGCGCACCGGCAACAACAAGGATAGCCTTGTCGCCAAGGAGCTCCTTAACTCGAGGAGCTACGGTTGCGTAGTCGTCGTCCGAAGCGCAGACTACAACAATCTCTGCCTTAGATGCCAACGCTGCCTCTACGCCCTCCTCAACACTCTTGAAGAAGGTGTTATCCTCAACGCGGATACCTGCGCAAGCGAAGAAGTTACATGAGAACTGAGCACGTGCACGTGCCATACCGAGCGTACCACATGTGAGCATGAAGGCCTTAGGTGCCTTGCCCGAGCGGTCTACCTGCATACGCATAGCCTCGAAGGCCATAGCACCACGGTAGGGAACAAGCACATTACCCTCCTTAACCTCGCGAGTAACCTTGCACTCGCAGATAGCCTCATCGGCAACCTCCGTGAAGTTAGGATACTGGTTAGCACCAAGCAAAATCAAGCGACGTGTAGCGATGCTCTTATCCTTAGCCGCAGCCGAAGCCTTTACGCGCTCTACGATGAAGCCCTCGCGGAAGGCAGCGATATAGCCACCCTTCTCCTCGATCTCGCGGAACAAAGCCCATGCCTCCTGAGCGATGCTCTTAGTGAGAGTCTCGATGTAGTAAGCACCACCTGCAGGGTCGATAACCTGATCGAAGTGCGACTCGTGCTTCAACAACAACTGTGCGTTGCGAGCAATGCGCTTAGAGAACTCCGTGGGAGCCTCGAAAGCGTAGTCGAAGGGCAATACCTCGAGTGAGTGTACGCCGGCGATAGCTGCCGACATAGCCTCTGTTGTGCCACGCAACATGTTTACGTAGGGATCGTAAACCGTCTGGTTCCATGTAGATGTCACCGCGTGAGCAAACATCTTCGACGAGCAGTTCTTCGTGGGGTTGTAGGCCTTCACGATGTTAGCCCACAACAGACGTGCTGCACGGAACTTAGCCATCTCGAGGAAGTAGTTAGATGTCACAGCGAAGGTGAAGCGTATCTTGCGTGCCACCTCGTCGATAGAGAGGCCACGCTCCATGAGCTTCACAAGGTACTCGTGAGCAGCAGCAAGCGTGAAGCCGAGCTCCTCAACGATGGTAGAACCTGCATTCGAGAATGTCGAACCGGCTACGTTTACAACCTTCACGCGCTTGTAGTCGGCCGTAGCCTTCACGAGCTTAGCAATAGTATCGAAGCATACGTCACCCGTACCACAGCAGAAGTCACCCTCAACCGAGAGATTCTTCATGATGGGGTCGATGCAGAAGTTAAGACGAAGCTCATCCTTCTCCACATCGGCATACTTAGCCAAGACCTTCTCGGCCAACTTAGCCAAGCCCTCAACGTTCGAGCCACAGAAGGTAAGCTCCACTGCCGTAGGCACGATGTCCTTCAAAAGAGCATCAACATCCACCTCGCAAGCACATGCCTTGCAGAAGCAGAAGCCGAGCGAGTCTACGCCCGAGTTAAGAAGCTTCAAGGCCTCCTCGTTTGCTGCCTTTGCGCACTCAACCGAGATGGTCTGATGTACACGCCATGTGTTGTCCTTAGACACACCGCGTACAAAGGGGAACTCACCGGCCTCAGCACCGAGATACTCAACCTCTGCGAGGTTCTCAGCGCGGTAGTAGGGACGTACATTGAAACCCTCACCGGTCTTCCATACCAATTTGCGCTCATAATCTGCGCCCTTAAGGTCAGTTGTAATGACGGCCTCCCACTGCTCCGTAGTTACGGGCGGGAACTCCGTGAACAACTTTTCTTTGGTATTAGCCATAATTGTTTTAGAGTTTAAAGTTTTTAAGTGTATGATATATAATATCTTATATATTATTTTACGGTTTGCACTGCATCGCACAGACGCGCATACGCGAACACACGCACGCATAAAACACAACAAAGTTACATATTTCGCCTTCGAAAAGCAAATTTTTCGACCGAAAAGTGCAAAAAGAGTGGGAGTCACAAAATTAAATCTGCCATTCCCATCCATAAAGAGGTTAAAAGGGGCTGACTAAAAAGTAACTTAGCCAGCCCCTAATACTCAAGAAAATTGAATATTAACAATCACCGATGACAGACTGCCGATGACTAAAAAGTAAATTTGTCATTCCCTTTATCGTAAGGAGGTTGAATAAAAAGATGTAGTTTTAGGCTTGCGAAGCCCGAAAAAGCGCAGTTTACTTGGCGTAAATGAGCATTTTGAGGGCGAGCATAACGCAGAAATACACTTTTTATTCAGCCTCACTGCTGCTTAAGCCATTATTTAGATGGCTGCAGGTCGTCAATCTCGGCAATAACGAAGTTGCTGCCACCGATGAAGATAGCATCCGTGGCTGTGGCAATGCTACGTGCGTGACTGAGAGCCTCGCCCACCGTAGCCCTGCACTCAAAGTCGAGGCCGAGGCGCTCGGCTATAGCGGCGATATCCTCAACGCTGCGTGCGCGGTCGATAGAGGCGCGAGTGAAGATATAGTGAGCCTTAGCAGGTAGCAGGGGCATGATTTTGTCGAGATCCTTCTCCTTAGCGAAGCCCATAACAGCGATAAGACGGTCGCACTCGAGGGCTGCGAGCTGTGACGCAACATAGCGTATACCATCGGCATTGTGACCCGTATCGCAGACGGTATAGGGCTCACGCGCAAGCACCTGCCAACGGCCAGCGAGACCCGTAGAGGCGGCAGCCACGGCAAGACCCTGGCGGAGGGCACGGCGCGAGATAGTCAGCGGCGTATGCTCAGCAAGGTAGTCGGCAGCGGCGCACACGGTGACGATGTTATGGCACTGGTAGTCGCCCAGAAGATCGACATCGAGCTCATAGCCACGGCCATCGCGCTCACGCACGAGGCTGAAGTGCTGATTGTCGTTATCGAAGTGCTCGACACCATTGAGCGTCCACTCATCTTGTGCCATGATAAGGAGCGAATTAAGCTCCGCAGCACGACTCTCAAAGATATGGTTGTAGGCCTCGTTGCGCTCGCCAAGCAACACAGGGATGCTCTTCTTGATGATACCCGCCTTCTCCGAGGCTATCTGCTCGATGGTAGTACCGAGGAACTCGGTATGCTCGAGGCCTATGTTTGTTACAACACTAAGTATTGGCGTTATGATGTTAGTGGCATCGAGACGACCACCGAGACCTGTCTCGATGACAGCCACCTCCACATCGCTCTGGTCGAAGTAGTCGAAGGCCATGGCTGCCGTCATCTCGAAGAACGAGAGGTCGAGCTCCTGCATCTTAGCTTGATGCTTATCCACAAAGTTGACAACCTTCTGCTTCGGAATCATCTCACCATCAACGCGGATACGCTCGCGGAAGTCCACCAGATGTGGCGAGGTAAAGAGGCCCGTGCGGTAGCCTGCCTCACGGAGTATCGAGGCGAGCATATGCGACACCGAGCCCTTGCCGTTGGTGCCGGCAACGTGTATGGTGTAGTAGTTGCGCTGGGGGTTGCCAAGGTGCTGGCAGAAGGCTGCGATACGCTCCAATCCCGGCTTATAGGCGTCGCCACCAACACGCTGGAACGACGGCATAGAAGTGAAGAGAAAGTCGAGTGTCTGTGTGTAATTCATATCTATCGTTATTTGATGTTGTTATTCTACGGTTTAGTCCACAAGGTGGTTGCGCTTACGTGTGCGGTAGGCAACGTAGTAAAGTAGCGAGAGCACGGCGACGTATGTCGCTATGCGCGCTATCCAGTCGCCGTAGCGCACGTATATAGTCTTGTCACTGCGCAGCTCGAGCGTTGCAGTGAGCACGCCCTCCTTGTCCCACGTGAGCCTCGGGCCTATGGTTGTACCTATGGGCGAGATGAAGCCCGAAATACCGGTGTTGGCACTGCGTGCTATGGCACGACGATTCTCTATGGCGCGTAGGCGACAGTAGTCGAAGAGGCGCTTATGCCCCGGGGTGTTACCCCACCATCCGTCGTTCGATATCACGCCTATGACCTCGGCACCCTCGCGCGTGAAGCCCGTCATAAACTCACCATAGAGCCCCTCGTAGCATATTGCGGGGGCCATGCACACACCGTCATTCTCGAATATCTTAAACTCTCTACCCCAACCTAACTGTCCCGAGACACCACCGAGATCCACCTCAAAGAGGTCAAAAAGCTCCTTGAGAGGTACAGCCTCGACACCTATTACGAGGCGTCCCTTATGATATATATCCTCAACAGCTCCGCGGCTGTTGCATAGCAGCGCCGAATTGAAGTGGTCGTACCAGCCATATATGTCGCTGTGGCGCGCCGTCTCCGTAGCGGGTGAGGCGCCATAGTAGCGCACCGTCGAGGCGCCAACGATAGCCTTCGTTGGCGTGGGTCTGTCGCTATATATGTATCTTATGACGGGCGCTATGCACTCGATGCCGGCCTCATCCACGGAGCCCACCGAAGGTATATATGCCATTGCCGACTCGGGCATAAGGAGGAATGAAGATGTCGTGGGCACCTCGTCCATAAGCCTCTTGATGTCGGCCGTGGGGTTGTACTTATCGGCAGCTATGCGCTCATCCATGTAGCATGGCACGTTGGGCTGTAGCACCGACACCTCGGCATGACGCTTCGAGGGCGTATAGGTGTAGAGGAGCGTGAGCGAGAGGATTATGGGCACGAAGAGGAGTATCGCAGCGCGCACCTTTGCCGTCGTCGTGCGCGTGCGTAGCGTCTCGAAGATGGCGACATTCGACACCAATGCCCAGAGTGTGCCACCGAAGATGCCCGTATACTCGTACCACTGCACAGCCCATACGTCGCTCGAGAAGCCGTGACCAAGGAGCAACCACGGGAAGGTCATCACGTCGGCCGAGTTGTACGCCCACTCGGTAGCTATCCACAACGATATAAGAAGCGTATATGCCAAGGCTCGGGGCCCGCGCTTCGACACGTAGTGGTAGGTCATAAAGGCACATAGGTTGTAGAAGGTGCCCACGATACCCGCAGCAAAGGGGCCTATGGGTGCCGCAATCCACACCCACCATATCGTTGCGGCATACCATAGTAGGAATGTGAGCGCCGCCCAGCCACACATACGCCACCAGTCGCGCGTGGATGCGGTGTAATTTTCGCTGATGATAAGTAGGGGTATGAGGGCTACGAGGAGTGTTAATCCCGTGCCTACGAGCCATCCTGCCGAGAGCAGAGCTACGGAGAGCAGTACGAGCAGGAGCTTGTGCAATGATGAACCGCGTTGCATCAATTCGATGTTGTTTTGATTGATAACTAAAATATCAGCGCAAATTTAATAAACATTTGCCAAAAAGCAATCTTTTGCCGGGGCTAATAAAAAGAAAATAGCTACCTTTGTAGGGTAAAGATTGAGATTATGAGCGATAGAAAGGTTGTGTTGGATGAACGCTCGGGGTTGATTCTCGAGGGCGGAGGTATGCGTGGCATCTTTACCTGCGGGGTGCTCGATGCCTTTATGGATAGAGGCATACGCTTCCCCTATACCATAGGCGTGAGTGCCGGGGCGTGCAACGGGCTATCCTATATGTCCGGGCAGCGTGGAAGGGCAAAATATAGCAATATAGATCTGCTGGATAAGTACCACTATATAGGCTTTAAACATCTGTTACTCAAGGGTAACATTATGGACTTTGAGCTTCTCTTCGACAAGTTTCCCAACCAGATCATACCCTACGACTACGCACGCTATGCCTCCACCACGGAGCGCTTCGAGATGGTGACGACGGATTGTCGCACGGGGCGTGCGTGTTACTTCGACGAGAAGAGCGACCCTAAGCGTATCATCGACATCGTCAAGGCATCAAGCTCACTACCCTTTGTCTGCCCCATGGTGGAGGTAGATGGTCGCAAGATGCTCGACGGTGGCATCAGCGACTCCATCCCCGTGAAGCGTGCCGAGAGCCTCGGCTACGACAACTGCGTCGTTGTGCTCACGCGCAACCGCGGTTACAGAAAGCGTGACAGAGAGAGCTTCGTACCACCAATATTCTACCTTCGCTACCCCGCCTTGCGCAAGGCCATACGCCTACGTAACCTAATATACAACAAGCAGATAACATACGTCGAGGAACTCGAGGCTCAGCACCGCATCATGGTCATACGTCCCGAGCGACCGATAGACGTTGACCGTATGGAGCGTGACACACGAAAACTCGAGGCACTCTACAACGAGGGCTATGCTATTGCTTCGGAGGTAGAATTTATGGTTAAATAGACGAAAATGGATAAATTTCGGTTTGCAATGTTGTATAACCACACTATTTATATTATATTTGTAGATTGTAACATTATAGCATAGAGTTAGAGATGTCAGTTGCGAATAACGATATCAAGGTGAGGTGGTACCATAAGGTGGGACTCGAGGTGTTGTGGGCACTGTGTCGAGGCATCTATTTCTCGCCACGATGGTTCCGCTTCTACGTGGTACGCCCACTCTTCTACGTGGTGCTCACCCTCACACGCTATCGTCGCAACGTGATACTCAGCAACATCCGCAACTCGTTTCCCGAGCTCTCAGCTGCACAGACGCGACATATTATGCGTCGCTACCGCAATACTCTTGCCGAGGTTATCGTCTGCACAATGTCGCTTGCGGGGGCTAAACCCGGGCGCGACAACGACCTTATGACGTGGGAGAATGTCGAGGAGCACCTCGAGCGTACTCGCGGCCGCGACTGGATAGCGATGGCTGCACACTTCGGCTGCTGGGAGTACTTATTATTGTGGTGCTGGCACGACCCCGACTGTCGCTTTCTCGGCGTCTATCACCCGCTACGCAGCACCATCTTCGAGCTCTTCTATCGTCGCCTGCGCAACTTAGCACCCAATATCATACAGACACCGATGAAGGATACCATGCGCTACTACCTGCGCAATAGGGGCGAAGATCACGGCGTAGTCATCGGACTCATATCCGACCAGAGCCCCATACTACGTGCCGACCTTGAGTGGCACAGGTTCCTAAATCAGGATACCGTCTTTGTTGAGGGTGGCGAGAAGTTCGCCTCGCGTTTCCACCTGCCGATGTACTTTGTTCACGTGTGCCGCGTAGCGCCAGGACGCTATGTTGCGCGCTTAGACGAGCTCTACGATGGCGTTGAGGAGTTCGCGGAGGGTGAGCTCACGCGCCGCTATGTCCGCGCCCTCGAAGATATGATACGCGAGACCCCCGAACTGTGGATGTGGTCGCATAAGCGCTGGAAACACACCCCCGAGAAGCAGGCGGCAAAGTTCGGCATAGAGAAAAAAGTGGCCAAATAGAACATTTATCCGATAAAAAGAGTATCTTTGCGCCCTGATATATACAATAAGAGATATGGACATTGTCATCACATACGTAAATGGGCTTGATCCGAAGTGGCAAGAGGAGTATGCCAAGCATACCAATACGCCTATTATGGAGAAGCGCTTTCGCGATTGGGGGACACTTAAGTATCTCTTCCGCGGCATCGAGAAGAATATGCCGTTCATACGCAGGGTACATCTGGTGGTGTCGGGCGAGAGTCAGGTGCCCGCATGGATCAACCGCGAGAGGGTTAACGTAGTGCTACATAGGGATATAATACCCGAGGATCATCTGCCTACGTTCTGCAGCAATACCATAGAGTTGCATCTGCACCGCATCGAGGGTCTCGACGAGGAGTTTCTCTATTTCAACGACGACATCTTCCCGATGATGCGCTGCGAGGCTACGGACTTCTTCCTCGACGGCAAGGGTATCATAGGCATGAACTGCCACCTCTTTGCTCCCGATATGTTCAAGCGTATATGTCGCAACTCCGATCGTGCTGCGCGTAAGGCCTTGGGGCGTCGTGCTCCGCTGTGGTTCCTACGTCCTCAGCATATATGTGCCCCGATGCTGCGTAGCGAGAGCCAGCATGTATACCAGAGGCTTAAGGATGACATCCTCAACTCGCTCACAGCGACACGCACCGAGCGCAACATCACGCAGTACCTCTTTACGAACTATCTCTTCCTTAAGGGACGCATCATCCCGCGTCGCCAGCCGCGTCGCCACTTCTCCGTGGGCATCACCTCGCCCGAGAAAATATCGGCATATCTACTCAACCCCGACCGCAAACTTGTATGTATCAACGACGTGCAACTAAGCGAGGGGCGCTACGACAAGATGCGCACGATGCTGCTCGACACCTTCGAGAGAGCATTCCCAACGAAGTCTCGCTTCGAGTTGTAACACACACCTATAACGAGGGTATACCTCCCATGCACGTATAACCTATATATAATAGAGGCAGGAGAGATAATCGTGCCTCTTATCGTGCCGTTATTATGAGAATGGGGACTTCTGGAGCACGCCCCATCATCCCCATCTGCCATTTGCATCTGCCCCTGAAGGCTCAGTATCCGCCGGCCTCTACTTAAATAGCGCGTGCAGCTTGGTGATAAGCTGTGAAACGAGCCACACATCGGTGTTGCAACGCATCTTTGCCTTGCGCACAGCCCCCGCCAACCATGGGTATTGGGCATAGAGGTCAAGGCCATAGAAGAGCGAATACCAGCCTGCCTGCATAACAATATCGTCGAGGATGATAGCCACGGGATTCTTATCGTGGGGTACGTCGCGATACTTCTCATACAGATCGATAAAGTTCAGTGCATACTCTCTCTTACGCTTCCTACGCTGATGTCCCGTTAGGGCGTTAGGATTACCCTTGCGATAGTGGTAGACATTTTCGTCGAGGAAGGCGAGGCTTCGCGAGTAGCCAACAAGCTGCGTCGACACATAGCAATCCTCGGCATAGCCATACTTGGGCGAATATATCGTATTCTCGGTATATATCGTGCGACGCACGCACTTGGTACATAGCGAGCCAAATGATAGATGGTTGTACATATTACGCACATAGAGGCGTTGATCGTCGCTTCTATACTCACGCTCACGCTTGACACTCGAGCGTGTAGGATACTCCTTAACGTAGTTGAAGTAAACTATATCGGCATCCGTCTCCGCGATCTTCTGAGCAATCTTTGCGATGGAGCCCTCCGTGAGCCAGTCGTCGGAGTCAACGTGGTAGATGTAGTCGCCCGTGGCGTTGTCGAGGCCTGTGCGTCGCGCGGCGGGGAGACCAGCGTTTTCCTTGTGTATAATCTTTATCTGCGGTCTAAGATGCTGGTATTTACGCTCTATGAGCTCCTCGAGAAGCTCCACGGAGCGATCCTTCGTGCCATCGTTGACGAAGATAAACTCGATATGCGGGTAGGACTGCGAGAGTACCGACTCGGCAAACTCGATGATATATGGCTCGACACCGTAGATGGGCGCTATGATCGATATGGTAACCGGCTTATTCATACTTAAGATGTTGTTATTTAAAGCTATATCCGCCGCTAACCTCTATCACCGAGCCGTTCACAAAGGCGTTGTTTATGCAGAAGCGCACGGCATCGGCCACCTCGTCAGTCGTGGCGAAGCGTTTGATGGCGCTCTTGGCGTAGATGTTTTGGCGTATCTGCTCGGGCTTCGTGGCCTGCCACTCGGTCTCCACGAAGCCTGGAGCTATGGCATTCACCGTCGTACCACTTGCCTCGAAGCACTTGACGAGGTTGAGCGCGAGGGCATGGACGGCAGCCTTGCTCACACCATAGGCCAACGACGTGCCGTGGGGGTGTACGCCCATAAGCGAGCCGATGAATATGATGCGGCTATTGTTGGGTATGAGGTCGTAGAGGTCGCGTATGAGGTAGAGGCTGCTGTTGAGGTTCACCTGCATTGTGCGCTCCCACGCCTCGTCGGTAATCTCCGATAGTGGCGTACGCAGCGTCACACCTGCATTGCATACGATGCAGTCGACACTCTCCTTTAAGCGCATAGCCTCGACAAACCTCCGCATCGCCACCTTATCTGCCTGGTCGGCACGCCACATCTCCACATTCGGGGATATGGCACGCAGCTCCTCGAACCCCTTAGCGGCGGCGACACCATCGCTGGCGTACGTTACAGTTACGTGATAACCCTCCCTAAGGAGCATCTTGGCAACGGCGAGGCCAATACCCTTTGTGCCCCCTGTTACAATGGCGTTTTTCATATCTCGAAGAGGTTTTTACGTTCGGTGAATTGTTGCATCACACGTGCCATCGTGATACTCTCGGCAGGTGTCAGACGCGCCGAGGTGCGCTTGTTGATGATGCACGACACAAACTCCTGAATCTCATATCTCAAGCCCGGCTCATCCCACTTATAGAAGTACTTCTTATTGCGGTTCTGATCCTCGTAGCGTAACTCGAAGTAGTCGGTCTTCCACCAAGGTGAGGGGACATAGGCGTAGCCCTGCGTACCTGAGATTACGAGGTTACCCTCGGTCTTGACACCCAGGCCGAGTTGGAACGACGCTATGGCGCAGGGGAAGCGCATAATGCCTCGCGTATATACATCTACACCATTGGCATTCATACGGCTGTAGATGTTTATATTCTCGTACTCCCTGCCTAAGAGCTTCATTATCGGCAGCAACGGATATGAGCCCATCTCGTACATCGAGCCTCCGGCCTTCGTGGGGTCGAGCTCACGGCGTAGCTTATCCTCACCCCAGAGCTTCGACTCCGAGGCATCGATACCCACAACGTCACCTATAAGACCACTCTTGATAAGCGTTATGAGGTGGTTGAAGGCGGGACAGAAGGCTGTCTTGTTAGCCTCGAGGAGTATCAGACCACGACTCTCGGCAATATTGTATAGCTCCTCGGCCTCGTCGCCATTGAGCACCATGGGCGTCTCGCACAACACGTGGCGTCCCTGCTCCAAGGCATACTTAGCCTGTGCATAGTGTGAAAGGTGGGGCGTGGCAATATAGATGGCATCCGACGCATCGACCAAAGCCTCGAAGCTGTCGTATATGGTGTGCTCCCCTCCGGCAAGAGCCTCGGCAGCAGCGCGGTCAGTGTCGTAGAAGCCCGCAAGACGCGCAGCATCGACCTTGGGAATCTCGCTCACAAAGCGCTTGGCTATACGACCACAGCCCACGACGCCGATGTTGATGATAACCTCGCTCTCAGCACGCAACATCGTCGACGATACGCCCTCGGTACGCGGGAGATATACCACCTTGCAATACTCATTAAGGTAATCGAACTTACCCTCCCAGTCGGAGCCTATAGCAAAGATGTCGACATCGTAGCGCTGGATGTCGTCGATCTTCTGTCCCACGTAATCCTCAATAATAATCTTATCGGCAATGCCCGTGGCGCGTATTGCCTCGACGCGCTCCAAGACATTATCTCTGACGTTTAGCTTGCCGCGATCGCGGTCGAAGCTATCGTTCGTAACACCTACGATAAGGTAGTCGCCAAGCGCCTTAGCTCGACGAAGCAGGTTTTTGTGTCCCTCGTGCAGAAGGTCGTAAGTGCCGTAGGTAATAACCTTTTTCATATCTATCTATCTTTACCGTAAATCTCTTCAACGTACTCGCGCGAGTGTATGCTGCGACGTATACACTCCTCCGAGGGGAGCTCACGCCAGTTGCCGTACACATTGCCGAGATAGCTATCAACATCCTTCGGTGCCGGAAATGCGTGACCCTCGAACGTGATGGTCGAGAGCGGGAAGGTATCCTCCATAAAGAAGGTATGCTTCGCCCAGCCCGTACCCAAAGCATAGTGGTACTCGCCCTTAGGGTTGACCTTACCCACAAGCCTAAGCACCGGGTTGATAATACCCAAGCATAGTATCTCGATAAGGCGTATTGCCACATGGCGCAGCCACTTAGTCGTGATGCCGAGCGTTAGGTGCTGAAGGTTCATATACAACACACGCGCAGCACGTGCTGCGAGGTAGCTCGTCTTCTCGATGCAGAAGATGTCGATAAACTGCCCCTTGTAGCGCAGATACTTATATCTGCCACCGGCAATCATAACCTCGCCCTTGCGCTTGCGGAACTTACCAAAGGTGTTGATATACTCCACATCGCTACGCATCGACTGATATACATACTCCGAGCTATTGAGACGATGCAACACCCTCTCGAGGCGACGAAAGTCCTTGCGCAGCATGACGATGTCGATGTCGTCATCCCACGGTATGAACCCCTTGTGGCGTGCTGCACCCAGCAGCGTTCCCGAGCTAAGCCACCAGGTGATGTTATTCTTCTGGCATATATCGGCTAAGTCGAGTAGTATGTTCGTTAGTTCTTGTTGTACGTCACGTAATTTCGAGCCTTCGGGATTATATCGTGCCTTGAGCTCCTCGTGGTTTATCATAAGTTGGGTCAGTTATCTATCACTCTTTGCCATATATCTCCTCGATATAGGCCTTACAATGTATGCTTCGTCGTATGCTCTCATCGTCGGGGAGCTTACGCCAGGCGCCATATACCCTCGTAAGGTACGCATCCATATCCTTCGGCACAGGAAACTCCACACCCTCGAAGCGCGCCCTCGCCAGAGGCATCGTGTCACGCATAAAGAAGGTGTGCTTTGCCCACCCCGTACCCAAGGTGTAGTGATACTCGCCACGCGGGTTTATGAGACCTACGAGCCTAAGCAACGGATTGAGGATACCCAAGCACAGCACCTCGATAAGGCGTATCAGAGGCCTACGCAACCAGCCAAATCGTATGTACGAGGTGGTGTGTTGCAGGTTGTTGTATACGACCGAGGCTATGCGTGCTGCGGTGTAGTTGGTCTTCTCTATGGCGAAGATGTCGAGTCCTACACCTGCCCAGCGGTAGTAGTCGTAGCGGCGACTTGTCACACGCACGCGCCCCTGGCGCTTGCGGAACTTACCAAAGGTGTTGACATACTCCACGTCACTATCCATCGTATGGAAGACAAACTCCTCACTCTCGAGGTTTAGGAGTATGCGCTTCAGGCGCTTATAGTCTCTCCTTAGCAGCACGATGTCTACGTCGTCATCCCACGGTATAAATCCCTCGTGACGCGCTGCGCCAAGGAGCGTCCCCGAACTCAGCCACCACGGTATGTCGTGTTGCCTACATATATCGGCTATGACGTTCAACATAGCCAGAAGCTCCATCTGGTCGCTCCTCAGAAGCGAGCCCTCGGGGTTGTACCTCTGGCGTAGCTGCTGCGCCTCAGCCTCTGTCAGCTTGTTTGGGTTCATCATCAGTCCTTTCATATAATTAGGCAAATTTATAAATTTTTTTTCAAATAAACGGATATTTATCTATCTTTGTCTATTATTAATGACACTTTATGTGAAATGAAGCGTTTTGGAGAGATCATAGCCTATGGCCTCAGCTGTGCCGTGAAGAGCTTTGGCAACCTACTATCGTTGGTTGCGCGCTCGAGGTCGAGCGTCATCCCACGCAGGGTTGTGTGTTGGGCGTACAACTTCAAGCAGTATGGCTGCAATCCCCGATACCTAACGGAGTATCTGCTTGAGCATCACCCCGATTTCGAGATATACTGGGTCTTTCGTCGTGGCATCGACACCAGTGATGTCGACCCTCGAGTGAAGGTCGTGCGCTTCCGTACATGGGAGTATTTGAAGGCGATGGCTACGGCCGAGTTCCTTGTCACCAACTCGCGCACGGAGCCCTATCGCATATATTGGCATAAGCGCCCCGGACAGAAGTATCTTATGTTGTGGCATGGTGGCGTAGCGCTGAAGCAGATCGAACGCGATGTGGAGGATAAGCTCGGCTTCAGCTATGCACACAAGGCTAAGGTCGACTCACGTGTTGCCGACCTTATGATCTCGGGCTGCAGGATGCACACAGCGTTGATACGCCGATCGTTCTGGTACGATGGCGAGATACTTGAGCGTGGCATACCGCGTAACGATATCTTCTTTCACGCTGAGCACCACGCCGAAGCGCGCAGGCGCGTGCTGGAGGCGTATAATATCGCCCCCGACAGCCACATCGTTCTCTACGCCCCGACCTTCCGCCGCAATATGAGCATCGAGCCTTATAGGATAGATTGGTCGCGCGTGCTCCCCGCCCTGAGACGCATGTATAACACGGAGAGTGTTACCGTCATCGTACGTATGCACCCGAATCTCATAGGCAAGGCCGACACCTCGTCGCTGGTAGCCTACGACGATGTCGTCGATGGCACCCTCTACCACGATATGCAGGAGCTGCTCATCGCAGCCGATATGCTTATCACGGACTACTCGAGTTCGATGTTCGACTTCACGATGCAGCGTCGCCCCTGTCTCCTCTATGCCACCGATGTTAAGCAGTATGACCGTGGCTACTACTTCGACTTTAGGGATCTACCCTTCCCCCTTGCCGAGAGCCCGGAGGAGCTAATATCGCTCATCGAAAACTTCGACATGACGAACTACAAAGAGAGCCTCGACACGTTCTTTGCGGAGCGCATTGGCTTAGTTGAGGATGGCCACGCTGCCGAGGCCTTAGCCACGTGGATAGTCGAGCACTGCAAATAACGCCGCAACGTCTCCCTTATGTTTGGGTGGTTTATAACTCCCGAATAATTGAAACAATAAACAATAAGGAGAGTGAATAAAAAGTGTCTTACGGCGTTATGCTTGCCCTCAAAATCATCATTTACCTTCAGTAAACTCCGGCTTTTCGGGCTTCGCAGGCCTAAAAACACATCTTTTTATTCAACCTCCCAACAATAAGGGGATGACAAAATTACTTTTTCGTCATCCCCTTGCTGTACGATATTAACGGTAGAATATCGACGATATTGATTTATAGTTGTGAACGCGCTCGATGACATCCGCAAAGATTGGAGCTACGCTCAATACCGTAAACTTCGACAAGTCCTCACCCTCCTTCAACGGAATGGTATCGGTGGTGATGACCTCCTGAATGGCGCTCTCGTTGATGCGGTCGTAGGCCTTGCCCGAGAGTACGGGGTGGGTAACGGCAGCACGCACGCTCTTAGCGCCACGATCCATAAGCATATTTGCAGCCATACATATAGTACCTGCCGTGTCAATCATGTCGTCAACGATGATGACGTTGCGACCCTCCACCTCACCAATGGCGGTCATCGAGCCAACGACGTTAGCCTTAGCACGCTCCTTGTGCGAGATGATGATGGGCGCCTGGAAGTGCTTGGCATACGACGATGCGCGCTTAGCACCACCCATATCGGGCGAGGCAATCGAGAGGTCGGGAATCTGCAGCTTCTGGATGTAGGGCACGAAGATACCCGAGGCATAGAGTGCATCCATCGGGAGGTCGAAGAAGCCCTGAATCTGGTCGGCATGAAGATCCATAGTCATCACGCGCTGTACGCCCGCAGCGATAAGCATGTTGGCAACCAAGCGTGCGGTGATAGGCACACGTGGACGATCCTTACGATCCTGACGTGCCCAGCCGAAGTAGGGGATAACGGCAATAACCTGATGAGCTGAGGCGCGACGTGCTGCATCTGCCATCATAAGGAGCTCCATAAGGTTATCCGAGGGTGGGAATGTTGATTGAATGATAAACACTGTGCAACCACGAATAGACTCATGGAAGCAGGGCTGGAACTCGCCGTCGCTGAACTGCAATACGTCAGAGTCACCAAGCTTAATGCCATACTCGGCGGCAATCTTCTCGGCAAGGTAGCGTGAACCTCGGCCGGCGAAGAATTTGATTTTGTGGATCGCCATAATATAATTTAAGTAAGGTTGGTTAACTTTCATACAAAAGTAAGGCAAATAAGCTGAATAAACAACTTTTTTGCCTTAAATTTATGACCGTCGTTGAAATACGTCAACTGATAAGTGTACTAATATTCTGTAAAATAACCGATTATCGAAAAAGCGCCGATGAGCGGCTGTAGCATCAATAGTTTGTGAGTGCCTCGTCGATGAAGGAGAGTATCTCCTCGCGCCCGGTGCCCTTCTCGCTCGAGGATATGAACATCGGCGGCAGCTCTTCCCACTGCTCCGCCAACGTGCGCTTATAGGTTGCTATGCTGCGGTTTAGCTGAGCCTGAGAGAGTTTGTCGGCCTTGGTAAAGATAAGACCAAAGGGTACGCCATTCTGCCCCAGCAACTCGATGAAGCTGAGGTCTATCTTCTGTGGCTCGAGGCGCGAGTCGACAAGGACGAACAGGAAGTGCATCTTCTCGCACTTTAACACATAGTCGGTGATGAGCTTCGAGAACTCGCCACGTGTAGACTTCGACACACGCGCATAGCCGTAGCCCGGGAGGTCGACCAAGTACCAACTGTCGTTTATGAGGAAGTGGTTTATGAGGCGTGTCTTGCCTGGCGTGGCCGACACCTTAGCTAACCCCTTGATGCCCGTAAGCATATTTACCAACGACGACTTACCCACGTTGCTACGCCCGATGAAGGCTATATCCCTGAGATCGTCCTTTGGCACCTGAGATATGCGCTCCGAACTACACTTAAACTTCGCTTTTATAGTGATAGACATCTATTCAAAAAAATTTTCATCGCAAAGATAGGAAAAAAAATTTTTTTTACTACATTTGCAGCGTTGAGAAATATTAAAACTTAATAAAATATGAAAAAAGAGTGGAATGATGTCCGCGAGTTTCACGAGAAGTTTGGACACCCCGTTGCCAAGGAGCCGAGGATGATTGACAAGAAGCGTGCGTTGTCGCGTGCAAAGTGGATGCAGGAGGAGGTTGCCGAGTTTCTTATCGCCGACAACATCTACGAACAGGCCGATGCCATGATAGATTTGATGTACTTCGCCCTCGGCACGATGGTGGAGATGGGCCTCGAGGCTGACGAGCTCTTCGACATCGTTCAGCAGGCCAACATGGCTAAGTTGTGGCCCGACGGTAAGCCGCACTACAACCCTAAGGATGGCAAGGTTATTAAGCCTGAGGGTTGGGAGGATCCTGCGCCTAAGATTAAAGCATATATAGACTCAATTATTAACAACAACAAACACTAACAGAAGAAAATGCAATTTAGAAATTTGTTTGCAGCAGCGATGTCGTTGGTCATGGTTGCTGCCATGATGTTTGCGTCGTGCCAGAAGGACCCGGCCGTTACCGTAGACAACATCACAACGAATGTGGCGTCGCTGGAGGCTAAGGCCGAGGGCGAGACGCTGCGTATCATCTACGACATCAAGAGTCGCACGGAGGGTCTCGAGCTCAAGGCCACGTGCGAGAGTGACTGGGTCAGCGACATCAAGGTCTACCCCTCGTTGATCGACATCACCGTGGAGCGTAACACCTCCGGAGCGGAGCGCACCACGACTCTCGTTCTCAGCTATGGCAGCGACAGCAAGAGCCTCGCTATAAGCCAGAAACCATGGTTAGACCCGCTAACGCTCACCATCGACAAGATTGAGGCTACGGCCATAGTTATCTCGGTCGAGACTCTCGACCCTGAGACTACATGGATAGGTCAGATTGTAGGCAAAGAGTGGTACGACAGCCTCACCGAGGAGGATATATTCTACGAGGATCTGGTCTATTTCCGCCAGATGGCATCGGATGCCGATGTATCGTTGGAGGAGTATTTGGCTCAGATATTAAGCAAAGGCTCACACTCGGGCATACGCATGAAGGGCCTCGACTCGGAGTCGGACTATGTTGTCTATGTGTACGGTATGAACGAGTATGGCACGCCGACAACATCTATCTATGCACATGAGTTCACCACCACAGCACCATACGAGGGTAACGATGTGACCTACGACATCAACGTGGTGTGCGACCGTGCCAAGGCTAACATATCTATCCAGCCATCGCACGAGGGTGTTGCCTACTACAACAACGTAACTACGCGCGAGCACTTCGAGGAGTGTGGCAGCGATATAAATGCCTTGGTCGAGGATGTGGTGACCACGGCTCTCGAGAACTACCTCTACTGGGATATGACGGAGGCTGAGTTCTACGAGGGCAACACCTCGTATTTTGCTGAAGAGTACTCTATTGACACTATCTCGGCTACGGAATACATCGTATTCGCATTCAAGTGGGACGAGAACCTGAAGCCTCTAAGCGAGGTGTCGTACAAGTGGTTTACCTCATACGAGGTAGGGCCCTCGGACAACCAGCTCTCGATGACTATAAGCAAGATTACGCAGACGACATTCTATATCGAGACGAAGACTACGAATAATGACCCCTATACCATCTTTGCTGTGCCTACCGCCGATATCAAGAAGCTGATGGCCGACAGTCAGATATTTAATTATATCATCGAGGAGTATGGTGCTCCTGCGCTCGCAGAGAACAATTGTGAGGGTGACGTCGCAGGCACATTCAGCGGTCTTGAGGCTGATACGGATTATACGGTGTTGCTCTTTGGCTACGAGGCCGGCGCGCGCACCACGTCGATGGTTAAGGAGAAGATACATACGGCCGCAGCAGGCGATGTCGAGGCGTGTACCTACGATGCTGTTGTGAGCGACGTTGCCGACCGCACCGCTAACGTGAAGATAACCCCCTCTGACTATAGCGTGTGGTTCTATTGGAATGTATTTGAGGCATCGACCACCGAGGATGAGATTAAGGCCTATATCGACCAGACGATTCAGTCGTACTACTATGGTGATTACTCGGAGTTCAGCTGGGAGGAGATAGCCCAGGGAGATGTGTCGAGCTATATCTCGCAGCTACGCCCCTCGACCAACTATAAGGTCGTGATTGTGCCCATGAATCCCTACAAATACGAGTATACGGGTACGATACGTACTGTGGCCGAGTTTACCACCATGGAGGCGATCTATTCCGACATTACGGTCAAGGCGACATTCGATGCCTACTATGATGGCGATGAGCTCCATGCTATCGAGGGTGATCAGTGGGACTTCTCTATCTATAAGGGTCTTGCCGTAGTGCCTATACATGTGCAAGTTAATGGCGATTATTCGCGCTTCCTATACTCTATCTTCGAATATGAGGAGGGTATCGATAATCCCGAGATTTACGCCGATGATTTGCTCTTGGATGCACTCTATGGCGCAGGTGCATATTGGTCTCCGGCATACTTCCGCTGTGAGTGGGATACACCTCTGCTCATCGCTGCCGTAGCCTTCGACAAGCAGGGCATCCCGAGTCACGTATACCGTCAGCTTGTAACCTTCTCTCGCGACGGTGCAAGTCCTGCTGAGGAGTTTATCGAGAAATATTATGGGGGCACGTCGACATCGGCCGCGCTGATGTCAGCCCAGCACCCCTCATTCTCGGTGGCTAAAGCCCCTATTTGCGACCAAAAGATAGAGCGTAATTTCGAGCGTAGAGCCAGAGGATTAGACAGATAGTGATAATTATAGCCATAAATCGTGGCTAAATGGATAGAAAAGAGCTATTCGGCGGATGTCGGATAGCTCTTTCTGCTGTGCAAAATTGTATGTTCATTGATTTTTTTTCTCAAATGAAAAAGTTTCGGCTATCTTTGCTCGCGATTAAATTAACGTTATTGTATAAATATATGAAGATTCTTAAGACGATAATCTCTATGGCGGCGCTTACAATGGGTATTGTGGCGTGCAGCACGGAGGTTACCCCAACGATTGGTGGTGCCGAGAATATCGAGGTGGGCTTTGCTGTGCCCATGGATGCTACGCGCACGACGATCGCAAGTGATGGAATGACAACGCGCTGGGCATCGGGCGATAAGCTCGCAGTGTGGGCCAAGGATGGCAATGGCGATTTTGCCTTCAAGGGTACCACCTTTGCGCTCAGCCACTTCTCCTCGAGCTACGATAAGGCTTTCTTCACGGCCACGGTTCCCGCGATGGCTGCTGGCGACTACACCTATCTGCTCTCATACCCACAGCCTCAGAGCATAAATGGAACACTGGCGACGTACAACGTCTCGGCTACGCAGTCGGGCAAGTACGACGGCAAGTACGACATCATGGTTGCCGAGCCCTCTGTTGCCGGTGCCCTTACCTCTGGGACAAACACGGAGCTTAACACCATTATGCGCCACGAGATGCACGCCCTGAAGATTACCATCCCCGAGGGTCGTAATCTCTATGGCTCGCGCTTCTACCGCCTCGAGATCACCTTCCCTCAGAATGTTGTGGGCGATGTGACGTTGGATGTTAGCGACCCCACGGAGACTCCCGTCTACGCCAATATGTCGAATACGATCACGGTGGAGAATGCCGAGGGCTTCGATGTGGGCGACGATATATGGGTCTTTGTGCTTCCGGGCACGGTGGATGGCGATGTGAGCTATCGTGTGCGTGGCGAGGCGCGCCACTCCAACATGGCAACATACCCCCTGCAGCGTAACTTACAGGCGGGTCACGTGACACCCATACGTATGGCTATTCCCAAGATTTACCCCTACTATACGGCTGTTCACTTCTCTATAGACCAGAATCACCTTGGCGAGGAGTTCAACTACTTCGACGTATATGATGCCAACGGCACTCACATGGGTAAGTTCGAGCGCAATGCTTCGAATAAGTACTCGATAGCCTACGAGGGCGAGTTCGATGCCGACCAGTACGATAACACCACGTGGCGTATCGTCTTCGACTCGGAGCACGCCATCGTCGAGACCTCGATAAATCTCGGCGACCTCAACGACTACACGGAACATACCCGCTGGGTGAATGTGCCATACCTCTTCTCGGAGGATTTCTCGTCGATCTCATCATTCTCTCATAACGACAATACAGGCGCTCAGGGTACCAATGTTAGTGCTACAGATATTTCCAACTATGGCATTGCATCTGGTTGGACGGGGGCCCGTGTTGGTGCCGAAAGTAACAAGTCGATTCGTGTTGGCTCACGTGTTGATAGAGTGTGGGGATATACCCACACATATGGACGTTTGGACTCTCCTACGATGAGTGGTCTGAAGGATGGTGTGGTGATAAATGTTAGAGTATCCTTTAACTATAGCGGTGGACGTAATGGTGATAGTGGCTATGCGCCTAAAGCCGTATTTGGATATACTACAACACAGGGATTGATCGAAGGCACAACAGGTTCTTTTTCTTCGGATGAGGATAATTGGAATGATATTGCTGGCTTTAATCTGGTGCCATCAATCTCTGTAGATGGTTCGTTCTCGAATGTTACTCAGTCGATGACATACGATATTAACGACTGCGCTAAAAATTATCGTCTTTCGTGGCAGATACGAGGCACAGGAGAGGGCGAATTTATCTCTAACGGCAACCAATGGTTGTATATCGACAACGTCAAAGTTCAGATTGTAAGATAGATATAAGAACAAAATAAATTAACTAAAACAGAAAAGATTATGAGAAAACTTTTCACAATCGTATCGTTTCTATCGCTCACGATGGTGTCGTGTACCACGGATGAGAAGATGAGCGAGGAGAAGGGTGAGGGTAGAGTCTCTATCACGTGTGACGTGGCAACCGAGGTTGTCGACACACGTGCCAATGTCACTTGTACCACGCCCAGTGAGGCTGACTTTGCCTTGGAGATCGATGGCGTGGACATCGAGTATGCCGCCAAGTACGCTTCGCTTGCGGAGTTTGCCGAGGACAACTACCTCCATCACGGCAAATATAAGGCTACGGTAAAGAGCGGCGATGTTACCGCTGAGGGCTACGACATGGCTGCATTTGCCGGTAGCGAGGAGTTCACAGTTGTGGCACGTGAGGATATAGAGGTTAAAGTCACAGCTACGATCGTCAATGCCCTTGTAAAGGTTGAGGTTACCGAGGCCTTCAAGAGCTACTTCCCCGGAGGTCACAGCCTTAAGCTAACCACCGCAGCGGGCAACGAGTTCGACGTTACGGAGCAGACAGAGCCCCTATTTATTGCGCCTGAGTCGTTTACGATTACGGGTACGGCTACGAAGCAGCCCAATCAGTCGGGTGCAGAGGGTCTAACGGTGACACTCCCCGAGTATCATAACGAGACGCTCGCCGAGCAGACGCTATACACCATAAAGTTGGATGTCGAGAATGCCGGCAGTGCCGCCCTCAAGATTACGCTCAACGACAACCTTGTTGAGTCGTACGACATCGACGAGGAGCTTAACGATTATGCAGAAGAGAAATAATAACTACGCAAAGATATGAAATCAGTTGTAAGAATATTGGGCATCGCAGCGATATGTGTACTTACGCTCGGTGCTTGTCAGAAGGATAAGATCGATTATACCGATGGCGATAAGCAGTCGACAGAGAATGTAGGCTACCTCTCGTTTGCAGAGTTCGAGGCTACGGTAATGGAGGATACGGAGAATATCACCACATCGCCCAAGACACGCGCCGAGGGTGTCGACATCAACAACTTCGACGTGATAGTTAAGAGCAGCACAGGCGAGGTTAAGGCTTCATTCAAGTATGGCCAACGCCCCACAGAGCCCTTAGCATTGGATACCGGAGTATATACCGTGTCGCTCAGCTCGGGCGCAATGCAGGGTGCTGCATGGGAGGCTCCCGTATATGGTGCCGAGAAGGAGTTTGTCGTGACACGCAAGCAGACAACAAATGTGCGTGACATCGTATGTAAGCTCTCGAACATCAAGGTTACGGTAGGCTACTCGGTCGACCTTGCCGAGCAGCTCGACGCCCAGTATACGAATATGACCGTGGAGCTCGAGCAGAGCCATCTGGAGTACCCCTACAATGAGACCCGTGCCGGCTATTTCGCCCCCGTGGCATCGGAGAATACCCTCAAGCTGACGTTCAACTGCCGCTATGTAGGCTCGGATAAGGATATCGTTATGACCAACGAGATAAGTGGCGTGAAGGCTGCGCAGTGGCGTAAGATCAACGTCGTAGTACAGCACGCAGCCGAGGGCGGTGTGAACATCGGCATCGTATGCGACACCTGGACATTCGACGAGGAGGTTACCTTCGACACGTCGACCATGATGATGGAGGTGGGTATTCCCGACAATACGGATGTGCCCATCATCAACTGGGAGGGTCACGACCTCACACAGCCCTTCGAGCTTACCGACGATATGTATGATGCCGATGGCAACTTCACCCAGAGCATCAACATCGACGTTACGGCCAAGAATCCCCTCAAGTCACTCGTAGTGAAGGTTAGCTCGGACAATAGCGACTTCACAAAGGCATACGGGGAGATCATGCCCTTAGAGGTCGACTTGTGCAACACCACCACACCCTCGACCATCCTCGGTCTTATGGGCTACCCCACGAACGTAGCGGGTGCGACATCGACACGCATTAAGCTTGCGGCACAGGCTTCGATGTTCAAGGGCAACGAGGGCACGTTCAACTATGAGATTACGGCCGTAGATCAGCTTGGCGCTACAACAACCGAGACGCTTGTTATTCGCTATGGACAAAATGTAGGGCCTAAGATTGTATGGGTGGGCTACGACATCAAGCAGCAGCACACAGTCATTGCAAATGAGACTACATGTATGATTCGTGTAACTGCTCCTGCAAAGATCGACGAGTTTATTGTAGAGATCGTCTCAGAGGCTATCACTGACGATATGTTGGAGTTGGCAGGACTTACCAGAAGATTTAGTCTTGTGACTGCTACAGAGGTGGATGCACAGGGTAATGATACCGGCGTTAACGTAGCTGAGGGACTAAAGACCTTTGGCTTCCCCATACAGGATGCGGTATATGGTCAAACCTTGATTACCGAGGAGCAGCTCAACATCACATCGTTCCTCGAGCTCCTTGCTATACTCGGCCCTGCCGAACACGAGTTTGTTATGAGCGTAACGGATATGGCCGGTTGCACAACGGTAGAGAGAATACAGTTGCGCATCGCGGAATAAGATTAGCATAATTAATGTAGTAAAGAATTATGACTATGAAAAAGATATTAGCATTAGTTAGTGCGGTGCTTCTCTTGGCGTCGTGTGCCAAGGAGGCCGAACATCATATCGAGATGTCCTCGGGCGAGGGTGCTATGCGCTTAGGCGTGGCTATGCAGTCGGATGCCACCGAGGCTCAGAGTGTTGTTGTTAAGATTTATAAGGTTGAGAACGAAGCTGAGACTCTTATTCGTCGTTACGACTCGCAGGAGGATGTTCCTGAGTACCTCGCGTTGCTTGCAGGCGACTATGTAGCTAAGGTGCAGGTCGGCCAGAAGCAGATTGTGTCGATGGACGAGAAGTACTACTACGGAGAGCAGCCCTTCACGGTTAAGGCCGGTGAGGTTGAGACTGTGACGGTAGATTGTAAGGTGCAGTCTACGACCGTGCGCGTGGAGTACGACGCCACAGTAACCGAGAAGCTCGATGCGGGCTTCTTCACGACCATTGCCATCGACGATGAGTACAACGCCACAGCCATCAAGAGTGGCGACGTACACGCCTTTACGCTCAAGGAGACGGGCGAGGGGTACATCATGATGCCCGAGGGCGAGACATCGCTCTTCTGGCACTTCGAGGGTAACCACCCCGTAGAGGGCGCCATCGTCAAGGAGGCCGTCATCGAGAACATCAAGCCCTCGGCAAAGTATACCATCAAGCTTAAGTACTCGAAGGATGCACCCGGCAGCTTCACCCTCGAGGCCACGGTGGATGAGAGCATGGAGGAGAAGGACGACACTATCTTCTTTAGCCCCGATCCCACGATTCTGGGCGTAGGCTTCGACATGAGCGAGGAGCAGTCGTCGGCAGGTGCAGCACATGAGTATAAGGTGTCGGCACTGGCCACAATCTCAGCAATGCAGATTGTTGCCGATGGCAAGGAGTATGACATCCTGAACAACACCTACGACGGCATCACCGTAAAGAAGAATAACGACTTGGAATATATCGTGACCATCACGGAGGCCTTCTTTGTAAACGTATCGGGCGGTCACCGCGACATCACGTTCCACGTCGAGGATGTCGACGGCGGTAAACTCAATAAGAGCGTCGTGTATAACGTTCAGGGTGTTATGCCCATCACTACATCGGACTACGACTTGTGGTTTGGTAATGTGATCTTTAGGGCCAATGTCCTCAATGATGCAGCTACGGCCGTGAAGATTGCCTATCGTGCTAATGGTGGCGAGTGGACAGAGGTGGATGCCACGGCGGGTGCTGATGGCGTATGGACAGCCACAGGTAACGACTTTGCAGCAGAGAAGAACTACGAGTATAAGCTTGTGGTTGATGGCGTGGATGCGGGCATGGCTCTTCAGCACACCACGGCTGCAGGTGCTCAGATTCCCAACGGCGATATGGAGGCATGGTCGGAAACTAACGGCGTTAAATATCCCTACGCTGCGGGTGCTTCGCCATTCTGGCTCACGGGTAACGATGGTGCCAAGATGGCCGGTGCGACACTTACTGAGTCGTCTACCGATGTGCGCTCCGGAAGTACGGGTCAGTACTCGGCATACCTCAAGTCGCAGTTTGCAAGTGTGATGGGTTTCGGTAAGTTTGCGGCGGGTAATCTCTTCACCGGAAAATTCACACTTGACGGCATGAATGGTACTGTAGGTTTTGGCCGAGACTTTAACTTCACGGCTAAACCTAAGGCCTTGTCGTTCTGGATGAAACATCGTGAGGGCACTATTAATGAGAACTCTGGCAACCCAGCCTCTGGCTTGGATAAGTGTACCGTCATGTTGATTTTGGCAGACTGGGAAGACACGTATAATGTAAATACGGCAGATCAGTCTACATTCTTCACGATGGATGACCTCAAGACGATGGATGGCGTTGTCGGTTACGCCTCGTACGAAACAACTGAATCGCAAGAGGAGTGGAAGGAGTACACCCTCGATATCATATACCGAGAGGATATGAAGAGTGTTAAGCCTAAGAAGCTGGTTGTGTCGTTCACACCATCGGGTTATGGCGACTACTTCTGCGGCTCAACCGACTCATGGATGTATGTCGACGACGTACGCTTCAACTATTAATAACTAAGCGAGATAGTGGCACCGCGAGGACTGCCACTATCTCTCCCCTTTATTTTGATGAAGAAATTTTATTTAACAATCCTTGCCGTGCTCTCCGCAGTGGGCGTAATGGCTCAGGATGAGAGTATAGAATCCCCCACAAACAATGCTACGGAGGTCGCAGCTCCGCTCACGCCCAACGAGGCGCGTAAGCAGCGTGGCTTCTCGGCAGATACAAACTTCGTACCCAAGGGTCAGTGGATATTCGGCGGTACGGCATCCTACTCGACACATAAGAATGCCGACTACAAGTTCCTTATCGTCGACAACATCAACTCGGAGGGCTACACCGTAAACGTGAGTCCGATGATAGCCTATGCCCCATGGCGTAATATGGCTGTGGGTATACGCTTCGGCTACGGTCGCTCGCTGCTGGCGATGGATAGCGCCGCGCTGGCCTTTGGCGATGAGGAGTCGGGCATAAGCCTCACGGTGGACTACTTCCACCAGATTAAGCATAGCTACACGGGGTCGATATTTTGGCGTCCCTACATCCCGCTGGGGCGTAGCAATCGCTTTGCTATCTTCGCGGAGGTGCAGCTCAATATGACAGGCTCGCAGTCGAAGATAGTAATGGAGGATGGCACTATCGACCAGTACCAGAACTATCGCGGAACATACTCTCAAGGCTTTGGTGCCTCGTTGGCACTACAGCCCGGTATCGTGGCCTTCGTCACGAACAACACCGCACTGGAGCTCTCAATAGGCGTCTTTGGCATCGGCTACGAGCGCACGAAACAGACGAAAAACCAGATAGAGACAGGTATCGTCGAGTCGAGTAATATGAATTTCAAGGTCAACCTGCTATCGATTGGCTTTGGCGTATCGTTCTACCTCTAAACTGTAAGTCACTATGAAGAGATTAATACTACTACTTTTGGCGGCTCAGTTTACGATGATTGCGGCACACGCCGAGGAGCCCACAACCGCCACAACCGACAAGAGCACAACAACAGCTGTCGCCGAGGAGGGGGCTAAGACCAAGAAGTCTCCATTCCTGCCGACAAGTCGTCGCGTGGATAGAAATATCAATAAGAACAAGTTTGTCTTCAAGAACGAGTTTATGGTCGGTCTCGCAGCGTCGTATGGTACGCTCGATGCCTCGGATGCCGACATCATGCTTCTCTTGGATAACATCGACTTCGGCCTTCGCCGCACGCAGGTGATGCCCTACATAGCCTACGCCTACAAGGATAACTGCTCGGTGGGTATGCGCTTCGGCTATGAGTATCTGAGTGGCAACCTCGGCAACCTCGACCTGGCGTTAGGCTCGGCTGCCGACCTCGCATTCTCACTCTCGGACATAGGCCTCAAGAGCGAGAATTTCGCATGGTCGCTATTCCATCGCAACTATATAGGCCTCGACCGTCGCGGCATCGTGGGCGCCATCCTCGAGACGGAGCTCCAGGTTAAGACCGGCACGTCGTCGTTCCATATGGGCTCGGGCGAAGATATAAACTATGCCCGCAACAAAAATTTTGCTGCGCGACTAAATTTCAACCCCGGTATTGCCGTTTATGTATTCCCCGAGGTGTGTGTCACCGTCACGGTGGGCATCGGTGGACTGAAGTACAACCAGGTACGCCAGCAGGATGCCTATGGCGTGGAGACAGGACGTAGAGATCACTCTGCACTGAAGTTCAAGTTCAACGTGGCAGATATACAGATAGGTATCGTGGCACACTTGTGGAACAAAAAGAAGAATTAATGATGAAAGCTATGATTCAGAGATTTCAATATATGGCTGTGGCACTGATACTGGCTGTGGGTGCTGTGTCGTGCATAAAGAACGATGTGCCCCACCCCGTTGTCAAGCTCGACATTCTGAGCCTCACGGCCGAGGGTACCATCGGAGAGACCAAGATCGACGCTACGGCACATACCGTGGATATACTCCTCGAGGAGACCACAGATATTCGTAACGTAAAGATCACGGAGGTCACCATGACCGAGGGTGCCGAGTCGAGTGTCACCTTCCCGGGTAGCTTCGACCTACGCAACCCCCTCTACGTTATGCTCTCGATGTATCAGGAGTATGAGTGGATTATTCGCGCCGAGCAGACCATCGAGCGTTACTTCCGCGTTGAGGGCCAGATTGGCGAGTCGGTCATCGACCCCATCAACCATGTTGCTACGGCGTATGTACCTATGGATGCCGACCTTAACGCTGTGAATATCACAGCCGTGAAGCTCGGCCCGAAGGAGATATCGAGCTACTCGCCCGATCCGCTTACGCTGGTATCGTTCGACGACACCGTGCGCCACGTTACGGTCACCTATCACGGCGACGTGGAGGAGATGTGGACGCTCTGCGTTGTCCCCACCGAGGTGGAGGTAGCCTTCTCGTCTGTCGACGCATGGGCTAAGCGTATATGGCTCTATGCCGAGGGTCGCAGCGATGCCGAGCTCGGCTTCAAGTATCGTAAGACAGGCGACCAGGAGTGGACTACGGTAAACGACATCACGATCAATGGCGGTAGCTTCTCGGCATGCATCGAGGGCCTCGAGCCCCTCACGTCGTACGACGTCATCGCCAACTCGGGCGAGAGTGTCACGAGTGTGGTGACGGTGACAACGGAGGATACCTTCGTTCTGCCTAATGGCGGCTTTGAGGATTGGTCTACCATAGACAATATCGTCTGCCCCTATGCCGAGGGTAGCGCACCCTTCTGGGGTACGGGTAACGATGGCGCCGCGATGGCTAAGACCACACTCACGGAGCCCACATCCGACGTGCGCCCCGGCAGTGCCGGTAAGAAGGCCGCCTCGTTGCAGTCTAAGAAGGCCGCACTTATGGGTATCGGCAAGTTCGCTGCGGGCAACATCTTCATCGGCGAGTTCGGTGGCCTCGTAGGTATCGACGGCCGCGTTAACTTCGGCCGCCCCTCTACGGCACGCCCCGTGGCACTACACGGATGGGTTAAGTATAACTGCGGCACTATCGACGAGATTGGTCGCGTGCCCTCAGCCCGCCCCAACCTCCAGAAGGGCGACAACGACGAGGGTCAGATATTGATTGCCGTAGGTAACTGGACAGCTGAGGAGTATGGTGGCAGCGCCGAATGTCCCGTAGTGGTTTACACCAAGGATGAGAGCACCTACTTCAATAAGAGTGGCAAGAATGTCATCGGCGCGGGTGAGATGATACTCACGGAGTCTACCGATGGATGGATGGAGTTTACCCTACCTCTGGAGTATGTGTCGACGAGCGCTGTGCCTACGCACATGATTATCATCTGCACGGGATCACGCTTTGGCGACTACTTCACCGGCTCGACACATAGCCTTATGCTTGTCGACGACTTGGAGCTGGTCTACTAAGCGATGTACATACCATGATTATTGGGGCTGGCAATTTTTTTGTCAGCCTCATTTTTGTATCTTTGTAGCATGAAACCACGATTACTAATCTTCGACTTCGACGGCACGCTGTGCGATACGCGCCAAAATATCATCAAGGCCTTTCGTGCTACGATGGAGGCCCTGAGCCTGCCCCTCAGGAGCGAGGCTGCGTGTGGTGCAACCATAGGCCTCACACTCAGAGATGGCTTTGCCGAGCTATACCCCACGCTTAGCGATGCCGATGTTGACCACGCCGTCGACACCTACCGCCGCATCTTTGCCGAGCACCGCCAGGAGTATATGCCCGCGCTGTTCCCCTATGTGGCCGAGGTGCTCGCCACGCTGCACCGCGAGGGCTACGCTATGGCCATTGCGACATCGCGCCTCACGGACTCGCTTATGCTCTTTATGCGCGCACACGCCATCGACGGCTACTTCAGCTATACCGTCGGCTCGGATAGCGTGGAGCACCATAAACCATCCGCGGAGCCTGCGAATAAGATTCTCGCAACGCTCGGCATTGCACCCGCGGAGGCCATTGTTGTGGGCGACATGCCGGTAGATATACTTATGGCACACAATGCGGGCATCAGAGCCGTGGGCGTAACCTACGGCAACGCCACACGCGAGGAACTAATCGCTGCGTCAGCCGACCATGTCATTGATGACATCCGCGAGCTGCATGCCATACTCGCGCAGCTGTAGGCGCAAGCGTATTATGTAGCGAACATGGCCTATGCCTATGCCTATGCCCACGCGACGACAAAGAATATTCTAAAAGGTGCAATTGTGCCCCAATGGTGCAAAATGTGATAGCCCCAAGTAATAAATGGCGTACACGAAACGTTATTTTGGCACGAGTGTTGTACATTACTCGTACAGCTACGTTGGCAACGAGACAACGTAGTTAGGTTTCTTCATTTATTTAAGTTTGGGTTAGTAGTTTTACAGAATTTGTTTCTGGAAGGCGAGCGGCAGTCGTGAGACTCCCGCTCGTTCTTTTTTTATATTCTGTAAAACTACTGACGGTTCTCGCGGCGTGGCAGAGTAACCTGCGAGGTGTGATGTCTGGCACGTTGCGTTGCAACATTTAGGCTGTGAGGTACCGTTGCCATTTGTGAGCAAGCTCCCACGACACGATACCTCACAGCCTACGCCTATGGCGTCCGCCAAACATCACCCCTCTTCGCTCTGCGCAAACCTTAAAGAACGTTAGTAGTTTCGATTGGTGTTCCGCTGCGCTCCACAGATATTGTTTTACAGAATTTGTTTCTGGAGTGCCGAGAGCCGTCGTGAGACGCCTCTCGGCTGCTTTTTATGGGGTTTTGAGCCATATTTGGGAGAGTGTGAAATTCGCACATTTCACACAAAGTGTGTATATTTGTGCGCAGAAAGCGGCCAAAAAAGCGGCAAGCTGAAGGATCGCAATGTCATCGACACCTGCGAGGACATTATCCGCGAGTGGCGTCAGGCTGTCACTTCGCTTGGCTCGGCCGTCGATGCAATGTCATGCGCCGAACTCGTTGCAGCCATCAAACAGCAGAACAAGGATACATACGGTTTCCGCCTCGACTTCGTGGAGTACATCCGCAAGGTGGCGGCCAAGAAGAAGAAAGCCTCCACGGCGCATACGTATCGCATCGTCGCCAACTCGCTCGAGCGCTATGCTGATGGTGCTGTGCTGGATGTATCAGCCATTACCTCGAAGCTCCTCAGGGAATATGAGCAGTGGTTGCGAGATGAGGGTATCGCACCCACCACTATATATCTATATATGTCGCAACTCAAGGCTGTGCATAACGCTGCACGCGCGGAGTATAACGACGAGGATGGCGGCAAGATACGCATCCCACAAACGTCCTTCACGCGATATAAGATGCCGACACTTCCTGCGCCATCAGCGCGTGGTGTAGACCTCGCAACACTTCAGGCTATCGCCAACCTCGAGGATGAGAAACGTATTAACTCGCGCCGCAACTTCGGGCGCGACATGGTTATGCTCTCCTTCGCCCTCGGTGGCATGAACTATGCCGACTTATGGAGCCTTGCGCCCTCGGCACTCCATGGCGATTATATCGAGTATCGCCGACAGAAGACTAAGGACTCGCGCGGTGATGGCGCCCTCTATCGTGTGCGCATCGAGCCGGAAGTGCTGCCCCTTGTCGAGCGCTATCGCGATCGCACCGGAGCTCACCTCTTCAACTTCCACCTCCGATATACGGAGAAGAGCTTTAAGATCGTAGTATCTCAAGCTGTCAACGCGCTGGAGGAGAGTGTGCCATACTCGCGCCACTACACCTACTATGCTGCGCGTCACACCTACGCCTCGCTCGCACGTAACGCTGTCGGGCTCGATAAGTACACCGTGCATGAGCTACTCAACCACTCCGACAACGAGATGCGCATTACGTATAGATACATCGAGTGTGATTGGCAGCGACTGTTCGATGCGCATCGCAAGGTTATAACCCTCGTCGATTGGTCGAAGATTGGATAACTACCAGTCGTCCGCAACGCTACCAAGCTTAAACACCTCCGTGAACTGATTATCAATGTATCGAATATGAGTCTTGTATGCCAAATGATAATTCCCGTCGGAATCGAATATGTATGGTCGAAGTGACGAATATCCTACGGTACTATCCCAGTTGGATATTGTAATCTGCGAAACAGTCACTTTGTAACGATGCTCCTTAAACTCGTAAGTTACGATGCCATGGAACTCGTACTTAGCCATATCTTGCAAGGAGATAGTTTTATCTTGGATACATAGATGTTGTATCTCCCCAACCACCATATTGTCGAAGACTTGGGGATTTTTTACAATAAAGAGGGTTAGATATTTAAGCTCCTCGACATCTCTATCATCCTCGAATACCCTTGACCACTGAGCCTGTCCATTCACTTGTTTGATTGGTAGCTCTTGTGCCTCGATAGAGGAGAGTGCAGACAAACAAATAGCAATTATTAGTAATAGTACCCTTGTCATTTCTGCTTCTTGTTATCGTCAGCCTGCTGAAAAGTAGCAGCCTGCTGTTGTTGTAAAATCTTAAGCATCTTATCTGCATTATCGCAAAGTCCCCACAGCCTGAATGTCAACCCAATCCATACGACACTCATAAACAAGGCCACACACCCCCATATCTTGGCTATCGTAATGTATGTTTCAAACTCCTCGAAAGTGTTACCTGCATCCGTGAGAATAGGCTCAACCATTGGTTCTGGCTCGAGCTCATAGATGTCATAGCCCTGTGCGAATAATGGGATAGTAAGAAGTGCTAACCCCAGCGTTAGTAATGCTCGTTTCATAAGTTATAGTTTTATTTATTAATAATAGTATTTGTTAGCTTATATATTCTGTCGTTGGCGCGGTCGAGGCGCTCGTTCTGCTTGCGTATCTCGTCGATGAGGGTTTGCTGTTGCGACAAGATAGCGCCTTGTGCCTCGGTGAGTGTCGCCACTTGTCTATCTCGGCTTTTCACCATTGCGGCGAGGTCCACCTTCGAGGTTAGCGATGTGTTGGTGTTCACAGAGAGCGCAGTAATTACGCGCTGTGCGCTCCGAGATACCATACTTGGCGGCAAATTCTGCAACTGAAATATACTTCATACGCTACAACTATCGGCAAGTTTTAGACCTACTTTCTGTACAAATATAGCAATTATTGCCGATAACGGCAAATTATAAGGATGTATTTGGCGATTTTACCTCTTCGCTCTGCGCAAACCTTAAAGAACGTTAGTAGTTTCGATTGGTATTCCACTGCGCTCCACTGATATTATATGTACTAACATCTATACATAAGAGATGCTTATAGCGCAATAAGAAAATAATTTGTCGCTCATGTTTGCGTATAACGAAAAATTGCTACCTTTGCAGCCGTAAACAAGTGTGGAGGGATTTGAACTGATTGCAACCACAATAAAAAAGTGCTAAAAAGTTGCGGGCGCCATCTTCGCGCCACGTATCTGAGCCCGAGGGCAGCCTTTTTTATCAACAATCATCACTTTCGGCCATAATTTGTTGGGTGTTGCCTACGTTTATCGGCATACACATAAGTGGTTTATTAATTAAAAAAAGGTATATATGGCATTTTTATTTACATCAGAGTCGGTATCAGAGGGACATCCCGACAAGGTTGCCGACCAGATATCGGACGCTATCCTCGATGAGTTTCTACGCCGCGACCTCAACTCGAAGGTTGCGTGCGAGACACTCTGCACCACAGGTCTTGTAGTCGTCTCGGGCGAGGTACGCTCGGAGGGTTATGTCGACATTCAGGGCGTGGCACGCCGTGTTATCGACCGCATAGGCTACAACCGTAGCGAGTATCAGTTCGATGCCGCCTCGTGTGGTGTGCTCTCTGCCATCCACGAGCAGTCGTCGGACATCAACCAGGGCGTCGACCGCAAGGATGGCGAGGATCAGGGTGCCGGCGATCAGGGCATCATGTTCGGCTATGCGGTAGACGAGTCGCGCGAGTATATGCCCGCGACGCTCATCCTCTCGCACGTCATCCTCAAGGAGCTCGCCGTGATACGTCGCGAGGGCGAGGTTATGCGCTACCTACGCCCCGACTCTAAGAGCCAGGTGACTATCGAGTATGGCGACGACCGTCGTCCTCAGCGCGTACACACCATCGTCGTCTCTACACAGCACGACGAGTTCATCCTCCCCACACATACGCGCAGCGAGGCTGAGGCCGAGCGCGAGATGCAGCGCATCATCGCCGAGGATGTACGCACGATACTCATCCCTCGCGTCAAGGCACGCCTGGAGCGCGCAGGCGATAAGCTCGCCGAGCTTATTGGCGACGACTACATCCTCCATGTCAACCCCACGGGTAAGTTCGTCATCGGTGGCCCTCATGGCGATACGGGCCTTACGGGGCGTAAGATCATTGTCGACACCTATGGTGGCCGTGGAGCACATGGTGGTGGCGCCTTCTCTGGCAAGGACTCGTCGAAGGTAGACCGCTCGGCAGCCTATGCTGCACGCCATATCGCTAAGAATATGGTCGCTGCAGGCATCGCACGCGAGGTCTTGGTGCAGGTGAGCTACGCCATAGGCATCGCGCAGCCCCTCTCGATATATGTCGACACCTACGGCACGTCTAAAGTAAACCTTAGCGACGGCGATATCGCCGCTAAGATAGGCACGATGTTCGACCTGCGCCCCGCAGCTATCGTCGAGCGCTTCGGCCTCAACTACCCCATCTTCGAGGCCACGGCATCGTACGGACACTTCGGCCGTCGCCCCTATAGCGAGATGGTGCGCTTCATCGGCGACAAGGGCAAGGAGTTCGCTAAGGAGGTGGAGTTCTTCTCGTGGGAGAAGCTCGACGAGGTCGACCGCCTAAAGCAGGAATTTGGTCTGTAATATAGGCCCACACCCAAGATGTAAAAGGCTCGACAGCAAACATTTAACTGTCGAGCCTAAATTTTATCTAAAACTTTTTCGCAAAAAAATTTGCAGATTAGAAAATAGTTACTACCTTTGCAACCGCAAACCTCAAAGCCCAGGTGGTGAAATTGGTAGACACGCTACTTTGAGGGGGTAGTGGGCATTAGCCCGTGTGAGTTCGAGTCTCGTCCTGGGCACAGCAAAAACCGAAGGTCATCCTTCGGTTTTTTTGTTTAGACAACTCAACACAAGCAGTGGCAATTCACGCTGATCCCAAATCTACACAATATATCAATCCCGACCGCTGTATTCAGAAAAATGGTAGCCACTTAATTGCGACTGCCGTTTTTTGTATTCGGATTATTCAAAGGATTTTTTGCGAAATAGAATATTTTACATACCTTTGTCCTAACAAAATTGTTAAACAGTATTGTTGAATTGTGAAATATATGGATAATCAAGAGAAGCAGAGTAAAGAGCAACTGATACTTGCAGCGGCGGAGCAGGAGTTTTTAACCAAGGGTTACGATGGTGCACGTACGACCTCGATAGCGCAGGCAGCAGGTGTGACGCACGCGATGCTACACTACTACTTCCGCACCAAGGAGCAACTTTTTGAACGCATCGTAGATGATAAATTTGCAACGATGTCGCACTCGATGGTTGCTATTATTGGCGACCCGTCGTTGCCTATCGTCGAGCGTATCAAGGGGGGTATTGCGGCTCACTTTGATTTTATTGCTGCCAATCCGCTTTTGCCTCGTTTTGTCATCAACGAAATTGTTTCGCGTCCCGAGCGATATGAGGTGCTGTATAAACGTGCGGGCTTTGTCGTCAATAGTGTATATAATAGTCTGCAAGCCGAAGTTGACTCTGCGGCCGAGCGTGGCGAAATTGAGCGGGTCGATGTTAAGATGTTGTTTATCAGTATTATGTCGCTCAATATCTTCACGTTTGTTGCCTATCCGTTTATGGAGCCTATTATGGGTGAGCTGATGGCCAACCGTGAGCAATTCCTTGCAGAGCGCAAGGCTGAGAATATCGAAACTATTTTGAGAAGAATCAAAAAACAGTAAGTCAATGAAACGGTTTTTACTAACACTATTTGCCGTGACGTGCGTAGCAAGTATCGGTGCACAGTCACTCGATGAGTGTCGCCGCTTGGCTCGGGAGAACTACCCCGAAATCAGGCAGTACGACCTAATTTCGCAGACCGAGCAGTACAATCTTTCGAATGCCTCTCGTGCGTGGATACCGCAGATTGCTCTGTCAGCTCAGGCGACCTATCAATCTGCCACACCCACCTATCCCGAGGTTTTCAACACAATCCTCCAGGCCAATGGTATTGAGATGGCGGGCATACGCCGTGACCAATATAAGGTGGCGCTCGATGTGTCACAGAATATTTGGGACGGTGGTCAGACGAAGGCAACCAAAGCCATAGCCGAGGCGGAGGCC
>JAFWYM010000017.1 GCA_017517705.1 Alistipes sp.
ACAGCCCGAGGACTCTTACTTTAAGGGATATGTCGCAGATTGCGGATTAATCGTTTAGCAAAAAACATTAAGCGAGACCAATTTGTCGTCAAAAGACGTGAGATGGGGTGCATCGCAAAAGAAGAGGCCTCGGGATAGTACGTAAATGTACAGCCCGAGGACTCTTACTTTTAGGGATGTGCCGCAGATTGCGGCTTTTCACGACAAATTACTTGTTGAGCTTCGCCCAAGTATCCTTCAACGTCACGGTGCGGTTGAAGATAAGATGGTCGGGGGTTGACTCCTTGTCGACATTGAAGTAGCCGATACGCTGGAACTGCAGATAGTCATAAGGCTTAGCCTCAGCGAGATACTTCTCGACGTAGCACTCGGTGAGCACCTTCAATGAATCCTCGTTGATCATCTCCTTCATAGCCTCCAGAGCATCGCAGTTGCGCTCCTTGCGGATGGCAGACATCTCGTCACGAGGGTTCTCCACCTTCCACAGTCTGTCGTAGAGACGCACCTCGGCCTTAAGGCAGTGGTTGGCACTCACCCAGTGGAGGGTACCCTTAACCTTGCGGTTGCTGCCGGGCATGCCAGTCTTGGTATCGGGATCGTATTCGGCATATACGGTCGTGACGTTGCCATTCTCATCCTTCTCGCAACCCGTACACTTCACGATATAGGCACTCTTAAGGCGCACCTCCTGGCCGGGAGTCATGCGGAAGTACTTCTTAGGAGCATCCTCCATAAAGTCGTCGCGCTCCATCCATAGCTCACGGCTGAACTCGATGGTATGTGTGCCCGACTCGGGATCCTCGGGATTGTTCACCGCCTCCATAGCCTCAACCTGACCCTCCGGATAGTTGGTGATGATGAGCTTCACGGGGTCGATAACGGCACTCACACGTGTAGCACGCTTGTTGAGGTCATCACGCACGGCACTCTCAAGAAGCGCCATATCGTTCAGAGCATCGTAGGTGGTATAGCCAATCTTATCCACGAAGTTGCGGATAGACTCGGGCGAGTAGCCACGACGACGGAAGCCGCAGAGTGTCGGCATACGGGGGTCATCCCAGCCATTGACTAAGCCCTCCTTAACGAGAATAAGAAGATTACGCTTGCTCATAAGCGTATAGTTGAGGTTGAGCTTGTTGAACTCATACTGACGAGGACGCTCGTCCGAAGGATCGACACCCTCCTTAACCCAGTCGACAAAGAGGTCATAGAGCGGGCGATGAGGCACGAACTCAAGCGTACAGAGCGAGTGAGTCACACCCTCGAAGTAGTCGCTCTGACCATGGGCAAAGTCATACATGGGGTATACCTTCCACTTGTCGCCCGTGCGGTGGTGGGGATGGTTAACAACGCGATAGATGATAGGGTCGCGGAAGTGCATATTTGAGCTGGCCATATCTATCTTTGCGCGAAGCACCATACGTCCCTCCTCGATCTCGCCATTAGTCATCTTCATAAAGAGGTCGAGGTTCTCCTCGATGGGGCGATCACGGTAGGGACTATCTGTACCTGCCTGCGTGGGCGTACCCTTCTGTGCAGCAATCTCCTCGGATGTCTGCTCGTCGACATAGGCCTTACCCTGCTTGATAAGACGTATGGCGAAGTCCCACAGCTGCTCGAAGTAGTCCGAGGCGTAATACTCATTGCCCCACTTGAAGCCGAGCCACTCGATATCCTCTTTGATAGCATCAACATACTCCACATCCTCCTTTGTGGGATTGGTGTCGTCGAAACGTAGGTTACAAACACCGCCATAGCGCTCGGCTACGCCGAAGTCCAAACAGATGGCCTTGGCATGCCCGATATGTAGGTAGCCGTTGGGCTCGGGCGGGAAGCGCGTCTGTACACGCGTTTTACCCTTGGCTATCGCCTCTTCGATAACCTCCTCCACGAAGTTCAACGACTTCTCCTTAACCTCTGTAGTAGTCTCCATTGTCATAACTATATAGTATTATCGTTTGTTACTCAACATGTTGCGTTTTACGTTTCAAGTTTATGCCGTAGTCTAAGTTGACAGCCACCTGCAACCATTGGCGCGTGCCCCAATGCGTGCCGTCGTACTCCGCAGTGATGCCCGCAGCGACGCTCACGGTGTCTGAGAAGAAACTATGGCTGTACGATGCCGTGATGGCATCGTAGATATGCTCCGTCGTAGCATAGAAGGGGACACCATGGTAGAGGGCGTCGCCATAGCGATTGTAGTATGTCAGCAGGTTACCGCCCATATAGAGGCGATTCGAGAGGGTCACACCCCAGCGACTGATGGCGGCATAGAACTCGCCACCACATGGTGCCTCCCAGCGATGCTCGTTGATACGGTCGCGCTGCAACGACTGCACGTAGCTCAGACGCAGGTCTACATCGAAACCTCCGGCACCGAAATTCCAACCTACATGTGGCACTACGAAGATGTTATCCACAACACCGTCGATAGTCTCGGGGTTATAATCCTTGGCGTAGTGTCCCATCATCATGTCGTAGCCGAGGTAGAACCACTTGATGGGCATCTGTCCCGACGACATAATCATAAATGCCTCGCGCGTGTCGAAGTCGCGCATACCCGTGTAGTCCATAGCAAACTCCACATAGGAGCCATCGTAGTTCGGATCCTCATAGCGGGCAAGCACACCGCCGATACGATTGTGGTAGTAACGGTAGTCGCTGTCGAAGAAGAGAGGTGTATTTAGGCCTCGCATCTCGCTACGCGGGAAGATACCCGCCATGAGCGTCACACGCGGAGCGCGAAAGGCGTAGTAAAGCTGCACGTTGGCATCCGAAAGCAGCTTAGCATCGTGACCGAAGTTCTGCACCATATCCACAGCAAACATAAGCTCGTTACGCTCCGACCACGCCACACCCACCTTTGGCGTGAGGCGCGCACTAAAGAGCGTGCCCGACTCATCGATAGCCATACCCGCATACTCCTTGTTATCGAACAGCGTGGTAAAGTCCGCACCTATGCGCAGCTCCTGTGCCGAGGTGCCAACGACACACAGCATGAGAGCCATAATCGCAGTTATATATGTTGATATTCTACGCATAGGGATAACTTATACAAACATTTCAGCGCAAAATTACTCAAAATATTTTATATTTTATTACTTTTGTAGCGTAATTTATAAAAGAATTTAAAAAATATGCGTAAGTTACTCAACGACGAGCTCGGTCGTCCCACGGTCGAGGAGTACATTAAGAGCGAGAAACTACCCATAACACTCGTGCTGGACAATGTGCGCTCGGCACAGAACGTAGGCTCCTTCTTCCGCACGGCAGATGCCTTCGGCTTCGAGCATATAGCCCTCGCGGGTATAACATCGACACCCCCGAACCGCGAGATACATAAGACCGCCCTCGGCTCGGAGCTCAGCGTGGCATGGAGCTACCACCCCACGACACTTGAGTGCATAGCGCAACTCCGCCAGAGTGGCTACCGCATCATCGCCATAGAGCAGATTGAGGGTGCCACGATGCTCAACGACTTCCGCATGGAGCGTGGCACGAAGTACGCCTTAGTCTTTGGCAACGAGGTTGAGGGCGTCGACCAGGCCGTCGCCGACATTGTCGATGGCGCCATAGAGATACCACAGGTGGGCACGAAGCACTCGCTGAACGTCTCGGTGTCGGCAGGTGTGGTTATGTGGGAGATATTTCGACAATTAAAGTAGTATAAATAGAATAATAGGTGGCCCCATGCGGAGCCACCTATTATTGTATAACGATGCGCTATAACTTTAGAAATAGAACTTTGCACCAACACGCGGACTCAACGACAGACCGAAGTCCACGGTATTAACGGTAAGTCCCTCCTTGGAGAGCAGGACATAATCCAACGACAATAGATTTGCCGATAGGCCGATACGCTCTGTCGGGCGATACTCCACGCCAAAGAGATTCACACCCAAGCCAAAGCCAGGAACACCATAGCCCTCAGATGCCACGTAGCAAAACTGGAGATCGAGAGTAGGTGTATAGTATAGGTTCTTGCACAATGGGACATAATATCCCACTCTTGGGCCCAGAGTAAGCGTATGCGTAGCACCATCGCCACCCGAGACATTGTAACCGAGGCCAAAGCCCAAAAGCAACCTATCTGCGAGGAAGATACCCACGCTCGGCTGAATACCGAACTCCACGCCCGTGACACTCTCGCCCGAAATAATCACAGAAGAGACGCCAAAGCCGAGGTCACCACCAACGTAGACATCACCCTTCTGCTGAGCAGATACCGAGGTTACCGATAGCACCAAGAGTGCAACTAATGAGTAAATTAACTTTTTCATAACATCAATAATTTAGGGGTTAGAATATACAAATGTATATTATTTTTAGCTTCTACGCAAATTATACGACCTCTTCCACCACGTAATCCCTAAAAATAAATCTCTCGACCAATGGAGTCCGTGGTATTATTTGCTACATTTTTTGTAAATCGCGATGAAAAAATTTTGCTAAAAGAAAAATAAGTCGTATATTTGCACCGCTCTTTTACAAAAAAGTGGTTTAAGGAGGGTTGGGTGAGTGGCTTAAACCAGCAGTTTGCTAAACTGCCGATATCGTAAGGTATCCGCTGGTTCGAATCCAGTGCCCTCCGCTTTTTTTGAGTTTTGTAGCGACCGAGATATCTCGGTCGTTTTTTGTTTATAGAGGCGATAGGTTACTATAGGGGCTCACTATAAAATTCCAGTGGGGCATCAAAAAAGTTAAGCGAAAATATGGGTAGTATGGGTAGTGTGGGTAGTGTGGGTAATAATACCCAACCTACTCAGTCTACTCACTCTACCCAATATCCCCAGTGAATTTAGGGGCTCACAGTAAAATTCCAGTGGGCGCAAATATAAAGCCTTCATCGCGAAGAATTGCATCCGACGGCTACGCTGATACGCATCATCACACTCGACAAAAATGCCACCGACAGGTAGTACTTGGTGTACATCCCATTGGTGGCATTTTTTGTTAGGGGCCGCAATCGACCCCTTATCACAGGAATTTTACTTTTCGAACTTAGCCTTTGCTCTCTCCAACTGTCGCTTGATTATATCCATAGAGTTATCTATCGCCTCCTCAAAGGTAAATGCTCGCTCCTCAACGCGGATATCGCTACCCGGAACATGGAGCGACACTACTACTACTTTGTTGCCCTTCTCCGAGTCGGGCTCAAGGCGCAAAACCACCTCTACATCACCCGCTCTCTCATCGACAAAGCGATCCAATCTATCCATCTTCTTCTGAATGAACTCAATGAGCTGCTTGCTCGCATCGAATTTTAGTGACTGAATCTGTACGTTCATAGGTCATAAAGTATTAAGTTTATATATAGTGTGGGGGTATCGCATGACTCCCACTGTCCAAGCATCATATCGAAGAGCTACAACCCACTACGCCCATGCGCCCACCTACGGATCCCTCCTCTCACGAGGATGGGCCATGTGGTATGCCTCCTTGAGACGCTCAAAGTCGTTGTGCGTATACACCTGTGTGGCACGCAACGAGCCGTGGCCCAGAAGCTCCTGTATCTCGCGAAGGTCGGCACCATCGTTAAGAAGCTGCGTTGCAAAGGTGTGTCTCAGCACATGAGGCGAGACTTTACCCTCAACGCCCACCATCTTGAGCTTACGCTCGACGATACGCTCCACCGCACGACGGTTGATACGCTCTCCTTTCTTCGATAAAATTAGTGCTTTTTTTTGACCTGTGCAAATATTTTGTGAAGAAATTAAACCAAAATATCTTTTTATCACACCTTTCAACGAGCCAACGAGAGGCTGCACACGCTCCTTGCGTCCCTTACCCACAACACGTAACGTCGCATAATCGGCCGAGAGATCCTCCCTGTTGGCTGCAACAAGCTCCGCAAGACGCAGACCTGCAGTATATATCAACAGCACGATGAGGGCATCGCGCACACGCTCGAAATCCTCCGAGGCAATATCGTCGCGCAGCTCCGCGACAACATCATCCATACGTGTCTCCGGGACAAAGATGGGCAGACGCTTAGCCATCTTATAGCCACGCACGCCCTTGACCACATCCTTCTCGACATACTTGCGACTAAGCATCCAGCGCCAGAGGGTACGCAGCGAGGCGATGGTACGATTCACCGACGAGGCCTTCAGCTTACGGCGCTCGAAGAGGTATGTCGCCCAGTCGGAGATATCCTCGCGGCGCACAACATTTGGGTCGAACGTCTCGGGCACAATACCGAGCCACGCGAGGAAGTCGGAGATATCGCGGCGGTAGTTACGCAGCGTCAGGGGCGAGTAGCGACGCTCAGCCTCGAGCCATATATAGAATTCATCGACGATACTCATACTCCGCAATGCTTAACATATAGTAACTACTTCTATCACCATCCTGCAGCCATAGATAGATACTTCCATCCGTACACTTTACGCCACCGACAGCTCCACCGCCGACAGCCACGAAGGTGCTATACATAGCACCATCTACCATATCGCCCACAACGACACCCTCACACGCACCTTCGGCACTCTCCCTAATGGCAAAAAGCCCGCCAGAGGGGAGCAAATAGAGGCGCAAAGGGAGTGTATGCCACACGCCCAAGCCATCCTCGAGCGATATATAGCCTTGCTCCGCACTGCGCGAAAGTACAAGTCTTAGGTTCTTATGCGCTGTAGCGTCAACAACACTATGATGGCTCCCGCCACACGCTATACACTCCGCAACCATGGTGCCATATAACCCATCGCAAACCCCTGATATAGCGATGGGAGAGACGCACCCCACAACCTTAGCATACTCCTCACCTGTTATCTCGCGTGGCACACGGCAGTCCACCTCGGGCGAGGTGTGGTCTAAGAACACCTCCTTATCGAGCCTCAGCGACGCCTCAGCAATGGCGACACCCCCCTCAAGAGATGCCACAAGCGTAGCATAGCGTCGCCTAAAGCGTCGCTTAGACAACACGTTAAGCACATCATCGGCATCGCCACCTGCCACGCTATGGCGCGCAAGAGCATAGGCATAGTTATATACATCATAGGTGTGGTGTTGGTCGCTCCATCGCTTGAGCATATAGGGTGCATAGCACCTTAACATGTCAACATCAGCAGCGTGAGCCGAGCCATCAACAGGACGCAAGAGCTCATATATATATAGGTAGAGCGAGGCGTGATGTTTACTCTTCGTGGGATGTGTGATGATAGTCCACAGCTCCTCAAGCTCCTCGCCATCGAGAGTCTCGACGCCCTCCACAGCACGACGCACGACATCGGGCGTAGAGCGGTGCTCGACGATACGCTCCCTCTGGCGCTCGTCGTAGCTACCCCAGGGACGCTGTGCCGTGGCAATAGTCGACGTGGCTACGAGGGCAAAGATGAGTGCTGCCCAACGCATGACCACTACTTAAAAAACTTATAATGGAAGAGCAGGAGGTAGACAACAGCAACCGAAATATATGCATCGGCAACATTAAATACCGCACCGAAGAAGTAGCCATCGCCACCAACAAGGAAGTCGAGCCACGAGGGACAACTATCCCAACGGAAAAGAGGCAAGTGTATCATATCCACAACCTTACCCATAAGGAAGCCACCATCCTGCGTGTCGAGCAACATTCCGTAGAACATACTGTCGACCATATTACCTATAGCGCCCGCAAGAATAAGCACAGCGCCTACGATGACACCCTTGGGCACCTCCGAGCCCTTACGCAGCAGGTAGCGTATGCCATAGATGAGGGCACCAATCATCACGATACGGAAGAGGCTGAGGACGATCTTACCCCAGTCGACACCGCCGGCGCCACCACCGAGCTGCATGCCGAAGGCAAAGCCGTTATTCTCTACATAACAGAGATTGAACCACGAGAAGACCTCTATCTTATCACCCACCTCGAGATTGAAGTGTACGAGCATCTTAACAATCTGGTCGAGAACAACGAGCAGGACAACCCAAAAGGCAATCTTATAGCCACGAGATATGTTGCATAGTTTCATAGTAATCAGCAATATATATTGTTTTCACTCTATTATAACTCCCCGTAAGGAAATAAATTTTGCACAAATATACGAAATTTAAAAAAAATATACTACTTTTGTGGCCGAAACCATTGCCCAGGTGGCGAAATGGTAGACGCGCTCGTTTCAGGTGCGAGTGCTTAGCGGCATGTAGGTTCGAGTCCTATCCTGGGCACTAAGGAGTTATCTCGCGGGATAGCTCCTTTTGTTTTTTGGGCGAGAAGCCGTAAAGGGTATGACGGGTTTTGATGACCAGATCCTTCGGCTACGCTTACGCTCCGCTCAGGATGACAAAGTGCCTTATAGTAACTCATCACCCACATCATACCTTCCCTAAACATCACGGGTATTAAAAATAATACCCGCAATATGAGGGGCGGCGTGAGGATGAGGGGGGGGGCGTGGGGAGTAGCTGTGGGTATACTTTTATATACCCGCAAGTGCGTGTGGCGGTGTGTAGTGTAAGGGCGAGGGGGTGGGGCTGGGTAAGCGCGGATTTGTCATGCTGAGCGGAGTCGAAGCATCTGCCCGAAAGGTCGTTATCGTCTCTGTAGTCCCTTTTTGAGATCCTTCACTACGTTCAGGATGACAAGGTGCCTTATAGTAACTCATCACCCACAT
>JAFWYM010000018.1 GCA_017517705.1 Alistipes sp.
CAACATTCAGCGTGAAGTCAACCTCGCCCTGGTTGCCAACATTGGCACCGTCGAAGTCGTTCTGGCACGATACCATACCGAGTACCAATGCCATCAAAGCTAAAAACTTTGCTTTCATCGAAATAATTGTTTAAGTAAAAGTGTTATAAAAAATTGTTGCGTCAATACCACACACACCATAATATGCACAATCCACGCCGAACATCCACCTATAAATCAGTTGAGGAGAGGAGGCCTAAATACCCCCCCCCTCAGCGAGTTACGCTTGCAGAGTGCTCAAGTGCTACATCGTAACACACTTACAGTGTTTATATTACAAAGACAAAGATACGAAAAAATTTATTATGATTGCACAAAATATTGATAAAATTTTACATCGAAAGGTGCTAATTTGCACTTCCAATATCCGTAATCATGATGAACAAATAGGAATAATCGATGTTTTTTTTCTGTTGATAGTTTGTTAAGGCGCGTAATTTGTATCTCGTGGAGGTGTATTATAAACCTTAAAAACACTAAAGATTATGATGCCAGTAAAGAAAATCAATCGCTTGCCCGGAATGTTTGGCGAGCTCTTCTACGACCAGTGGCCGGAGTTTTATTCTAAGCGTGTGACGACACCGCAGATTAACGTCATCGAGACCGACAAGAAGTTTAAGGTCGAGATTGCCGCCCCGGGCATGACCAAGGATGACTTCAAAATCGAGCTTAATGGCGACAATCAGCTCGTTGTATGCCTCGATAAGGAGTGCGAGAAGGACGAGAACGGCAAGGAGTGCTGTGGCGACGAGGATTGCAAGCCCGACGAGAAGCACCACTACCTACGTCGTGAGTTTAGCTACACCTCCTTCCGTCAGATATTCAACCTTCCCGACAATGTCGACCGCGACAAGATTACGGCGAAGATGAAGCACGGAGTCTTGCGCATCAAGCTGCCGAAGCGCGATGGCAGCGAGCATAAGGATGCGATGAAGCAGATAGCGATAGAGTAAATAAAATCGGGATGACAAACTTCAATTTGCCATCCCGGTTTTGTTTATTTGTAGTCGCATCTTACTGCAAGATAATATCCGCATTTGTTGGGTCGGGATTGGGGTTGGTGATAGCCCGATTCTCGCGCATGGCGTATGCGGGGATGGTGATATTCCAGCGTGCCAAGCGGCCATCGCTCTTAAATACCATGCCTGCGGGGTAGTTGGCATCGGTGGTGTCGACACCCATGTCGAGGCGCTTCATGTCGAACATAACCAAACCCTCGCCCCAGAACTCTACGGCCTTTTGGAAGATAATCTCCTCGATGAGGTCGCTACCCGAGAACGAGTATCCCGCATCGCGGTGGTTGCTCATAAACGACTCAAGCATCATCCTCGCCGAGCCCTCGTCGTAGTGTGCCGTAGCCTCCATCTCGATAAAGTACATCTCCTCGATGCGGATGATGGGAAGCGTTGTGGCATTACCTATGGCGTAGTCGGTACGCTCGCCACTACCCGGGCGGAACTTGAAGTTGGTGTATGGCGCGCGATAGGCAATCTCCTCCCACTCGTCCCTCTCCATATTCGTGTAGAGGCTAAACTCCTCGTATCTTTTATCGGGGCCGGCAATAACCAGTTTGCGGATGTCGTTATTGCTCATTCTGTCGTACATCTTCGACGATACTCCCGGGCCTGCCAAGGGACCATAACCATACCATGCCTCGGGGCACATGTGTGCTGCAAAGGCGTAAAGATTGTTTGGTACGGCATCGGTAGAGAGCGTCGAGGACCATATCCATGACGATGCAACGCTGTTAAATCCCGAATAGGGATTTGTCCACTCATACTCGCTCATGACACCGGCTCCCGACTCGTTGATAGCCTTGCGTGAATACTCCGCAGCCAAGCGGTATGCCGCGGTCGATGTGGGCACGTTTGCATAGCTCTCGTCGAAGCCTCCGAGCCATAGGTAGGCGCGTGCCATGAGTGCATGTACGGCAGCGAGGTTGGGGGTGGTGGGCTCTGTGGCGGCGTAGTTGGCAATGTGCTGTTCGGCATACTCGAGGTCGCTGAGGATGAACTCAAACATCTCTTCGCGCGTGGCACGTGGGATGTTCATAGCCTCCTCGGCTGTTGTTGTCTCCGTGATTATAGGCACGGTGAGTCCTGCTACGGCCGCAAGCTCGCCCTCATACTCGGGCCTGTTCGGAGCCTTTGCCGGTAGGGCATCGTATAGGCAGGCCATGTCTAAGTAGAATAGTGCTCGGTAGGTTTTGGCGATAGCCTCATACGCTTTATATTTGTCGGATAGTGCCGTTCTCTTAAGTATGAAGTTCGTGTCGTCAATCAAAGAGTAGTATGTATCCCACACGTATGGAGCAAAAATATCTGATGAGCCGAGGCCATAGCCATAGTTGGAGATCTGGAAGCGGCTGTAATATACATTGCCATCACGGTCACGACGTGCACAGGGGAATATAAGCATCGCAAGATGGTCTAATTGTAGACGCATCGAGTAGTATCCGAAGTCGCAGTGGTCAATGTTGAAGCGGCCTACTTGATGCAAATTACTCGGCATGTAGGCTATCATCTGCTCGATGTATGGGAGTATATACTCCTCGTTAATCTCCGCCTCGTATACGATGTCGCCAAGGTCGGTTATGTTGTTACGCTCGATGCTGATCTCGTCGCTTAAGTCGTAAGATGCAGGGTGGTGAAGCTCGCTGTGTATCGAGATGTTGAAACCTGAGGGGTATGTGCGCGGAGGTATTGCAATGTATATATCCACGCCCTCGGGAGTGAGGAATACTCTGTTAGTGAGCGCCACTTGTGCTACATTGCCGAAACTCGTTGGCAGCCATTCGCTATCCTCACCGCGGTAGTCGCCACCCTCAGCCAAAATCTCCTGCGCCAAGTAGAGCTCTGCGCTGCTGGGGTCTATTTGTGTGTATCCCGAGAGCTGCATGTTGTCGTTACTTCCTATAAAGACATTAGTCAGCTCCTCGCCATCGCCCTTGACGTTGATTTTTACCCAACCTATGGCGTTGCGCATGGTCACCTTGTTTACCTCCGACTGGCCGACCATTACCGAAGAGCCTATGCCGAAGCTATTGGGGTGGAAAGATTGTGTTGCGGGGAGGTACGTACCCACTATGCCCCTTTCGATGTTGCGTGTGGCACCCGCCTCATGGGGGTATATAACGACAATATCCTTCGCATTGCGTACCGTGTCGGTATATAATGCCGTTATGGTTCCCGCTGTCGTGTTTGCCTCGCCATCATATTGCCATTTCGTTCTTACGTCCGAGCGGTAGAACACGCTGAAGGCATCTTTGTACGAGAATACCGTCTTGCCATCCGTTAGCTGTGTGCGTGTCTCATCCTCCTCGATCTCTATCTTCATGGTGTCGGAGTCCCCGGGGATAATGTCCTCATCGTCACCATTCGTGCCGTCATTGACCTCATCCTTGGGGTTGGATGAGTCCTCAAAAAGAGATTCGCATGATGTGGCAATGAGGGAGAGTGCCACAAGTGCTGTGAAGAGTTTTTTCATAGGTTATGTACTTTATATTTTCGTTTTCTGCATTACAAAAGTATACGAAAATATTAAAAAAAGCAAGAGGCGACCCCTTGCTTCTCTATCGTAGGTAAATCAGATAGTATTACACTCTGGTTTTGTTGCGCAGCATCCGCGAAATCTCAGCCACGCTCTTGAGCAATGCCCATGTTATCATCGTGAGGGCAAAGATGACTACGGCGATACACACCGCCCACATCATCGGGGCGTCGATGTCGAAGTCGGCGATAAGAGGGGCTATGAGTGCGCCAAACGTCGCAAACAGTCCGAGCACAAGGATTATGTCTGCGGCATTGGCAAGCACCGCCTCGCGAAATATATACTTAGCCTTAGCCTTAGGCTCGGCGTTGGTGTAATTCTCGCATTGCACAACCTCGGCAATACCCTCGGGTTGAGGCTCCATGGTGCCCTCCTCGGGTCTGTCGGCATGGCAGTGGGGGCACGCCTTCAAGTCACCATCAACTAACGAGTTGCAATGGCGGCATAGCCACGGATTATTGTTTGCGTTATCCATATCTATACATCTATTTCTTTGCATTCTCGCTGTGGTCAATATCACATCCTGCGCAGTTGCCCGAGCATATATTGTCCGAGTCGCAGTCGTTCAGTCCCATATCCTCGCGCGTCTCCTGCACGGCGCACTTGATGCCCATCTTCTGCATGTTCGGGTTTGTCGAAATCTCCGATTGTATGTGGTGGCCCTTGAATATGTACGTGAGCGACATCGCGAGGGCGAAAAATGCAACCACAGCAACGGCAGCGATAATTGTTACAAGTAGCGTTGACATATTTTTTTATTTTTGTAATGCTAAAAATACTCGTTTTATTGTAAAACTCGGTGCAAATTTATATATTTGCAGAGTAATTTGCAAATGTTATAGTTTGTCGTGAGATAACGGCTGTATATAATTGTTTTATATTCACTTGATTAGTCTATGAAGATAGTAATAGCTGGCGCAGGAGATATGGGTACGCACCTCTCGAAGATGCTTAGTGGTAATGGCCACGACATCACTGTTGCTGACGTCGATCCTAAAGCGTTGGTTGAGGTGGGAAACCTCGTCGATGTGGTCACGGTCGAGGGTGACACCACGCAGTTCTCGGTGTTGCGTAAGGCCGGTGTGCGTAAGTGCGACCTCTTTATTGCCGTGCGCTCTGTGGAGAACGACAACATCCTCTCGGCGGTTATGGCCAAGCAGCTCGGAGCCAAGAAGGCCATAGCACGTGTCGATAGCAACGAGTATCTCGAGCCCAACAGCAAGGAGATATTTATCGACATGGGTATCGACTACCTCTTTTACCCCGAGCAGATTGCCGCACGTGAGGTTATCAACCTCCTCGGCCACACCTCCTCGACCGAGTATGTAGAGTTTGCTGCAGGTAAGCTCTCGATGGTAGCCTTCCGCCTCGAGCTCACATCTCCGCTTCTTGGCCGTACGGTCATAGACCCCGAGTATACCGACGAGGATCTGGAGTATCGTGTTGTTGCCATCGTGCGTGGCTCGCAGACGATAATCCCCAGGCCTGACGAGCGCTTCGAGGAGGAGGATATGGTCTACGCCATCACGCGCCATAGCGCTACACAGCAGGTCGTGGAGCTCTCGGGACGTCGCGAGATGGAGATACGCAATATGATGATTCTCGGTGGCTCGCGCATAGGTGTGCGTATCGCCAACGAACTGCAAAACAAGGTGAACATCAAGCTCGTGGACTACGATGCCGACAAGGCGTTCCGTCTCGCCGAGCGCCTTGATAAGACCCTTATTATCAACGAGGATGGTCGCGATACGGAGGCCATGATGGAGGAGGATCTTGCGGGTATGGATGCCTTTGTTGCGGTGACGGGACGCAGTGAGACCAACATCCTTGCGGCGATGCTGGCCAAGCGTATGGGTGTGAAGAAGGTTATTGCCGAGGTGGAGAATATCAACTACATAACACTTGCGGAGAGTATCGGTGTCGATACCATCATCAACAAGAAGCTCGTCACGGCATCGAACATCTTCCGTTTCACGATGACTACCGACGTGCAGGCCATCAAGTGCCTTACAGGTAGTCAGGCTGAGGTGCTCGAGTTTATAGTCAAGCCTAACTCACCCGCTACGAAGTCGCGCATACGCGACCTTGGCCTCCCCGAGGACTCGATAATAGGCGGCGTTGTGCGTGGCGACCGTGTATTTATAGCTGTCGACGAGACGCAGATCAATGCCTATGATCGTGTGGTGGTATTCGCCATGCCCGATGTCGTGATGCGTGTGGCTGAGTTTTTCAATTAATATGTGGATATATGGCGGGAGTATGAAGTCTGCCAACATATCTGCCTGACGGCATGAAGAATAGATAGTAAACAAAATAAAATACTAACCTTATGTATATTGCTATTGCAGGAAATATCGGTAGCGGAAAGACCACGCTCACCGAGATTCTAACAAAGCGTTATGGCGCTAAGGCCTACTACGAGGACTTGGCAAACCCGTATATCAGCGACTTCTACGAGGATATGGGGCGCTGGTCGTTTCATCTGCAGTTGTGGTTCCTCGGAAGCCGCATACAGCAGACACTCACGATGTTGGCCGATGGCTCGGACAATGTGGTGCAGGACCGTACCATATACGAGGATGCTCATATCTTTGCCGACAACCTCCACTCTATGGGGTTGATGGCGAGTCGTGACTTCGATACCTATATGAAGATGTTTAACATCGAGCAGACCCTCCTTCCGCGTCCCGATGTGCTCATATACCTTAAGGCGAGCGTGCCTACGCTTATAGCACAGATCAAGATGCGCGGTAGGGAGTATGAGCAGAATATCGACGAGGAGTACCTCAGCCGTCTTAACGACAAGTACAACAACTGGATTGAGAATATCTACGAAGGACGTGTGCTTGTGGTGGATAAGGATGTTGACGACTTTGTTGCCGACCCCTCGATTATAGACCGTATATGTGCCTCGGTGGAGGAGATGTGTACGGGTAAACGCCAATTGTAGGAGTATGCACACGCCACTACCCGAGGAGTTTATAAGGGCTATGCGCCAACAACTGGGCGACGATGCCGAGAGCCTCTTTGTGGCTCTCGATACGGAGCCTGCCGTGTCCATAAGGCTCAACCCTGCGAAGCCTGCACCGACATACGACGGTGAGGGTGTGGGGTGGTGCCCGTGGGGTAGGTACCTCGCTGAGCGCCCGCAGTTTACGCTCGACCCGCTACTTCATGGCGGTGCCTACTACGTTCAGGAGGCATCGTCGCAGTTCGTGGCTCACATCCTCGGTGGCGACGACCTTCGTGGGGCGCGCATCTTGGATATGTGTGCTGCCCCAGGTGGAAAGACAACGATATACTCCACGCTTGTGGGGCGCGAGGGCTTGGTTGTGGCTAACGACATCAACCGCGGTCGCACGCTGGCTTTGGCCGATAATGTGCAGCGCTGGGGTATGGGCAATGTTGTTGTCACGTGCAACGAGCCTGCACACATTGGTGCTTTCGAAGAGTGGTTCGATGTTGTGGCTGTCGATGCTCCCTGCTCGGGCGAGGGTATGTTTCGCAAGATGGATGAGGCACGCACGGAGTGGTCGCCGGCCACTGTCGAGCAGTGCGTGGCACGCCAGAGGGATATCCTGGCTGAGGCGTGGCGAGCGCTACGCCCCGGGGGTAAGCTGATATATAGCACCTGCACCTTTAACGATAAGGAGGATGAGGGCATCGTTGAGTGGCTTATCTCGGAGTATGGCGATGAGATTGTGGCTGCCGATGATATCGTGACGGATGATGAGTGGGGTATAGCGCGTAGCACGGTAGGTGTGGCTCAGTGCTTCCACTTCTATCCCGGCAAGGCGCGTGGCGAGGGCTTCTTTGCTGCGGTTATGTCTAAGCGCGCGGGCTCCGTGCGTAGGACGACACCTAAGGCGCGTCGTAGAGTGTTTGCACCGGTAGATAAGCGCGATGCCTCGGAGCTCGGACGCTGGGTAGATGACGCTTCGAAGATGGCATTTAGGCTCGTTGGCGACGTGGTTTACGGCTATCATGGTGATGTTGTCGACGATGTCACCCGCCTCTCGGAGTCGCTCTCGGTGGTCTACTCGGGTGTGGCTATGGGGCAGCTCTTCAAGGGGCGACTTAAGCCCGAGCATCCATTGGCGCTATATGTGGGGCGTAACGAGGCTGTAGTGCGCGTTGTAGATGTGTCTGAGGAGGATGCGGTCAACTACCTCCGCAAGCAGGATATTGCTGCTGCGCAGTTCGATGAGGGCATCAATGTGGTGAGCTATAGAGGCGTGGCCATAGGCTTCATCAAACGCATAGGAGCGCGATGCAACAATATGTATCCTAAGGATTTAAGAATACAGAAACTATAGACGAATATAAACTTAATAGATACTATACGAAGATGGCAAAACTACTCTATTCGATGGGTGAGGTTACGGAGATGTTCGATGTCAATGCGTCGCTCATACGCTATTGGGAGTCGAAGTTCGACTGTATCAAGCCTCAAAAGAATAAGAAGGGTAATCGTCTGTTTACCCAGTCGGATGTTGAGAACTTGAAGCTCATATACCACCTCGTTAAGGAGAAGGGCATGACGCTTGAGGGTGCAAATAAGGCGATGAAGCGTCGTGGTGGCAGCGTTAAGCGCGATGTCTCTATCTTGGAGCGTCTGCAAAACATACGAGCGATGCTTGTCGAGGTGCGCGAGTCGCTGGGCGATGATAGCCCTGTGGAGTATGAGGCGCCCATTGAGGCTGTTGCGGAGCTTATTGCCGATGTCGAGGCGGAGGCTAAGCGCGATGTTGTCGATACTGTCACTACGCCCACTGCCGAGCCCACTGCTGAGCCTGCAGCTACGCCCGAGCCACGTCGTCGTGGTCGTCCGCGTAAGGTTGTCGAAGCGGAGGCTGCGGAGGCTATGCCCGCGCAGCGCCGTCGTAAGACGAAGAAGAGTGAGGAGTCTAAGGAGCTCTTCCCCTTCTATGAGCAGTCACTATTCTAAATCGTGAGGAGATATGACAATACGAGATCTTGTTGCTGAGATTGAGGCCTTTGCGCCTCTTGGCTTGCAGGAGAGCTACGACAACTCGGGACTCATCGTCGGCCGTATGGACGACGAGGTACATGCAGCACTCCTTGCTGTCGATGTCACCGAGGAGGTTATTGCCGAGGCCGAGCGCGAGGGTTGCGATATCATCATCACGCACCATCCGATAATCTTCACGCCCCTGAAGCGTCTCAACTCGGCAACCTATGTTGAGCGTTGCGTGGAGCGTTCTATACGCAGTGGCATCGCCCTCTATGCCTGTCATACCAACCTCGACAGCACGCCTAACGGTATGAGCTGGCAGGTGGGCTCGATGATGGGTCTGGGCTCTATGCGTGTTCTTGAGCCACGCAAGGATAACCCCGATGCGGGCTTTGGCGTCGTAGGAACGCTTGCGTGCCCCGAGAGTGCTACGGCACTTTTGCAGCGCATAAAGAGCATCTTCGATGTCGGTGCCATACGCTATAGCGATATTCCGTCGGAGGACTTTATGGTGCGCACCGTGGCAGTATGTACGGGTGCGGGGCGTTCGTTGATTGACGATGCCATGGCTGCCGGTGCCGACCTCTATGTCACTGCCGACCTGCGCTATAACGACTTTATGGCGGGTGAGGGACGTATGATTTTGGCCGATATTGGCCATTTTGAGAGCGAATTTTGCGCAATTCGCATTTTATATGATGTAATATCAAAAAAAATGTCTAACTTTGCGGTTCGCAAGAGCGTATGCTCTCGCAACCCGATACATTACATGGTCTGAGAAGTTGCTCCTCGAGCGCGGAGACCGTAAATATTACTGGCGAAAAAATAACTAAATAACAACTATATGGCACAGAAGAAAACACACGATGTTGACTACTCGATGCAGGAGAAGATTATGGCACTCTACGAGTTGCAGAAGATCGACTCGGCTATCGACGAGATTAACAAGGTTAAGGGTGAGCTCCCCCTTGAGGTTCAGGATCTTGAGGATGAGCTTGCGGGACTCAATACACGTATTGAGAATATCAATGCCGAGATCGAGGAGATCAACACCCTCACACGCCAGCGTAAGCGCGAGGTAGATCAGGCCAAGATTATGATTGGCAACTACAAGGAGCAGCAGAATAACGTGCGTAACAATCGCGAGTTCGACGCTATAACCAAGGAGATTGAGTACCAGGAGCTCGAGATTGAGCTTGCCGAGAAGCGCCTCAAGGAGTACTCTGCTCAGATCAAGGTTAAGAAGGCCCTTGTTGAGGAGACTACGACCCTTGTTGAGGAGCGTACTATCGACTATAAGGCTAAGAAGGAGGAGCTCGACTCTATCGAGGCTGAGACCGCACAGCAGGTTACTGAGCTTATGGCTAAGGCCGAGAAGGCTAAGGAGCCTATCGACGAGCGCCTACTCACCGCCTACAACCGTATCCGTAGCAACGTACACAACGGCCTCGCTGTTGTCACCGTTACGCGCGATGCGTGTGGTGGCTGTTTCAACCGCATACCTCCCCAGCGCCAGGTAGATATCCGTCAGGGTAAGAAGCTTATCGTGTGCGAGTATTGTGGTCGTATTCTCGTCAGCGAGTAATTTCCGACTATAGGGGCGCCTCTGCGGCACATCCCTACAATTAAGGGTCCTCGGGATAGTATCTAAAGGTACAGCCCGAGGACTCTTGTTTTGTGGTAAGTTGTAGTGTGGGAGTAGCGCTTAGTAACGTTTTGTAACGGGGGTGGGGAGGAAAAGCGAGATAAAGACGGAAGAGAAGATAATTAAAATATTCCCTCTCGTCCCTCTGTCTCGTCGTCCTTAAAAAATATCTCCGCTCCTTGCCTCCTCGTAGGCGTATTCCGTGGCGCGGTTTACTTGGTCTAAGAATGGCTTGCATCCCTTGAAGAGCTCTGCCGTGCGCTCTATCCAGTCATCTTGTAGTAGCCATGCGTTGTCGATAGGGTGGCTCAGTATCAGCTCCCTCTGGCGGAGGAGTGCCTCACATTCGGGTGCCACGCTATAGCCACGCGGTGTGCGCTTGAGAGCATTTGTCGTATCGAGCGCAAAGCCGCTCATCTCGATGTTTCGCAGCATCTTGATGCCGTTATCCTCGATCTCCTCGCGTAGGCTGCGAAGCACGTAGGGCTCAGGGCATACATTACCCGCAGCGAGGAACGACCCCTCGCCCCATGTATGGCCCTTGGGCGATATGTGGAGGTAGTAGCCACCATAGCCACTCCTCTTGCCACCGCGCACGATGAAGGCGCTGAAGAAGTCCTTATACGGAGTCTTATCCTTCGAGAAGCGCGTGTCGCGGTATATGCGGTAGGTGCTGTTGGCAACGGTCGCGCCCTCGATCGAGGGGTCAAACTGCGCGATGAGGGCGATGAGTCGCTCGGTATTGGCCTGATGCTTGGCCAACGCCTTGCGGTAGCGCTCCCTGTTTTGCTCGAACCACTCGCGGTTGTTGTTGTCGTGGAGTTCGGTGAGGAAGGATAGTATATCTCTCATTTGTCTACGATTAGTATGAAGGCTGGCCAAATATAGTTCTGACCAGCCTTATATATAAATATGTATGCGCTACTACCACGCAAACAAGGGGTACTCGGCCATCATGGCATTCACATCCTTGCGAACAGCGGCGATGTTAGCCTCGTTCTCGGGATCTGAGAGTACGCGGTCGATAAGCTCGGCGATGTAGTCCATCTTATCCTCCTTCACGCCACGTGTTGTGATGGCGGGAGTACCGAAGCGCAAGCCCGATGTGGTGAAGGGGGTACGCGAGTCGAAGGGTACCATGTTCTTGTTTGTGGTGATGTCGGCAGCAACGAGGCACTTCTCCGCAAGCTTACCCGTGAGCTCGGGGAACTTGGTGCGCAGGTCGACCAACATGAGGTGGTTGTCCGTGCCACCCGACACAATCTTATAGCCACGCTTCGTGAGAGCCTCGGCCAGAGCCTTTGAGTTCTTGACAACCTGCTGCTGATACTCCTTATACTCGGGAGTGAGGGCCTCGCCAAAGGCTACAGCCTTAGCTGCGATGACGTGCTCCAGAGGGCCACCCTGAATACCGGGGAATACTGCCGAGTTCAATATCTGCGACATCTTCTTCACGACGCCCTTAGGTGTAGTGTAGCCCCAAGGATTATCGAAGTCCTCACCCATGAGGATGATACCGCCACGTGGGCCACGGAGGGTCTTATGTGTCGTCGATGTCACGATGTGCGCATACTTCACGGGGTTGTCCAAGAGGCCTGCAGCGATAAGACCTGCGGTGTGTGCCATGTCGACGAGCAGCAATGCACCTACCTTGTCGGCAATCTCGCGCATGCGCTTGTAGTCCCACTCGCGAGAGAATGCTGAAGCACCACCAACGATGAGCTTGGGCTTGTGCTCGAGAGCCAATGCCTCCATCTCCTCGTAGTCGATATTGCCGGTCTCCTCCTTGAGCTTATAGCCTACGGCCTTGAAGTACATACCCGACATATTCACTGGCGAGCCGTGTGAGAGGTGACCACCGTGTGAGAGGTCGAGACCCATAAACGTATCGCCGGGCTTGAGGCATGCGAAGAATACGGCCATGTTTGCCTGTGCGCCAGAGTGGGGCTGCACGTTGGCATACGCCGCGCCATAGAGCTTGCAGATGCGCTCGATAGCGAGATTCTCAATCTTATCCACAACCTCGCAACCGCCATAGTAGCGTGCTGCGGGGTAACCCTCGGCATACTTGTTTGTACATACTGAGCCCATGGCGGCCATCACCTGGTCGCTAACGAAGTTCTCCGATGCGATAAGCTCGATGCCCTTCATCTGACGTGAGCGCTCCTCGGCGATCAGGTCAAAAATCTGTAAGTCTTTGTTCATATTAGTGTTATAGTAAGGTTTATAATTTACGTTTCCAACTAACAAAGGTAATAACTAAAATTGGAAAATCAAAACGCATAAAACATATTTTTTGTCAATAGTTCAATGCTTGTGTCCTCACTCATCTATGACTTGCGGTTTCTAATTACATATTGTGGTCGTTGTAGCCCCGATTGAATAATGGTGATCGAATTTTACTGCAAAGGTAAATTTATTGCGAAAACGAGTTGCTTCGATAAAATAGTGTGTAAATGTTTTGAGCTATGATTGGTGTGGCAGGGCTATTGCTAACCGTGAGAGAAACATTGTGCGTATGAAGGTAAATACAGGTAAGGGTACGATGCCACTTGTGGCACTCGTAGCTATATGGTCGGTGTCGGCCATAGTGTCGCTCCCGGGGTTGGCCATTTCGCCGATTCTTGCCAAGCTCGACACGATATTCCCTCACGCCAGTGAGCTCGAGGTCGAGATGCTCGAGTCGCTGCCGTCGCTCTTGATTATCCCCTTTGTGCTACTCTCGGGGCGGTGGTCGATAAAGGGTAATAAGTTGCAACTGCTCTTTGCAGGTACGCTCATATTCCTCCTTAGCGGCATAGGCTCCATGTTATCGCGAAGGCTCGTCGATCTCGTCGTATGCGGTGCCATTATGGGTATAGGTGCGGGTATGATTATACCCTTGTCTACGGGCCTTGTTGTAGACTATTTTACGGGCGACAGGCGAGTGCGACAGCTTGGCGTGAGCTCTGCGGTGAATAACCTTACGCTTGTTATCGCCACATCGCTTAGTGGCTATCTCGCGGGTGTAGAGTGGCACTTGGCATTTGTTGTATACCTGCTTCCCATTGTTACGTTGCTGCTCATCCCTGCTCTTGGTCGCACGAAGCCATTGCCTGAGCCCCCTTCCGGTGCGCAGCATAGGCAGACGAGGCTCAAGCGTGGGATGATAGTGGCGCTGGCCATCTTTTACTTTGCCATAACCTATCTCTCGCTTATCGTCACCTTCAACACCTCCTATCTTGCCGAGCGTGCAGGTCTCGATAGCTCGATGTCGGGACTCGTAATATCGCTCTTCTTCCTTGCTATCATGGCCCCGGGCTTTGTGCTTAACACCATCATCTCCAAACTCGGTAGCCGTACAAACCTATGGTCGTTGGTGGTTATGGGCATTGGTCTGGGTATGATGTCGCTATCGCATCCTACGATGCTCTCACTCTCCGTGGGGGCTATATTTGCCGGCCTCGGATATGGCGTCATGCAGCCTATTGTCTACGACAAGGCGGCTACAAACGCTCCGCCTGAGCTGTCAACGCTTGCGCTATCTATAGTTATGGCCGTTAACTATTTAGCTATCCTTGTTGCACCATTTATCATCGATGGCCTCGGTCGGCTCTTTCACACCTCAAGCTATGAGTTTCCGTTTATGTTCAACGCCATAGCGACGTTGCTGTTGGCTATCATCGCAGCCGTGACACACAACCATAGTCGACTATTTGGCTCTGACGATTGATTATATTTTTCACTGTGTTAGTGCTTTTCTAAATCTTTTTTATTATCTTTGCCATCATAATGATGGTTTCGTCGCAATAGAGATTTGTTGTCTCTGTGCTCATTGAGCGATGGGATGGTAACTATCTGTGTGTAAACGAAAAATATAATTTAAAAGATTAAAGATATGAGAAAAGTACTTCTTTCGGCCCTCGCGCTTCTTGCCGTGGGCACCCTTTCAGCACAGCAGGATAATGGTGGCATCTCGGCCGAGATGCTTGCCCAGATGCGCGCCGCAGAGCGTGATGTTGTAGCCGAGAAAGCTGCACGTAATGCCTTGGCTCTGAACTCGGTATCGGAGCTTGCAACCAATGCCGACAACCTCGCAATGATCGACACTCACTTCTCTTACCGTGTAAAGACTAAGGGTATCACCGACCAGCAGCAGTCGGGTCGCTGTTGGTTGTTTACGGGTCTCAACGTCTTGCGTGCCAAGATGATCGACGACCTCGACCTCAGCGGTATGGAGTTCTCGCAGAACTACCTCTTCTTCTACGACCAACTCGAGAAGTCTAACCTCTTCCTCCAGGCTGTTATCGACACCAAGCACCTCCCAATGGAGGATCGCCAGGTGGAGTGGTTGTTTAAGAATCCGCTCAACGATGGCGGTCAGTTTACGGGTGTCTCGAATCTCGTGATGAAGTATGGCGTTGTTCCCGCGGAGGTTATGCCCGAGAACTACCAGTCGAACAATACGGCGCAGGTTGGCAACCTCATAAAGCTCAAGCTGCGTGAGTTTGGCCTTAAGCTCCGCGAGCAGCGTGATCGCCGTGCTCCCGTGGCTATGAAAATGGAGATGCTCCAGGAGATATATTCGATGCTTGTTCGTGCCTATGGCGAGCCTCCCGTGGAGTTCGAGTGGACACGTCGCGATAAGGATGGCAACGCCGTGGAGACCAAGCGGTATACGCCACAGTCGTTCTATGCTGAGTTCTTCGGCGATATAGACCTCGAGGAGGACTTCGTGATGGTTATGAACGACCCCTCACGCGAGTATTACAATGTCTATGAGATCGACTACGACCGCCATGTATACGATGGCGATAACTGGGTATATCTGAATCTACCTATCGAGGAGGTCAAGGCTTTGGCTATTGCCTCGATTAAGGATAATACGGCGATGTACTTCTCGTGCGATGTGGGTAAGTATCTCCTCTCGAAGAAGGGTACGCTCGACATCAACAATTTCGACTATGAGTCGCTTATGGGTGTCGACTTCCCGATGAACAAGGAGCAGCGCGTGCGTACCTTCGCCAGTGGCTCGTCGCACGCCATGACGCTCATTGCTGTCGACCTCGACGAGAATGGCGCTCCCAAGAAGTGGATGGTGGAGAATAGCTGGGGCCCCTCGGCAGGATGGCAGGGTAACCTCATTATGACCGACGAGTGGTTCGAGGAGTATATGTTCCGTGTTGTTGTCGACAAGAAGTATATACCTGCCGAGACACTTAAGCTTCTCGATAAGAAGCCCGTGAAGCTGCCTTCGTGGGATCCTATGTTTGCCTATGAGGAGTAGCCTATGGCTGAGGAGATAGAACGTAAATTTTTGGTTGTGGGCGAGTATAAACATCTCGCCCACAGTTCTTCGCACCTTGTCCAAGGTTATATCGCCTCGGGGCGTAGGACGGTGCGCGTGCGCCTTAGCGACGATAGGGCGTGGCTCACGATAAAGGGCCCCTCGCGTGATGGTGGCCTCTCGCGCTATGAGTGGGAGCGGGAGATAGATGCTACGGAGGCAATGGAGCTTCTGCATCTTGCCGAGGGCGCACTTATCGACAAACGTCGCTGGCTTGTGGAGTATGAGGGACATACCTTTGAGGTTGATGAGTTTGCTGGCGACAATGAGGGTCTTACCATCGCGGAGGTGGAGTTGTCGTCCACGGATGAGGCCTTTGCGCGACCACTGTGGCTTGGCCGTGAGGTTACGGGCGAGCGTAGATTTTATAATTCACACCTCAGAGCCCATCCATATTCCGAGTGGAGTGCCGAGGAGCGTGAGTAGAATGATGTAACAGACGTAATCAATATGAAAAGATTAACACTACTATTTGTCGCTGCACTCTGTGTGGCGTGTGGCACGGCGCAGAAGGGTGATGATGCCGAGGTGCTGCCTAAGGTATATATGACCACGGATATATCTCCCGAGGGTCTCCTGCGAGTATATGAGGCTATGGGTGTCGAGGCCCATGGTAATGTGGCTGTGAAAATATCTACGGGCGAGCCTGGTGGTAAAAACTACCTTAAGCCTGAGCTTATAGGGATGCTCGTGCAGTCGGTAGATGGTACCATCGTCGAGTGCAATACGGCGTATCGTGGTCGTCGCTTCTCGTCTGATGAGCACCTGAAGGCTGCACGTGAGCACGGCTTTTTCGCTATTGCCGATGTCGATATTATGGATGCCGAGGGGGAGATTCGAATCCCGGTGCAGGATACTACCCATTTGAAGTATAACCTTGTGGGTAAGAATATCGAGTGCTACGACTTTATGATTAATCTTGCGCACTTCAAGGGTCACGCTATGGGTGGCTTTGGCGGTGTGCTTAAGAACCAATCTATAGGTGTAGCCTCGCGTAATGGTAAGGCCTATATCCACTCTGTCGGTAAAACGGAGAGCCCCGATGAGATGTGGGGCTTCACGGGTGACCAGATAGGATTTCTCGAGTCTATGGCTGCTGCGGCGCAGTCTGTACATAACTATTTTGGTGAGGGTAATATTGTGTATATCAACGTGATGAATAATATGTCTATCGACTGCGACTGTGACTCACATCCGGCTGATCCGCTGCTTAAGGATGTTGGCATCCTTGCCTCGACGGATCCCGTAGCGCTCGACCAGGCTTGCCTCGATATAGTCTTTAATATCACGCCTGAGGAGGGTAACGATAATGGCCCGCTTTTGGAGCGTATAAAGTCGCGCCACGGTACACATATCGTCGACTATGCTGAGCAGATTGGCCTCGGCTCCAAGGAGTACGAGCTGGTAAATATCGACTGAATAGCTATGCGTCATGCTGTCGACGCTTTGCTCGATAGCTATCCCGAGGCTACGCTTCAGGACGTATATAAGTCGATGTTTCAGGGTCGCTTCGGTGTGGCTCATATGCTTGGGTCGCGCGAGGCAGTGGAGGCCTATATCGAGCGTGAGGTGCAGTTGTGCGAGGGTGAAATTGTGAAGGATGGAGGTGTGGCGGAGTGTTACCTTGAGCCTTGCGGATGGAGGGGAGACTATGTGCGTGTCGACCTTCGTGCCGTGCGCGATGGTGTGATGACGGTTGAGGAGCTTGCCGATCTCTTTGTCCGCAGTGCCGCGTATGCCCCACGTGTTGACGATGCTGTGCTTGAGGCTTGGGCTGAGGGGTGGAACACGATTCTTGAGGTGTGCCACCCGCGCCTGAGTCTGGTTGATGGCTACGCCTGCGACTCGGTGCGCCTTGCGGAGCTTATTGCCGGTGGTGAGTATGTTGTACACCATAGTCGTCGTTATAACGAATGTTATGCCCCGCACTATCGTATCGTGCATTGCAGCCTGCTAGAAGAGTAGAAACTACTAACATAATTAACTAATACGCTATGATGAGATTTCTGAAAGCTATCAAAAGCCTCTTTAGGTGGATGATAAGTGGTATGACCGATGGCATTATTATGCTTAAAGTTATGGGCTTCCTTGTTGTTGAGGGAGTCATTATCTATTGTTCGGCAATCCTTCCTCTGCCAAAATTCGCAGTGGTGTTACTGTCAAATTTTCTTACTTTTGTCCTTGTTCTTATGGCAGCTAAAACTTTCAAAAAGTTTGGAGCGATTTTTGCCTCGGAGGATATTGCGGCTGCGGAGCAACAACGAATACTTGAGCGTGAAAATCAAAGTCTTAAGGGCGATAAGCTGAGACTTAAGAGTGAACTTGAGGCTATGCGCCAAGCTGAGGAGCGTTATACTCACGTGAAGTTTGATGCTGAACTTATTTTGATGCACAATACTCAGGTCGGATATGTCGTTGTGGAGGATAAATTAAGTGATCTGAAGAACGACTCGCGCTTTAGTGAGCTTATTCCTAAGTCTGGCTTTATAGATAGCATACTGCGAGACCTTGCTGTGCGCGATGGCGAGAAATCCATAATTCATATAGAGAAAGCGTATCATAAGAGCTCTATCGGATTGAAGTTTGCAGATATACGCTATGCTTGTCATGGCGATCATGTATATCTCAGTGGCGTAGACCTTGAGGTGCTGCACGATACATCGGGTGACTTGCGATCATATAAGAGTAGTAGTGATGTGAATCATTGCTGGGTATATTGTGAAAATAAGGATGAAACTTCCACTGTATATAATAGCGATGACTATCGAAAACTCAAGAGCACCTATGTGAAATATCAGCAAGATTTGGCGTGGAGTGCTCACCACGATAAGAGTGTGATGCTTAGTGAGTACTATACGAAAAGTCTTCATAGTTGTTTGTGTGATAGATATCACAACCTACATTTCATTTCGAAGCAATCGCCTGATTATAAACGCTATGATTGGCGTCCTTTGGGCGATGGGAATATGGGTCGCGAGCTTACACATATCATGTCGGATATCTATATCAGTCTCGCGATTATGGACAAGGCGAATAAGGAGCATAAGTTACTTGCACAGTAGATTTAAGTGTGAAATAGTTGTGGTTGCATCTCGTGATGGTGCAGCCACAATTTTTTTGCTTATGGCACGATAATAATTATTGATAGCGCTATCTTGGCATAATGAATAAATTTTGCTATATTTGCACGCTATTAATATTAACAGATGGAAAAAGATACACAAAATATATTACAGGAGCTCGAAACGAGCGATTATAAATATGGCTTCGTCACAGATATCGAGACCGAGACCATTGGCCGAGGCCTCTCGGAGGATGTCATTCGATTGATATCGGAGAAGAAGGGCGAGCCGGAGTGGATGTTGGAGCGCAGGCTCAAGGCCTATCGTCATTGGCTGACGATGCCCCATCCCGAGTGGGCACACTTAGATATCCCCGAGATAGACTTTCAGGATGTCATCTACTATGCCGCACCTAAGCAGAAGAAAAAGCTCAACTCGATGGACGAGGTCGATCCCGAGTTGAAGCGCACCTTCGATAAGCTCGGTATTCCGCTCGAGGAGCAGATGGCGTTGGCGGGTGTCGCCGTGGATGCCGTTATGGACTCGGTGTCCGTAAAGACGACATTCCGCGATACGTTGGCCGAGAAGGGTATCATCTTCTGCTCTATATCGGAGGCTATCAAGGAGCACCCCGAGCTTATCAAGAAGTATCTCGGCTCGGTTGTCCCCTATACCGATAACTTCTACGCTGCGCTCAATGCTGCGGTATTCTCGGATGGCTCATTCTGCTATATCCCGAAGGGGGTTCGTTGCCCCATGGAGCTCTCTACATATTTCCGTATTAATGCTGAGGGCACGGGTCAGTTCGAGCGCACGCTCATCGTTGCGGATGAGGGCTCGTATGTCAGCTATCTCGAGGGTTGCACGGCACCCCGTCGCGACGAAAACCAGTTGCACGCTGCCGTTGTGGAGATTGTCGTTGAGAGGGATGCCGATGTTAAGTACTCTACCGTGCAGAACTGGTACCCGGGCGACAAGGATGGCAAGGGCGGTATCTATAACTTCGTCACCAAGCGCGGTATATGCCGTGAGGGCGCACATCTGTCGTGGACGCAGGTGGAGACCGGCTCCGCCATCACGTGGAAATATCCTTCTACAATCCTTAAAGGTGACAACTCGTCATCGGAGTTCTATTCTGTTGCGGTTACCAACAATTTCCAGCAGGCGGACACCGGAACGAAGATGATAC
>JAFWYM010000019.1 GCA_017517705.1 Alistipes sp.
AATTGATTTGACCGAGTAACCGTCTTCGAGCATCCTCATATATTTGAGTAATGCTACATAATCGTGTTTTTTGCGCATAAAGAAACCCCAAAAGTTTTTTGTCCAAACTTTCGGGGTCACTTCAAACATTGCGGGTATTATTTTTAATACCCGTAATTCGGTGGGGCGTTATGGGGTGAAGGGCGAGTGACGAGGACGGGGCGCAGATTTGTCATGCTGAGCGAAGCCGAAGCATCTGCCCGTGGGGAGTAAGTGTAATATGGGTATTGCGCCTCTTTTTCATCTTTAATTACTAGATCCTTCGACTGCGCATACGCTCCGCTCAGGATGACATAGTACTCTGCAGTAACTCATTGAAACTCATACTAACTCATCACCCACATCATACCTTCCCTAAACATCACGGGTATTATTTTTAATACCCGTGATATGAGGGGCGGCTTGCGGATGAGGGGGAGCGTCGTGGGGAGTGGCTGCGGGTATACTTTTATATACCCGCAAAAGCGTGGGGCGGTGTGCAGTGTAAGGGCGAGTGACGTGGGCATGGTGCGGTTGTCATGCTGAGCGCAGCCGAAGCATCTGAGAGAGCGATCGTTAACAAAAAAATATCACGGGTATTAAAAATAATACCCGCAATACGGCTGGGAGCGTGGTGTTGTTGTCATGCTGAGCGAAGCAGAAGCATCTGACTGTGGGGAGGGGGTATGTGTAATATGAGTAATATGGGTAGTATGTGTAGCGTGTCTATTTATTCGATTGCGCTTTACCCAGCTTACCCAGCCTACCCAATCTACCCTGGCTCCCTATGCTTCCCATGACTGCGCTATTAGTTATGTGTGCTTGGCTACTCCCCAATAGCGACAGATAGAGACAAAAGAGACAAAGAGACGACCGAAGTGTGGCTGTCGCTGCCAGAGATCCTTCGCTCTGCTCAGGATGACATTGTGCCCAATAGTCGCGTTATCCTGTCGCTGTCGTGCGCTATTGATGTTCCAATCCTCTCTGGTTATATCGAAAATAGTTCAATCTGCATATTTATATACAAAAAATATTGTTATATAGTATATTTTTATTATATTTGTATTGTAGGATTTATAAATGCAGATTGCGATGATAGAGAAGAGTGACACGAGTTGTTGTTATCGTATTCGTTTGGTATGCGGTACTATAGGCGGTTACGAGCCATTATCCGTGCGTATCACGCTAAGGAGTGACGATAGTGGTGGTCATGATGTGTCCATAGAGTCTGAGGCGAGCGACAATGTTACTGATGGTGGCGCTACTGCTGATGGAGATATTATGGTAGATATTTGGGTGTCGCCTTCGATGCAGTCATTATTGCGTGAGGAGCAGCGTTTTCAGCGTGCCATAGCGTCAAGCCTCCTGAAGAATGTGTCGTTAGACGACATAGCCGCGGCCTGCTGTCTCTCGGTCTCGACCTTCAAGCGGCGTTTCCGCGCGCGTTATAGTACCTCGCCGCATAGGTGGTTTCTGGCGCAGCGGCTCAAGATAGCGTATACGCTTATTCTCACCACCACCGTGAACATATCTCTTATTGCGACGATATGTGGTTTCCCGAATACCTCGCATTTCATTGCTCAGTTTCGACGTCGCTATAGCATCACCCCCATGCGCCTACGCGATGCAGCAAGCACAGCTTCCGGAAGCGGTGATGACATCACCATCGAGCTATAACAAAAAGTGCCGTCAACGGAGTGTACTTCATGTACTATCCATTGACGGCATTTGTGTTGAGCGTTGCATCTATTGTCTTATCACAACAAAATGCTGGCTCTTAAAATCCTGACGCTTCTTGTTTGTCGTTTACAAGCGTTTAGTTGAGCGTAGGAAGGAATGAGTAGTCGCGACCATACTCGAGGTGCTGCTCGACAAAGTTGGTGGGGTAAAGAATCTTAACGTCCACAACCTTGCCATCCTTATCCGTTACCAGCTCATAGTCGGGGTTGACGAAGCCGCTATAGGGCTCGATATTAAGCGCCTTGTTACGCGCGATAACCTCGGCATGCAACTCGGGGTCTACCTTCACGGCATAGGCCTCAACAAGGGCCTTACCTGCTTCGTAGTCGCCCTCAGACTTGATGCGCTGAACCTCGCAGAGAAGCTCGCCAAAGAGCTCGCGTAGGCGCACGAAGTCGTTGATAACGACATAGCGCTTATCGTTCTCCGTAACCCACTCGATAACATTCTCGGCCTTACCCTTCTCGTAGCACCACTCGGCGATAAGCTTACGGTTACGCATGTGATCCTCCTCGACATTCTTGCCGGGCTCGATGCGCGACAGCTGGGTCATGATACCATTCATAATATAGTCGCTATACTGTGCCCATGCCACATCCAACGTAGGAATGAGGCCAATCTCTACGAGCTTCTGGTCGCCGAGATAGTAGAGCGCAAACAAGTCGGCACGTGCCTCCTCCAATGTAGAAGAGTAGGTGCGAAGCTCGTCGCCCTTGGTGCCGGGGGCAAGCTGACCCGAGCCGTGACCGAGGCACTCGTGAAGGTCGGTGTGGAGGTCATCAGAGAGCTTGCCATACTGCTTCATACGCTCGCGGTCAGCCTCGCGGAGAACGAACTCCTCCATGAAGCCATTGCCCTGAGCAACCTTGTCGTAGGCGTATGTGATGTTGTCGATAGTCACCGACTTCGAGCCATACTCCTTACGAATCCAGTCGGCGTTGGGGAGGTTGATACCAATGGCTGTCGAGGGGAAGCAGTCGCCACCGAGCATAGCCACGGTGATAACCTTAGCCGATACGCCCTTAACCTCCTTCTTACGGTATGCGGGGTTGATAGGAGCATTATCCTCGAACCACTGAGCATTGGCAGCCATAATCTCGGTACGCTTGCACGCCTCCTCATCGCGGAAGTTAACGACAGACTCCCATGACGACTTGATGCCGAGGGGATCGCCATAGTTCTCGATGAAGCCGTTAACGACATCTACGTTAGAGTCGGTGTCCTGCACCCAGAGGATGTTGTAGGCATCGAAGTCGGCGAGGTCGCCCGAGCGATAGTACTTAACGAGGGCGGTGAGTATCTCCTGCTGCTTGGGGTTAGCCACGGTGATGGCCTTCTCCAACCAGTAAACAATCTGCTCGATAGCCTCGGTGTACATGCCGCCAACCTTCCATACCTTCTCTACGATCTCTCCATTCTCGTTGCGCATAAGCTTCGAGTTAAGGCCGTACGATATAGGCTCGGGGTTGCCGGCATCGGCAGCAGCCATAGCGGCATAGAAGGCCTCAGCCTCGGCCTGCGATACGCCCTCGTAGTAGTTACCTGCAGAGGCCTTGACAACATCGACACCTGCCGAGCGGTTTAGGCGTGAGGCGTAGAGCTCCTCGTCGAAGATAATCTGGCAGAGCAGGTCGTCGTCGATCTGGCGGTTGGTGTCGTTGATATACTTGGCAAGCTGCTCGCGGAACCACGCCTCCGAGAACTCGGCCTTAAACTTATCGTTCGAGTAGTGGTGGTGGATGCCGTTAGCAAACCATACCTTCTTAAGATACTTCTCGAAGGCGGCAAACTCCTCGCCCTCGCGCACCTCAGAGGCAGTGTAGATGCTCTCCAGCGTACGGCGCACAGCGAGGTTGTACTTGAAGTTCTGGTCGAAGAGGATGTCGCGACCGCACTTGGCAGCCTCAGCGAGGTAGTAGATGAGCTCCTTCTCCTGGAGTGTGAGCTCCTCGAAGCCGGGGACCTCGTAGCGGATAACCTTGATGTCGTCGAAGCGATCGACAACCCAGGGCTTCTCTGTGGCAGTCTCCGTCTCTGCGCTTGTAGCGCACGATGCTAACATAGAAACGCACATAATAGAAATTCCTAAAATCTTGTTCATATTAGAATAGTTATTGGTTTAAGGTATCTTCTCTTTATTAAATAAGTTCTTCGTTGTCGGCAGACTACGTTGTTGCCGTGCCTCCTCAAAAATTTTGTCGCAAAAATACAATATAAATGTGAGATACCCAAACTTTATTACGCTTTGCGCGCCGTGGATAGCCATTTTTCGTTACCTTTGTTGCGAAATGTAGAAACTAAACGAAAACCACTATGTTACTTAAGGGTATTTCAACTATAGGATTGCTTATCTGCTCGAATATATTTATGACGCTGGCGTGGTATGGACACATAGCCTTCAAGTCGAGTCTTCAGCGCTATGGCATCGTTGCCATCATTCTCTTCAGCTGGGGCATAGCACTCTTCGAGTACTGCTTTCAGGTGCCTGCCAACCGCATAGGTAGCATGGAGCTCGGTGGCCCCTTCACGCTGTGGCAGCTGAAGGTTATACAGGAGGTCATCTCGCTTGTGGTATTCACGCTCTTTGCCGTGCTCTTCGTCAAGGGCGACCCGCTGCGCTGGAATCACCTCGCGGGCTTTGCCTGTCTGGTGCTGGCCGTATACTTCATATTCAGAAAATAAACTATTGACATAAACACTATAACGCAAACAACTATGACAGTACACTCACTACACCAACAGAAAGCCTCAAAACGCCTACTTATAGCGATTCTCGTTGCGCAGCTCGCTGCTCTTGTATTACGTATATCGACGATGTTCGTGAACTATCTCTTCTATAAGCAGGATATCGAGTTGTCGACGCTACAAAGTATAGCGAATACGATTGATGTATTAGCGCTTATTACCTCGGTGGTTACGTGTATCTTATTTTTTGTGTGGCGAAGGATGGTGCCCACGAGCGACAAGCCTCACGTCACGATGCTATCCTTGGCGATGCTCATACCTACGATTATGCAATGTGTGATTACCCTGCCGATATTTGTGCCATCGCTACAGGAGGCAATATGGAATATGGAGGGTATTAGTACCATACACTCGGCAATCTTCTGGATGGGCTTTGCTATCCTCACTCTTGCCCTCTACAACCTTAGCCGTACGGAGATGACCGGTAGAGTGAAGAAGGGCTTAAAGAGCCTCTACACCTACTGCAAGCAATACCTCGTGGCTGCCTTCCTGGGCCCTATATGTGTCGTTATAGGTTTTATCATCATAGTATTCCCGTATGTCGACAATTTGGAGGGCGTATTCGACCATATTGTAGATTATACTGGCACGTATCTTAGCTCGGGTAGCATTGCAGGACTCTTCGATCAATACTATAACTATCTGGTTTACTCCGCAGCATTTGATGTAGATACGCCATTTTCGTTTGGCTCCATAAACTACGATATGGTGGAGGATTTGTTGGATAGCGTTGAGCCAAATATCGTGATAGGTGTGACGGTGGCACTCATAGGAGCTCTGATATCTATCATCAGCTATCTGCTCTCGGTAATATTCTACTACCGCGGTTTCATACTTATGGCTATGCCCGAGACCGAAGCCAAGGAGAGTGCTCAGGTTGCTGAGACCGTAGATGAGGTTATAGAGACGGAGATAGAGTAGTCTTTATGTCTGTGGGCAATAATGATGAGGGTGGCTTTAATGGCCACCCTCACCTTTTTACGGATGAACAATAGCATCCGCAATCTCTACTGTGAAAGACTTACTCCTCCTTAGTCAAGTCGCGGTAAACAACGGCATTGCATGCGGTGCTGAATACCATAACGACAGCCATAAAGATCCAGATAAGAAGCGCACCGAAGAGGCCAAGACCGCCAAAGATAGCGCCTGCGATAAGGGTTACGATGATGTTGATGACACCAACAACAAGTGATATACCGAAGAGTGTCCACTTATAACCATACGTAGCATTGTTACTCTTAACAAGTGCCTCACCGGGAGCTACGCCCTTGTCGATAAGGATGTAGATTGCCAATGTCCAGCTGATGCTGATGATGATGCCCGGGATGATGCCGAAGAAGAATGCGGGAATCAACGAGATGCTCATAAGGCCGACCAATGCGAAGAACTCGCCCATATAACGACGATACTTGCCGTCAAAGATAAAGAGCGGCGATACCATAGAGTTACCCTTGCTAAGCTCTACGGGCAACGAGAGGATGGCGATGGTGGTACCTACGTTAAGATAGGGAATCCAGATTGTCACAATCCACAAAATGTAAGCAAGGAAGATGGGCAAGAAGTTCTTCAAGCAAATCTGAAAGCCCTCAGTGAGTACGGGAAGTAGTGAAATTTTTCTCATAATATTAAATGTTAAAATGGTTAGTGTCTCCTGTCTTTTGAGCTAATTAGTATAACAAAGTTAAACAATATATCCCAATTGAGCAACTTTTTTGGGGAAATATATAATTATTTATTCCCCTTTAAACAGAGCGGAGGCTGAATAAAAAGTGTATTTCTGCGTTATGCTCGCCCTCAAAATGCTGACGCATTTTCGTTTATATATTTATAATCCACCTAAATCCTCCTTTGAAAAGGAGGACTTTAAGGTAGATGCCATGTAAACTCCGCTTTTTCGGCTCTGTCGTAAATTCCGGTGGGCTCAAATATAAAGCCGTCATCGCGAAGAATTGCATCCGACGGCTACACTGATACGCACTCATGCTCTATGCAATTCTGTGGCGATCTACCTTTGTTGATAGTGCCTTACTGATACCCATACCTGCAATATCGCACTCCGCAACGAAGTATATTCAGCGGTAGATGCCCACGTTGGGGCATGGCAGCAAACAACACTCCTCTCCGCCACGGATGCCCCGCCTCGGCATGACGAGTTGATTTATACTCCACTGACTATTAAGACTGAGCCGCTTTTTTGCGCTTCGCAGCGCCGCGATTAAGCGAGGGCAGAGGCTACTTGTAGACTATGCCGAGCGTGAGCGGTGAAAAGGTACTTAAGCCTAAAACTACATCTTTTTATTCAACCTCTTAACAAAGCGGGGATGACAAAAAAGTAAGTTTGTCATCCCCGCTTTGGTCTGTATGATTCGATTTTGCGACTTCCTACAAGAACCTCTCGCTGCCTGAGGTGCGTGTTGCTAAGCTCTCGGCTGTGGGTAAGCCGTCGGGGAGCGTTGCGCGCGTGTATACCGAGATGTCGGTGCTATCTGCGGTTGCGATCCACTCCATCGTGTCGCCGTCGATGGTGACGCAGTACGAGGCGCCCCACGATGTGCCATCGGTATACTCGCCCCAGAGGGTGTTGTTGTCGAAGGTCACGGTGCTATAGTAGAGCTCCCACTCGCGGCTTGTCAGCTTCTGCCAGAGAGTCACGACGCCATCCTCGCTTATCGAGAGGTAGACCTCGAACGAGGGCTCGGCATCGCGCCACTTGGTGAGGTGCCATGTGCCGGCTATTGTCGTGGTATCCGAGCTGCCACCCACGGGGGGCTCAGGCTCTATGGGGGTTTCATCGGCAGGGATGGTGGTATACGCAATATTCGAGAGGCACACCTTCTGTGCCGCACCGGCAACAACCGCACCGGCAAAATCATAGCTTGCACCCTTCTCGAGGTTCTCCGTAGAGATTGTCAGACGCATGCCGTTGTTGATTGTAGGCTCGGCTTTCATCTTATCGCTCCATGTCTTTGAGCCAGCCTCGCGCATATATATGTAGTAGTCGCAGTAGTGATATGCGGCGATGTACACTCCGTCGTAGTAGACGTCGGCACTCTCCACCTCGATAGTGAGCGAGTCGCTGCTGAGCATAAGCCTGGGTGTCGATATCTCGGCCGTAACCTCGGCATAGGCGGTCTTGAAGCTCCTCTCATCCGTGGTAAGCGTCTCAAGACCCATATTCGCCGGTACGATAGTCACACGATAGATGTAGTTGCGATTCTCCTCGAGGTAGTCGCCACCCTCTGCGGGGATGGCTATATCCTCCTTGCGGTCGACAAACTGCTCGCCACTCACCTCTATGGCTGTCCACTCCGCAGGCTCCGAAGTCTGACGGGCATACTCCACCCTCACTGTGGCGATATCCACATGCTCGCCATCGACAAGGTAGTCGACGTCGGTGAGCGAGAGTGTCGCCTTCAAACCCTGAGCCTCGACACTGCTGCTGCACGTTATCTCGCATGTGGGGATATGCTCCTTGGTCACGAAGGTGAAGGGCTTGCTCTTCTCACAGCGATACTTGGGCGTGCCATCGAGATATATATATCCCACGTAGCTCGTCGCGGGCATAAGATTCTCGAGCGTGAATAGTATCTCGTTGTCGCTCTCCGAATGTGTGTATTCGTTAACCCTTACGATGTTAGCCTCATCGCCCTCCTTGTGATACTCAAGGTACACCTTGGCATCGTCGTATCGCGTGCCATTGACATCGATATATGGCTCTACGATGTATATCTGTGCCCCACGCTCCGTAGTCTCGGGCACAGCCATGCCGATAACGTAGGTTATGGTGTCTGTGTCTACGTCTACGTCTATGTCTATGTTGCCATCATTGTTGTCTGTATCGCAGGCCGTGAGTGCAACGATGGCTGCAAGTAATATATATAGGTATCTCTTCATAATCGTACTCTTTAGATGTTTATAGCCAACCGCCATTCTCGGCCACCTTGCCACGAACGACAATCTCGAACTCGCGCTCCACGAGCATGCCGCCCATCATGTCGCCACCACCGAGTGTCGTGCCACCCACAATGGCGCTCACCTTGATGCGGCCGGTGCCCGGCTTTGTGCATGTGATTCTTAATAGACCATTCTCGATTGTAGGCGTAGTCTCTATGCCCAATGTCTCGCGCACATCGTCTGCGAGAGTGCAGCCCTTGTATGTCAGATCCTTAGACCCCGAGCCGAAGTACTCGTTAAGAGATAGTAGGGTAGCCTCGCCCGTCTTAAAGTACAGGCAGGGCGTGCCATCCATCTGCATAAGGAGCTTGTGGGCATCGATATATCCCGAGCCAAGCTTCTTCTGGTACGAGTCAAGCGGCACTCCGTAGTATTCGCCCAATTTGAAGTCGTAGAACATCTTTGTGCCTGTTTGATAGGCGTTGATGTCGTGTGTCGAGGTGAGTATCAGGTTGCGAAGCTGCTCGTTGGTGAGCGAGTAACCCTTATCTATGGCATACGATAGCGCCAAGGCGGCACATCCCGTAACGTGGGGTGTAGCCATCGACGTGCCCTGCATATACTCATATCCGTACCTATCCGTCGATGTCGACGATATGGTTAGGAGTGTACCATACGTAGCATCACCTCCCGGGGCTGTGATATTGCATCCCGGGCCATAGTTGGTGTAGTATGCCGCGGTGAAGTCCGAAGCCATGGCCGATACGCATATATATTTATAGTAAGCACCCGGGTATGCCGCCTCGTGATAAGTCTCGTTGCCCGCAGCGAAGATGGCAAGACCTCCCTCGATGACACCATCCAAGCGGGCTTTGGTCTCGAAGTATTCGATGGCATCCTTGAGTACCGAGTCGTACGCCTCAAACTGGCTATCCGATATATATGATCCGGGATCATAGCCCCACGAGTTATTGACGAGCACGGCACCATTATCGGCAGCGTACGCAAAACCTTGGGCAATCTGATGCGTATAGCAACCCTCGTCGCCCTCAAATATCTGTAGCGACATAAGTCTCACACCATCACCTCGGCCCGTACCTCCGGCAATACCGCAGCCACAGAAGCCATTGTTGTTTACCGCAGAGATGGTACCTGCCACGTGTGTGCCGTGGTCGTCGGCCGTTATCTTGCCATTGCCGCGCACGAAGTTGTAGCCGTGGATGTCGTCGACGTAGCCGTTCATGTCGTCATCGATACCCATCTGGCCGTTATACTCAGCCTCATTAATCCACATGTTGTCCTTAAGGTCGTCGTGGTCGACCATAATGCCTCCATCTATCACCGCGACGATGATGCGATTGTCGCCCGTGGTGTACTTCCACGCATTGAAAAGGTTGATGTCGGCACCCGCCAGACAATACTTCGGGTCGACGTTGTAGCCGTCGGGTAGCGCTCCAGTGTTGTGGTAGTGCCACTGGAATGGTAGCTCCGGGTCGTTGAAGGGGTACGTCTCCGAGCGTGTAGGCGCGGGACGGTGCTCGGGCATGGGCAGGCTCTCGCTCTTGATGCGCTTAATGGGGATGTCGACCTCCACAAACTCCACACTGCTGCACTCGGCGATGCTCTCAGCCACATCGCGGAGGTTGAGGCTCTTGTCGAATTCGACAAGCTGCCAGCGCGACATCTTATCACTCTTAGTGCCCGGGAATAGGGGCTCAACCTCGAGGCTTAAGCCCTCGACAGTGAACTCCGTGGCACCATCCGCAAGGGCAACCAAAAGGCGTCCTGCAACAGCATCATCGCTCCAATTGCGAATCTTGCTACTATGCGACAGCTCCGTGGAAATATCGCCTAAATTGTCATTCGCACATCCTGTGAGAAGCGATGCTGCGACGATAGGTAGTAGGAATCTCTTCATATTACATTTGCTATATCTCGAATATTACTCTCTGTTGGCCACAAATATACAAAAAAAAGCGAAACTTCAAACAATCACGCTGTAAAAGTTTCGCTTTAATCGCTTTATCGTACACGTTTAGAATGTCCCGAGCTTAAAGACAATCTTCGAGCAGTAGAGCTCACCTGCGGGTAGCTCTATCGTCGGGAAGTGGGGGTGGTTTACAGCATCGCTTAACCCCTGACACTCGATAGCCACACCTGCATAGTCGTCGTAGCGCTTGTCGCTCTTGGTTATGGGACAACCACCAGCAAGCCAGTTACCCGTGTAGAGCACCGCTGCGGGCTGCGACGAGAGGATTGTCACCTTACGTCCCGTTGCCTGACAGCGTAGCTCGCCAACCTCCTGCAGGATATTCTTCCTCCAGCCGTCAACCTTGAAGCAGTGGTCGTAGCCATGGTAGTGGCGTATGTTGTTAAACTCCGAGTCTATATCGCGGCCAAACTCGCGCCACGAGGTGAAGTCGAGAGCCGTACCCTTGACCTCGAGGAGCTTGCCCGTAGGTATCTGCACGGTGTCCATCTCCAGCACCTCGGAGCAGTTAAGCCTCAGCTCGTGGTCGAGGATTGTCTTACCCGAGCCCTCGCCATGGAGGTTCCAGTAGAGGTGGTTGGTCATGTTAACCACCGTCGTCTTGTTCGACTTAGCCACGTAGGTAATCTCGAGATTGTCATCGTCGTCGAAGTCGTATATGGCCTCGACAACAAGCTCTCCGGGGTAGCCCTGCTCCATATCCTCGGCTACGTAGCTGAACACCACGCGGTTGGTCTCCACGCGACCCTCCCAGTAGCGGTTGGCAAAGCCCTTCGTGCCACCGTGGAGGTGGTTGGGGCCGTTGTTGACCTCGAGGTGGTATTCTATGCCGTCGACGACCATGTGGCCGCGGGCAATACGTCCCGCAACACGACCTACGCTCTTACCGCTCGCTGCGCCATCGCCAAAGTAGCTCATGGCATCCTTGTAGCCCAGAGCCACATCCTCGATGTTACCGTTGCGGTCGGCAAACTTAACGCTTACGATGGCGGCACCCACGTTGCATAGCTGCACCTCTGAGCCACGGCTGTTACGCATGGTGTAGAGGATGATGCCCTCGCCCTCGGGTGTCGAGCCCCAAATATGCTGCAATATCTCCATTACTCTGCGGGTGTTACGTTAGCCATAAGGTTGTCTATGCGCTTCAGACACTCGGCCTTGCCTATGAACTCCGTCACGTCGAACATGCCGGGGCCCTTGCCGGCACCTACCAGTGCCAAGCGTAGCGTGTTCATCACCTGACCCAAGGCGTAGCCCTCGGCCTCAATCCATGCACGCACCACAGCCTCGGTATTCTCCTTCGAGAAGTCGTCGATACCCTCCAAGACACCGCGTAGCTTCGCCAGCATCGCAGGGTTGTCGCCCTTCCACTGCTTCTTGGTGAGTTTCTCCTCGTACTCCGTGGGTGCCACGAAGAAGAACGACGTGAGCTCCCATATATCGGTTGTGAGGGTCATGCGCTCCTTCATGATGCCGGCAGCCTTGCCCGCAAGCTCGTCCGTAGTCTCCACGCCATGAGCCTTGTAGATGGGCTGCGCGATGGGTGCAAGCTCCTCGTCGCTCAGCTTGTGCATATACTGGGCGTTGAACCACTTAGCCTTGTCGGGCTGGAAGCGGGCACCCGATTTCGACACGCGCTCGAGCGAGAAGAGGTCGATGAGCTCCTGCATAGAGAATATCTCCTCGTCGTTGCCGGGGTTCCAGCCAAGCAGCGACAACATGTTGATGAATGCCTCGGGGAGGTAGCCATCCTCGCGGTAGCCACGTGCTGTCTCGCCCGTGGGTGAGGTCCAAAATAGCGGGAATACGGGGAATCCCATCTTGTCGCCATCGCGCTTCGAGAGCTTACCGCTGCCCGTGGGCTTCAGCAGCAACGGCAGGTGGGCAAACTCGGGCTGTGTATCCGTCCAGCCGAAGGCGCGATAGAGGAGGTAGTGCAACGGCAACGAGGGCAGCCACTCCTCGCCACGGATGACGTGCGACACCTCCATGAGGTGGTCGTCGACGATGTTTGCAAGGTGGTATGTGGGTAGCGCATCCGCCGACTTGTAGAGCACCTTGTCGTCGAGCGTCGATGTGTTTACCTCGACATGGCCACGGATGAGGTCGTCCATCTTCACCACCTCGTTCTCGGGCATCTTGAAGCGTACAACCCACTGGTCGCCACGCGCTATGCGAGCCTCGACATCCTCGGCCGAGAGGCTGAGCGATGTAGGCAGCTTCTGGCGCACTTCGTAGTTGTAGGCAAATGTCTTACCCGCCTCCTCGGCCTCCTTACGCAGGGTGTCGAGCTCCTCGGGAGTGTCGAAGGCGTAGTATGCCCAGCCCGCCTCGACCAGCTGCTTGGCATACTTGAGGTATATCTCGCGGCGCTCGCTCTGGCGATAGGGCGCATGGGGGCCACCCACGCCTACGCCCTCGTCTATCTCTATGCCGCACCACTTGAGCGACTCTATGATATACTCCTCGGCGCCAGGCACGAAGCGCTGCGAGTCGGTATCCTCGATGCGGAGAATCATCTTACCACCGTGACGGCGGGCAAAAAGGTAGTTATATAGTGCTGTGCGCACGCCACCGATATGCAGTGGGCCTGTGGGGCTCGGCGCAAAACGTACTCTTACTTCACGATTCATAGTGTTGATGTGTTATGTGTTATTAGTCATTTTTAATCTTATACTCGGCACGCACCGTCACGCGAGCCTTCTTCTCGCGCGATGATAGGTTGAAGGCGCCACCTGCCGAGAACTCCTCGTCGCCCGTGGCTGCCGTAATCTGGAATACGCCGGCTGTAGACCATGTGAGGTCGCCGAGCTTGGCGTGTGAGTTCGAGGCGATGAGCTCGGCACGCTCGCGTGCATCGGCTGCTGCCGAGGCTATGAGGTCGAGCTTCAAGGTGTTGAGGTCGCTGTAGAAGTACATGGGCTCGTCGACGCTGATGTTGATGCCGTCGGCAAGGAGCGAGGTGAGCTCGCGGGCTACGCTCTCTACGGCATCTATATCCTTCGACTCGATGGTGAACTCCTGCTTGAGCGAGTAGCCATCGAAGGTCTCGCCTATGTATTTACCCTCCTGGTATACCGAGCTATAGTTCTCGTGGTGCGTGAGCATGGCAAACGAGATGTTATCCTCTGCGATGCCGTGGCTCTTAAGGAAGTTGACGACCTTCGTGCGGTCACTATCCATACGGCGGTAGCCATCAGCCACGTTATACTGCTCGACGTGGAGGTGTCCCTTGATGATTATGAGGTCGGAGGTAAACTCCGTCTCACCGAGACCCGTGACGGTGATTGTCCCTGTAGCTGTGCGGTAGCGCTGTGTGTAGGCTGTAGCCAATACTACGGCCGAGAGTACTATGGCCGTGGCGATGATGATATATTTCCAAAGGTTGTTCATGGTATTATGGTTTTTAGTTGTTATACATTAAATAGGAAGTGCATGATGTCGCCATCCTCGACGACATACTCCTTGCCCTCGATGCCTATCTTACCCACATCGCGACAGGCGCGCTCCGAGCCAAGCTCCACATAGTCGGCATACTTGATAACCTCCGCGCGTATGAAGCCACGCTCGAAGTCGGTGTGTATGATACCTGCGGTCTCGGGAGCCTTCATGCCACGACGGAAGGTCCATGCGCGGCTCTCGTCAGCTCCCGTGGTGAAGAATGTCTGCAAGTCGAGGAGGCGGTATGCAGCCTTGATAAGACGGCTCACGCCCGACTCCTCGAGGCCTATATCCTGCAGGAAGAGCTGGCGCTCCTCGTAGCTCTCGAGCTCGGCAATGTCGGCCTCGGCAGATGCCGCAACGATAAGCATCTCGGCATGCTCGTTGGCGATGGCAGCCTTCACAGCCTCGGTGTGGGCATTGCCCGTCACGGCCGATGCCTCGTCGACGTTGCATACGTAGAGTACGGGCTTGTCCGTGAGGAGGTTCAAATCCCATACCGTCTTGCGCTCCTCGGCGGTGAGCTCCACCGTACGTGCCGAGAGACCCTGCTCGAGCGCCTCCTTGTAGCGACAGAGGATGTCGTACTGGCGCTTGGCTATCTTATCGCCTGCCGTTGCCTGCTTCTGACACTTGCCTATGCGATTCTCGATGGTCTCGAGGTCTTTGAGCTGAAGCTCCGTGTCGATGATGCCCTTATCGCGCACGGGGTCTACCGTGCCATCCACATGGGTGATGTTATCGTTCTCGAAGCAGCGCAACACGTGGATGATGGCGTTGGTGTTGCGTATGTTTGCGAGGAACTTGTTACCTAAGCCCTCGCCCTTGGATGCTCCCTTTACGAGGCCTGCGATGTCGACAATCTCGATTGTCGTGGGCACCACGCGCTTGGGGTTGTCTATCTCGGCGAGCTTAGCGAGGCGCTCGTCGGGTACGGTTATCACGCCCACGTTGGGCTCGATGGTACAGAACGGAAAGTTTGCCGCCTGCGCACGCGCATTCGACAGACAGTTAAAGAGTGTCGACTTACCCACGTTGGGGAGTCCTACAATTCCACATTGTAAAGCCATAGTATTTCAATTTTATTCTAAAATTTCAAATTAGTAGTGAGTAATTTATAGGTTTTTATAGAGCTGGTGCGTGGTGATGGAAGAAATTAATTCCTTAAACTCCCTAAACTCCCTAAATTCCCTACTCTCCCTACTCTCCCTACTCTCCCTACTCACTCCTCTTACCTCACTACTCATTGCAAGCTAATCAGCTTGCGACACGTTTACCAGCGCCTCGCGGTAGGAGTTCAGGATGCGCGACTTGGAGATAAATCCGAGGTAGCGGTTATCCTTGTCGACAACCGGCAGCATCCATGTGTTTGCCTGCTCGAAGCGCGGCATGATGCTCTGGATCATCTCGTGCTCGAGAATCTTGTCGGGCGGCTGTATCATATAGTGCATGATGGGCTTGCCCCACTTCTCGCGGTTGAACATGTCGTGGCGCAGGTCGTCGAGCTGCACTATGCCGAGGAGCTTGCCGTAGTTGTCCACAACGGGGAAGATGTTACGTCGTGCGCTCGATATGATGTTGACAACATCGCCCAGCGTGAGGGTCTCCCTGAGACGTATGAAGTCGGTCTCCATAAGCTGGTCGAGGCGCAGGAATACGAAGGCCGACGAGTCCTTGTCGTGGGTGAGGAGCTCGCCACGCATGCGCAGCTGCTTGGTGTATATCGAGTCGCGGTCGAGGCTATAGTTCACGGCAAACGATATGCACGAGACGATCATCAGCGGGATGAAGAGTCCGTAGCCGTTGGATAGCTCGGCAATAAGGAAGATGGCCGTAAGCGGTGCCTTCATCACTCCCGACATGACACCCGCCATGCCTGCCAGCGTGAACGACGTGATGGATACCTCCCAGCCAAAGACCGCACGGCACAACACCGCAAGCGTAGCTCCGGCAAAGGCACCCACGAAGAGCGATGGCGCAAACGTACCTCCGACGCCACCCGCAGCATTTGTCGTGGCCATGGCCACAACCTTGAAGAGCATGATGGCTATGAGGTAGATGATGAGGAACCAGTCGGCCTCACTCAACGTGTGGAAGAGTGTGTGGTTGAAGAGCTCCTCGGTATGTCCCGTCATCAGCGCACCGAAGCTGCTGTGACCCTCGCCATAGAGCGGGGGGAAGATGAAGATGAGCACGCCGAGTGTGATGCCCGCATAGAGCCACTTGCGCCACTGGCTCGTTATCGACTTATAGAAGCCTCCGACCTGCGAGTTTACCGACGTGAAGTAGTAGGCCATGATGCCGCAGAAGGCACCGAGGAGCACAAAGAGGGGCACCTGTGCCACCTGAAACATGTCGGACTCCCCGAGCGATACGGCGATGATGGGCGAGAAGCCGTGTAGCGAGAGCGAGATGATTGTTGCCGTCATCGAGGCCATGAGCAGCGGGATGATGGACTTCGACGTGATGTCGAGCATGAGAATCTCCAATACGAAGACCACACCCGTGATGGGGGCCTTGAAGACCGCAGCCACGGCAGCACCCGCACCACAACACAACAGCAGCGTGATATTCTTGTAGTTCAGTCGCGCGAGCTTGCCAATGTTCGAGCCTATGGCCGCACCCGTGAGCACGATTGGGGCCTCGGGGCCCACAGAGCCACCAAAGCCTATGGTCGTAGCACCTCCGACGATCGACGTCCAGCAGTTGTGACTCTTGATGCGCGAGTCGGTGCGCGACATGGCGTAGAGCACACGTGTGACACCCTCCGAGATGCCATCCTTGACGATGTGCTTCACAAAGAGCGTCGCGAGGATGATACCTATGGCGGGGTAGATGAGGTATAGCCACTGCGCCTGGTCGACGGGTGTCCACGACGTTAGCGAGTGGGTTATGAAGTGTAGGAGCGTGTTGAAGATGTAGGCACCCACACCCGCGCAGAGTCCTACGATGATGGCGAGTATTGCCATCGTCTGTGCGTTGGTGAGGCGGCGTGTGAGACTCAGAAAGAGCTCGTATGCACGCTCCTGGATATTTGCAATCTTAATCATACGTTTGGGCTATTGCAGCTCAAGTGTTGTTTACTTACGGAAGTCGGCAGCCTGGCGAGCGATGAGCTCCTTATCCTCGAAGTAGTTTATGCGCATGGCGTTGCGCACGTCGTGGAGGGTGTCGGCCGCAGCGGCGCGTGCCTCCTCCGAGCCGCGACGCAGGATGTCGTAGACCTCCTCGATGCGCTGCTCGTAGTACTTGCGGCGCTCGCGTATAGGCTCCAAGAGCTCCTCCAGCACGGCGATGAGCAGCTTCTTGCACTTCACATCGCCAAGGCCACCACGACGATAGTGCTCCTTCATAGCCTCGAGGTTCTCGTAGTCGGGGCAGTACTTAGCGAAGTGCTCGGGACGCGAGAAGGCGTCGAGGTAGGTAAATACGGTGTTGCCCTCGACCTTGCCCGGGTCGCTGACCTTGAGGTGGTCGGGGTCGGTGTACATGCTCATGACCTTCTTCTTAACATCCTCGGCCGTGTCCGAGAGGTATATGCAGTTGCCGAGCGACTTCGACATCTTGGCCTTGCCGTCGGTGCCCGGCAGACGTAGGCATGCCGAGTTTGTCGGTAGCATAATCTCGGGCTCGGTGAGCGTAGGGCCATATACCGAGTTGAACTTATGCACAATCTCGCGTGTCTGCTCGATCATGGGCTCCTGATCCTCGCCTACGGGTACTGTCGTGGCGCGGAAGGCTGTGATGTCCGAGGCCTGCGATATGGGGTAGGTGAAGAAGCCTACGGGCGTGCCACGGCGCTGCTGGTTCTCCTCCTCGGCATTGTTGTCGGAGAAGCCACGCATCTGTATCTCTGCCTTCACCGTGGGGTTGCGCTGTAGTCGCTGCACCGTGACGAGGTTCATGTAGTAGAACGCCAACTCCGTGAGTTCGGTGACGTATGACTGCACGAATATTGTCGACTTCGAGGGGTCGATGCCACACGACAGGTAGTCCAGTGCCACCTCGATGATGTTCTCGCGCACCTTGTCGGGGTTGTCGGCATTGTCCGTAAGCGCCTGGGCGTCGGCAATCATGATGAATATCTTGTCGTACTCGCCCGAGTTTTGCAGCTCTACACGACGGCTCAGCGAGCCTACAAAGTGTCCTAAGTGTAACTTGCCCGTGGGGCGATCTCCCGTGAGAATTATCTTTTTCTTCATTGTGTAATTGTGTTTTTCGTTTCTCCCTATGTGCGCGCATACATCTTTATACGCACGATAGGCGACAAAAATACGAAAAATTTGCTGAGTTGCATAGAAAATTGCGCGATTTATAGATTTTTTTTATAACTTTGTACACAGCAAACAACTAACCTTATACTATTATGACTATTATTCAGCTTGAATATCTTATGGCAGTGGCCAATTGCGGAAGCTTTTCGGTGGCTGCCGAGCACTGCTTTGTCACGCAGCCGTCGTTGTCGATGCAGATAAAGGCTTTGGAGGAGGAGCTCGGCGTGGTGCTTCTCGACCGCACGAAGAAGCCCATCATACCCACGGCTGTGGGCGAGGTTGTCTTAGAGCAGGCACGCGAGACGCTGCGCTCGTATAACCATATCCGCGAGACGGTGACGGAGATGCGTGGCGAGACGGCGGGAAAGATGCGCCTTGGCGTGATACCCACCATCGCACCCTACCTGCTGCATAAGTTCATCCCCACGTTTGTGAAGAACTATCCTAAGGTGGAGCTCGAGATTCACGAGATGGTCACGGCCGAGATTATCGACTCGCTTAAGCGCGACCGCATAGACGCAGCCCTTGTGGCCAGTGGCACGTGTGGCGAGGGTATCACCGAGCACGACCTCTTCAGCGACCACTTCTATGCCTATGTGTCGCCCTCGCACCCCTTGTTCGAGCGCTCGAATATACGTATTGAGGATATTGACTTTAAGGATCTTATACTCCTTAGTCGCGGTAATTGTATGCGCGACCAGATATTCGAGCTGTGCCAGGCTGCACACGAGATACCGTCGCACTTCTACTTCGAGTCGGGCTCGCTCGACACGCTCATGCGTATGGTCGACTGCACCTCGTGCATGACCGTCATCCCCGAGATGGCGCTGGAGTTCATACCCCTCTCGCGCCGCAACCGCGTTAAGACCATCGCTAAGGGTGCCACATCGCGACGTGTGGCGCTGGCCGTGAGCCGTACCTACGTCAAGCAGTCTATCGTCGAGGCGCTGCGCCAGACCATATTGAAGTGCGTCGACCAGGATAAGGTTTAATCTTAATGTCGATCTCTTTTTCGTCTCCCCGCTAACGCAACCCAAAGAGTAACGCGAGTAACAGGAGTAACGGGAGTAACGCGAGTAACAGGAGTAACAGGAGTAACAGGTACCCCCACCCCTGTTACTGTGTTACTCTTGTTACTCTGTTACTAAGGGGGAGGGAGTTTAGGGAATATAGGGAGTTTAGGGAGTATGGGGAGTATGGGTAGTATGGGTAGTATGGGTAGTATGGGTAGTTATAGGTAGCTATCTGTTAGCGCTTTACCCAGTCTACCCACTCTACCCATTCTACCCAGGCTCCCTATGACTGCGCTCTAAATTATGCGTACTGTCGTCGTCCCACGCCTTAATAGACTCTATAACGATATGTCTATTAAGGTATTGAACTTTATATACATAGCCTCCTTGGGGTGGCTATACGACAGCCCGCTATGCTAAATATATATTTAACATAGTGTTGACTATTAGTGTGTTGTCGCTGTGTATGTTGCTGTTGGTATATGGCGATTGGCATCCCTACCACACTGCAAATATACAACATTCTAAGGCTATTGTCAAGTATTTTGACATAAATTATTTCTATTGTTTTAGAAATAATGGGGGCGTGGGGAGTGTTGGGTAGTTATGGGTAGTTTAGAGAGTTTAGGGAGTTTAGGGAATATAAGGAAAACGATAATTCACTAATTTCCCTAAATTCCCTAATCTCCCTAAATTCCCCTATAACTTAAAGCGCAGTTATGGGGAGCCTGGGTAGAGTGGGTAGAGTGGGTAGGCTGGGTAAAGCGCTAACAGATAGCTACCTATACTCCCCAGACTCCCCAGACTACCTATACTCCCCATAAATAAAAGCGCAGTTATGGGGAGCCTGGGTAGAGTGGGTAGAGTGGGGAGATTGGGTAAAGCGCTATCAGGTAATTACCCATACTACCCATACTACCC
>JAFWYM010000020.1 GCA_017517705.1 Alistipes sp.
GATAATGTTACCCGCCTTAGCGAACTGACCACCGAAAAGCTTTACTCCGAGTCGCTTGCTCTCTGACTCACGGCCGTTCTTAGAACTACCAACACCTTTTTTGTGTGCCATCTTCTACTTCGTTTTAAGGGTTTAACAATTAATCTCCTCAACGAGAACCTGTGTCAGATACTGACGGTGACCGTTACACTTCTGATAACCTGTTCTACGCTTCTTCTTGAACACCAAAACCTTATCGTCCTTAAGGTGCTTCAAGATCTTGCACTTTACTGAGGCGCCTTCTACTACAGGTGCACCTACCTTAACCTGACCGTCGTTGTCTACAAGCAGGACTTTGTCGAAGCTCAAAGACGAGTTTTCCTCGCCCTGGAGACGGTGAACATAGAGCTTACGACCCTTCTCAGCCTTAAACTGCTGACCTGCGATCTCTACTATTACGTACATTTAATCTAAAAATTAATGTGTTTAGCGCGGCAAATGTACGAATTATTTTCCAATCTGCAAACACCTAACTACAACTTTTTTTGGCAGATGGAACAATTTAGCCATAACAACCCTTAATTTGTTCCAACACCACCATTTGGCATACTTTTAGACACATTGCGAGCGTTAGTAGAATAACAGCCGACAACTCTTACGATAAAGAAAGTAGCGCACAATATTGTAAATATGGAATAAATTTCTTAACTTTGAAAAGTGATTGATGTTGACCACAAAACCATAGCACGATGATTGACGACCGCATAAGAGAGTATCTTCTTCCCGAGCAGTTTAACGCAGCTGTACGCGCCGGCGCAGCGATAATGAAGATATACAAGAATAACGACGACTACGACATATCGCTAAAGAGCGACCATACGCCCATAACCATCGCCGACCGCATGGCGCACGACACCATAAAGGAGGCTCTCGGCAGCACGCGCATACCCATACTCTCGGAGGAGGGGCGCTCGATGCTCTACGACGAGCGTAAAAACTGGGAGCTCTTCTGGCTCGTAGATCCGCTGGATGGCACTGTGGAGTTCATCAAGGGCAACAACGAGTTTACGGTGAACATAGCACTCATGGAGAACAATATATGTATAAGCGCCATAGTCTATGTACCCTACCACCACAAGATATATATCGCCGAGCGTGGTCGTGGTGCGTGGGTTATGGAGGATGTAGTCCCCGATGCTGAGGCCTCCTTCACCTACGACGACATACATGCCAACATCGAGCCGTTGCCACTCAAGAGCACAAGCCACGACACCTTCCGTGTGGCGGTGTCGCGCTCACACCAGACACCCGAGACACACGAACATATCGCCATGCTGCGTGCCACGCACCCCGACCTCGAGATTGTCGAGCAGGGAAGCTCATACAAGTTCTGTCTCCTGGCTGAGGGTAGCGTCGACTACTACATACGTACAACAACGACGTCGGAGTGGGATACCGCCGCAGGCGAGTTGATACTCTTGGAGGCGGGAGGCAGCACCTACGCCTACCCTACGGGTGAATCCCTGGCATACAACAAGGAGAGCTTAGATAATCCGTGGTTTGTGGCAAGGAGGTAGCCCCCACAGCGCAATATATAATATAAACATAGGTCTTGAAGTTATGCTGCAAGACCTATGTTTTTTTCTTATAACGCTATAAAAAATAACGATTTGACTTTTTAGAATTGTTGTACTATTTTTGCAACGTAAAAACCAATTAACAACTAAATAGAGATACAAATTATGGCAACAATACATTTGACAAAGGGCGGTTTCGAGAACCGCATAGCGAAGATAGATGATATGGCTAACGGCTGGAAGTTCTTGGGCACACGCCCTGCATTGATCGACTTCTACGCCTCATGGTGTGGCCCCTGCCAGCGACTATCACCCATCATTGACGAGCTTGCTGCGGAGTACGAGGGCAAGGTAGATATATACAAGGTAGATGTAGACCAAGAGGAGGAGTTGGCACGTCTGTTCAGGGTGCGCTCGATACCTACACTCGTCTACATCCCTATGAACGAGACTCCCGTTGTGGAGCTTGGCGGCAAGAGCAAGGGCGAGCTGAAGATGAAGCTCGACGCGATGCTTTAGTGAGTAATTATAGTGAGTTTAAGGAGATTAGGGAATTTAAGGAGGTTAGGGAGGCGCTATCAGGTACTACACTATTCTACCCAGCCTACCCAATCTACCCATAGCGCTGACATGAAAAACAAATAAATTTGTTGTCAAAAGTCGTGAGATGTGGTGCATCGCAAAAGAAGAGTCCTCGGGATAGTACACGACGTACAGCCCGAGGACTCTTACTTTTAGAGATGTGCCGCAGATTGCGGCTTTTCACAACAAATTAAAAGGGCATATCGTCTATAACCCCCGCAGCACCCTGAGGCTCCTCCATAAAGGGAGGCATGTCATGCACGGGAGGCTGAGGCTGAGCCTGGAGTGGCTGAACACGCCAAGCACGCACGTCGGTATACCAACGTCCCTGATAGTTGCGCGACTCAATGTCGAAAGAGACAATATAGCTCTCGCCAACGCGGAGGTTAGCAACCTCCTGACCCTTATTCATAAAGGTCACGGCCAACTCCTTGCCATACTGCTTATTGGGCTGCTCGAAGACAACCGTCTGGCGCTCCCACGTGCCACGTGCCGACTGTCCCGACACGGGAGGGAGAATCTCTAATACCTTACCTTCAAATTCCATATACTTAGACTACATTAATGTTATTTTCCTAATAAACGGTTCAAGTGGTTGATGGTTAACATCGTACTATACCGCTGATACCGAACTACAGTGTAGTTTGTTTCCGGATAGACGGTTCAAGTGGTTGATGGTCAACATCCTAATATGGCACTTAGACCGAACTACGTTGTAGTATGTTTCCGGATAAACGGCTCAAGTGGTTGATGGGTCAACACTATGCCACAGATACTGCTATGCCGAGAGCCTCGACACGTGCTGCAATAGCGCGTAGCTCCTCCTTCTCCACCTTCTCGAGAGTCTGGCAAGGCGTATCGCGGTCGAGCGAGTAGACCATAACCTGCTTGGGGCGTATATACTCGATGAGCTTAAGCCATGCCGACACCTCCTCCTCGGTGGTGTTATCCACACGCTGGCCGAGGTACTCGCCACGGAGGAACATCGTCTGCACGATAAGCTCGCCCTCGAAGCTCTTAAGCTGCTCGACAAGCTTCGCAACGCTATATGCCCCCTGAGGCTTATTCACGAGCTGCACCGTAGCATCAAAGGCCGAGTCGAGCTTCAGGATATTGTTGTCGACACGTCGAAGAGCACGGCACACATCGTCGCGGTGAAGTTGCGTGGCATTCGACAACACCGACACCTTAGCCGCGGGGCAGTGCTTATCGCGGAGGGCGATGGTGTCGGCAATGACATTCTCGAAGTCGGGGTGCAACGTAGGCTCACCATTGCCGGCAAAGGTGATGACATCGGGGGGCGTGCCCTCCTTAACCATGCGCGCGAGGGTCTCATCAAGCATAGCACGCACATCCTCACGGGCATTGAAGCGACGCTTACCCGGGTGGTCGGCATTCCAGCCGCACTCGCAATATATGCAGTCGAAGCTGCACAGCTTAGACTCTATCGGCAGTAGGTTTACGCCGAGCGACAGGCCGAGGCGACGTGAGCGCACAGGGCCAAAGATTATGTTATCGTAGAGTGAAGTCATAGTTTTATTAAATTAGTGTTTACTACCCTTGGCGCCACCAAGCTTAGCTCCGTGCTTAGCCTGGTAGGCAAAGATATTTTCCGAATAGCTCGTAGTCTTAAACTCCGAGTCGCGCTTGCGCTTAAACGCAACAGCAATGAGGCGATCAACAAGCTCGTCGAACTTAACACCCGTGGCCTCCCACAAGTAGAACGACAACGAGCCCGGGATGGTGTTTATCTCGTTGACATAGATGTCGCCCGTAGCCTCGTCAATCATAAAGTCGATACGCGATACGCCATCGCATGCCAGCACGCGGAAGGTCTTGCATGCTGTCTCGCGGATGAAGCGCGTAGTATCCTCGGGGAGACGTGCCGGTATCTCCCTTACGGTTGAGTGCATGCCCTCCGAGGGTTTATTCTTGCCGCCACCGAGATACTTATCCTCGTAGCTGAGAATCTCACCGCTACGCACAGGTGCCTCGCACACCGACGCCTCGCAGTCGTAGTAGTCGCCAAGCACCGAGCAGTTTATCTCCTTCAGGCGCTCGACAAGGCGCTCGACGATGATGCGCTTAGAGTACTTAATGGCGTTATCCACCGCGGCGATAAGCTCCTCGCGGTTGTGTACCGCCTTGATGCCCACCGACGAGCCGAGGTTTGCAGGCTTAACGATAAGCGGGAAGTGCAGCGCCTCGGCACGGTCGATACATCCCTCACGCTCCGACAACCACTCCTTATCCGAGAACCACGTGTACTCAACAACGGGGATGCCACTCTCCTTGAGTATCATCTTCATCGTAATCTTATCCATGCCGTTTGCCGAGGCGAGCGTATTGGGGCAGGCGTAGGGTATGCCCGTCATCTCCACCATACCTTGGAACGAGCCATCCTCGCCCGAGGTGCCGTGCAGGCAGGGGAGGATAACGTCAATCTTAGCAATAACATCGCTACCAAAGAGGGGCTTACGCACCTTGTAGAGGTTGTTGTCGCCATACGTGGGACGGAAATATACCTCCGTGACGGAGCTAAGCAACGCCTTCATATCGCGATAGTTATCCGTCGTGCGGAGCTTATCGCCCGTATACCAGTGTCCCTCCTTCGATATGTAGATAGGCACGATGTTATACTTATCCTCGTTCATCGCCGCCATAGTCTGTGCCGCCGTGATTACCGAAATCTCGTTCTCCACCGAGCGGCCACCAAAAATTACACCTACATTAATCTTCATCTTCTTATCGTTTGTTTTTTTAGTTACTTGAATGAGTCGGGCAGGTCGTTCTCGTAGAGCACCACATCGCCTGCCTTAAGGCGTGGTTGCAGCTCCGCCATAGCCTCCTTGAAGGATGCCACATGCGATATGCGCTCCTCGGCATAGCCGCCATCCCTAAGTCCCTCGGTGATAGCCTTACGATTGACTTCATTCACCACATATACACCATCGGGGTTGGCATGCGCGATGTCGCCACCAAAGGCGCGGTTGTTATCATATTGCTTGGCACCCATCTCCACAAATCCCGGGGTCACAACATAGCGACATCCCTCCGTGGCGAAGCCCGCAAGCACCTCCAGAGCCATGCGCGCACCCGTGGGATTGGAGTTATAGGCATCGTCAAGGATGGTGACACCGCCACCGCAGCGCATGCTCAGGCGGTGCTCCACCTGCTCGATCTGTCGCACAGCACGACGACACTCCTCGGGCGTAATGCCCATGTGCTCGGCGATGGCGAGTGCTGCGGTGATATTGAGGATATTACCGCGGCCGAGGATATGTGTGGCATAGCCCTCTTCTACCCTACCGCCACGCTCGAGGTTGAAGGTGGTCTCTACCTGCGAGTAGCGCACCTCCGAGGCGCGATAGTCCGCCTCGGCACTCTCTATGCCGTATGTCGTAGCCTTGATAGCGCACTTCTTGAGGTGGTTATATGCCGCCTCAGAGTCTATGTTAACCACAGCAAGACCCTTAGCACCGACAGCATCGACAAGCTCAAACTTCGTGCGGGCGATATTCTCCACCGTGCCGAAGGTCTCCAGATGCATCTCGCCCACCGAGGTGACGATGCCCATCGTGGGTTGCACAAGGTCGCATATCTCCTTGATGTCGCCACGCTGCTTAGCACCCATCTCGACGATGAACACCTCATGGTGAGGCTTCAGATGCTCACGTATGGTGCGCACGACACCGAGTGTCGTGTTGAAATTACCAGGTGTCATCAGCACATTGTAGCGCTCCGAGAGCAGGCGGTAGAGGAAGTGCTTCGTCGATGTTTTGCCGAAGCTGCCCGTGATACCTACGACCTTGAGGTTGGGCATAGCTCGCAGAATCCTGCGCGCATCGTTGTAGTACCAGCGCGTGATGGCCGCCTCGAGGGGTTTGTTTATACAGTTGGCGAGTATCGTCCAGTAGTCCACAGCCAGGAGCATGGCAACCGTAAGCGTATACTCCACAGCGTAGATGTGTACCAGCGTGATGATGGCTGCCGTGAGCAACATACGTGTGAGTATCAGGCGCTTCACACGCATAGTATATGCCAGGCGCACCTTATATTTAATGGAGAACTCCGCGATGGCGATAATCTCCATCCACAGGCCGAAGAGAATCAATGCCGCGATGTGTGTCGTGAAGGCGAAGCATAGCGCCGCGAGTAGCGCCACGATGTTCATGTGCGAGTGCCACTCGCCCGTCTGTCGCAGCCAACGGTTATAGCGCTCCGTGCGGTAGCTGTTCTGCTGGAACATCTGCACCGCATAACGTGTGGTGGCAACGAGATACAACAGCCACACAAGGCTAAAGATATGTGTTGCAACACTCATCTGTCTACTCTATTTTTAGGAATGACATTAACGATGCTCGCCACAACGCGGGCTGCTCCAGCATGGCGAAGTGACCCGCACCCTCGGCAACGACAAGTCCCGCATCGGGCATAAGTCGCTGCATCGTGTGGGCATCCTTGAGGGGCGTTGCCGTGTCCCTATCGCCCCAGAAGAGAAGCACAGGGGCCTTCACCTCAGGCATCACGTGACACAAATCCTCATTCACGCACTTCGACAGTACGGCACGCATCATGGGCGTAGCACTATTGTAGTCCGACGATGCCGTGGCAGCACGGCGCTCCTCGATAATCATCTGCGCCTTACGACGGCCTATGAGCACGGGGAGGGCACGCCTCATCAGTTTGTAGGTGTACACCTTGCGATAGTAGCTCCACGTGCGACGGGGCTTGACACCCGCAGCATCCGTGAGCACCACGCGAGCCACCTCGTTGCGCGAAGCATATAATATAGAGACCCTGCCACCAAAGGAGTGACCCACAAGCGTGGGACGCACGATGCCCAACTCGCCAACGAGTGCCTCGATGGAACGTGTATACTCCTCGACACCCCACACCGTGTTAGGCTCGGCACTCGCGCCAAAGCCCGCAAAGTCGACAGCCACAACGCGGCATGCCCCCTTTAGCAGTTCGATTGTAGGCTGCCAAATGTTACGGTCGCAGCCCCAGCCGTGGAGCAGGAGCACAGTATCACCCTCACCCTCAACGCTATAGGCAAGCTCAATGTCGTTGTATGTATAACGCAAATCCATAACCGCAAAGTTACAAAAAAAAAGATAACACTCCAACACTTGAGGCTATAAGTTGGACATAAAATCGTGCTAAAATACTCTCCGATTATGATAAATGGGAATGACTAATTTGTACTTAGTCACTCCCATTTTATTCACTCTTGGTGATGGTTGGCTACGATATGTTACCACCCCCGCGTTGGCGCGTGAGCTCCGGAGCCTCGAGCTCCATATCGTTCTGGAGGTTTATCATCTCCACGATATTGTCGGCACACTCCACACCGCCAATCTCCACGACCATGTTCCACTGCGTCTGCACCTGAACGATGCCGTTCATCAGCGAGAGCGTGCCCATAATGCGGTTCTGGGGTGCGAGGATAACGACGCCATCGACATCGGTGTACTCGGCCATAAACATCGTAGCCATGAGGATGTCGTGCGCTGTGGGCACAACCTTAACGACGATGTTCTGCGCCATACATCCGAGCTGCGTGAGACGCTCAACGAGAGGCATCAGGTAGATGTCGTTGTACTCGTCGAACTCGCGCGCAAGGACTACGCCAAACTTCATATTCGAAGCTGTAGTCTCAACCATCATAGCGTTGCCGGCCGTTACTCGAAGATATACTTTGTGTACTGAGCCTTAACCTCGGGATACTTCTCTACGAGAGCCTTGTAAGCCTCCATAGCGGCAGCCTTGTCGCCCATAGCCTCGAGTACGAGGGCGAGCTTCTTGGTAGCAGCCTCCACGTTGCTCTTCTCCTGGTTTGCAGCGATAGCCTTACGGTAGAGGTCAGCAGCAGTCTGAAGGTCGTTCTCCTCGACAGCCACATCGCCACGAAGAGTGTAAACAAGAGCGTTGATGACCTCACCGGCAGCACCCTTAACGTCGTTGTACTTCGCCAACGAAGCCTTGGCATTGGCGATGTCGCCAGCCTTGAGGTACTCGGCACCTGCGAGGTACGATGCTGTGTTGGCAGCCTTGGTGCCATTGTACTCCTTGACAATAGCCTCAAAAGCAGTAACATCACCATCGGTGGTGAGTGCCACGGTGAGAGCTGCCTGTGCAGCATTCTCCTTCTTAAGCTCGCTGTTCGACGAGATGCTTACCCACGCGTAGATAGCCACAGCGACGACTGTCACACATACAAGACCCCAGAGGAGCTTGTTACCATACTTGTCGAAAAATAACTCCAACTTACCCTTAGTCTCAACCATAAGGTCATTCTCGGGCATCTGTACTTTGTTTGCCATAGATACGTTAATTATTTAATTATTACTATATTATGCACATTTCGTCGCCATTTAGGCACTTCAACCCACAAAGGTAGAAAAAATTTCGTAAAAACAAAAAAAATATATCTATGAGTTAAGTTTTAAGGATGATAGGGGTAACGTATGGTAGCGTCCTCGTTACTGCCCACGCTACCCATAACTAAAAGCGCATCATGGGGAGAGTGGGGAGAGTGGGTAAACTGGGGAGAGTGGGTAAAGCGCTATCAAATAACTACCCACACTACCCATACTACCCTCAATCAGATCCTTCGACTACGCTTACGCTCCGCTCAGGATGACAAGGGGGGGGGTCAGGATGACACTCTAAAAAGCAACCACATAGTAACCCACAATACCCACACTTAAAATCTCGCTCGCCATCATATCTTAAAAAAGCAACGAGGCCGACCAAAAGTGATTTTGGTCGACCTCGAAAAGATTTTACCCGTTAAGGGATGTTATTGTAATTCTTATTCAACATTTATCGCTCTTGATGTACCAGTGTATTTCACACCATTTAGAACAAGATAGAATTCTACACCAGCATATTGTATATTGATATAAGAATCGTTAGATACATCCGTTGTTTCTACACCATTTACCTTTACACTTGTAAAATGGCCTTTGCTTGCTTGGTGATAACCAAGTGTAAGCTCACTTGTTTCTATTTCAATCACCTGTGAATCATTCAGACCCGTCAATTTAAGAACACAAGTTGATGTGTTGTAAGTACCGTCACATTCCCAATTCTCATAGCTTACACCGGGGGTATCGCCGCCAGCATCAGGATCTTTACCAGTTTTTGGATAGATATATTCTGCATATGAATCGCGATATTGTGTGTTGTCTTCATTAACCTTAGCCTCGCAGCAGAATTCATACACAGTCTCAAAGGCATCCATAACTATCTCGGCATAGCACTCTGTTGTGGTAACGCTATAGTTTGAATTCCAATAGTAGTAGATGCGATAGAAATCAGCACCCTCTACAGGCTCCCAAGAGAACTTAAGAGTCTTACCATCAGCCTCCCATGTTACTTGCGGCGCAGCCAACTGTTGACGAGGATCCTCTACAAAAACATAAGTATAACCCGCTTTCGAGTCACGATAGGTAGGATCATCGGTAGCAGCAAGAGCTTGAACATTGACATAGTATCCGGTGTATTTTGTCACCTCAAACTCGAAAGTTGTCTCTGTAGTGATTTCGTCGACAACATCGTCGCATGTAACACGATAAGCAACAGCATTCTCTACAGGCTCCCAAGTAGTCTTAATGATGGTGCCTTCAGCGGTAGCTTCAGGATAGGGAGTTGCAAGAGCCGTACGCGAATCAGGCAAAGTAAGATCCTCAATTTGACCCTTAAAGACTGCTGTCAGATACTTCGATCCATCATAATCAGTAAGGTTGTTGAACTCAATGTAATACTGTCCATCGACGATAGATACATTCACTGAGCCAGCCACAATCTCCATATATTCATCTTCAGCAGATGTATAATTAGAGAAGTTACCACCAGGATAGATGTCGCCACTAGACGCAAAGCCATACTCACGAGCATCAAGCCAAGGCTCTTCGTTGCAGTTGTAGAAATTCAACTGCAATGTTCCAAGCTCATCACTATAGAACTGGACAAGCTTATCGCTCAAAGTAGTATTAGTCATCTTAGCCGATGTAAATGCCGGGAGCGCAGGCTCTACCTGCTCGGTGAGATTACCGACAGAGAATGTAGATACACGGCCATAGTTGAAGCTGAGCTTATCCTGAGCAGCAACAGTCTTGCTCATAACATTACCCTCCGCATCGTAAGCCTCGACGGTAAACTCCGAAATCTCAAGAGGCTCTGTAGCAAACCAGAATGTGTTGTTCTCGATCGCACCATCATTAACAAGTGTGTAGGTGAGATCCTTATCTACGGAATAGTACGAACCCTTAAGGTTAAGAACGACCTTGGCAATAGCAAAATCGGGGACATTAACGGTCATCTTACCATAAGCAACATCATGCTTCATAGCGACCTTAACCTCTCCCGTCTCGCCGATATATACGTTCTGGGCACTAAGGATATGCGCATTGGGGTCTACCGAGTTAGTACGCGGAGTCTGCGTAGCGGGAACCACCGGCATATAAGCATTGTATCCCTCGTTAAACGCCCATGACGAAGCAGGCGAATAGAGAGATACAAATTGATCGCCCTCGACAAACTCCTGCTCAAACTTACCATTAGCATCAATAGTAGGAGTGCTCTTGGTCACCTCAGCGGCAAGAATAATCGACTCGCCACCATCCCAAGCTGACTGATAAATACCATCACCATCCTTACCGGTGAAGCCTGAACGGGTATCATCACCAATGTTTGTGAAAAACGTAACGACACGCGTCTTAGGCAAAGTGTCGACCTCTGAGTTGTCATTCTGACAAGCTGTGAATGCCATTGCAGCTACTGCAACAAGCATCAAATTCTTAAATAAATTTTTCATCGTTGCAATAGTTTTTAGAATTCCTCATCGTAGAAATCCTCATAAACACCATCAATGCCCAAAGAGGCTTCAAAGCCCTTCTCCACAACCGTAGAGATGACCTCAAGTTCGGGAGCCTCATACCCTCTCCCAGCTAAAAAGTCGAGTTTTCTCATAACCGTTTAATTAATAATTTTGTTAATAAATTTAACTTTCTATTCTAACATCTGGATGGTATAATCCCACGGATAGACACAACTATAATTCTCACACGGAACACATACACCAAACTTAGCGCGAATATAGAAAAAATTTATTATATTTATACAACAAACCGCACTTTTTTTTCAATTGAGTCGCAAAAAAATGATTAATGCGTAGCGATTCGCCTTTTTTACATATCTTTGCGGAAGCTTATTGCTGATGAGATGACTCTTTAGTGTCATTCTGAACGAAGTGAAGAATCTGGCAGCCTAAGTGTCATTCTGAACAGAGTGAAGAATCTGGCAGCCTAAGTGTCATTCTGAACGCAGTGAAGAATCTGGTATATGACAAAAGAGATCCTTCGACTACGCTGCGCTCCGCTCAGGATGACAGGGGGGGGGTGAACGCTTAGGATGACAGGCAGAGTAGTAAAAGCCCAAGGATGAGAAAGCAGAGTGAAGAGACTACACAAGAGGACATCAAAACGAACAGCAATAACAAGAAAGACAAAAGCAAATGAAACGATATTTCGTATACATAGTAGGAAATGCAAGTCGTACAAGTGTATATACTGGAGTGACCAACGATCTTAATCGCAGAATACAAGAGCACAAGGCAGGAGAGATTCCTGGATTTACCAGCAAGTACAAGTGCAACAAGCTACTATATTACGAGGAGCACGCAGATATAAGAGAGGCAATAAGCAGGGAAAAACAAATAAAGGGGTGGACTCGCAGCAAAAAAGAGGCGCTCATTGCTACAATAAACCCTGAGTATGTTGATCTGACAGCAGAATAATTGGCATGACATAGTATTGCTGCATTGTGTAGCCCAAATGTCATTCTGAACGCAGTGAAGAATCTGGTAGCCTAAGTGTCATTCTGAACGCAGTGAAGAATCTGGCAGATGGCACAAGAGATCCTTCGACTACGCTGCGCTCCGCTCAGGATGACAAAAGGGAGGGGCGCTCAGGATGACAGAGGGAGCAGGGAGACAAAGGGACAGCCCAAATGTCATTCTGAACAAAGTGAAGAATTTGGTAGCCTAAGTGTCATTCTGAACGCAGTGAAGAATCTGGTAGATGACAAAAGAGATCCTTCGACTACGCTGCGCTCCGCTCAGGATGACAAGGGGGGGGGCAGGACGACAGAGGGGCAGAGGAGGGGCAAAGAGTGGCAGGCAACGAGACGATTTTATATGGTATACTATGATAAATTAATATACAAAATCCGAAGAGTATGAGGCTCGAAAAGATATCGATAGTAAACTTCAAGAACATTGCCGATGAGCAGATAGCCTTAGCACGCGGGATAAACTGCTTCGTGGGGGACAACGGCGCGGGTAAAACAAACATTCTCGATGCCGTACACTACCTATCACTTGCACGGTCGATGCACACGCTCTCCGACGCGCAGAGCGTATCTCATAGTGCCGAGGGCTTCGTCGTAGATGGCACATTCGTGCGCGACGACGACCGTCGCGAGCAGGTGGTATGTGGCTATGCGCGACGCGGAGGCAAGACCCTAAAGCGCAACGGCAAGGAGTACGACAAGCTATCGGATCACGTGGGTCACTTCCCCATAGTCGTGGTATCGCCCGCCGACACCGCCCTCATAAGCGACTCGGCAGAGGAGCGACGACGCTACATAAACCGCTTCATATCGCAGATAGATCGCCCATATCTCGCGGCACTCATACGCTACAACGCAGCACTACAGGAGCGCAACAAACTACTCAAGACATCGCCCACAGAGGAGATGCTACTTATATACGACGCCATGCTTGCCGCTGCAGCCGACACCATATACAAGCGCCGCAAGGAGGTGATAGAGCGCATGCTTCCCCTCGTTGAGCACTACTATGCTCTGCTGGCGGAGGAGCGCGAGACAATAAGCATGGAGTATCGCTCGGAGCTGCAGGAGGCTACGCTGATGGAGATACTCCTTGCCTGCCGACAGAAGGACTTCGTAAACGAGCACACAACAGCGGGCATACATCGCGACGACATCCTCTTTGCCATCTCGGGGTATCCGCTACGCAAATATGGCTCGCAGGGGCAGCAAAAGTCATTCCTCATAGCACTGAAGCTCGCCGAGTACACGCTACTTGCCGAGCATACGGGCGAGAAGCCCATACTCCTCTTGGACGACCTCTTCGACAAGCTCGATATGCGTCGCGTGGCACAACTACTGAAGCTCGTGGATGGCGACACCTTCGGGCAGATACTCATAACCGACTGCAACAAGCATCGCCTGGAGCACACCCTCAGCGAGGCAAAGGCGGAGTATATGCTCCTAAACATAAGCAACGGAGCCCTCGAACGATGAAACGCACACACCCCAAGACCATAGGCGAGATACTCGAGGAGTTCTTCCAGCGCCCATACGTGGCACGCAAGATAGCCGAGGGACACATCCCCGACTACTGGCGCGAGATTGTGGGGCCCACGATAGCCGGTGCAACGACAGAGCTACGCCTCGAGCGCGGCATACTCCACGTGACCGTGAGCTCGGGCGTGGTACGCAAGGAGCTCTTCTACCAGCGCGACAGGCTCACCGCAGAGATAAACCGACGTGCAGGACACGACATAGTGCGTAGCATAGTGGTGAGATAGCGCAGCTATCAATTAGTAGTGAGTAGTGAGCAATGAGCAGTGAGTAGTGAGTAGTGAGTAGTGTGCAGTGAGCAGTAATGATTAATGATATATTTCGTTGTCGCTATCATATTAACACATATCTAATAAAAACAGAGTGTCTGGCCGAAACCAGACACTCTCTTTCTATTGGGTGACAACCCGCATTACCATGTAAGCTCAACCTCCTCATCATTCGTGGGATCCCACGCATAGGGCTCGTGGAAGTTACCATCCTCACCAACCCATGTGATGTAGATAAGGTGCTCACCCTTGGTACCATAGAAGAACGAGTTATATACACCCGGGAGATTGTCTCTGGTGTACTCAACAGTCTCATGGAATTCGATGCGACCATCACCATTCAGATCTTCCATCTCGGTCCAAGTGTATGAATAAGACTCCTGCCACTCGCACCTATGTCCGCAATCTCTCTTACCATTGTCGCAGCCAGCTATGATGTACGAGATAAGCTTCTCGGGAGTGTTGACATTGGTATTGTAATAGTCGCTCACAAGATTCTCGGGGTGATCGACCATAGAGTAAGCAACATAGCCCTTCTGAGGCGTAGTATACCACGAGAAGTTGAAGAACTCACCATCAAAGGTCTCGCCCATGATAATCTCGGGCTTACCCTCAGCCCAGTTGGCATCGGTGCGCTTAACCATAATACCGATGTCGGCAATAGGCGTGAAGAATACAGACTGAGGCTTAGAGTATTTGTTCTGAGCATCAATTGCCATAACTACAACGACATACTGAACATCAACCTCGAGGCCCTGAATCTGAATCATACCATCTACAAGAGCATACGACTCCTCTGCAGTGTCGTAGATACGATCATCTGTGGGGTTGGCAATCATATACTCGCCCGCCTTCTTCGTGCTACCACCAAACTCTGCCCAGTCCTCGCTCGACGTCTTGAAGTAGGCGTAGACATACTTCGATGCGCCAACGCACTCCACAGCCACCTTAGTATCGTTTACCTTAAAGTCTACGGTCGTGAGCTTAAGATCGAGGTCGTTATATTCGAAGTCCTGCGTAGTATACTCCTTAACCATAATCTTACCGAACTTACCCTCCTGGTCTACAGCCATAGCGAACAACGTAAGTTCATCGCCAGCCTTAGCCTTGGCATATAGCACAGGGACTACACCACTGGTAATCACACGTGTACCCTCAGTGAGAAGCATCTCCCTACGATACGTGTCGTCGGGGTAGGCCGTAGCCATATACGAGGGCATAATGTTGTAGTAGATAGCAACGTGACCTGCCTCGGTGTTCAAGTCCATAGAGATACGAGTATACTCGATAACCTCGTTGCTAACTTTTACCTCGATATCGCCACCCTCAACAAAGGGCTTCGTCGAGAACTTAACAAAGTGAACATGCTCCTCCAAGATCACAGGCGTAGCAGGCTTAGTGATACACCATGCAACATACTCGGTATCGGGGGTGAGACCCTGAGTGTAGGGATCGAAGAACTCAAGGAATGAGCCCTCGTAAGATGTCTCCGTCTTGTTGCAGATCAGATAGTCGGGATTCTCGGTGTAGTAGGCTGCAATCTCTGCAGCATCGAACTCCTCGGCGAGGTCGTAACCAAGCATATAGCCAAGTGTGCCTTCAGCGCTGAACTTAATGTTTACATCGAAGAGGCTGTTATCGACATACTCGAGCTTGATGATGCTGTGAGTATACTTCGAAGCGACAAACTCGTTAGCTACAACAGTCATAGAAGCGTCATCCGTAGCACCTTCGCGAGGAACAACATACCAGAATGTATACTCCGTGCCCGCAGTCAATCCATTAGGCATATTAGCGAAGTCGGTGTACTTGATAAACTCAGTTGTAGAATCCATAAAGCTTACCTGGTATACATACTTCTCGATAGAGGCATCAGCAGAACCATCAAGCACCTTATTGCAATATGGAACAAGCGTTGTTGCGTTGTAATTCTTGCTTGCAATGATGCCGCAGAGGATATAGTTGGTGCCATAGCTTGCCTCGACATATACGCCCTCCTCGGTAAAGTTGGCCACAACAGCGTTAGTCGACACCTTGATGCTGGCAATAGCCGACGAGCCATTGTTGAATACAACCATGAGCTTGACAACACCCTCATTATCGGCGCTACCGTTACTTACCTGCGCATAGGTAGGAGCTGTGATGCTAAGCGTCATTCTATCATTCTTAGGCTCGTTCTTCACGTCGCAAGTCCAGCCGCGAGGTACCTGTGTCATAAAGTCCGCAACATCATCCACCTCGATGACAAGCGGGGTTGTCGAGCCATAAGCGGCAAATACCATGTCGTAAGGAAGGATGAGGCTACCATTCTGCATACCCACCTTGATGCTTGAGCCATCGTTGAGGGTGATGATGCAGTAGAGAGGTAAGGGATTATCCTCGTCGTCAACCTGCCAATCCGAGTACACAACCTGGATATCGGTGAACAAGGTGTCGGCAGCAGACTCCGTGTAGCCCGTTACCATCCACGTCTTGCCGCCATCGAACGACACCTCGATAGCGCCAGTCTCGGCATTTACCTTTGTCTGGGGCACAACGTCCGATACGGGAACCTTCTTGCCATCAACAAGGATGGGCGCTCTGTTGCCAATACCATCGTATGTTGCCCAGTAGAGAACGCCATCCTCATTGTATACCGTAACGATATCCGAGGGCACTTCAACGTTCGACTTGGGATAGATGGTAATCTTGCTGCCATCCGAGAGGGTAATGATAGTGCTACCGTCGCTCTGAGGCTTAACATCCTTGATGCTCTTCTGACCGCTGACAAGCTCCGTGAGAGCCTTCAGCTCGGTGTCGATCTGCGTGCGGAGGTCAACGATCTCCTGCTTGATCTTGTCAATCTCGTTCCAAATCTTGGTATCGTCGTACGAACATGATACCATCGATGAAGCGAGAAGCGCTGTTAAGGCAGTAGTTGCCACAACAGACCTAATGCTCATAAAAAACTTTTTCATATAGTTATTTTTAAATAGTATGTTGTCTTATTCAAAACGCCACAACGCATTGAGACATAATCAAAAGACAAATGTAGGTATTAAACTTTAGAATTACAAATTTATCTTTCACAATTTTTATTTTCCTGCATAAACTTGCAATTATGCAGCAGAAAACTGCATATTAAAAGAGTCCGAATAGAGACACAACAATGTATCATCTATTCGGACTATTATGTTTCGTGGCACTTATGCTACACTACCGCAATCTATATGCCCCCCTAAAATTAGAACGGCAAATCATCGGGATCCTCAGCCGGCAATACCGGAGCCTGGGGTTGTGGCTGGGGTTGATACGATGGCTGCTGATACGATGGCTGCTGAGCCTGTTGTGGAGCATTATCCTGGCGGCGTCCGAGGAGTTTCATCTCGTCGGCGACAATCTCCGTAGCGTAGTGCTTAACGCCATCGCGCTCCCACTCGCGAGTACGGAGGCTACCCTCGATATATAGTTGCGAGCCACGGCGCACATACTTATCCGCGACATCGGCAAGACCGCGCCAGAGCGTCACGGTATGCCACTCGGTATGCTCCGTGGTCTCGTTGGTCTGGCGGTTGAAGATACGCTCCGACGTAGCAAGGCGCACACGCGCAACCTTAACACCCGTCTCAAGGGTGCGAACCTCAGGGTCGACACCCACATTTCCTACTAATATTACCTTATTTATCATAGCATATTGTATTTATTCTTGACCACGTGGCTACTTACCCTTAGCCCCTCGCTTCGACTCATACTTTATCTCTGCAATGATATTGCCATGAAGGTCGGTATCGGGGCCCTCGACAAAGTCGATATGTATGGGCATGAAGTACATGGCACGCATAAGTGGCTCGGGCAGCTTCGAGCGACGCAGACGCACGGCATCCTTCTCCGTCATGATGATGACAGCACGCGGGTTGTGCTTAAGTTTCTCGTAGAGACGGCGCATATCCGCGGTAGTGAAGTGATGGTGGTCGCCAAAGAGCATCTTGTCGACAACATTGAAGCGCACCTCGGCCTCGCGAACAAAGGGTCGAGGGTTGCCTATACCCGAGAGGAGTATCGCCTGCTGACCATAGTTCACCTCCTCGCGATCATCGAACTCGAAGAGGGGCATAATCATACGGCTCTCAATCCTCGAGAAGTACACCTTCTGGTATGCTACCGTACGTAACTTATTACGCCATAGACGCTTATCCAATGGCGTCATCTCGTCCGAGCACTTGGTGACGATGAACAGATGCGCAGCCGAGAGTCGCGAGCGCAGGTCGCGGAGACGACCCAGCGGAAGCATCTTGTCGTCGTCGACAGGACGTGTGGAGTCGATAAGTATGATGTTGACCTTAGCCTTGATTTTACGATGCTGGAAGCCGTCATCCATGACTATGAGTGTCACCTCCGGGTGCTCCTTGCGCAGGCGCTCGATGCCCGCAACCCTATCCTCCGAGACAACGACAACCGTATCGGGCGACTTAAGCTTCATCTGCAAGGGCTCGTCGCCCACATCGAGGTAGGAGTCCGTTGTCTGCACCTCGCGGTAGCCCTTGGTGCGACGCCCATAGCCACGCGAGAGAACAGCAATGCGGTAGTCGCTGCTGAGCGTCGAGATAAGGTACTCTACCATAGGTGTTTTGCCCGTACCACCAACAGTGATATTACCTACGCAGATGATCGGGATGTCGAAGGTGTGACTCTTGAACACGCCCCAATCGTAGAGGCGATGGCGAATAGTTATCACCATCGTATATACCCACGCGATTATGCTCAAAAATACCTTCATATACTCCTACAACTGGGCTGCATATAGTCCACAATTCGGTCAAAGGTACTATTTTTTTTTGTAACGACCAAATTTTAGCGATATTATGAGTACTCGATCTCCGTAGTTATGGTTATTGCCGCGGAGAGTGGCAGTTGTCTGTCACGCTCCACGGGAGTAGTAGCCGACGGCTGAAGAGTGGCGGGCACAAAAGTTTTTGCTCGGGGGGCTAATTACGATAGATTATTTATATAGGTATTAGGCAAAGAGCAAAATAAATATTATCTTTGCGGTGTATGAAACGATTGATGAGATTGACCTCGCTGCTGATGATCACATTCGTGGCAGCGTGTGGCGGCAGCTCCACCGACAATGCGAGCGACAAGAGTACATCAGACATGGCTACGGTAGCGGAGCCCGAACTCCTTTACGGCATTGATATCGCAGGCTACACCATCGAGAACGACACCGTACGTATGGGCGAGACCGTGGGTGGCATCCTCGGGCGCAGGGGCATCTCTGCCGTGATGGTCGACCGCCTCGACAAGGCTGCGCAGGAGGTATTCCCCCTACGACAGATACGTGCCGACAACGCCTACACCACATTCACACGTCACACCGTAGACAGCCTCGGTGAGCACGACAAGGTGGATTATGTCGTATATCACCGCAACGCCATAGATTATGTCGTCTTTGGCTTCGTGGGCGACAGCGTGAGCGTGAGCCTCGGCTCACGTCCCGTAACCGTCGTGCGCCAGTGTCGCGAGGCGGTGATCACATCGTCGCTATGGGGCGCTATCATGGAGCAAGAGCTACCCTACGCCCTCGCTGCAGAGTTCGAGGATATATATCAGTGGACGGTGGACTTCTTCGGCATACAGGAGGGCGACTCCTTCAAGGTTATATACGACCAGAAGTATGTCGATGACGTCTCGGTAGGCATCGGCCGCATCTGGGGTGCCGAGTTTCACCACGGAGGCAAGACCTTCTACGCCATACCCTACGCCCAGGAGGAGGGCAAGCTACGCTACTGGGAGGCCAATGGCGAGTCGCTACGCAAGCAGCTGCTGAAGGCACCGCTTAAGTACACGCGCATAAGCTCGAAGTTCTCCAACTCACGACTACACCCCGTACACAAGGTATATCGCCCGCACCATGGCGTGGACTATGCTGCACCCTCGGGCACACACGTACACTCGGTGGCCGATGGCGTTGTCATCTTCGCCGGCTGGGGTGGCGGTGGTGGTAACACCATAAAGATTCAGCACGCAGGAAGCATCGTTACGGGCTACCTCCACCTCCGAGGCTTCGCCAAGGGCATTCGTGTAGGTACGCGCGTCACGCAGGGGCAGCTCATAGGCTACGTAGGCTCGACAGGCACATCCACAGGCCCACATCTGGACTACCGTATATGGAAGAATGGCACGGCCATAGACCCGCTGAAGGTACCCCAGGAGCCCGCAGAGCCTATATCTGCGGAGCATAAGGAGCGCTTCGAGGCTGTGCGCGACCGCGTGATGAGGGAGCTCGAAGGCGTGGCTACGGCCGAGGAGCGCATAACCGAGAGCGACATATTTCCCGTAAAGCAGGAGGCTGCCACGGAGCAGAGCAACGACGATGCAGAGTAACGACATGGACAAGCGCTTCGGGCGCTTCATCGCCAAGCACCACGTGCTCACCGTGGCAACCGTGAACAGCCAGGGCGAGCCATACGTGGCAAACTGCTTCTACGCCTACGACAAGGAGCGTAACATCTTTGTGTTCACCTCCGCGACCACAACACGCCACGGCAGCGAGATGGAGGCCGACAGCCGCGTGGCACTAAGCATAGTCCTCGAGACGCGCGTTGTGGGGCGCGTGCAGGGGCTACAGGTAGTGGGTCGCGCCACAAGGGGTGACGAGGAGGCTAAGCATCTATACCTCAAGCGCTTCCCCTATGCCGTGGTAGCACCCCTCGAGCTGTGGATGGTGGAGCCCACGATGATGAAACTTACGGATAACACCTTAGGGTTTGGAACAAAACTAATATGGCAAAGCGAGGAGTAATAATCGTTGCCGGAGGGTCGGGGCGACGTATGCAGTCGTCACTACCCAAGCAATTCATGATTCTCGGTGGCGAGCCCGTCGTGGCACGCACGATAAATACCTTCAGCGAGGCACTGCCGGGGGCCGACATTGTCGTGGTACTCCCCGAGGAGCATATAGCACTATGGAAGAACCTCGCGGCACGCTTCGATGTCGCTGCACATAGGGTTGTCGCGGGTGGCAAGGAGCGCTACGACTCCGTGAAGGCGGGCATCGAGGCCCTCCCCGCGGAGGTGGAGTATATCGCCGTACATGATGGCGTGAGAGCCTTAGTGTCTAAGAGGCTGATACTTCGCGCCATATTGGAGGTGGAGAAGCACGATGCCGTGATTCCCGTTGTGGATGTTGTCGACAGCATACGTCGCATCGTGGGCGATGCCTCCGTCATAGTGCCCCGCAGCGAGCTTCGTGCCGTGCAGACACCGCAGGTATTCAGAGCCGAGGTGCTACGCCACGCCTACACACTACCCTACGATGCGGGCTTCACGGATGATGCCTCGGTTGTGGAGGCCGCAGGTGGCAGCATAACCCTCATCGAGGGCGAGCGCCAGAACATCAAACTCACCACACCCGAAGATATGGCGTGGGCAGAAAACCTATTACAATGAGTAGTGAGTAGTGAGGAGTGAGGAGTGAGTAGTGAAATTAGGGAGATTAGGGAATTTAGGGAGTTTAAGGAGAACGCTATCAGATAACTCCCCACACTACCCACACTACCCAC